>CALJUR010000099.1 GCA_937975765.1 uncultured Myxococcales bacterium
CCACCGAGAT
The DNA here is from genome assembly GCA_937975765.1 of uncultured Myxococcales bacterium. Taxonomy (GTDB): domain Bacteria; phylum Myxococcota_A; class UBA9042; order DTJE01; family DTJE01; genus CAIZWN01. The sequence goes on from CALJUR010000099.1 coordinate 11, forward strand.
CTACACTCTTTCCCTACACGACGCTCTTCCGATCTTGGTGGACCTTCCCCCGGACCGGCTGCTGGACCGGCTGAAGGAAGGCAAGGTGTACGTGCCCGACCAGGCCGAGCGCGCGGTCGAGCGGTTCTTCCGGAAGGGGAACCTGATCGCCCTGCGCGAGTTGGTCCTGCGCCGGATGGCCGAGCGCGTCGACGCCCAGATGCAGGAGTACCGGAGGGAGCACGGCGTCGAGAAGACCTGGACCTCGTCGGACCGGATCCTGGTCTGCATCAGCCCCAGCCCCTACTCGGCGCAACTCGTCCGGGCGGCCGCTCGAATGGCCCGGAGCCTGCACGTGCCGTGGCTGGCCGTCCACGTCGAGACCCCTGAGACCCTCCGCCTGCCCGCCGCCGACCGCGCCCGTCTGGCCACCCACCTGCGGCTGGCCGAGCGCCTGGGCGCCGAGACCGGAAGCATCCACGGCGATCGCATCGCCGACACCCTGCTGCGATTCGCCCGGGAACGGGGGGTCACGAAGATCATCGTCGGCAAGCCCCGCTTCCTGCGCCTGCGGGAGCGACTGCGGGGCTCCTTCGTGGACGAGATCATCCGCAACAGCGGCGACATCGACGTCTATGCCACCTCGGGCGATTCCGGAGAGGATCCCGTCCCGGCGGGCGCCACGCTGAGGCCGCGCAGGAGCGCCCTGCAGTACCTGGCCGCCGCGGGGATCGTCGCGCTGGCCTCGTTGGGGAACGGACTGGTCTTCGGGCACGAGAACGTGTCCGACGTCGTGATGGTCTACCTGCTGGGCGTCGTGATCGCCTCGCTGCGGATGGACTTCGGGCCCTCGCTGCTGGCGGCCCTGCTCAGCGCCGTCGCCTTCGACTTCCTGTTCACGCCGCCCTACCTGACCTTCCGGATGACGGACGCGCGCCACGTCGTGACGTTCTTCGTGATGATCCTCGTGGCCGTGGTCATCAGCCACCTGGGCCGACGCGTGCGCGGGCAGGCCGAGGCCGCCCGGGGCCAGGAGCGACGCACGGGAGTCCTGTACTCGGTGTCCCGGGAACTGGCGCGCACGTCCGGCGTCGAGGCGCTGGTGCAGGTCGCGGCCGCCCGGATCCGCGAGGTCTTCGACGCCCACGTGGCCGTGTACGGAACCGGCCCGACCGGCGACCTGGTCCTGCTGCACCGGACGGACGCCGGCACGGGGACCTCCGGGGACGAGGTTGCGATCGCCGCCTGGGTCCGGGCCAACGAGCGGGACGCCGGGCTGGGCACCGACACGCTGGCGGCCTCGCCGATGCTGTTCATCCCGCTGTCCGGCCCCGGCGGCAACCAGGGCGTCCTGGGCGTGCGGCCCGACGACCCGCACCTCTTCGAGGACCTGGACCAGCGGAAGGTGCTGGATGCGCTGGTCACCCAGGTCGCGACGGCGCTGGAGCGCGCGCGCCTGGCGGAGGAGAACGAGCGCACCCGGGTCGAGGGCGAGCGCGAGCGCCTTCGCAACGTGCTGCTGAGCAGCGTCTCCCACGACCTGCGGACCCCCCTGGCGGCCATCAAGGGATCGGCCAGCGCGCTGCGGGGCGAGCCGCACAGGATCCGCGACCCCGGCGCCCTGGAGCTGATCGGGGCCATCGAGGACGAGGCCGACCGGCTGGCCCGGCGCGTGCGAGACCTGCTGGACATGACGCGCCTGGAGTCCGGCGCGGTCCGGCTGCAAAAGGAATGGCAGCCCCTGGAGGAGGTGGTCGGGGCGGCGCTGAACCGGATGGAGCCGTCCCTGGCGGGCCGCGAGGTCGTCACCCGCCTGCCCGAGGATCTGCCCCCGGTGCGGATCGATGGCCCCGCGGTCGAACAGGTTTTGCTGAACCTGCTGGAAAACGCGCTGAAGTACTCGGGAACCGACGGCGCGATCGAGATCTCGGCGCTCGCCCAGGACGGCTCGGTCGTGGTCGAGGTCGCGGATCGCGGACCGGGAATCCCTTCCGGCCTGGAGGAGCGCCTGTTCGACAAGTTCTTCCAGGCCGATCCCCGCGGACAGGCAGGTGGCGTGGGCCTGGGCCTCGCCGTCTGCCGCGCCCTGGTGGAACTGCACGGCGGGCGCATCACCGCCGCGAACCGCCCAGGCGGCGGGGCGGCGTTCCGCATCACGCTGCCCGCAGGCGAGCATCCCGCGGGGCTGGACGGGCCCCCGCCCGATCCCGAGGGCGGCGAACCCCCGGAAGGAGGACCCCGGACATGAGCGACGAAGGCCCGCTGGTCCTGCTGATCGAGGACGAGCCCCAGATGCGGCGCTTCCTGCGCGTCTCGCTGACCGGCAACGGCTTCCGGCTGTTCGAGTCGGAGAAGGGCGAGGACGGGCTGCTGCAGGCCGCGACCCGCAACCCCGACGTGATCCTGCTGGACCTGGGCCTGCCCGACGTGGACGGCCTGGAGGTGACGCGCCGGCTGCGCGAGTGGTCGCAGACGCCGATCCTCGTCATCTCGGCCCGGGGCCAGGAGCAGGACAAGGTCCAGGCGCTGGACGCCGGCGCGGACGACTACCTGACCAAGCCCTTCGGCGTCGAGGAACTGCTGGCGCGCATCCGGGTCGCCCTGCGGCACCGCCAGGCGGCCGAGCAGCCCGTGCCGGTGTTCGAGACCGGGGACCTGAGGGTGGACCTGCACCGGCGCCAGGTCTTCGTGGCTGGCCGGGAGGTGCACCTGACGCCCATCGAGTACCGCCTCCTGGCGACACTGATCCGGTACGCCGGCCGCGTCGTCACCCACAACCAGCTGCTCAAGGAGGTGTGGGGGCCCGCCTACGGCCACCAGACCCAGTACCTGCGGGTGTACATGGGCCAGCTGCGGCACAAGATCGAGGCCGAACCCGCCCGCCCGCGCTACCTGCAGACCGAGCCCGCCGTCGGCTACCGGCTGAAGGCCTGACCGCTTCCTTCATGAAATCCTGATCCCCCTCCCCGAAGGTCGACCACCACCGGCCGACGGCGGCCTTCCTGGTGGGCGGCTACAACGGCGTGGGCGTCGAGACGCTGAACCAGGTCCTGCGCCAGTTTCGCGGGCATTACCGGAACCTGGTCTTCGTCAGCGTCGGCGCGGTGGACAGCGGCGCCTTCCGCGGCGAGGACGAGATGGAGGCCCTGCGCGCCCAGACCGAGAAGGATGTGAACCGGTACGTGGACCTCGCCCACCGGATGGGCTTCCCCGCGGCGGCCCGGTACGGCGTCGGGACGGACCCGGTGGCCGAACTGGCGCGCCTGTGCGTCAACGTCGCCCAGAGCTACGACGACGTGACCTTCTTCGGCGGCAAGCTGGTCTTCCCGCGCGAGCGCTGGTACCACCGCGTCCTGCACAACCACACGACGCTGGCGCTGCAGCAGCGCCTGCTGGAGCACGGCCTGACCGTCGTGGTGCTGCCGAAGATCGTGTCCTGAACGTGGCCGGGCCGGCCGGGCAGGGATCTAGAAGTAGAGATCGCGCTGGCCCTGCTCGATCGCGGCCAGGCGCTGGACCAGTTGCGCCTTCTGAGGACTTTCCTCAATCCTCGCCAGTTCGTCCGCGATCAGCCGGCGGCTCTTCTCGCGGACCTCGGGCGACGCGTAGTCGACCTCGTACTCCTTCAGCGTCAGCAGCGCGTTCGGCGTGCACAGGCGCTTGATGAAGCCGGGGATCGCGAACTCCATGAAGTGCTCGCCGGTGCGTCCCTTGCGGTAGCAGGCGGTGCACCAGGACGGGATCTCGCCCATGTCCACCAGTTCGCCCACCACCTCGTCAAGTTTCCGGCAGTCCCCGATCCGGAACTGCTCGCGGCTGAGGTCCTGCTCCTCGTCCCCCGACGCGTACGCGCCGATCCCGATGCGCGTCCCGGCGTCGATCTGCGAGCACCCGAAGTCGATCAACTGGCGCCGCAGTTCCGCCGGCTCGCGCGCCGTCAGGATCATCCCGACGTACGGCACCGACAGCCGCAGGATCGCGATCAGCCGCTTGAACTCGGCATCGCTGACCGCCCACTTCGGATCCAGCGCCCGGTTGCTGGCGTCCTTGATCCGGGGGAACGAGAAGGTGTGCGGCCCGACGTGGTACCGCTCCTCCAGGTGGATCGCGTGGGCCAGCATGCCCATCGCCTCGAACCGCCAGTCGTACAGCCCGAACAGCGCGCCGATGCCGACGTCGTCGCAGCCGCCCTCCATCGCGCGGTCCTGGCCGTACAGCCGCCACAGGAAGTCCGACTTGGGGCCGTACGGGTGCATGACCTTGTACGTGGGCCGGTGGTACGTCTCCTGGAAGATCTGGTACGTGCCGATGCCCACCTGCTTCATGCGGCGGTACCCCGGGACGTCCAGCGGGATGCAGTTCAGGTTGACGCGCCGGATCTCGCCGTGGCCGGACTTCGTGGCGTAGATGGTCTGGACCGTGCGGGCCAGCACCTCCACGTCGTAGTCGGGGTGTTCCCCGAAGTCCACCACCAGGCGCTTGTGCCCCTTGCCGATCAGGGCCAGGACCTCAGCCCGCAGTTCGTCCTCGGTCAGGGTGCGGCGAACGACGTCCTTGTTGGCCGCCCGGAACCCGCAGTACAGGCACGAGTTCACGCACTTGTTGCCGACGTACAGCGGCGCGAACAGGACGATGCGGTTGCCGTAGACGTTCTTCTTCAGCGTCCGCGCGGCCTGGAACATCTCCTCCTGCAGCGCGGGGTCCTCGACGGACAGCAGCGCGGCCATCTCCTCCAGGTCCAGGCGCTTCAGCGCCAGGGACTTCGCCAGGATCCGGCGCACCTCCCCCGCGGCCGCCGGCGGCTGCGCCAGCAGTTCCTCGATCCTCTGGGCGGGAATGAAATCCGTCAGGCCTTCACTGTCCGGTCGAATCATCATCGGGTCCCTCTCCGGTGCGGGTCCTGGCCATCAGAGACCGGACCTGGACTCCCGGGAGCTTCCCGAGTTTGCCGGTGAGGGCGCTCATGCGCTCGACGGAGGATTCGGTGACCAGCGTGATGATGCTCACGCCCCGATCCCGGTAGGGCAGGCCCAGCCTCGCCACGATGTCGTCGCCGAACTGCGAGATCAGTTCATTGACGGTCGCGACCGGCGTCGCCTGCGGATCCAGGATGATCGATACGGTCCCGAGCCTCTTTTCCACCGGAATGCTCCCGTGAATCAGATCGGCCTCGCCGGAAAGGAACATACGCTTCGCCGACGGTCCTGGCAAGCGAACCTCGCATCCGTTCCACCCGCCGTGCCACCAATGCCGTCACCGGTCGCCGCTACAGATTCCACGCGCATGCATGTAGCATATGGGAGCGTCTTACGGTGCGACGCGCGTTGCAGGGGTGCCTGGAAGCAGGAGGCGACTCATGGCGGCATCAAGGCGGATTCCCGTTTCCGGTCCCGGGTGGGTCGCACTGCTGGCGGTGGCGCTGGCGTCGGGCCCGGGCTGCGAAGGCGGATCGAATGTCGCCCCCGCGGACGACGCGGCGGCCGGCGACGTGTCGGAGGTGCCGGACGCCCCGCCGACGGATGTCCCCGGGGACATCGAGACCGCGGAAGACGACGTGCCGCGGGACGTGCCGGGAGGGGATGCCGACATCCCGCCGGGGTCGTTCGGCGCGCCCTGCAACGAGAACGGCGACTGCGACAGCGGGTTCTGCATCGAGGGCCCGGACGGGTTCTTCTGCACGCAGATCTGCGTGGAGAACTGCCCCGAGGGGTTCCTGTGCCGGACCTTCTTCCTGGGCGGCGAGCCGATCGCCCTGTGCGTCTTCGACTTCGTGAAAGGGTGCTCGCCCTGCCGCACCGACGCGCAGTGCAACGGCGGGCGCTGCCTGCAGATCGAGGGGTCGGGCCGCTGCGTGGCCCCGTGCCAGCCCGACCGCTCGTGCGTCAACTCGCACTACGAATGCCTGGACGTGGAGGCCGACGAGGGCCAGCCCGCGGCGGCGCTGTGCATGCCGAAGACCGGTTCGTGTTCCTGCCTGGAGGACGCCCAGGAGGGCCAGGTCCGGAGCTGCTCGGTGACGAACGACGACGGGACCTGCTACGGCGTCGAGACGTGCAACATCCAGGCGGGCTGGGAAGGCTGCTCGGCCGCGACCCCGGCCCCCGAAACCTGCAACGGCCTGGACGAGAACTGCAACGGGCGCATCGACGAGGGCCTGCCCGAGACCCTGCCCTGCGAGTCCACGGTGGCCGGCGTCGGGACCTGCACGGGCCTCTCCCGATGCACCGGCGTCCTGGGATGGGTCTGCGACGCGCGGACCCCCGCGTTCGAGACCTGCAACGGCCAGGACGACGACTGCGACGGCGAGACCGACGACGGGTTCGCCACGGCGGGCGTGTACGACACGCTGGAGAACTGCGGCGCCTGCGGGCTGTCGTGCGTCGGGACGATCCCCAACGCGGTCGAGGCCTGCGACCCGGCTGGCGAAGACGGTCCCCATTGCGTCGTGGCCTCGTGCGACACCGGCTACCTCGAGGTGGACCAGACGCACTGCTACAGCCTGGCCACGACCCTGTGCCTGCCGTGCGACGAGGACGGCGACTGCGTCACCGGGCACTGCCAGCCCGTGGGCGGAGGTTCGTACTGCACGGCCCCGTGCGAAGCCGGGCAGGTCGTGGAGGGCTACGACTGCCAGGCGGTCGGCGACGCGGGGAACTTCTGGGCCCCGTCCAGCGGCGCCTGCGGGTGCGAGCCGAAGAGCGCGGGCCAGAGGCGGCCCTGCTACCGGACCGGCGCCGGAGCCACGTGCTACGGCTTCGAGACGTGCGACCCCGCCACCGGGTGGGTGGACTGCACCGCCCCGGTGCCGGCTGAAGAGACGTGCAACGGGCTGGACGACGACTGCGACGGCTGGGTGGACGAGGACCTTTCCACGGGGGAGGCCTGCACGGTGGAAGTGCCGGGGGTCGGGACCTGCCAGGGCATCCGGGTCTGCCTGGGCCCGCAGGGGGAGACGTGCACCGCGGCCCGGCCGGCGCCCGAGTCGTGCAACTACGTCGACGACGACTGCGACGGCGAGACCGACGAGGGGTTCGCGACGGGTGGGGAATACCTGGCCGATTCCGACTGCGGCGTGTGCGGCAACGTCTGCGGCACGGCCATCGCGCACGGGACGGGGACGTGCCAGGACGGCGCACAGGGGCCCCGGTGCGTGGTGGCCACGTGCGACCCGGGCTACTACCCGGTGAACGGCGTGGCTTGCCTGGGCGTGTCCGACGTGGTCTGCAGCCCGTGCTCGACCGACGCGCAATGCATGGGCGGGACGTGCCGCACGATCGGCGACGGCGACTACTGCACGCGCACCTGCGACGCCGGGCGGCCCTGCCCTGCGGGCACGACCTGCACGGCGACGGGCGGCGAGGACCTCTGCCTTCCGGACACGGGCGCCTGCACCTGCACGCCGGCGAACGCGGGCGCGGTCCGGCTGTGCCACGTGTCCGGCGAGGCGGGCACCTGCTACGGGACCGAGACGTGCGAACCGGACCAGGGCGGATACGTCGGCTGCAACGCCGCGACGCCGGCCGCGGAAACGTGCAACGGCTCGGACGACGACTGCGACGGGCAGGTGGACGAGGACGTGCCGCCGACCCGCCCGTGCTCGAACGTCGTGGACGGCGTCGGCACCTGCCTGGGAACCGCGACGTGCTCTGGGGCGGCGGGATACGTCTGCCATGCGCCGATGCCGGCAGCAGAGGCCTGCGACTTCCTGGACAACGATTGCGACGGGCTGACCGACGAGGACTTCCTGGTCACGGACCCGGGCACCGGAGAGGCCCGCTATGGCACCGTCGAGAACTGCGGCACCTGCGGCACGGACTGCGCCGACCAGATCCGGAACGCGACGCCCGCCTGCGACCTGTCGGGGGCCGTCCCGCGGTGCGTCGTGGACCACTGCGACCCGGGCTACTACAGGCTCAGCGACTACCAGTGCATCCTGCCGCCGCTGATGACCTGCCAGCCCTGCGACAGCGACGCGCAGTGCTTCGGCAACTACTGCACGCTGATGGACGGCAGGACCTTCTGCCTGGCGCCCTGCGACCAGGCCGGGGCGACCTGCGGGGAGGGGACGACGTGCAAGGTCGCCGACGACGGAAGGGCGGCGTGCTTCCCCCTGCTGGGCTCGTGCGATTGCGGACCGGACGAGGCGGGGTCCCGGCGGGCGTGCAGCCGATCGAACGCGTACGGCAGTTGCCTCGGCTTCCAGACCTGCGATCCGGCGTCGGGATGGAGCGCCTGTGACGCGCTGGTCCCCGCGCCCGAGTCGTGCGACGGCATCGACAACGACTGCGATGGCGCCGTCGACGAGGGGTTCACGAACAAGGGGAAGTCGTGCTGGACGGGCCTGGGCGAGTGCTACGCCACGGGCGTGCTCGCCTGCACCGCGGACGGGACCGGGACGGCCTGCGACGCGGTCGCCGGCGCCCCGACGCCCGAGGTCTGCGACGACCTGGACAACGACTGCGACGGCCTGGTGGACCAGGACTTCCCGGAGAAGGGCCGGGTCTGCCTGGCCGGCACGGGCGAGTGTCGCCGATCCGGGACGAACCACTGCCTGCCCGACGGGTCCGGCGTGGAGTGCGACGCCACGGAAGGCCCGGCGTCCCCGGAGACCTGCGACCTGCTGGACAACGACTGCGACGGCCTGACCGACGAGGACTTCAAGGGCACGCAGGGCGGCATGGGATACGACCGGGTCGACGCCTGTGGGAACTGCTTCAACGACTGCGCCAGGATCTACACGACAGGGGCGCCGATGTTCGCCGTGGCCCGCTGCGTCGCCACGGGAAACCCGACCTGCGGCTTCACGTGCGAGGAAGGCCACGCGGATGCCGACGGCAACCCGGAGAACGGCTGCGAACTGTTCCTCGATCCGCTGGCGATCTACGTGTCCACCCCGGCGAACGGCGGCAAGGACGGGGAGACCTGCGGCGACTTCGGCGCTCCTTGCGCCGGCATCGGGACCGGGATTGCGAGGGCGCGGGTCGCGGGCCGGGACAAGGTACTGGTGTCCTCCGGGCTGTACCCCGGCAGCATCACGCTGGCGGCGGGCATCGCGGTGAAGGGCGGTCACAACGCGATCACCTGGAGGCAGGATCCCCCGGTCAACGTCACGGTCATCCAGGGCCAGGACTTCACCCCCGAGGCCCCGGGCGCCGTGAACGCCTTCTCCATCGCGGGCGCCGCGGGCGGCACGCTGCTGGAGGGCTTCACGATCCTGGGCCGCAACAACCCGGCCATCGGCGCCAGCAGCTACGCCGTCTACCTTCGCGACTGCACCGACGCCCTGGTCCTGTCGAACAACGTCGTCGAGGGCGGCATCGGAGGGGCCGGGACGAAGGGAGTTGACGGACCGAACGGCCCCATCGGCATCGACGGCACCGCCGGCGGCGCCTCCTACGGGGCACTGACGACGAACTGCTCGGCCCTGGTGCCCGCCGTGCCCCGCGCCGGCGGCGCCGGGGGATCGCAGACCTGCAACCAGGGGGTGGTCGTCAGCGGCGGCGGCGGCGGCGGCAACACCTGCCCACCCGTCTACAACCAGGCGCCGGTCGCGTACGAGAACGGCAGCAACGGTTCCGGCCCCCTCGCCGGCACGGGCGGCGCGGGCGGATACGACCGCGAGGCATGGGTCTGCTCGTCGTTCCCGCCCGACGGGGAATGCCACCAGCCCTCCGCCGGCAACGAGGTCGGGAACCGGGGCCTGCAGGGCGGGGACGGCGGCAACGGCAGCACGGCCGGCACGAACGGCTGCGTCGCGGCCGGCCGGGTCGAGGGCGGCCTCTGGACCAGCGGCAACGGCCTCCCGGGCGCGGACGGCGCACCGGGCAGCGGCGGCGGCGGCGGCGGGGCGGGTGGCGGCGCGAGGAACGGTTCGGGCTGCTCGTCGCGCACGCAGATCGGCGGGGCCGGCGGCGGGGGCGGATCCGGGGGATGCGGCGGCGAGGGCGGCCTGGGCGGCGGCTCGGGCGGCGGATCCTTCGGCGTCTTCCTGGTCTGGAGCCAGGTTCCCACGACCGTGCCGACGCTGGTGGGCAACACGATCCGGGGCGGCATGGGCGGGTTCGGCGGGTCCGGCGGCAACGGCGGTTCCGGCGGGCCGGGGGGTGCGGGCGGCGACGGCGGCGCCTACGACTTCGCGACGGCCAAGTGCGCGGCCCCCGGCGGGGACGGCGGGAACGGCGGCAACGGCGGGCACGGCGAGGGCGGCGGCGGCGGCTGCGGGGGCGTCTCGTACGCCATCCACGCGTCCGGGAACGGCACGGTCGACCTCGGCCCGTACGCGGCGCTGAACACCCTGGTCGTCGGGTTCCCCGGCCTCGGCGGCTCGGGCGGGCCGTCCATCGGCACCCCGGGCGATGCCGGCGCGGACGGGGCGGCCTGGGCCGCGAACTTCTGAGGCGGCCGGCAATCGATGAACAGGTCGGATCTTTGAGGGGCGCGATGAAGTTCGTCCTTGCGCTGGTGGTGGTTGTCCTGTCCGCCCTGCTGCTGGCGCGATCGGTCCGTCAGAGGCTGATCCGGCCCTGAACGCCCGTCGCGATGCCCCTCGTGGCCGTCCCCCGGAAAGCACGAGGTGCCTGGGGATTTCCCGGTTGTTCCTCTCCCCGCACCTGGGGCATCATGGGTTCCTCGACAACCCGAGCGACGGCATGCTTCGCGACGCGACGACGATGCGGGTCCTGTTCCGGCACGGCCTCCTGGCCACGTGCGCCGTCCTGGCGGCGGCCTGCTCCGGCGGCGGGGGAACCGCCGACGCGATCGACGTCGCGCCCGATCCCTGCGCGCCCGTCGGTTGCGCCATCAGCCCCTGCGTGCAGAACGAACTGACCTCCCCCGCGCCCGTGCTGGCCGAGGACGGCAGCCTGGCCACCATCGGTTGGTCCCGCCGCCCGATCCTCGAGTACGACCCCGGCCGGATCCCGGCGGAACTGCGGGAACAGGTCAAGAACTGGGACTTCTACTCGGTCCAGTCGCCGGCCTTCTACCTCGAGGTCACGGTCGCCGAACTGTCCCTGTTCTCCTTCACGGGCGTGACCGTCCTGGACTACGCCACGGGCGAGAAACTGTCGGGCTGGGACCTGGGCGATTCCACGATGGTGCGGCTGCCGACCTCGCCGTATGCCGAGGCGGGCTGGGAGCACGAGGACAACCGCATCTCGGTGACGTTCGACGGCGACCTGCGGGTCCTGTCCTTCGTCCTGCCCGGCAAGTTCGGAGGCATCGACGTGTCCGGCGAGGTCCGGTTCGAGGACGGGCCTTCACGCGAAAGCCTGGCCGTCGCCCACCCGTTGCCGGACCCGGGCACCTTCTTCTACGAGGACAAGATCTTCGGCATGCGAACCTCGGGATGGGTGAAGGCCGGCACGCGCGAGGTCGCGTTCGACCGGCAGGACGCGTACGGCGTGCTGGACTGGGGCCGCGGCGTCTGGCCCCGGGAATCGCAGTGGTTCTGGGGCGCGGGATACGGCACGGCCGGCGGTCACGACGTGGCCTTCAACCTGGGCGCCGGCCTGGACGCGATCCAGCGGGCCAGCGCCGACGGCATCCTGGTCGACGGCGTCATCCACAAGATCGGATCGTTCGCGGGATCGACCTGGCAGATGGACCCCGAGGACCCGATGAAGCCCTGGGTCATCCGCAGCCCCGACGGCCGGGTCGACCTCACCCTGACGCCGCACACCTTCGCCCCGACCCGCACCGAACTGGGCGACTACTACATGCACGGCCTGAAGGTGTACGGCGACTACGAAGGGAAGCTGGTGCTGGACGACTGCACGGTCGTGGAGATCCGGGGCTTCGCCGGGTTCGCGGAACAAAGCACCCAGCGCTGGTGATCGCCCTCAGCGCGGGCCCGGTTCCCGCGCGGGCTCGTCCGCGATTCGCCACTTCCCCCGCACGCGCACCGCCCGGATCTTCAGGGGCTCCGGGACCAGGGCGCTTTCGGCCTCCACCAGGGCGTGGTCGCCTTCCTCCGTGACCCGGGTGACCCGCAGGTCGTACGGGAAGGCGACCGACAGCATCTCCAGCATCATCCCCCCCAGGGGGCCCTTCAGGCCGTCCAGCCGGCGCGGGTTCTCGGACAGGGCCCGCATCCGCGCCAGGTTCCGGCCGCGAATCGCGTCCGCGAATTCCAGCACCAGCCGGCCCGGGGCCGTGCGGGCGGCCGCCTCCTGCTCCGGAGTGGGCGGTGGCCGGGGGGGAGGAACCTCCTCGGTGCCCTCGCCCATCCCGATCTTCCAGGCGTCGTCCTGGCGGAACGCCTGCAACCGGATGCTCTCCCGCCCGTCCCTGCCGGACTTCATCGCCACCACCTCGGCGATGTCGCCCCGCTCGGTCACCTCGACGACCTTCAGGCCCGCCGGCAGCGACGAACGCATCGCCTTCGCCATCGCGGCACCGTCCGGTCCGTCCAACTGGGCCACCATCGACGGGCGGACCAGCCTGCGCAGCGTGGCGCGGTCTCCCGCCCGGACGGCCCTCAGGAAGGCCGCCACCGCCTTTCCGGGACCGCTCCGGGCCGCCGCCTCGCCGGAATGCGTGGGGGGCGGCGGCCGCAACGGCCGGGCCCGGAACAAGGCGGAGTAGCGATACTCGACTCCCAGGAAGGACTCGGGGCCATCCGTCTGCAGCCTGCCGGACAGTTCGTCGGGACCCGTGGCACCCGGCAGGAAGCGGTGCATGCCCGACACCGACAACGAGGCCGAGTCCCCGCCTCCCCCGACGCCCGCCAGGGCCCGGTGGTGCAGGTGCCCCGCGCCCGGCTTCCCGTCCGGGCCGATGACGACCTCGACGGCGTGCACCCTGCCCTCCCGCGCCAGCGCGTGCAGGCCGAACTCGTCCAGCAGCACCTCGTCGGGCACCGCGACGTCGGCCAGGACGACCGTCCGCTTCTCCGGGTCCCCGGGAAAGTCCCGCCGGAAGACCACCGTGGCGTGGGCCAGCCGCACCGCCTGGCCGGCCACTGCGAACTCCCCCGAGGCCGTCCCCGGTTCCAGGGCCGCCAGGGCTGCCCGGTCCGCCTCGGACAGGGCCGGGTCGCCGCTTTCCGCCGGGTCCGATGCGGCGTCCACCGGCACGATCGACGCCAGGAGGAAGAAGGCACACATCGCCATGCTTCGCACGGGACCTCGCGGTGGATGACGATTGATTCTACGCGGAACCGGGGCCCGACTCACGGGATCCCCGGGGGAGGACCCTATCGCAGGTAGTCGGGGATCGGCAGGTGCCTTTCGTGCAGTTCTTCCTGGATGCTGACCCAGCCCGCCGTCCCGTAGGGAGGCTTGTGGGACTTCTTGATCTCCCAGCCCTCGTGGATCGCGACCTTCTCCAGGTCCGGATGCGGGTGGACCGCCCAGACCACGTCGCGGGCCAGCCGCATCATCGCCTCGTCCAGCACGGCGTTCCCGGCCGCGAACTGGATCGGGCCGTCCCACAGGCTGACGACCTTCTCGGCCTTGCCGGGACCGGCGCAGCTGATCCCGTCGTGCCGGCCGGTGCAGATCCCGTTGGCGTCGACCTCGAAATCCATGCCGACGATCTTGTCGACCGGCATCGTCTTCAGCAGCGGGAACAGGAAGTCGGTCGGCGATCCGGTGACGACCCAGATCTTGAATCCCTTGGCCGCCAGGTCCTCCAGCACGCGGCACGGCTCCGGGATGTAGATCATCTTCATGAACTCATCCCAGTAGGTGTTCACGTGGCGGGTCAGGTCCTCCATGGACATGCCCTCGTAGAACGACAGGAGGTAGCGGCATCCCGCCGGGGCGTCGGCCGCGTAGATCCTCTTGTATTCGTCCCACTTCGCGCCGGTCCGGATGCGGCCGGTCCCGATCATCCAGATGGTGCAGTCGTCGGCGATGTCGTTCTCCCAGAGCGTCCCGTCCGCGTCGAACAGCGCGAGCCTCGGTTCGTCCTGGATCCGGACCCGGTTCATGAAGTCAGGCAGTTTCTCCTGGACCAGCTCAGGCATCGGCAACTCCCATCCGGCTTCTCGGCACTCCCTTTTCCACCCGGCCGGCGGCACAAGTGCCCTGTCCCGCCTCCGACAGCGCAGCATGGTAATGGAACCGAGACGTTCGCACAACGGGTACCCGGGGTGTCTCCGCCTGACGAAGGCGTTGGATGCAGTCCGGCGGCACAGGGTGACGGTTCAGCGGCCCTTCACGGCGGCGGGCCGGACGTACCCGCTGTTCCCGACCGTGACGCTGTCGAAGGGAGGGGCGGCCTTCACGCCCTCGTGCTCGGCCGTGCGCAGGGTCAGGTCGTACACCCGGTACACGTCCAGGTCCTTTTCGCGGTCCAGGGCCACGACCAGCTTGGCCGGCACCCCGTACATGGTGGGCTTGCCCAGGATGTTGGTGGCCTGGACGGACCAGGGGCCCGTGACGACCACCGTGACGACGCGCCGCGGGGCCTTGTCCTTCGCGCGGGGGTTCTGGTCCCGGCGGCCCCACTCGTCGCTCTGGGCGAACCACTGCTTCCCCGCGGCGGCCAGCGCGGCGGCGTTGCCCGGGGCGCCCTGCACGGGACCGGGGAACTTCCTGCCGTCGATCTGCCGGCCGAACTCCTTCCAGTCCGCGTCCCGCCAGGCCGGGAAGGACTGAAGGTCGGCCTGCGCCCGTGCGTTTTCCGGGTCGAAACGGGCCGCCAGCTGCAGCCAGGACAGCACCTCCTCGTAGCGCTCCACCCGGCTGAAGTCCGCGGTGAAGTTCTTCACGTTGCCCTTGGTGTGGTCGGCGCGCTTCAGCAGGTCCTCGCCCATCGCCTTGCGGGTCTGCGCGACCAGGCCGATGCACTCCTTCAATTTCTCCCACGCCCACGACGGCCGGTAGTAGGGGTCGTCGTAGCCGTCGGCCTCGGCCTTGGCGTCGATGGCGTCCTTCGAGGTCCCCACCTCGCGCTCGAACCGGGCCAGCCGTTCCTTCAGGCCCGGCATGTCGTCCTTCTCGTAGGACTCGATGGCCTCGATGGCCTCCTGCACGGGCTCGGCATCGTTGTAGTGGAAGGGGTACCCGTTGGCCTTCGAGAAGACCTTCTCGTACAGCCGGTCGTATTCGGCCTTCAGGGCCTTGGCCGACGCGGCCGCCCCCGCCACCGCCGCCTTTTCCCCCGCGGCGGCCTTCCCCGCACCCTCCTTCGCCTGGGCCACGCGCGGCGCCAGCGCGGCCAGGCGCGCCCGTGCCTGCTGCAGGGCGGGATGTCCCGCCTGGCCTCGTCCGGTCGCGGACTCCTCGGCAGCCTTCAGGTCCGTTTCGGCCTTCTCGACCTGGAAGGCCAAGCGTTTCAGCAGGGCATCCTTGTCGGCGGCAGCGGACGCCGCATCCACCTGGGCCACCAGGCCGTCCGCCTGGTCCAGGGCGCGCACGGCCGACGACAGGTTCCTCTGGACGTCCGGATGCACCTTCGGTCCCGGCTGCGCGGGGGCGGGTGCGGGTGCCGCCAGCAGTGCCGCCAGCAGCGGCAGGGCCAGCAGGGCCGGCCGGGGGACGGGAATCGTGCACGCAGAGCGGCGGGTCATCGCTGCCTCCTGGTGGGCCGGGCCCGGGGGAACCGGCCGTCATGATGTCGAGTCGATGCCGATTCTCCCCCACCCGCGATTCCGGCACAACCGGTCGCGGCAACAACGTCCGAACGAGCGACTCGACGCTGTCGGTGGCGCCCGCACGCCGTCGGGAGTTCCGCCGCTTGAACGGGATCGGCGTCCGGGCCTAGGCTCGTCAACGAATCCAATGGACTTCCCTCGTTGTACGCGACGCCGCCGGGCGCCGCGCAGGAGGCCATCATGCATCGCATCCTCGGCGCCTGTTTCGTTTCGCTCCTCCTGGCCTGCGGCGGCGGCGGTTCCAGCGGGGCGGACGCGGGGGACGACCCGGGAACGCCGGACGTCCCGACCGCGACGGACGAGGGCGTGACGAACGAACTGCCTCCGCCGGACGAGGGCGATGCCGACATCCCGGTGGTGACGGACCCGGGGAACCCGGACCACCCGGGCACTCCCGACGAGGGTCCGGACGGAACGACGCCCCTGACCGTGACGGTCGAACCGGAGGACGGGGCCAGGGGCGTCAGCGTGGTTGCCCCGATCACCGTGACCCTGAACCACGGCGTCGCCAGCGCCGCGGGCGACGCGACCACTTCGCTGGCCTGGGCCCGGGGCTTCAACGAGATCGTCACGTCCGGGATCGGCGTGGAAGGGGAACTGGCGGTCCTGGGCAGGACCGTCACGTTCACGCCGGACGCGCCTCTTGCGGCCCGCACGACCTACCGGTTCTACCTGTCCGGCCTGGAGACCGCGGCGGGCGCCGTGCCCACGATCGTGGTGATGTTCCGGACCTGGGAGAACCCGATCGCACGCCAGATCACCTGGGAGACGGCGACCGGGATCCGGCAGTACACGGTCCACGACTACGACGACGGCGTGCTGGTCGGGGCCCGGTCCTTCGACGGGCCCGGCAGCGACGGCATCTGGCAGAACGACGACGACGTCCAGGACAGCCGCACGGCCTACGAGGCATTCGAGCAAGGCCACTGGACGCGCCTCGTCAACTACAACGGGGCCGGCACCGACGCGCAGTGGGGCACCGGCGATGACGTCTTCCGCTACCACCAGTCGCGCACGTTCGACGAGAACGGCCAGAACACCCTCTATGACAGCTACTCCGGCGTGGGATCGGACGGAGTGCCCTTCTCGGGGGACGAGCCTTTCGGGTTCCGCCAGCAGAAGACGTTCGACGGGCGCGGCCTGCTGATCCAGTCGTTCCAGCCGACCGCCCCCGGCCCCGACGCGACGTGGTTCACCGCGGACGACACCGACCTCTGGCCGACGGTGTACACGTACGATTCCAAGGGGCTCGTCGCGACGGAGGCCTGGTACGACGGGTCGGGCGTCATGGGCGGCTACACCGAGTTCGACCACGACGGCGAGGGCCGGATGACCGAGCAGCGCCGGTACGACGCCGGTCCCGACGGCACCTTCCGGACCGGGGACGACTTCGTCCAGGTCCAGTGGGTCTACGTGCTGCCCTGACCGGGACGACCGGAGGCGCCGACGCGCGCCCTCCCGACGCCCAGTTCAGGTTCGTCTCCAGGCGGCGCTCGCCTCGGCGTAGCGTTCCGCCGGGTAGGGGGCGGAACCTCCCCGCGAGGCGGCGAAGGCGTCCTCGATGACCATCGCCTGCTGTTCGATGTTGAGCGCCGCGAAGTCGGGCTGGCGATCGAGGTCGTAGGCGTACGACCCCGCCTTGTCGCCCGCCCGGATCTTGGCCCAGGGCAGCCAGGTGCCGTGCTGGGCCTGCCAGACGTGGACCAGTTCGTGCACCAGCGCGGCCTGGACGTGGAGAGGCGCCGCGGAGAAGTCGTCCATCGCCTCGGCCGCCGGCCACACGATCAGCCCCGCGCCCGGCACGAAGGCACGCCCCCACCAGGGGAGCGACAGCAGCCTGACGCGCTGCAGCCGGATCCCGTCCCCGAAGACCTCCCGGGCCAGCGCCCGTTCCCCCTCGGTCAGGTGGCGCAAGTGCAGCGGCTTCATGGCTGCAGGATAGCACTCCCGCGGCGTTTCCTTCCGGCCATCGTGCTAGCATGGGCCATGCTCCATTCCGCCCGGCCGTTGTGCAAGGGAGGGCATCATGCTCTGGAAGGGAAGGCGCGCCAGCGAGAACGTCGAGGATCGGCGGGGACTGTCCGCGAAGCGTGTCGTGGGAGGGGGCATCGGGACCGTCGTCCTGGTGCTGGCCGTCTGGTTCCTGGGCGGGGATCCGACCCAGTTGCTGCAGGGACTGCAACAGGGCGGTTCGGAACCCGCGGCCGACTACGTGCCGACGGCCGAGGAGAACGAACTGGCGGCCTTCGTGTCCGTCGTGCTGGCCGAAACCGAGGATACGTGGACCGCGATCCTCCGCAAGGAGGGCCGCGAGTACGTGCCGCCCCGGCTGGTGCTGTTCACGGGCAGCGTCCAGTCGGCCTGCGGCTTCGCGGATGCGGCCAGCGGCCCGTTCTACTGCCCGGGGGACCGGAAGGTCTACATCGACCTGTCCTTCTGCAACGAGTTGCGCGACCGCTTCAAGGCCCCCGGGGACTTCGCGGTGGCCTATGTCATCGCCCACGAGGTGGGGCACCACGTCCAGACCCTGCTGGGGATTTCCGACCAGGTCAACGACCTGCGCAGGAGGATGTCGGAACGGGAGTTCAACTCGATCTCGGTGCGGCAGGAACTGCAGGCCGACTACCTGGCCGGCGCCTGGGCCCATCACGCGAAGCGCATGAACCTGCTGGAGGAAGGCGACCTGGAGGAAGCCCTGGGTGCCGCCAGCGCGGTGGGCGACGACCGCATCCAGGCCGCCACGCGCGGCACCGTGACGCCCGACACCTTCACCCACGGCACCTCGGCCCAGCGCCGGGAGTGGTTCTTCAAGGGATTCCGCGCGGGCGACCTCTCCCAGGGCGACACGTTCGCGGCACGTTCCCTGTAGGACCGGACCGCGGGGCCGCGTCCTTCGCGAGGAAGGCGGGTCACAGGTCGTCGATGCCCTGTTGGATCAGGGCCTGCCAGGCCGCATTCCACGTGTCGGGTCCGATGAGGCCGTCGGCGGCCAGTTCGTTCTTCCGCTGGAACTCCAGCGTCGCCTCGCGCGTGGCCGGCCCGTAGAGCCCGTCGGCCTCGAGTTCCCAGCCCAGGCGGGCGAGGACCTGCTGCATGAGGTGCAACTGGTGCCGGTGCCCGTACTTGCCGCTGACGCTCTGATCGGGTCCGGACACGGGTCCGAAATACCAGCCCGGATCCAGGGGGAACTCCGGCCACATCCCGTTCCGGAGCAATGGCTTGATGTCCCCGAGCACCTGCTCCCGGTCGTAGTCGTCGGTGTCAACCATGAAACGCGCCTCCATGTCAGGGTGGATACGTCCGTGCCGACCGCATGGGTGTCGGCATTGAACCGGCTCGAACTGCAGTTTACGCCCGGGCCGGGGCCAGGTCGCCCCACGGGCACGGCTGGGGCTGGATATTGCAGGGATTCCGGTGTCCCGCCGGTGCGTGGCCTACCGTCGCGCCCGCAGGAGATGCTGGCGATGCCCGGCTATCGACCGGGAGATCTTCGGGCTAGAATCGTCCTGGTTCCAGCAGGAGATTGGCGTGGCGGACTTCGAGAAACTGGGCGCCTTCTACCTCGGCAGACGATACGACCTGGCCGCGCGGAAGGTCACGGAGGAACCGCTGCTGTACGACGCCCGCGACCTGACCACCCACGGCCTGTGCGTGGGCATGACCGGTTCGGGCAAGACCGGGCTGTGCCTGGCCCTGCTGGAGGAAGCTGCCATCGACGGCATCCCGGCCATCGTCATCGATCCCAAGGGTGACCTGGCGAACCTGGCGCTGACCTTTCCCGACCTGCGACCCTCCGACTTCCAGCCCTGGGTGGACCCGGGCGAGGCCGACCGGAAGGGGCGGACGATCGATCAGCAGGCCGAGGAGGTGTCGAAGACCTGGCGAGCCGGCCTGGCGGAATGGGGCCAGGACGGTGCCCGGATCCGGCGCCTGAGGGAGGCGGCCGACGTCGCGCTGTACACGCCTGGGAGCAACGCGGGCCTGCCGGTCAGCATCCTGCGGTCCTTCGCGGCCCCGCCGGCAGCCCTGGCGGCCGACGAGGACGCGATCCGCGAACGGGTGCTGTCGGCGGTGGGGGGGCTGCTGGCCCTGCTGGGGATCGAGGCGGACCCGGTCCGCAGCCGTGAGCACATCCTGCTGTCGAACCTGCTGGACCGGGCCTGGCGGGCCGGCCGGGACCTCGACCTGGCGGGCCTCATCCGGGAGATCCAGTCCCCCCCCTTCGACCGCATCGGGGTCATGGACCTGGAGTCGTTCTTCGGCGCCAGGGATCGCTTCGCCCTCGCCATGCAATTGAACAACCTGCTGGCGTCCCCGGGATTCGCGCCGTGGATGGAAGGGGAACCCCTGGACATCGCGCGGATGCTGGTCACGCCGGAAGGACGCCCGCGGATCTCGATCTTCTCCATCGCGCACCTGTCCGAGACTGAGCGCATGTTCTTCGTGACCCTGCTGCTGAACGAGGTGCTGGCCTGGGTGCGGACCCAGCCCGGGACGTCGTCGTTGCGGGCCCTGCTCTACATGGACGAGATCTTCGGGTTCTTCCCGCCGACCGCGAACCCGCCTTCCAAGACGCCGATGCTGACCCTGCTGAAGCAGGCCCGGGCGTATGGCCTGGGCGTCCTGCTGGCCACCCAGAACCCGGTGGACCTGGACTACAAGGGCCTGTCGAACGCCGGCACCTGGTTCATCGGGCGCCTGCAGACCGAACGGGACAAGGCCCGGGTGCTGGACGGGCTGGAGGGCGCGGCCGCCGGCGGCGCATTCGATCGGGCCCGGATCGACGACGTGCTATCGTCGCTGGGCAACCGCGTCTTCCTGATGCACGACGTCCACGAGGACGGCCCGGTGGTGTTCCAGACCCGCTGGGCGATGTCGTACCTGCGCGGGCCGCTGACGAAGGTCCAGATCCAGCAACTGATGGCGCCCCGCAAGGCCCGGGCCGTCGAAGGGGCGGCCGCGCCGGTCGCCCAGGCGATCCCGGCCCCGCCCGTGCAGGCGATCCCGGCCCCGCCGCCTGTTGTTCAGGCGCTCCCCCCGGACGTGCCCCAGGCATTCGTGGTGACCCGGGCCGACGCGGCAGCAGTCCGCTGGCGCCCGATGTTCCTGGGGCAGTGCCAGGTGCATTTCGCCAGCGCCCGCCAGGGCGTGGACGTCTGGCGCCCCCTGGCCGTCGCGGTGCCGTTCCCCGAGGAGGGAGTCCGGATCCCGTGGGACCAGGCGCTGTACCTGGAGCAACCGGTCGAACTCGCGCCGGGTGCGCCGGACGCGGACGGCTTCGAGGCGCTTCCCCCGCCCGCCGCCCAGGGCCGGAACTACGCGGCGTGGAAGACCCAACTGGCCGCGCACCTCTACCGGGTGCGAACCCTGACGCTGCTGTCCGCGCCGGACCTCGATGCCGTGTCCCGTCCCGACGAGACCGCCGGGGATTTCCAGGCGCGGCTGGCCCTGATCGCCCGTGAACGACGCGACACGGAGATCGAGCGCCTGCGATCCGGGTACGGCCCCAAGGTCGCGCGGATCCGGGAGCGGATCCGTGTCGCCGAGGAGCGGGTGCAGCGCGAGGAATCGCAGTACGGGGGCCAGAAGGTCCAGACCGCGATCTCGTTCGGGGCCACGCTGCTGGGCGCCCTGCTGGGCCGCAAGGCCGTCGGCACGGGGACGGTGGGGCGCGCCATGACCGCGGCGCGGGGCGTCGGCCGGGCCGCCCGCGAACGGGAGGACGTGGCGCGGGCGCAGGCGATGCTGGAACAGCAGCGGCAGGCGCTGGGGGCCTTGGAGGAGGAGATCCGCCTGGCCACCGCGAAGTTGGCGGCCCCGTCGTCGCCGATCCCCGTGCAGGAGATCGCGATCCGCCCGCGCAAGTCCGACGTGTCGGTCGAACGCATCACCCTGGCCTGGACGCCCTGGGTCGCTCGCCCGGACGGCACGCAGGAACCCGCCTTCCTCGCGCCCCGCTGATCGGGTCACGTCCGCCCAGCCAGTCTCCGGCGTGCCGCCGCCCCTGACGCCGGAAACGGGCTGCCGTCGCCACCGCCGAAATGCGGTGGCCTCCGGTGCGGCTTTCACGGTAGCATCGCCGCATACCAGGGTCCTCCTTCGTCGATCGGCTTCGGGGGACCCCTTTCGAGCGGGAGGGCAGAATGGCGCGGTCGGGCGGGATGCTGG
Organism: uncultured Myxococcales bacterium; assembly: GCA_937975765.1. Classification (GTDB taxonomy): domain Bacteria; phylum Myxococcota_A; class UBA9042; order DTJE01; family DTJE01; genus CAIZWN01. The sequence goes on from CALJUR010000099.1 coordinate 21,759, forward strand.
CGTGGGCGGCCTGGGTCCTGGCGGCGGCGACCGTGGCGGCGGGATGCGGCGGCGGAGGCGATCCCCAGCCCGCCGACGTCGCCGACCCGGGGGACGTCGCGGCGGGCGACCCCGGCGACGGGGACGAGTCTCCCGGCGACCTGCACGGGACCGGCCTGGCGGTGCGAGGTGCCGTGCTGGACCCGGCCGAGCGCCCCCTGGCGGACTGTTCCATCGACCTGTCCGTGGACGGCGCGTTCGTCAACGTCGCATCCACCGGCACCGGCGGCCGCTTCTCGCGGGCACTGGACGTCTCCGCCTCCTCCCGGGCCCTTCGGATCCGCTGCCCGGGACACGTGCCCGCCGAGCGGACCCTGGCGGCCGGCCTGGGCGGCACGGTGGAACTTCCTCCCGTGATCATGGTTCCTGCCTCGGCCTCGTCCGAGGTGGGGACGACGGGGGCGACGGTGGCCGCGGCCGGCGATGACGTGACCCTGGAAGTGCCTCCCGGCGCATTCGCCTCCCCGGTGACCGTTTCCCTGGGGCGGATCCCCCTGGGAGACCCCCTGCGGGACGACCTGCGCCTGCCCGCCCCGCTGCCCGAGGCCCCCGGCGTCCCCGTGTCGGGACTGGCCGCGGTGGTCCTGGACGCGGGCGGGGTCCAGCCCGCGGCGCCCCTGCTGGCCCGCGTGGTCCTGGACGTGGCGCTCCCCGAGGGCACCGAGGTGCCCGTGGGACGCTTCGACCCGGACGCCGGGGCCTGGATCGACGCGGGCACGGGCTGGATCGAGGCCGACGGGCGCCTGGCCTTCGAGACCGACCACCTGTCGACCTTCGCGGCCTCCCTGCCGGTCCTGCCGGACCCTGCCGTGCGCGGGCCCGAAGTCGCGACGCTCCATCGATCGAACAGCCCCTTCCTGCGGGGTGACCCGCGGGTCGAGCCCCGCAGCGGCGCCCTGCAGGCGGGTTTCGACCTGCCGCCACTGGTCCGCCACGACGGGCCGGTGGGCCTGACCTTCTTCTTCGATTCGCGCACGCTGTCCGACGGGATCGAGGTCCCCGTGGGCCTGCCCGATGCCGGGGCGGGCGAGACCCTGTCGGTTCGCGTGACCAGCCCCCTCGGGTCCGCCCGAATGGCCGCCACCGCGGAAGCCCCCACGGTCCCGGACGCGGTGCCGGTCGTCGCTGCGGCCCTGGAGGCGGCCGGCAAGCCCGACGACGGGGAAGGCGGCCCGGAGGGCGAGGGTGCGGCAGCGGCCCCAAAATCCGTGGCGAAGGCCGTGGACGTGGAGATCCATGCATCCCGGCCCGCGGAGGCCCACCTGCTGGAGTCGGCCTCCGGATCCTTCACCCGCCCTGCCGCGGGTGCGGCCCTGGCCGGCGGGGACGGCCTGCCCGTCGATGCGCCGGCACCCGTCCAGCGCGGCCGGACCGCCTTCACGACCGTCGCCCGGGACGTGCGGCGGGACAGTCCCTACGGGCCGGGATGGCACCTGCAGGGCCTGACGCGCCTGGTCCAGCCCTGGTGCCGGGCGGACCGGATCCTGCTGGCCGGCGAGCGCGACCTGCCCGCCCGCGTCTACGGCCCCGTCGAGGAGCCCTTCCTTCAGGATCACCGGGCCGACCTGGCCGCGGCCGGCCTGTCGGATGCCGACATCCAGGACACGCGGGTCGCCCGGTCGAACGGGGTCGCCTACACGCTGTTCCGGGGGCGGCACGAGGTCTGGCGGCGCGACGACGGCGAAGGCGTCCTGGAGCGCGTCGCCGGGGAGGGCGCGACCACGGGCGAACCGCCGGACTGGTCCACCGCCGAGACCATCGCGGCCGGCCGGGAGGGCGACGTGCTGGTGTCCAGCGCCCGGGGGATCCACCGGCTGGCCCCCGACGGTTCCTCGACGCGGGTCGTCGGCGGTGGGGACGAGGCGAACTGCACCGGCCCCGTGGAGGGCGGTACCGCGACGGACACGGCCTTCTGCGGGCAGGCGCCGCCGACGCTGGCCCAGGACCCGACCTCCGACCGCGTCGTCTTCTCGATGCCGGGCGGCGACCTCTGGGAATCGAGGGAGGGCCGCCTGCACCAGTTGCGCGTGAAGGAGGGTACGCCCCACTGGCACCACGTGGCGTTCGACTCCAAGGGGCAGTTGTTCTACACGCCGGACATGTCGCCCTGCATCTACCGGCACGTGGACGGCCTGGAGGATCCGGCCGTCCTTCCGAGGTGCCGGGCGGGGGATGGGACGATCCGGGACGGGCCGTCCGCCGAGGCGACCGTGGGTTCTCCCACGACCCTCGCGGTGGACCGGCAGGACCGCTTGTGGTTCCACGACGCGGGGGCCGGTGGCGATCAGGGCGCCCGGGTGCGCCGCGTGACGACCGACGGGGAGGTCGAGTCGGTGACCCGGCCGGCCTCGTCGAGCGAGGCGGAGGTCCGGGGCGTCGGCGGCCCCCTGCAGGACGCGGCGGTGTCGGGCGTGCTGTCCCTGGCCCCGGGCGAGGGGTCCGAGGTGCTGCTGGGCGGCCCCGGCGTGGCCGGCTTCGTGGAGGGTCGGAAGCCGCCGGCGGACACCCTGATGTCCTACGGGGCGGGAGACGGGTCCGTGCTGACCCGGCAGGAGGACGGGACCTGGCTGCGCGTGCTGGACGACGGCACGATGGAGACCTACGACGCCCGCGGCCTGCTGCAGTCGCGGGGCCGGGACGGCCACCCTCCGCTGATCTTCGTCTACGCCCGCGACTGGGACCGTCCCCTCGAGGAGGAGACCTGCGGACAGCCCCTGGACCCGCCGCGCCTGGACCGCATCGAGTTGTCGGGGGAGGTCCTCTTCCGGTTCGAATATCTTGGCCCGAACGGGGCCCTGTCCAAGGTGACGGACGCGACGGGGCGGGCCACGGTCTGGTCTCCGGGAGGAACCGGCGCGACGGCCTTCCAGGTTCTGCTTCCCGGGGAGGTCACCGCCTCCTTCCGCCATGACGAGGAGGGGCGCTTGGTGGAGCGGCGGCTGGGGCTGCCGGGCCGCCACGAGGGCACCTGGACCTACGAGTACCAGGGCGACCGCCTGCTGTCGGTCCTCAGCCCCATCCGGGGCGGCCGGCTGATCGTCGCGGCCGACGGGCAGGTGATGGTGGCCCCTGCCGCCTTCAGCGCGGCGCGCATCGCCAGCGACGTCCGGGCCCGGGAGGCCGTGGGCGTCATCCCGCTGCCGGGCGGGGGCGAAATCCAGGTGGCCGTCACGGCCCGGGGTCTTCGGGTGGAGGGACCGGGGGAACGGACGACCCGGTGGGACCGCGACCCCTGGGGACGCCCCACGCGGCGCGTCGCGGGGGACGGGGGCGTGATGGCCATGGCCTACGATGCCGCCGGACGCCTGACGGAGTGGCGGAACGAGGACACGGGCGAGACCTGGAAGTACCGGTGGGGGCGCCCGGAGGACATGCCGGGCTACCGCCCCGTGCTGGACGACCGCCTGCTGGAGCGCGAGGACCCGCGCCATCGCACGACGCGCTTCCAGTGGGACAGTTCCGGGCGTCTGTCCCTGCGCATCGACCCCGACGGCGGGACCACACGCTGGTTGTGGGAGACCACCGGTGCAGCCCGGGGGCTGCTCCGCGCCCTGACCGACGGGGCAGGCCTGGAACACGTCGTCACCCACGACTCCGCGGGGAACACCGTCGAGGTCTTCGAGGGCCGGCCGGACCGCACCGCGGGCTGGACCTGGCGGGTGACCCGGGATGCCGCCGGCCGGGTCGTCCGGATGGAGGACCCCCGGACCGGCGTGACGGAATCCGACTGGGACACGCGCGGCGGCCTGCTGGCGCAGCGGCGCGTGTCGGCGGACGGCGGGGAGATCCTGGAGTCCTGGTCGTTCACGCGGGCCGCCACGGCCGCCTGGGAGTCCGCCGGCGAACCCGTCCCCGCCTCGGCGATCCTGCGGGCCGAGGACGGCGAGGGCCGGGCCTGGACCGAGGAGTGGGACGAGCACGGGCGTCTTGCCGGCAAGGCGGACGCGGCCTCGGGCGCCGAGGAGTACGGCTACGACCTGGCGGGCCGCCTGGTCTCCGTCCGCTGGAACGACGGCAGCACGCAGGCCGTCGAGTGGGACGATGCAGGCCGACCCTGGCGGCGATCCTTCGGCGGACCGGCCGAGGGGGCGACGGCCCTGGTGGAGTTCGACGAGACCGGGCGCGTCGAGAAGCGCGTGGACGGGGCCGTCCGGGAGGCCTTCACGTGGGCGAAGGGGAAGGGGCTGGCCACGCTGTCGGTTTCGCCGTCCGGTACGACGGGGGACGGCGTCTCCTTCTCCCTGCACGTGAACCGGGTCGATGAGGTGGGCGACCAGGTCCTGGACCTGCTGGACGTGGCCTCCCTGCGCGTCCGCCGCGCCTTCGACGACACGGTCGAGGAGGTCTGGGTCCAACCGCAGGGCGTCCCGGGCGGATACGCGTCCCTGGCGAAGGTCCTGCGCGACCAGGGACGCCGGGTCGTGGCCATCGAGCGGGCCAACGGCGTCCGCACCGTGCGCGAGTACGATGACCAGGGCCGTCCCACCTGGCAGGAGGAGCAGGCTCCCGGGGGCACGTACCGCGTGGAGTGGCAGTACGGCGACGGCCCGAGGCCCAACCACACGAGGCTGGGCACGGTGGACCGCACGTACGGGTGGGACGGCGCCGGGCGCCTGGTCGCCTGCGGCGACACGGGCGAGACCGCCACCTGGGACCGGGGCGCGGCACGGGCGTCGTCGGCCGCGGGAACGTGGACCCGCGACGCGGGCGGGCGCCTGGTGGACAGCGCGTCGGCGACCTGGGAACACGACTCGCGGGGCCGGGTCACGAAGCGGACCCCGCGCCCGGACGGACCGGGCGTGCTGGAACTGCGATACGGCGCGGGGGGCCTGCCCTCCGAGGCCCTGGTGGACGGCGCCGTCGTGGCTCGGTACCGCCATGACGACCTGGGCCGCCGGGTCGAGCGGACCACCGACGCGGGATCCTGGCACTACGGCTACCTGCCCGACACGGACCGGCTGGTCCGCGTGCGCGAGCCCTCGGGCCGCGAGTGGATGGTGGCGGACGTGGAAGGGTTCCTGGGCTTCGGCGCGGCCGTGGCCGCGGACGGCGCCCGGAGGTTCGTCCATTTCGATCCCTTCGGGCGCGTCGTCGGCTGGTCGGACGAGACGGGGACCTTCGAGGCGGCCCGGGAGGACTGCTTCGGCATGCCCCTGGCGACGCCCGCGATGACGGGCCCTCGCCCGGGCTTCCACGGCGTCTTCCTGGACGAGGAGACCGGCCTCTACGCCATCGGGCCGCGCCTCTACGACCCCTCGGTCGGCGAGTTCCTGCAGCCCGAGCCCGAGGGGTTCGCGCCTCTTTCGGGGCCATACACCTACGCGGGCGGGGACCCGGTCCTGAGGTCGGACCCCAACGGGCGGATCCTGGGATGGGCGCTCCTGGGTGCGGTCGCCGTAGGCGTCGGCATCCTGTACGGCATCCGCGACCTGGCCACGGGCAACAACGCCCAGCGCGTCCGGGAGGCGAACGATGCGACGCAGCAGGCCGCGGACATCCGGACGCAGGCGGACCATGCCACCGACGTGGCGGCGGACAAGGGGAACCGCATCCGGAACCACGCGGTGCAGGGGGGCGAGCACGCGGTGCAATCGGTCGGCCGCAGCATCCAGACGGTCACGAACCCCGCCCGGTCGGCCCTGGACGCGGGCGAGGCGGCCGCCGACACCGCCCAGGATCTCCTGGACAACGATCCGACCCCGCCCCAGCCCCCCCCGACAGCACCCGAGGGAGGCACACCGCCATGACCCGGATTCCCGTGCGATTCCTGCCGATGACGACGATCGCGGCGCTGGTCCTTCTGCCGGTCGCCTGCGGGGGCGGGCACCCGAAGGGCCTGCCCGACGTCCCGGAGGACCCGCCCGACGGCCTGGTCTATGACCATCCCCGGGACCCCGGGAAGGACAAGGGGGGCGGCGAACCCGCGAAGCTGCAGTGGCCCGAAGCGCGCCTGGTCGTGCCGGGCGCGACGACGCCGGCCCTGGCCATCGCGGGGGGAACCGTGCTGCTGGCCTACTCCCGGGCGGACCTGGAACTGGTCCTGCGCGCCGGGCCGGTGGACGGTGCCGAGGTCGTGCTGAGCACCCGCGACGCGCCGGGAGCCCGCGTGACCCGCTTCGCCCCGCCGAAGATCGCGGCCGATCCGGACGGCCGCCAGGCGGTTGTCCTGTGGTCCTTCGGCGAGGCCGACCTGCGCACGGCCTGGTGGCGGGATGGAACGGTGGAAGCCCCGGACACCTCGATCATCGACTTCTCGGGGCTGCCCCTGCTGGGCTGGATGCCGGCCCGGAACCTCTCGGTCGCGTGGTCGCCCACCGGGCCCATGGCGGTCGTCGATTCCATCGAGCCGTCCATCCAGATCATGAACCCCGACGGGAGCCTGGGGCCCAGCCAGAAGGCACGCGACGTCGTCTACGCCTTCCCGATCCCCGGCCCCTCGGAACCGCCGCTGCCGTGGCCCGACGCCTCGGTGGAACTGGCGGACTATCCCGGCGGCTACTACATGGGCTACGGCGAGTGCCCCTCCATCGTGCCTCTCGCAGCGCGGGCCGAGTGGGGCCCGGGGCCGGCGGCCCTCGTGGTGGCCCCCTTCCAGAAGTGGGTCGTCGAGGACGCCGGGACGCGCCCCCTGGGGCCGGCCTGGGCCATCGCCCGACGGGTCCCGGGATCGGCCGATCGCAACGGGCGCTGGCTGCAGCCCGTGGCCCGGGGCAACCTGGATCTTCCCGACCCCCAGTCCAAGGCCTGGATGCAGGTGCATCCCCTGGGTGCCGATTCCGGCATCCTGACCTACTGCCGCCCGGACGGCGGTACCGCGGTCTACGACATCTTCATGCAGCGCTACGTCCTGGGGGACGACGACGTGCCGGTGGTGCAGGGCCAGGCCGTCAACGTCTCCCAGACGTACGGCTTGACCGACCACTCGGAATACCCCGTCGTGCTGCCGGCCGGCGACGGACGCTTCTGGTTCGCCTGGCGCGAGTCGGAGTTCGGGCCGCGCGTGGCGCTGTATGACGCGCTGCTGAACCGGGTGGGCATCGCGGCCCCGGACGTGGAACTGCACCAGGGCGAGTCCGAGGCGGTCGCCGCGGCCGTGGACGCCGCCGGGGCCCTGCACCTGGCGGCCGTGGTCTACCCGCAGTCGAACCGGCGCCAGCAGGGGGACCCCGAGGTCCGGTACTGGGTCCTCGATCGGCCCTGAAGCGCGGGGTCAGGCGGGGGGACCCTCTCGGGGGTCTCCCCAACTCCGCGACTTCCTTGCTTTGTCCAATAGGTACGCAAACTTCCATTACGCACGGTCCCGCATCATCCCGCACCGGAAGACCCTGTTCCGAGAGGTTCGTGTGTCCGTGGCGTGTCCACGGATCCCCCTTCGCAGGGGCCCAGGAACGGGGGTCCGGAACCCCTGTTGCGGAGACGAACAGCAAGATAGCGCGGCCCCTCGACTTGTCACTAGTCTCCTGTACGGGTATTCTTTATCCCTGTTGGCGTTGGATACGGCAAGCAGCATGAAGCCGGTCGACTACTTCGCGACCCACCCGGTGTTCCGCTTCGAGGACTTCGAGGCCGCCCACCGGGAAGGGAACGCCCTCGGCGCGACGGCCAGCGTGGAGGCCCTGAAGCAGCACGTCCGCGCGGGCAACCTGCTCCGCGTCCGCAGGGGCCTGTACGCCGTCGTGCCCCGCGGACAGTCGCCGGCGACCCTGGCGGTCGACCCCTACGTCCTCGCAACTCTCCTCGCACCTGACGCCGTCGTCGCCTACCACGGCGCGCTCCAGTTCCACGGCAAGGCCCACTCGCTCTCCCGCACGCTGCCCTTCCTGACCTCGACCCGCGCCAAGCCCTTCGGGTTCCGCGGGTCCGAGTTCGTGCCGGTGCCCGTGCCGCCGTCGCTTCGGGGGTTGCCGGACAACGGCGGCGGAATCCTGGAACAGCCTCGCGCCGGCGGGACCGTGCGGGTGACCACCCTCGAACGGACCCTCGTCGACGTCCTGGACGCCCCCCGGCATGGCGGCGGCTGGGAGGAAATCTGGCGCTCGCTCGAAGCCGTGGAGTTCTTCGACCTGGACGCCGTCACCGACTACGCGTTCCTGCTGGGCTCGGCCGTGACCGTCGCCAAGGTCGGCTTCTACCTGGAACAGCACCGCGAGGAACTGATGGTGGAGGACCATCACCTGGATCGGCTCCGCCAGCGCATCCCGGCCCGTCCTGCCTACCTGGAGCGAAGCAGGCGCGAGCCCGGGAAGTTCCTCCGCCGCTGGAATCTAGTCGTGCCCGAGCGGGTGCTCCATCGCACCTGGGCGGAGGTGACATGAACCTGACACCCCAAGTGCTGGCCCGCGACGTCGCTGCGACCGGCTTCGGCGCCGAGCCCTTCGAGAAGGTCAGCGCGCTGCCGCCGACCCACTGCGTCAGGGGCTCCACCCTGAGCGGTTCCAGGGACTCGTAGGCCCGGTGCAGGGCGTCGATGCGCCGCCGCCGCTCACGAGCCAGATGTCGGTGGCCCCGCTTGCCAGCCATCAGTCACCTCGCCGCCGTGCGCTGGGCCACGCGCCCGCGTCCTCGACCTGCTGGGTCATCTGGCGTCTCCCTGGTCACGGAGCCGGGCCAGCAGGGTCACGAGGTCCACCCGGACCAGACGGCCGAGCCGGACGACGGGCAGTTCGCCCGTCTGTTGGAGGCGCTCCAGAGTCCTCCGGCTGCACCCGAGGGCGAGGGCGGCCTCGTCCAGCGACACGAGGCCGGTCGGCACCCGCTTCTGCTTGCACCCCATCTTGCTGGCCTTGCTCATCACGACCTCCTGCCAAGGGGGGCCTAATAGACGGATCACCGACGGGGACACCCCCCAGCCGTCATGGCCCGAAAAATCGGGCTTGTTTCCCTCTACCCCCGGCGGGGTCGGAATCGGGCTACCCGGTGGGGGTTGGGCCGGGGGTTCGCCACCGTTTCGGGCTGGCCGAGGTCGTCGCCGCCGGGCGCATCGAGCAGGGGGCAATCGAGAGATCAGGGGGTTGCGTCGGCCGGAGGACGAACCGGCGCACAACGCGAGCCCGATCCCTAACCCGCGATTTTGGGAACCCTCGAAGGTCGCCGCGAAGCGGGTCTTGCCGGGGCTGAGTCTGTCGGATTCGGTCGGAGACCCGATCACGTCCCCGAGGCGACCTCGGCCGCCGCGTGGATACGGAGGTAGGTCTCCAGTTCCACCAGGGCGTCCCGAACCTGCCCGACGACCTTGCGCTTCCGCAGGGCGGCCATGACAGTTCCGGTGTCACCGGACGACAGGGAGTGACCTTCCGCGCGGCCCACCCTACGCAGGAACCGCACCAGTTCCTCATCGGCCAGCTTGGTGGTCTCGACCACGACGCACCGGCCCTTGAACTGGGCGTCCAGCTTCTCGGGGTGGACGGTCGTGAAGAAGACCGGGAACGCCAGGGGCTTCTCGAAGCGCGCGAGCATCGTGTGACCTGCTGCGGTGACCTCGTCTGCCATGCACGCCAGCCTCCACCGAGTCGTTGGGTGGGTGGAAGCGGGACCGTGAAGGAGGTGATGTGCATGGCGACCTTCTGGACCAAATTGCTGAAGAGCCCGAGCCTCCCCGGCATCGTGGCCGTGGTGGTCCTGACGATCATCGAGGCGGTCCTGGACGACGAGTAGCCGTCCCCGGGGCCGGGGCGCCGGTGCACCTGGCCAGCGTCCCGGCCCCTTCATCACCAACTACCAGGAGGTCCCATGTCCCAGCTGCGCGAGCGGATGGCCGCCTTCGGGGCGACCGTCCTGTCCGACGCCGAGGTCCTCTCCCTGCTGCTCTCCTCCGCCGACGACCCGGAGGTCGGACGCCGCGTCCTGGACGCCGTGGGCACCCCCCACGGCCTGCTGTCCCGTCGCATCCCCGAGCTTTCCTGCATCCCCGGCGTGGGCCGCCGGCGCGCCGAGCGCCTGCTGGCGGCTGTCGAACTTGGCCGGCGCGTGTCCTGCACCGCTGCCGACCCGGGCCGTGCCCTGATGAACGCCGCCGACGTGGCTGAGCGGCTCCAGCACCTGCGGACTGAGCCCGTCGAGGTCTTCATGGCCGTCGCCGTCAACGCCCGCAACCGCGTCCTGGGCGAATGGGTCATCGCCCGCGGCTGGGAGTCCGGCGTGAACCTGACCCCACGGCAGGTGATGACTCTGCTGGTCAAGGAATCGGTGGGGCGCGCGATCTTCGTGCACAACCACCCCTCGGGCGACCCCGCCCCCAGCCCCGAGGACGTCCGCTTCACGCAGCGCCTAGTGGATGCCGCCCGCACCCTGGACATCCGCGTCCTGGACCACGTCATCGTCGCCAGCGGCGGCTTCGCCAGCATCCGGGAGCAGGCGCGGGGGGAGGTGGAGTTCGGGTAGCCGGCCCAAGGCGCTTCGAGAGGCACATGGCCGGCGCCTTGACGTCCCGGTCCATCGGCGGCGGTAGGTCGATGCCGCGCACACCGCCAACTCCGGCGACCAAACGCATCAATCCTGCGTCCAAATCGTCCCTTGACAGCAGACGAAACTCGATCCAGGCTCCCCTGAACCTCTCTAGTCGAGGACCGGTGAAAGAACCATCGAATGTGGTCTTGCCGGCAAGCGGCGGGCCAGCGCTTACAGGGTTCGTATTCTACGACCATCTGATTCCTACGCTTCACGAGTCTTTTCTACGTGATCCGCGTGCTCGCGTGGCAATTGACATGAGAAAGACCGACAGCGTGACCGCGACCGCATTGTGCAACCTTCTCGGAGTAGGGCAGGTTCTGAAGAAGTTCTACAAGGCCCCGGCCGAGTTGATCCTCGATTGGCACAGTACCAGTTTGTTGAACTACATGTACTGTATGGGGTTCTTCACCCTCGTCGATGACTTCCATCTTTTCGCGTACGACGACGGGGCCGTCGGGGGATTTGCACCCCGGCCGCCGGGCAAGTTCCGGATGCTCCGGTGCTTCAGCGAAGCTTGGGAACTGGAAACGGCGGACCAATTGATCGCGAAGGACTTGAGTCAAGGAATGGACGTCGACCTCGCGGCTGATCTGGGCGAGTGCATCGTTGAGTTGGTGCGCAACTCCATGACGCACGGGCGTTCACCGTGTTTCGTGTCGGCGATCGGTGACGATGAGTTCGGTACGCAGTGCGCCGTTACCGATGTGGGCGTCGGTTTCCTGGCAACGCTTCGGCGGAAGTTGCCGGACCTGCGATTGTTTCAAGCCGAGCAGATGCGCAAGAACGACGGACGTGAGCATCTAAGGGCGATTCTTGAAGCGGTCTATAGACGTGTTGGTTCAAAGACCTACGGGGTCAGTTCTGTCGTCAGGGACCTCACGTCGATGGGCGGAGTTGTACGAATTCACTCTCATGACACGCAAGTCGTATTCACCCGTGCGAACTACCAGCGTTTCGCTGGGCGAACAGATAGCAGACAGCAGGTTGTGGACGAGTTGTTCCGTTACTTGAACCTGCGGAAGGAACTGGCGCCTGACCCGCTCAGGTCGCCCCTCCGTGTTTGGGATGCGAGCTTCACGGGGGTTCATGTGGAGTTCGAGATTCCGTCTTCGGCGACGAGAGGGGCCCATCGATGATTGAGTGGAACTACCACGACGTGTTTGTCTGGATTCCGGTTGCCGCAAACGTGCCGGACCATCGGCTTCTTTTCGATGTACGGAGCGAGTCCTTGGAGGCAAACGAGTCGCTTGTTTCAGCGATAGTAGCGACTGCGCAACAGCCCGGGCCACCGCTTGTGGTCGATCTGTCGTTCCTGAAGCGCATCGAAGACCACTCCTTCACTGCTATTGCAGATGGCGAACTCCAGCGTGATGTGCTCATTACGGGAGGACACGACAAACTTCTCGACCGGGTGGTTGATGACGTTAGGCCGGCCGCCAGATACTGGCGGGAGGTTCAGGTCGGCGGGAGCCGGTGCTTCTTCAGGCCCGCTATCGCCGGTTCCGATGCTCTTGCGTCCTTGCAAGCGACATGGGACCACGAGCGCGTGGTCAAGGAATACGCGGTTGCAGCGGTATCGGCCTACCTCCGCGGGAATGACGTGACCTTGCCTTCTTCAGGACTTCGTGCCTCGCACTACCTTAACGTGAAACTGTTGTTCGGAGATCCAACCCACGTCCGGATCCTGACGTTCGCTCTGGCGGAACGGATTGTTGGATTGGTTCAGAGGGATGCATTTGGAATCGTTCTCGCGACCAGTTACACGGGTTCGCTTGTGGCTGCCAATATCGCAATGTTGCTTGATAAGCCGCTCCATTGCGTCGTGAACCTGGGCCCTAAGTTCTTGGTGAAGACGAGCCTGAGCGCCGAACCGCTCAAGAGGGCGAAGGCCCTGCTCGTTGCCGACATGATTTGCACCGGCACGGAAGCTCGAATGGCGCAGGCCGCACTGTCGGTTCTCGGCGGTCGCCTTGTTGCCGCTGCCGCCCTCGCCAACTACTTAGAGGTCCCGAATGTCGCCAACATAGCTTTGGTGGGGCGGCAGGATCTCGAACCACTCGGGTACAAGGTTGAGATCCCTGAGGAACGGAGGGGGTAGCGAATGCGAATTGAACGCGGGGCGGAAGACCAATTCAGGATCATTAGGGACATGGGCGCGGAGTACCAACGACGGTACTGGACGCTTCGCGACGCCGTTCAGCCCCACATGGCGACGAACGTAAGAGTAAAGAACGACGTCTTCACCTCCCATGGCTACGACCACTGTGTCCGGATCTTCGAGCAGCTGAACAAGATGCTGGCGACGGGCTTTTACACCGGCCCGGGCTCGCTCTCCCAAGAGGAATTGTTCGTCCTTGCCGTCTCCGTGCTGCTCCACGACATCACCATGACGACCTCACCGGAGCAGCGGAGAACCCATTCGGTTGACGCCGGCAAGTTCATTACGAAGGAGATCCTGCGACTCAGCCAAGGAGGACTGGTTGAGCCGCCCCTGTCCGCGACTGAAGCCGCGATCGTCGATCAGGTCATGTCTGGGCACTCTGACATCAAGGACGCGAAGGGGAAGGTGTTGGTCCACACACTTCGGGAGATCCCAGAGGCACCCGAGCCTTGCCACCAGGGTACGGTCCGAATGCGCGTCCTCGGGGCAGTTCTTCGGATAGGAGATGAACTCGACTGCAACGTGGACCGTACGGTCGATTGCTCGACGCTGGTGCTCCCCAAGCACAGGATTGGAAACGACCACTGGCGCAAAGCCGAGATCATCCTGAAGGTCACCCCGACCACGACACGGAAGGGCGTGCGGTTGCATCTCAACGAGCTCGCCATCCAGTCCGGTAACAACATTCCGCGGGACAAGACGCTGGTATCCGAACTCGTTGAGAAGTTGCAGACCCGACTGAAAGAAGTTGGCGGGTTGGCGCTCGACGAGTTGGATTGGTGGAAATACGAAACTGTCGAAGTCGTTGAGCCTAAAGACGCTAAACTGCGGAAGGTTCTTCCACCAGGTTCCAGGAGCGCCAAGCCGAGGACACAACGCGGTCAGGGTCTCGCCGTCAAGCAGGCGCAGCCAATCAAAGAGCCTGCCAAGAACGACCACGGGGCAAAGACAACAACACCCCTTGATCAGCCAGTCAGGATTCCCGATAAGCCACAGCGGTTGGGTAACATCGCCGACGACCTGACATCGTGGGTCCTCTCCGACCACCTACTTAAGGACGGGCACTTCGAGGTTACGCCGACGCGCCACGTTAGGGACTGGATCGACACGACGAAACTCCTGGCCGAGCGGAAGAAGATGGCCGCTATCGTGACCAATTTTGTCAATCTGTTGAAGCAGGAAGGACTTGTCCGCCCGAACGTGATGGTTATCGGCGAAGGGTACCCTGGACTGCTCCTTGCTGCCGGAATCGGATTCGCGGCAGGTCTGCCGGTGACCTATCTTGTCCCCTTGCGCGAGAAGACTGAACGTAGTGAGCACGACCGAGAGACTGTGATTCCGAAGGGGTCGGACGTGGTCCTCGTCACCGACGTGGTAACGGGTGGTAGCACCCTGGTAGAATCGCTTCAGTTGCTTGCCACCGAGTACAAGGTGGGACTCGATCGAGTCAAACGCATCCTTGCGATTTTCCGCCGCCCCCCAGCTGGCAGTCGGAAGAAGCTCCCTGCTCCAGTCGCAGATCGACTGTACGAACTCAACACCGCGTTTCCGGTCCAGGTTTGCGCCGTCGATCCCGCGGGGTGCATCAGGTCGCGGGCGGATAAGGTTGAAATCATGAACAAGGTCGGCATCGTTGCCAAGGAAGCCGCAGAAGCGCCGATCGGGGACCGCCGATGAAGATCGTTGAGCCGTCGTGGGAAGTGCTGTGGGCAGCGTCAGGCTCGGAGATGCTGCGTCTCATCGAACTAGCAGGGCGAACTTCATACAAGAGCGAAGGGGTGATTGCCTCCGACTCTGCGCCAGCGTTCGTCCAGCGCCTCATTTCCCGCGGCCATTTCTCTGTCCTGGAGCATGTGTCGATTTCTGCTCGAGTCATCTGCGACCGAGGCGTGTCCCACGAGATCGTTCGGCATCGCATCGCCAGCTATACTCAAGAGTCAACGAGGTTCTGCAACTACTCTGATGCGAAGTTCGGCTCGGAAATCACGGTCGTCCGGCCTTCATTTCTCGTCGGGGTCGGCGAAGATGACCCTTCGTACCGGATCTGGCAGGAAGCCATGCTTGCTTGCGAGACCGCGTACTTGAAGCTCCTGTCGGAGGGTGCCAAACCCGAGCACGCGCGGTCCGTACTCCCAAACTCCCTTAAGACCGAGCTTCTGATGACGATGAACGTCCGCGAGTGGAGGCACTTCTTCGCCCTTCGCACCGCCCCAGCCTCCCATCCGGACATGCGCCGGATTGCGAGCGGCTTGCTCGATGATTTCCGCGGCCACGTCGATGTCTTGTTTTCGAGTTTCGACGCGTAGTGGTTTCTTTCCCTCCCCTGGATGTGGTGACGCGCCCATTCGAGGCGCCGAGACCTAGCGAGCGTTGCGGGCGGCTCCCCGGGCGGCCGGCAGGGCCGACGCGCACCTGACGCTCTCGCGCACAGGGCCTGGACGCGTTCCAAGCCGGCCCGGGACGAACTTCCCTTCCTCGACCTCGATGGTGGGCCACAGCCTGGGCCTGAGGGGCGTCTACACGGACCCCGACGCCCTGCCCATGCGGGAAGCGGTCGCTCTCATCCCGCCGATCCAGGAGTCCAGGGTGGTGCTACGGCTGGAGCCGAAGGAGGCGAAGAAGTGAGGCTTGTGTCCGCCATGTGTCCATCCCGGCGGGCACCCGCAGAGAAGCCCTGCGATTGCAGGACCTTGCAGGAAAGTTGGTGGAGGCGGGGGGAGTCGAACCCCCGTCCGAAGACGCTCGGAATTGGACGTGCTACACGCTTAGCCTCGTGGTCCTTCGGACCCCCTGGAATGGGCACGGGCACCCTCCCAGGCGGCCTTCCCCCGACATCTTGCGCCGGCGCGGGGGGGAGCCCCGCCGGATCGCCAGCCCGAGTACATTGCGCAACATGAGGCTTACGGGCGCCCCCTCATGTCACGTCACGGTCAAGCCGCGAGAGCCAAATTGTCGTTGGCAGTTGAACTGGTCCTGATTGCTGACCGGGTCCAGGCCCCGGACGTGCATTCCAACCCCTCTTCGTCCCCGTCGAAACCGGAACGCCCCCTTGTCAAAGACCGTCGGAACCATGTCTCACGGGGGAAGGATAAGGATTTTCCCGCATTCTTCAAGGGCGTCGCGGCGAATCGTCACCGGACATTTTTCCCCCGGGCGCCGCCTTGGTGCCGCCCGCGCGTTGCGGGTAGAATCGGGCCATGTTGCGTCGCGACGAAACCATCCGGAACCTGCTGGCCGCCGTTCATGATCCGGCCCGCCCTCCCCTGCTGATGGGCGTGCTGAACGTGACGCCGGACTCGTTCTCGGACGGCGGGCAGTACCGCGAGACGGACCAGGCGATCGCCCACGGCCTGGCGATGGCGGCGGCCGGTGCGGACATCCTGGATGTCGGCGGCGAATCGACCCGGTCGGGCGCCGCCCCGGTGGGCGAGGCCGAGGAACTGGATCGCGTAATCCCGGTCATCCGCGCCCTGGTCGATCGCATGCCGATGCCGATCTCGGTGGACACCCGGCGCACCTCGGTCGCCCAGGCCGCGCTGGACGCGGGCGCAGTGATCGTCAACGACGTCTCCTGCTTCCGCCAGGATCACGACATGGCCGCCCTGCTGGGGCGCGAGCGCCCGATCGCGGTGGCGATGCACATGCGGGGCCAGCCCTCCGACATGCAGGCCCGGACCGACTACCAGGATCTGCTGCCGGACTGCGTCTCGGAGTTGTGGTCGTGCGCCCGGCAGGCGCTGGACGCCGGCCTGCCGCGGGACCACCTGTGGCTGGACCCGGGCATCGGCTTCGCCAAGGACGCGCCGCAGTGCGTCACGCTGCTGGCGCACCTGGACTCGTTCGTGTCCCTGGGCCTGCCGGTGCTGGTCGGCGTGTCCCGCAAGACATTCATCGGCCACCTGACCGGCGTCGAACTCCCGTCGGAACGGCTGCTGGGAACCGCCGCCGCCGTCAGCGCATGCGTGCTGGCCGGCGCGCGCATCGTCCGGGTGCACGACGTCGGCGCCATGCGCCAGGTGGTCGCGGTCGCCCACGCCATCCGCGCCGCGCGCGCCCCCGCCTTCCAGCCGCGGGAGGTGCGCCCTTGAGCTTCCTGCACGAACTCCTGGCCGACCTCCCGGCATGGGACATCGTCTCCGCGATCATCGACATCGCCATCGTCTACTTCGTGGCGTACCGCGCGATGCTGGTGATCCGCGGCACCCGCGCGATCCAGATGCTGATCGGCATCGTGATCGTGCTGGCGCTGTACTTCGTGTCCGAGGAAGCCTTCCTGAACCTGACGACGCTGAACTGGGTCCTGGAGAAGTTCGTGTCGTCCTTCATCCTGATCGTCATCATCCTGTTCCAGCCGGACATCCGGCGCGCCCTGTCCGAGGTGGGCAAGAACCCGCTGTTCCTGGGGGCCTCCCGCCAGCGCGGTCCGTCGATGTACGACGAGGTGATCCGCGCCGCGACCCGCCTTTCGGCCAAGCGCATCGGCGCGCTGATCGTGCTGGAGCGCGGCGCCGACCTGTCGCCGTTCACCGAGGAGGCCATCCCGATCGACGCCCGCGTGACGGCCGACGCGCTGTTCGCGGCGTTCATCCCCAGCCACGAGAACCCGCTGCACGACGGCGCCGTGATCATCAGCAAGGGGCGCATCAGCCACGCGGGATGCTTCCTGCCGCTGACCGAGAACCCGAAGGTCGAGAAGAGCCTGGGCACCCGGCACCGCGCGGCGATCGGCATCACCGAGAGCACCGACGCGGTCGTGGTCGTGGTGTCCGAGGAGTCGGGGATCATCTCGCTGGCCGTGGCGTCCGAACTGCGGCGCGGCCTGGATGCGAACTCGCTGCGCGACGAACTGCTGCGGCTGTTCGGCCCCCGGGGCCGAGGGGACGAGTGACATGGGACCGGACGACAACGAAGGCGAGACCGGCGGACGAAACCGCGCGACGCGTCCCCGGGGCATCCGCAGGACCCTCCTGCACCGGGTCTTCCTGGACAACCTGGGGCTGAAACTGATCAGCCTGATCATCGCGCTGTCGCTGTTCGTCATCGTCCGCGAGGACAAGGGCAAGGAGGCGGAGATCGAGGTTTCCGTCGTCCTGTCCAACATCGACGACCACGCGGTCTTCACCGGCGAACTGCCCCGGACCCTGCGGGTGCGCGTGCGGGACCGCTGGTCGCGCCTGGCCCGTGCGCTGGAACGCAAGCCGAACCCCTACCTGGTCGACCTGCGCGGCTTTTCCAACGAGTCGATGTACGTGTTCGACCGCGAGCGCCTGCAGCAGTTGCTGGGGGTGACCGGCCTGTCGATCCAGTCGGTCTACCCGGCCGAGTTCGCGGTGGCGCTGGAACCGAAGACCGAGCGCATCGTGCCGGTGCGGCCGAACCTGGTGGGCGAGCCTCCGCAGGGCTACATGGTGCTGCGGGAGCGGGCGCGCGCGAACCCGGCGCAGGTCCGCATCTGGGGCGCGAAGAGCAGCGTGAAGACCATCGACGAGTTGCTGACGTGGCCGATCGACCTGGCGTCGATGGACAAGGAGGCGCGCATCGAGGTCGCGATCCAGAAGCCGTCGCAACCGTACCTGTTCCTGGACGACGACCGGGTGAAGGTGGACGTGCCGGTGCAGGAGCTTCAGGACCGGGCGTCGCTGGGGAAGATGGACATCCTGGTCAAGAACTGCCCGGCGAACCTGGTGTGCGCGGTCGAGCCCGCGACGGTGCAGGTGACGCTGGCGGGGCCGGTCCCCTCGCTGCTGAAGGTGCGCGGGGGCGCAGCGCCGGTGACGATCACGGTGGACGCCGTCGACTTCGACCCGGTGGTTTCGCGCCACGACGGCATCCGGCCGACGTGCGAACGGCCGACGGGCCTGGACTGCGCCCTGAATCCGCGATCCGTGCTGCTGACGATCTCGGCACCGGCGGGCGAGGACCGGAAGGGCGGAAAGGGGAAGTGACGATGGCGGATGCGAGGCGGAAGCTGTTCGGGACGGATGGCGTGCGGGGCGTGGCGAACGTGGCCCCGATGACCCCCGAGACGGCTCTTGCGCTGGGCCGGGCGGCGGCGGTGATGTTCCCCGGCAAGCAGGGCCACCGCACGCGCATCGTGATCGGCAAGGACACGCGGCTGTCGGGCTACATGTTCGAGACCGCGATGGCGGCCGGCATCGTGTCCATGGGCGGCGAGGTCCACCTGTGCGGCCCGATCCCGACGCCCGGCATCGCGTACCTGGCCGTGGGCATGCGGGCCGACGCGGGCGTGGTCATCAGCGCGTCCCACAACCCCTTCGAGGACAACGGCATCAAGTTCTTCGGCGGCGACGGCTTCAAGTTGCCGGACGAGGTCGAGGCGCGCATCGAGCGGCTGGTCGAGGATCCGTCGAGCCTGCCTCCGGCCGCGACGGGCCGCGATTTCGGCCGCGCGCACCGCATCGAGGACGCGGTCGGGCGCTACTGCGTGTACCTGAAGTCGCAGTTCCCGAAGGACCTGGAACTGGACGGCCTGCGGATCGCGGTCGATTGCGCGAACGGGGCCGGGTACAAGGTCGCCCCGATGGTGCTGCGGGAACTGGGCGCCGACGTCGTCGAGATGGGCGTGGACCCGGACGGCACCAACATCAACGAGAACTGCGGGGCGATGCACCCCGAGGTGCTGGCCCGCAAGGTGGTCGAGTGGCGGTGCGACCTGGGCCTGGCGCTGGACGGTGACGGCGACCGCGCGATCCTGTGCGACGAACGGGGCGAGGTCGTGGACGGCGACGCGATCCTGGCGATCTGCGCGCGCCACATGACCGGCAAGGGCACGCTGAAGGGCGGCGGCGTGGTCGGCACCGTGATGAGCAACTTCGGGCTGGAACTGGCGCTGCGGGACCTGGGCCTGCGGCTGGTGCGGACCGACGTCGGCGACCGGTACGTGGTCGAGGAGATGCAGAAGAGCGGGTACAACCTGGGCGGCGAGCAGTCCGGGCACCTGCTGTTCCTGGACCACTCGACGACGGGCGACGGCATCCTGTCGTGCCTGCGCGTGCTGGAGGTCGTCCTGGAGAGCGGGCGACGGCTGTCGGAACTGGCGGCGCCGTTCCAGCGGTACCCGCAGGTGACGGTGTCCGGCAAGGTGCGCGACAAGCCGCCGATCGAGGCGCTGGGCCGCGTGCAGGCCGCCATCCGGGACGCCGAGGCGCTGCTGGCCGACAAGGGCCGGGTCAATGTCCGGTACTCGGGCACCTCCGCGCTGCTGCGGATCATGGTCGAGGGCGAGGACGAGGGCAACGTGCGCCGCCTGGCCCAGCAGATCCTGGACGCGGCCGGCGAGGAAGGCATCCTCGCGTGATCGTTCGTGCCCGCGGCGACTCCGTCTGCGTGCCCGGTTCGGTTCCAGGCGGGGGGCGGGGCCCTGTCCCCCGCCATCGTATTGCCGGGGCCCTGCTCCCTCCGCCTCCCCTGCCTTCCGTTCTGCCGTTGCCCCGGCTTCTTGTCCCCTTTCCCTTGCCCCCGGGCGCCTTCCCGGTCCATGATTCGTCGCGACAACGGAGGTGCGCCATGCGAAGGATCCGCCTGGGCGTGAACGTGGACCACATCGCGACGCTGCGGCAGTCGCGCGGGACCCGCTATCCCGACCCCGTGCTGGCGGCAGGCCTGTGCGAACTGGCGGGCGCGGACCAGATCACCGTCCACCTGCGAGAGGACCGTCGCCACATCCAGGACCGCGACCTGCGCATCCTGCGGCAGACGGTCCAGACGCTGCTGAACCTGGAACTGGCGGCGAACGAGGACGTGCTGTCGATCGCGTGCGAGGTTCGGCCCCAACTGGCGACGCTGGTGCCGGAGAAACGGCAGGAACTGACGACCGAGGGCGGGCTGGCGGTCGCGGGGCGCGAGGCGGAGATCGCCGCGACGGTGGCGCGCCTGAAGGCCGCCGGCATCCGGGTCAGCCTGTTCATCAACCCGGACGTGGAATCCGTGGAGGCCTCGGCCCGTTGCGGCGCCGAGCAGGTCGAGATCCACACCGGCTTCTACGCGGACTCGTCCGGCGAGGCCCGCGCGAAGGAACTGAAGCGGATCAAGACCGCCGCGGCAGCCGGGGCACGGCTGGGCCTGGAAGTGGCGGCGGGACACGGCCTGGACTACGTCAACGCCCGGGACGTCTGCGCCATCCCGCAGGTCCGCGAACTGAACATCGGGCACTCGATCATGGCCCGCGCGTTCTTCGTGGGACTGAAGGAAGCCGTGCGCGAGATGGCGGCGGTCCTGCACGAGGAGGAGGTGCGGGTGCGGCCGCGCTAGCAGCATCCCCCGTGCCATCCCCGCGCGACGCCCGTCAGGGCTGGGCGCTGCAGCGAACCGGGTCCGTCAGCACGCAGGTGTCCTCGGCGGGCAGCGGCGTGCCGGCCAGGCGCGCCCGGATCCAGTCCCTCTGCTCGGGCAGCGACCACGCGGCGCCTTCCGAATGCCGCGCGCCGGCGCACTCGATCAACTGCATCCGGTACCCGCCCTCGCCGCACATCTCCCCGAATGCGGCGCGCTCGACCACCTCGTTGACCAGTTCGTCGTTCTGGGACAGCACGAACAGCACCGGCGAGTCCTGCACGCGCGGCCAGGTCGTCGTCGTCAGCGAGTTCTCCCGGAAATAGCAGCCCCACGGGTCCAGCCCCGCCATGCCGACCGCGTCGATCTGGTCCAGGAATGCCTGTTCGTACAACTGGTTCACGCGGTCCAGGCCGTCGAACAGCCCGCCGGTCCCGCACACCGTGTCCATCACCTCCGGCACCGCCGTCGCGTAGTGCTTCGGGTCGGCATCCGTCAGGACTCCCGCCAGCGACTGCGGGCTGCCGTACCAGCGCATCGCCGCGGTCAGGAACCCCGCGAAGTTCCCGATGCCCTCCCCGCCGGCGGCCAGCGCCGCCTCGGCCTCGCCCGTCAGTTCCGCAGGCGGGATCAACGCCAGCGTGGCCGTCAGTTCCATCTCGGGAGCGTACAGGCCGGCCATCCGGTCGACCCACAGGGCCGCGTGACCGCCCTGCGACGCCCCCCACGGGACCAGTCGCCCGTCCGGCCGCGCAGGCTCGTCGGTCAGCACGCCGGACTCCAGCAGCGCGTAGGCCGCCCGGACGGCGTCCAGCGACGCGATCGCGGTCGGCTCGCCCACCAGGTAGGGATGCGGGATCCCCGACGGCCCGCCGAAGCCCGCCATGCCCAGGTAGTCCGGCGCGACGCCGATGTAGCCCAGCGCCGCCATCAGCACGGCCCCCGCCGCCCCGTCCAGCCCTCGCGACGGGGCACAGCCGTCGTTGAAACCCGTGGTGCCGTGCAGCCACAGGACGGTCGGGTAGGTCCCCGCACTGCCGTCCGTCGGCTGCGGGATGCCCACCAGCGTCGTCGCCTCGCGGACGACGCCCCGGTCCTGCGTGGTGTAACGGATCCGGAAGAGGCGCGACCCGTAGGGCAGCGGCGAGAAGGCCTCGAAGCCGACCTCGGCCAGCATCGCATCCAGCGTCTCGGGAGGCAGCAGCCAGGAGGCGTCCTCCTCCTGGAACACGATCTGCCCGACCTGGTCCCGCGGCAGCCAGTCGTACGCGGGCATGCCGCAGCCACCCGGCGAGAACGGCGGCAGTTCGGGGGTTGCGTCCGCATCCGGGGCCGCCGTGTCGAACGCCTCGTCCCCGCCCGCGGTCTCCACCACGTCCGACACGATCGCGTCGGGCTTCGGCGAGTCCTCGCCGTCGCACGCCCAGATACCCGGCAGCATCCCGATGCAGCAGGCCACGATCCGGAGACGGTTCATTGCATCCTCTTTCGCGATGCGCGACCCCGGCGGTCGCGCGGACGGGATGGTACCGGAAACGCCCCCGGGCCGGCAAACGCGTTCTACCGGCCGGGCAAGGTCTGTCGGAAGGCCTCGACCTCCGCGGCGGTCAGCGGGCGCCAGCGGCTGCGTCCGCCCTTCCTTTCCGCCTCGGCGGGGCCCAGCACCAGGCTGGTGACGTGCCGGCCGTCGGGACTGTAGACGTGGGCCCGCCCGTGGGGGCCCAGCACCACGATGGTATTCCTCTGCTGGTCGTACCGCAGCCTCTCCGGGGTCGCACGCTGCGCGTCCTGAAGGGCCTTGTCGGTCGGGCGCCCGCCGCCCAGGTGGCGCTCCACCGCGTGCCGCGTGCGGTGCCCCGCCTCCCGGAAGATCCTTTCCAGTTCGGTCCGCAGGTGCGCCAGCAGCGCCCCCACCTCGGCGTCGAGGTCCGTCGCCCTGCCCTGCCGCGCCGCGGCTGCCGCGGACCTCCCCAGCACGTCCAGGCGCTGCGACGCCGCGACGATCAACCGCCGCAGCCTCTCGGCCGACCCGCGCCCTCCCGCGCCTTCCGACGCGGCCGACACCTCGTCCATCGTCGCGCCCAGCAGGTTCAGCCGCAGCCTGCGGTTGCGGCCTCCCAGGCGGGTCTGCACCACCTGCATCGTGACGACCCGCCGCCCTCCTTCCCCCCGCCCGCTGCCGAAGTCCCCGGGGACCAGCCCCGCCGCGACCTGCCCCAGCACGGCGAACTCCCGGTCCCGCGCGAACGCGCCCAGCAGCCTCCCGTGCAGTTCCCGTCCGTCCATCCGCAGGGCGACGATCTCGGGGGGTTCGCCGTACAGGCGATCGACCCGTTCGTCCTGCCGCTCCAGCAGCAGGTTCGCGAAGTCGATCCACTCCGGCTTGCCCGTCGCGACCCAGCCTGCGAAGGTCTCCGAGGGAGAGGACGGCACCGCGTGCACGCACTCCGCCGTGCCGCACTGGAAGCAGTGCACGTGCCCGGGCCGGAATGCGCCCGCCCCGCGCAGGGCCTCGTCCACCCGGGCCGACAGGTCGGCCACCATCCGGTCCGCCTCCTGCCGCGCCCCGCGGGACGGTCCTTCCCGGTCCAGCGACACCACGACGGGCACCACCAGGGCCTCGACCGGCGAGCGCTCGCCCCGGGCCAGCCCGGCACGCTCGGCCGCCTCCCTGGCCAGGACCCGCAGGTCCTCCAGCACGCGCATCGCCCTATCGGGCCGTCCGCGCGCGTCGCCGTCGTCCGGAGAGGAAGGATTCATGCCATGCGATCCAGGACTTCTTTCGCCGCCTGCAGCACGCGGTCGCCGGTGCCGCGCCCGAAGAAGTTCATCGCGTTCTCGTACCGGGCCATGCCCTGGTGCGGCCGCGTCCGGGGGGCCTTGCGGTAGTCGGCCTCGAGGTGCAGGTACCCGAGGTACCCGTTGGTCTGCGACGCCATCACCGGGTGCAGGACGCCCTTGGCACGCGCGTGCTGCTTGCCCGACAGGTCGATCGTGACGCCCAGGTCGGCCTGGAAGCCCAGCATGGCGAAGGTGCCCAGCCTGAAGCCGCCGACCCGGCCCACGGGCGGCACGCCGCGAACCAGGAAGTTCGCCAGCGTCCGCATCGGCCAGTCCAGCGGCTGGAAGCCTTCGTCCTCGAAGAACGGCCGGCTGTCGGGCCGCGCCAGCGCCCACTCCTCGTCCGCCCAGCGCAGGGGACCGCCCGCCGGCGCGCACGACCGGGCCAGCGAGGCGGCCGAGTTCGCCAGGGGCCCCGCCATCAGGTCGATGTTGCGGTCGGCCGTCATCCCCGGGTCCTGCGGGAACAGCACGTCCACGCCGCCCAGCGCCCCCTGCACGAACATCGCGAACGCGAAGTCCCGCTGCAGCAGGGCGATCACCTCCCCCGGGAAGTCGGCCGAGATGGCGTGGTGATCGCGCTCCGCGACGATGACCGGGTGCGCCGAGTACGAGACCAGCAGCGCGTCCGCGTCCTGCCGGTGCAGGCGGAGCACCGTCAGTTCCTCGTCCTTCGGCCCCTCGGGGTCGCGCCGGTTGCCGTTCAGGCCAGGCAGCGTGGCCGACCCGGCGCGCGCCTCGGCCGGCGCCATCGAGGCAATCGCGGCGCGGGCGGCCTTCTCGGCGGCGTCCAGCATGTGGTCCAGCGCCCAGGGCCGGTGCCTCCCCAGGAACAGCCTGGCCAGGAAGGAGTCCCAGAACCCTCCCATCGACGAGTGGGTGTGCGTCGCGTGGGCCAGCAGCCGGAAGCCCGTGTCCGCCAGCCGGTTCCTGAGCCCCTGGTACAGGTCCTCGGTCACCATCAGCAGGTCCCAGGCAACCACCAGGACCTTCTCGTCCCCGTCGGCCAGTGCCAGTGCCCGCACCACCAGGGGGTCGCGGACCCGGGTCGACATCCGGTCCTTCCGGTGGGTGTAGCCCGCCAGCGGCACGGGCTGCGCCGGCGTGAAGTCCACGGCATTCCAGCCGGCACGCAGCGTCCCACCGATCCTCGTGCCCTGGTCGATCCCGGCTTCCGCCATGGCGTCCCTCCCGCGGTTGGCGACCCGATCCTAGTCCACACGGCCCGCCGGGAACAGCCGCAACGCGTCGCGGCGACAGGTTGCGCCCCCGGGGGATCGCTGGTAGAGTACGCGCCGCGCCGGACCCCGGCGTCCGGACTTGGAAAAACGCGAGGAATTCCGACATGAAGGTGGATTTCGAGGACCTGGGCGGCCTGTCCTACAAGATGAAGATCCTGGTCGAGGTGGCGGACCTCGCCCGGCACAAGGCGCGCCTGGCCCGCGCGTACGCCCACCAGGTGAACATCCCCGGTTTCCGGCCGGGCAAGGCCCCGCTGGACCTCGTGGCCAAGAAGCTGGGGCCCTCCCTGGACGCCGAGGTGCAGGAGCACGCCATCTCCGAATCCATGCGGAAGGTCCTGGAGGAGAAGAAGCTGAAGCCCTCCACCGACCCGAAGATGGAGATCGGGAACCGCAACGAGGACGGTTCGTTCGACTTCACGGTCGAGTTCGAGTCGTTCCCGGACGTGGACGTGAAGGACTACCTGGGCATCCAGGTCTCCGAGCCCGTGGTGCCGCCCGTCACCGACGAGGATGTCGCCGGGACGATCGAGCGCATGCGCCAGCAGATGGCGAAGTTCGAGGACAAACCCGAGGACGCCGTCGCGTGCGAGGGCGACCTGGCCGTCGTGGACCAGACCGTGGTCGAGCCCGAGGGCGACGCGGTGCTGATCGAGACCCGCGAGACCCGCATCCGGGTCGGCACGGATGACGAGCCCGTGAAGGACGCCGGCCGCGACCTGCTGGGCCTGAAGGCGGGCGAGGAAGCCTCGGTCACCGGGCCGGTCGGACGCATCACCGCCCGCGGCCTGCCGAAGACCGGGGAGGAGACCGCCCCCGAGGCCCAGCCCTCCGAGGAAGGCGAGGCCCCGGCCGAGCCGCCGGCCCGCACCGTCAAGGCGACCCTGAAGGTCAAGAAGTTGATGGAGCGCCGGGTCCCCGAGGTGGACGAGGCGTTCGCGAAGCGCGTGGGCACCACGTCCCTGGACGACCTGAAGGCCCGGGTCCGCGAAGGCATCGAGGCCGAGCGCGCCGAGAACCGCAAGGACCTGCTGAAGGAAGCCATCCTGAATGCCATCGCCGAGGCCAACCCGGTCGAGGTGGGCGCCGCGACGATCGCGCGGCTGGCCGACCTGGCCGAGGACGAGGCCAAGGGCCGCATCCTCCCCAGCCTGACCCCCGAGCAGCGCAAGGGCATCGACCTGGGCATCCCGCGCGAGAAGTCCGAGGCCGAGGCGCGCCAGAACCTGGTCCGGATGGTGCTGCTGCAGTCCATCGCCGAGAAGGAAGGCATCACGGTGTCCGACGAGGACATCGACGCCCACATGCGCAGCCTGGCGGCGGAACACCACGTGCCGCTGCCCAAGCTGCGCGCGCACTTCGACGAGGAGAAACTGGAGAACCTGGCCCGCCGGCTGCGCGTGGACAAGACGATGGACATGCTGCTGCGGTACGCGGTCGTGGCCCCGGCGCCGGCCGAACCGGCTGTCGAGGCCCCGGCCGATACCCCGGTCGAGGCCCCTGAGGAGGCGACCCCATGAACTGGTGGATCCCGACGGTCATCGAGCAGACGCACCGCGGCGAGCGCGAGTGGACGGTCTTCTCCCGGCTGTTGAAGGACCGCATCGTGTTCCTGGGCTGGCCGATCGACGACAACCTGGCGTCCGTCGTCGTCGCGCAGTTGCTGTTCCTGGAGTCGGAGGATCCCGACAAGGACGTCTTCCTGTACATCAACTCGCCGGGCGGGCTGGTGCACTCGGGGCTGGCGATCTACGACACCCTGCAGTACGTCAAGTGCCCCGTGTCGACGCTGTGCATCGGGCAGGCCTCCTCCATGGCGGCCCTGCTGATGTCGGCGGGCCGGCCCGGCAAGCGCTTCGCCCTGCCGCACGCCCGGTTCCTGTTGCACCAGCCGCTGGGCTCGTTCTCGGGCCAGGCCGCCGACGTGGACATCCAGGCCCGCGAGATCCTGTTCCTGAAGAAGCAGATCACCGACCTTCTGGCGAAGCACACGGGCCAGCCGGTCGAGAAGGTCGCCCGCGACTCGGACCGCGACTTCTACCTGTCGGCCGAGGAAGCCAAGGCCTACGGGCTGATCGACGGCGTGATCGACCGTCACGGATAGGAGGGACCATGACGCGCACCCTGCGGATCGCGATCGTGCTGGCCGTGGCGGCCGGGCTGCCGGCGCTGGGCGCCTGCAAGAAGGCCCAGCCGAAGCCCTCCGATGCCTTCCAGGAATGGCTGCTGGCCGTGGAGAAGTGCGACTCGGCCGCGATGCGGGCCGGCATGACGAAGCAGTCGGCGCTGCAGGTCGAGCAGTTGATGAAGCAGTTGCAGGCCTTCGTGCCCGAGGACAAGCGCGGCAAGCTGGACCTGATGTCCGAACTGTGCAAGGGCTACCGGAAGGGCGCGATCCAGGTCCAGGGCGAGACCGTCAACGGCGACCAGGCCGTCGTCAAGGTGCTGAACGAGGGCAAGCCGCTGGACGCGCCGATGTCCTTCGAGGACGGGGCCTGGAAGCTGGATTTCGCGGCGCTGATGAAGGCCACGATCTCGTCGAAGACGCGGGAGTCCACCGGGACCTCGTCGCCGGCCCCGGACGCCCCGGCGCCGTCGCCGGCCCCGGCCGATCCCGCCGCCGCGCCTGCCGCCCCGGCCCCCTCTCCCGCGGCCCCGTGACCGCGTCCTCTGCTTCGCCCGCCGGTTTCGTGTATCCTAGGGTGCGATGAGCCAGCAACGGTCCCTGCAGGGGAGACGACTCCCATGAGTACGATTGCCCGCGATATCCCGCGCATGGTGACGCCCTCGGAGATCAAGGCCGAACTGGATCGATGGGTGATCGGCCAGGAGAAGGCCAAGAAGGCCATCGCGATCGCCGCCTACAGCCACCTCAAGCGGACCCGAGCCCGTGCCCTGGGCGCCCCGCTGAACATCCGCAAGTCCAACGTGCTGCTGATCGGCCCGACCGGCTGCGGCAAGACCCACATCGCCCGCACCCTGGCGCGCCTGCTGGAGGTGCCCTTCGCCATCGCCGACGCCACCGAGTACACCGAGGCCGGCTACTACGGCAAGGATGTCGAGGTGATGATCGGGGAACTGCTGCTGTCGTCGGAACTGGACACCGGGCGCACCGAGCGCGGCATCATCTTCGTCGACGAGGTGGACAAGATCGCCCGCCGCAGCCACGGGGCCGTCACCGGCGCGGGCAGCCGCGACATCGGCGGCGAGGGCGTCCAGCAGTCGCTGCTGAAACTGCTGGAGGGCCGGCAGGTCTTCGTCCCGACCAACGTCACTCAGCACTGGTCCAAGCACGACTTCGTGCCCGTCGACACCACCGACATCCTGTTCATCTGCGCCGGGACGTTCTCCGACCTGCACCTTTACGCCAGCGCGACGCGCCCCCTGGGCTTCGGGCCGGCGACGACCACCCGGAAGGCGCCCGAGATCACGGAAAAGGACCTGCTGCGCTATGGCATGCTGGCCGAGTTCCTGGGGCGACTGCCGGTCCGCGTGCAGATGGGGGCGCTGTCCCGCGAGGAACTGATCGACGTCCTGACGCTGCCGCCGGACTCGATCCTGAAGGAGTACACGGAACTGCTGCGGCTGGACGGCGTGACGCTGAAGTGCGACCCGTCCGGCCTGCAAGCCATCGTGGGCCTGGCGATCCGGCGCGAGACCGGCGCCCGGGGCATGCGTGCGGTGCTGGAGGAGGTCCTGCAGGAACTGCTGTTCCAGGGCCCCGACCTGGCCGGGAAGACCGTCGTCGTCGACCGGGAATTCGTCGAAGCCCAGGTGAAGGCGGTGTGACGCTGGCGGGGGACGGGGCCCCCGCCCTACAGGGCACAGGTCCTACTCGAACTCGGCGTCGATCACGTCGCCGTCCTTCTTGCCGCCGCCGTTGCCGCCCGGGTCCGGCGAGCCGCCCGCCGCGCCGGCATCCTCCTGCCCGCCCGGCGCGCCGCCCGCGCCCTCGGCACCCGCGCCGCCCGACTGCCGGTACATGGCCTCGGCCATCTTGTGCGACGCTGCCGTCAGCGTGTCCAGCGACGACCGGATCACGGCCAGGTCCTGGCCCTTCAGGGCCTCCTTCGCCTTGCCCAGTTCGGCCTCGACCGCGTTCAGGTCGGACACCGGGATGCGCTCCTTGTTCTCCTTGATCAGTTTCTCGGTCTGGTAGACCAGGGTGTCCAGCTTGTTGCGCGCCTCGACCTCCTCGCGGCGCTTCTTGTCCTCGGACTCGTGCGACCGCGCCTCGTCGACCATGTTCTTGATCTCGTTCTCGGTCAGGCCCGACGACGCCGTCACCTGGATCTTCTGTTCCCGGCCCGTCGCCTTGTCCTTCGCCTGCACGTGCAGGATGCCGTTCGCGTCGATGTCGAACGACACCTCGATCTGCGGAACGCCGCGCGGTGCGCCCGGGATCCCGTCCAGGACGAACCGGCCCAGCGTCCGGTTGTTGTTCGCCATCTCGCGCTCGCCCTGCAGGACGTGGATCTCGACCTGCGTCTGGCCGTCCGCCGCGGTGCTGAACACCTCGGACTTGCGGGTCGGGATGGTCGTGTTGCGCTCGATCAGCCGCGTCATCACGCCGCCCAGCGTCTCGATGCCCAGCGACAGCGGGGTCACGTCCAGCAGCAGGACGTCCTTGACCTCGCCCGTCAGCACCGCGCCCTGGATGGCCGCGCCGACGGCGACGACCTCGTCCGGGTTCACGGACCGGTTCGGCTCCTTGCCGAAGAACTTCTTGACGGTCTCCTGCACCAGCGGGATGCGGGTGCTGCCGCCGACCAGGATGACCTCGTCGATGTCCGCCGCCTCCAGCTTCGCGTCCTTCAGCGCCTGCCGGCACGGCCCGATCGACCGTTCCACCAGGTCGCCCATCAACTGCTCCAGCCTGGCCCGCGTCACCTTGACGTTCATGTGCTTGGGACCGGTGGCGTCCGCGGTCAGGAACGGCAGGTTGACCTCGGTCTCCTGCATCGCGGACAGTTCGATCTTCGCCTTCTCGGCCGCGTCCTTCAGGCGCTGCAGGACCATCTTGTCCTTGCTGACGTCGATGCCGGTCTCCTTCTTGAACTCGCCGATCAGCCACTCGATGACCAGCAGGTCGATGTTGTCGCCGCCCAGGTGCGTGTCGCCGTTCGTCGACTTCACCTCGACGACGTTGTCGCCGACCTCGAGGATCGAGATGTCGAAGGTGCCGCCGCCGAAGTCGTACACGGCGATGGTCTGGTCCTTCTTCTTGTCCATGCCGTAGGCCAGCGCCGCCGCCGTCGGCTCGTTGATGATGCGCTTGACGTCCAGGCCCGCGATGCGGCCCGCGTCCTTGGTCGCCTGGCGCTGCGAGTCGTTGAAGTACGCCGGCACCGTGATGACGGCCTGCGTGACCGGCCCGCCGATGTAGTCCTCGGCAGCCTTCTTCAGCTTCTGCAGGATCTTCGCGGACACCTCGGGCGGCGTGACCGTCTTGCCGCGGATGCTGACCGCCGCCGCGTCGTTGTCGGTCGCGACGACGTGGTACGGCACCAGCTTCATCTCCTGGGTCACCTCGTGCGACCGCCGGCCCATGAAGCGCTTGATGCTGAAGATGGTGTTCTCGGGGTTGGTGATGGCCTGCCGCTTGGCGATCTGGCCCACCAGGACTCCCCCCTTGTCGTCATACGCCACGACCGACGGCGTCGTCCGCCCCCCTTCCTCGTTCTGCAGGACCTTCGCCTCGCCGCCTTCCAGGATGGCGACCACCGAGTTCGTCGTGCCGAGGTCGATGCCGATGATGCGTTCCATTGAGCTTGCCTCCATATCCGCCACGGCCCGTCGCCATGCCGGCGGCGCGCCTTCCAGCCTGGCAGAAACGTAATCACTCTTTTCGGGCCGTCAACGGTGACCGCATCCCGGCCGCTGTGGCCATCGCGCGTTGACTTTTCACCCTCCATCTGCGAGTCTTTCCGGGGTTTGCGGAGTTCGGACGATGGCACGGTGGGCGCATGTGCTGGCGGTTTTCGGGCTGCTGGCGGTCTCGTGCGGCAACGGCGGCACGGTCCAGGATGCCGACCCCGGCCAGGACGTGGCCGGCGAACTGGCCCCCGACGTCGTTTCCGAACTCCCCCCGGTCGAGGTCGTGCCCGACGAGTCGCCCGCCGAGGAGATCGCTCCCGTCGACATCGAGGACGAGGACGAGGGCTCCACCGACCTGCCCGGCGAGGTGGCCAAGGACGAGACTCCGCCGACCGTCGCGTCCAGCGACCCGGCCGACGAGGCCTCCGACGTCGCGATCCCGTTCGTGGTCCATGTCACGTTCTCGGAAGCGATCCGGTTCAAGGAGACGGTCGATCCATCCACGTTCCGCGTCATCGACATGAACGACAACGAACTGGCGGGCGAACTGGCCTACGACGACGCGACCTTCACGGTCACCTTCACCCCCGACGCCGGCACCGTGTTCTACCGGGCCTCGCCCTACCAGGTCGTGCTGTCGAACCTGATCCAGGACAAGGCCGGCAACCGCATGACCGCGACGGTCCTGTCGTTCGCGACCAGCCCCGGCGAGAACCTCGAGAAGTTCCAGCAACTGGCGATCCAGTACGCGCCGGTCCTGTACCAGTCGGTCAACGCCACGGCGCCCCAGTTCGACTTCCCGACCTCCTACGACTTCGACGGCGACTGGCAGGCCGCCAACAACGACCAGAACATCATGAAGGCGCAGTCGATCCCGGCCTACGTGTACTACGACGTGGTCGAGTCGAAGACGCACTGGTTCGTGCGGTACGTGTACTTCTACCCGCGCCACGTCCAGGCGGACAACACCTTCGGCAACGAGGTCGCGGGCGCCCTGGTGGTCGTTTCGAAGTTCCCCTCCCCCGCCCCCATCGCGGTCGAGACCTTCTTCGGGTCGGGCACCCAGGACATGCTGTCGTACGTGACGACCGAGTCGGGGATCGTGACCGACGGCGCGGCCGGCGACGCGGCCAACGGGGACCTGAACGACAAGGACCGCAAGTGGTTCGGCGTCAACCGCGTCTTCCCGCAGTCCACGCTGTTCCCCGGAGGCCACTACCAGGCGTACCTGACGAAGGGCGAGCACCAGTCCTGCGCGTGGGCCTACGAGGATTCGTCGTTCGGCGCGCCGTGCCAGTTGACCGCGTCGCAGAAGAAGACGCTTTCCATCATGCACTTCGCCTACATCGACGGCGTCGCCACGCCGCTGCTGAAGGGGGCCGGCGGCTTCCCGACCGGCACCGTCGAGGGCGACGACGTCGGGTACGGCCTGAAGTCGATCCTGAAGGACTGGTGGGTGCGCCGCTTCCGCGTCGGGGACATGTGGGACTCGAAGTTCACGTACGAACCGCCCGAGGAACGCCCCGGTGCGAACACCGTCGCCGCGACCACGTTCGTCAACCCGATCGACGAGGCGATCCCCGGCGGACGCGCCCCGTGGGCGTGGTCCTGGAACCCCTCCGGCCTGCCGGACACCGAGTTCAACTACTACGAGTTCAACCCGGGCACGACCTTCTACGACCCGGCGTACTACTTCGCCAGGCGGCACCGCATCCAGATGACC
This sequence comes from uncultured Myxococcales bacterium, assembly GCA_937975765.1. Classification (GTDB taxonomy): domain Bacteria; phylum Myxococcota_A; class UBA9042; order DTJE01; family DTJE01; genus CAIZWN01. The sequence continues at coordinate 54,322 of CALJUR010000099.1, forward strand.
ACCGGGAAGACCGGCTTCTCCACCACGTACTGCTTCAATCCCTACCTGATGGTGGACCAGCGCGGCATGGACACGGACTGCAGCCAGTAGGACGCACGCCTTGCAACGAACCCGGATTCCGAACCTGACGGGCATCCCCCTGGCGGTCCTGGCAGCGTGCGCGCTGTCGTGCGCCGGATCGGGCAAGGCGCCGCCCGCGCCGACGCAACTGCACGTCCCGCAGTTGTCCGTTTCGGCCGGGCCGGAGTGGACGGGGATGCAGGCCGGCGATCCCGTGGTCGCGGAAGTCGGCGGCATCCCGGTGCCGGCCGGCCGGTATCGCCGCGCGCTGCAGGCCGCCGGGCCGGACGCCGACCCGAAGGCGGTGCTGGACGCCCTGGTCGCAAGGGAACTGCTGGCCCAGGAGGCGGTCCGGACCTCCGGCGAGACGGGCATCGTGCAACCCTCCGAGGCCGTGTACCAGCGGGCCCTGGTGTCGCGCCTGCTGCGCCACCGCTTCGTCGAGCAGTTCGGGCCCTCCGAGGTCCCGGAGGCCGACCTGGAGATGGTCTTCCGCATCCCGCAGGTGCGGGGCAAGTTCAACCACCTGCGGATGTTCGTGATCCAGGACTACCAGTGGATCTGCTGCGCCGGGGATGCGCAGACGTGCGGGACGCGCGAGGCGGACCTGTGCTTCCAGGAGGGGTCCGCGGCGATGGCGGCGCTGGCCGAGGAGATCCACCGCGACCCGCCGGACGGCGAGGACCTGCCGCTGGTGGTCGAGCGGTACCAGCAGCAGGCGCCGCGCCTGTCGTACCAGGAGTACGAGTTCGCGTACGACGACGACGCGCGGGTGCAGAAGGGCGGCACCCTGATCGACGACAGCGTGGTCGAGGGGACGCTGCGGACCGCCCCCGGCCACTACTCCGCGAAGGCCATACGCAGCAAGTTCGGCTGGCACATCCTGTACGTCAAGCAGATGCTGCCGCCGGAGAACCGCGACCTGGCGGACCCCGAGGTGCGCCGCGATGTCGCCGAGTTCTTCCTGCCGCGGTTCCAGCAGAAGCAGCTGGTCGAGTACCTGGTGACCCTGATCCCGGTGGCGGGCTTCCGGATGCTGGAGGGCGTGTTCAAGGACCACCCGCCGGCCGCGACCCCGCGCTACCCGGTGTCCCTGTTCCCGTCGGTCCTGGCCAGGGCCATCGATTCCGTGCAGAGAAGCCGGGAAGAGGAACCCCTGTAGGGCGGGGGCCCCGTCCCCCGCCTGTTCTCGCCCGAGCACGCAGGCGGAGTCCACGGGTTTCCGCAGGAAACTCTGGACGCAGCCGGAGTCGCCTCGGGCGCACTGAACGACCGGCCCCGTCCCCCGCCTCCCCTACCCCCGCCTGCGGATCGCCGGCAGGACCCGCGCCGCCTCGCACACCCGCGGATCCAGCGTCGTCGCCTCCGCCACCTGCTGCAGGTGCGCGATCGACAGCATCGGCAGCACGGCCAGCCCGACGCGCACCGGGCACCAGGGATTCAGCGCGATCGCGGCCTGCACCGCCTCCCGCACGCCGAAGCGCACCGACGACAGCACCTCCAGGAAGGTCGCCGCGGACTGCGGGCGCAGCGACGCGACCCGGATCGCCTCCGATTCCCCGACCATCGGGTTCTCCAGCAGGATCCGGATGACCGACGGGTCGGGGTCCGCGGTCATCTGCCGCAGCAGATCCCGGTGGCGCAGCCTCGCCTTCGCCTTCCGCAGCCCCAGCGCGACGTCCTCCAGTTCGTACGCGTCGCCGATCACGTCCGGGCCGCGCCGTTCGCCGGGATCGATCGCCAGGAACCCCAGCACGCCGCGGGCCGGGTGCGCCTGCAGCCGTTCGACCACGATCGCGGCCGTCCCGATCGTCACGGGCCCCTCCGCCGGCAGCAGCGCCAGCGCCACGTCCAGCCAGGCCGCCCGCACGTCCTCGTGGCCCGCGTTCAGCACCAGGTAGCCCAGCAGCATCGCCAGGGGCTCGACCTCCGCCTCGGCCAGGTGGCGTGCGACGTACCCGCGGCGGATGCAGGGATCCGCCAGCGCGCGCAGCCGCATGACCAGTTCGTTCGGGGTGGTTCCCATCGGGAAAAGGATGTCAGAAGCGGTATCCGAAGTCGAACGCGAACTCGTTGTTGGACCCGTGCCCCTTGGCGTTCGACGGCGGCTTGGCCACGCTCTCCTGAACGTTCACCAGGTTGAACCAGTTCTTCACGAAGGCCAGGCCGACGCGCCAGCGGTCGTCGATCTGCCACCGCAGGCCCAGGCTGATGCCCTTCTGGTCGGTCGAGGGATTGTCCAGCGTGTAGGTCTGCTGCGGGATGGGCGTGAAGTCCATCTGGAAGCCGCACATCAGTTCCAGGGACGGGACGACGCGGTACATCAGGCCGATGTTCCAGGCCCACGACTTGCCGTAGTTCTTCTGGTCGTTCAGTTCCTTGATCAGGCCGAACAGCTTGTCCTTCAGGACGGTGCGCTGCTGCTGGAAGACCTGGTAGTGCCAGTAGTACACGTCCATGCCGACCTCGAAGTTCTTCACGAACTCCCAGTTGAAGCCGGCCTTCAGCTCGAAGGGGATGACCATGTTCGTGTGGTGGGTGGTCTTCTCCTTCTTGAGGCTCTGCTTCGACCCAGGGTCGCCCAGCCGGCAGTTCGGGATCTTCTTGCCGTTCGCGTCGCGGCAGTAGTTGTAGGACAGCGAGACGTCGCCTTCCAGCTCGATGTCCGAGCCGCCCGAGAACGCCGCGCCGATGCGCAGGGAGGGGATCGGGTGGAACAGGATGCCCAGGTCGGCCGCCCAGGTCCAGTCCTGGCCGTCCATCGTCAGCAGCATGTCGTCGTAGGCGGTGTCGTACCGCGACTTGAACCGAAGATCATACTTGGGGTCGTTGAACTTGTCGGTGTCGGCCGGGATCATCTTGGCGTTCATGTACTGGGTCTTGGTCAGGTAGACGTGCACCAGGCTGATCGCGGCGCCGATGCGGAACATGTCGTTGATCTTGTAGGCGGCGGCCAGGGTGGCGCGGCTGGCCAGGAACAGCGCCGTGATGGCGTGGTAGCGCGTAGCCTCGTCCTCGGGCAGCGCGGCGCCGTACGCGTTCGGGGCGTAGATGCCGAAGCCCAGCCGGAAGTCCTTCGTGCCGCAGTCCGACGCGAAGCCCAGGAACGGGATGGCGCCGACGGCCAGCGTCGGGTGGATCTCCTTGTCGGGCGCCAGCGTGCCGTCGCTCTTGTACAGGCGCATGCCCAGGTCCATCACGAACCAGGACTGCGCGTGGTAGAAGTCGGTGCCGTCCTTCAGGGTCAGGCCCGCCGGGTTGTGGAAGATGGCGGTGACGTCGTCGGGACGCGCGGTGACCGCGAACATGCCGACGCGCCGGACGCCGAAGTCGGGGTTCGAGAAGCCGCCTGCCTGCGCGGCGGAAGGCATCACGAACAGCAGGCCGGCCGCCAGCGTGGCCAGGAGAATCGGGCGCCGGGAACACCGCATCGACATCGTCGCCTCCGGGAAGGGACCCTCGGGTGGCATTCGGCATGACGCCGCTTGCCGCGCCGCATTATAATCCGCCCCCATGAAGCAACAACACCTACCTTTGACGTTTGTCGACCATGTTTCGAACCCGCTGATCCGGCCCCCGTTCCCGGAGTTCGTGATCGCGGACCCGACGTTCCTCCCCCCGTCGGACACGCCGGACGGGCGGTGGCACCTGTACGCGCACGGCATCCTGCTGGGGATCCACCACTACGTCAGCGACGACGGCGTGGAGTGGCGGCACCTGGGCCGGGTGTGCTGGGGGATGCGGCCGAACCTGGTGCGGGATGGCGACGGGTACCTGCTGTTCGTGGAACGGATGCGGTCGCTGCAGCACAGCGTCATCGCGATGGCGCGATCGGGCGACCTGGTGCGCTGGACGCCGCTGCAGGTGGTGATGGAACCGTCGCTGCCCTGGGAGGGCGAACTGGGGCGGATGAACTCGAACCCCAGCCTGGTGCGGTGCGACGAGGGGTGGCGGCTGTACTACAGCGCCAGCCTGTGCTTCCTGAAGGACTGCGGGTTCCCGGAACCGAAGCACATCGGGGTGGCGTTCGCGGACCGGCCGGAGGGGCCGTGGCGGAAGCACCCGACGCCGCTGCTGTCGCCGTCGCCGGACGTGCCGCACCGCAACCACGGGGCGGGCGCGATCAAGGTGCTGCGGCACGGGGACGGGTTCCTGGGGTTCACGAACGGGATCTACATCGACGCGGACGGGCATTCGCGGTCGGACATCCGGCTGGTGACGTCGGGCGACGGGATCGCGTGGGAGTACGCGTCGGAGAAGCCGCTGGTGACGTGGGAAGGCGACGGCTGGAAGAAGGCGCTGGTCTACGCCCTGGACGTGCGGCGCGTCGGCGACGAGTGGCGCATGTACTACAACGCCCGCAGCGGCTGGCGCTTCGGGGTGGAACGGATCGGCCTGGCGGTATGCCGGGACGCGTGACCTTGTGTAGGGCGGGGGCCCCGTCCCCCGCCGTTCCGTGGCCCGCGTGGAAGGAGGGACTACGGCTTCATGTGCCCCTTCAGCCAGTCGTTGACGGTGTCGTACCAGAACTTGCGGTTGTGGGGCTTCACGACGAAGTGGTCCTCGTCGGGGAAGACGACCAGCTTCGACTCGACGCCGCGGGACTTCAGCGCGGTGAACATGAACAGGGCCTGCTCCAGCGGGACGCGGAAGTCGTTCGCGCCGTGGATGACCAGCATGGGCGTCTTGAAGTTCTTCACGTAGGACGACGGGCTGACGTGGCGATAGGCTTCGGGGTTGTCCCACGGGGTGCCGCCGACATCCCACTCCGGGAACCACAACTCGTCGGTGGTGCCGTACTTGACCTCCAGGAACGACGGGCCGGCGTGGCTGACCAGGCACTTGAACCGGTCGGTCTGCGCCTCCATCCAGTTCGCCATGTAGCCGCCGTAGGATCCGCCGATGGCGCAAGCGCGCGTGCCGTCGATGTCGGGCCGCGCCGACAGGACGTCCAGCAGGCGCATCAGGTCCTCGTAGGGGCGGCCTCCCCAGTCCTTGCTGACGGCGTTGGTGAAGGCCTGTCCGTACCCGACGCTGCCGGTGGGGTTGGGCATCACGGCCGCGTACCCCCCGCCGACCAGTGCCATCGGGTTCCAGCGCGGGTGGAACGAGTTCATCCAGGCGCCCTGCGGGCCGCCGTGCACCACGATGACCAGCGGCCACTTGCCGTTCGGCGGCGGGCCGGCCGGCATCATCAGGAAGGCGTGCACCCGGGCACGCCGGCCCATCCCTTCCTCGGCGCCGTCCCACCAGACCTCCTCGATGCGCGGCAGTTCCAGGGTGTCCAGCGCCTCGCGGTTCAGGTCGGTCAGTCGCTGGGCGGACGACGGCTTCGACAGGTCGATCCGGTACAGGTCCGGCGGCTGGACCATCGACTCGCGCGTCACCCAGACGTGGCGCGGGTCGCCGGCGACGATGCCGCGCATGCGGTCCACCGACTTCTCCGTCAGCCGCCGCGGCTTCGCGCCCTCGCGCGCCTCGACCGCGTACAGCGGCTGGTAGCCCTTCTCCTCGACGGCGAAGACGATCGTGCGGCCGTCGGGGGTCCACTCGAACTCGGCGATCCAGTCGGGGATCGACTCGGCCAGCGTCACGGTTCGGCCGGTCCTGCGGTCGTGCATCTTCAGCCGCCACTGGTCCGATTCGAAGCCCAGGACAGCCTGCGCCAGGTACGCGATCCGGGTGCCGTCCGGCGAGAAGCGCGGCGCGCGATCGGTCGCCGGGTTGTCGCCCGTCAATACGCGTTCCTTGCCCCCTTCCACCAGGTACAGGTCGCTGTTGGTGGACCGGTGCGGGTCCGGCACCTTCTTGGCCGTGTAGACCACCGTGCCGTCGGCCGCGACGTCGTAGTCCTCGCGCCCGCCGAACGGGATCGGCGGCACGTCGAAGGTCCCGCCCGCGACCGGTTCGACCTTGCCCCCGGCCTCCGGCACCGCGAACAGCGCGCCGTGCGTGCCGTCCGCCCAGGTGTTCCAGGGCCGGTGGTACAGTTCGGTGTAGACCATCGCGGAGGTGCCCTTCGCGCGTTCCTCCATCGCGGTCGCGGTGCATGCCAGGTCCGCGCCGCACTTCGGCAGCACCGCCGCGGTGAAGTAGATCCGGTTCCCGACCCAGCGCAGCGAGTCCACCTGCACCGGCGACTCCAGCACGGTCTGCGCCTCGCCGCCGGCCAGCGGCAGCACCTGGATGCCCTGCTTGCCGTTGCGTTCCCCCGCGAACGCGATCCGTGTCCCGTCCGGGCTGTAGGTGTACGAACCGCCGGTCTTCCCCGTGGTCGTCAGCCGCACCGGCGCGCTGCCCGGCACCACGCGCCACAGATCCTTCGACCACTTCGGCCCGCCCGGGTACTCCTGCACCTGGACGACCGCGTCCTTCCCCGTGGGATTGATCTCGACGCCCACGATGAGCTTGAACCGCATCACGTCGTCGATGGTCGGCGCGTGCTTCTGCGCAGGCGCCGCCGCCTTGTCCGCCGCGTGCGCGGCCGGCGCGAACGCCATCGTCGCCACTGCCGCGACCGCCAGAACCGAACCCGTGGAGATCGACCTCACCTTCGTCCCTCCCGAAACCGGACCGTGCGAGTGTACACCAGGGAGGCGCGGGCCGGGTCCGGGGGTGCCCCCGGAGGGAGCCGACGGAGGCGCGGCCACCTTGCGGGGGCAATCCAGTACCCGGCCGCGCCGGAGACAG
>CALJUR010000100.1 GCA_937975765.1 uncultured Myxococcales bacterium
GACCTGACCGCCGACCGGTCCAAGAAGTTCTGGTACAACTACATTTTCAACGATTGACGTGCTACAGCCGCATACGTTTCATCACTTCGCGCAACACGCGGTCCCGGTTTAGTCCCGGTTTTTTCCTTGACAACCCCAAGCCACGGGGTACAACAGGGGGCAGATTCGGCGGAGGTTCCGATGGGAATCCAGAGGAAAAAGCGGGCCAGCGGCAAGACCTTCTACTATGCCCGCCTCTGGTTCGGGGGCAAGGAGCACGTCGAAGGCGGGTTCGCCACGCACGCGGCGGCGGAGAAGGCCCTCGGTGCCCTACGGAAGCGGCTGGAGAACCTGAAGATCGGCGAACCCGAGGCGCTCCCTCGATACGATCCGACCCTCGGTGACCTGCTGGGCAATCCCGATGCCGATTCCCCGGGCGAAGGCTCCTACCTCGGATGGATGGCGCGGCCGGGTGCGCAGCGGGAGTCGTACGTCGTAGCGCTGCGAACCTGCGTCCGCGCACTACTGACCTTCTGGAAGGATCGCCGACCGAGCGACGTCAACGGCGACACGCTGGCGGAGTACCAGCAGCATCGGCAGGGGATGCCTTCCCGCATGGGCGCCTACTGGCGGGAGAAGTCCGAGGCCATGCGCATCGAATCCGGCCAGCCAGCGAAGCGCGGCAAGAGGAAGAAGTCGGGAAAGGACCTGCCGAGGATCGGACCGGCGACCATCAACAAGGAGACCACCGTGCTCCGCGGTGCGTTGACCTGGGCTGCGTCCGCCGACCGGGACCCGAAGCGCAGGATCGCCCCGATGGTGTGGCCGAAGAGGATCGCCCTGGACGTCGAAGAGAAGCGCGGGCCGGTGCTCCGGGCCGAAGACGAAACGCGCCTTCTGCGCGAGTGCTCCCCTGAATGGCTCCGGGACCTGGTAATCCTGTTGCGGTCAACCGGGATGCGCGCCGGCGAGGCCCTCGCGCTCACGTGGGTGAAGGTGAACCTGGACCTCGGGGTTGTGGTGATCGAACGCACGAAGACGCACCGCAACCGCGCCGTCCCGCTACGGGAAGAGGCGGTCGCGATGCTGCGGCGCCGGAAGGCGGACGCCACGGACCCCAGCGACGGCGGACGGGTGTTCACGCGTTCGACGGGGGCACCGATCGACTCCGCACACGCAGCCGGTAAGTTCCTGCTGGTAGCACGCCGGCTTGGGTTGCAGAACGAAGACGGCACCCGGCCCTCCCTGCACTCGTTGAGGCACACTGTCGCAACGAAGGCCCTCCGCGCGGGATACACCGATGCGGAAGTGGCGATGCTGCTGGGTCACTCGCGGATCTCGGACGTCACGAAGAAGTACCTGCACACCAACCTAGACCGGATGCGCAACATGGTCGATGCGGCCGCCCCAGGTTCGCACGCCAAGCTCACCCTCGTTCATGAGAAGGACGAGGCGGCTGGATAGGTAACTCGCGGTTCGTCCTGCGCATATTTGCCCGACGTTGTAGTGACCGTCGGGCGCTACACCCCTCCCATGCGATAGCACGGAGAAGGCAGGACGTTCCTGCTGTTGTCTCTCTTGAGGAGGTTCTGATCATGACCGAACGCCTGTGGACGATCCCGGAAGTCGCCGGTGCCTTGTCCCTGTCTCCCTTCACAGTCTGGCGCATGGTTCTGGACGGTCGTCTGCCGTCGCACAAGATCGGCCGGTCGCGCCGCGTGGCGGAGTCTGACGTGCAGGCCATGCTGGACGCGTCCCGCCAGGAAGGCGGCAAGGCGACGGGCAAGGGCTTCCCCAGCAAGCCGGCGAACCAGCAGGCGGCATGAGGCCGGAACCCAGCCGGAGAGGGTCGCCATGTCGAAAAAGCACAAGGGACCGCGCACTCGAACCTACCCGCGTGAATGGTCTCCATGGACACCCGAACCGCCCGAACTCGCCCGCATGAGATTGCCGCTTGCCGCGCGAGTAGTTGCCCGCGAGTTGCATTCTAGAGCCTTCCGCGCCTGGCAGATCGATCCCGAAGGTCGCGAGTTGTCGCGCGTGCCGTTTGAGGCCAGCGTCCGCGACCTCTCCGCCGCCCTTGGCCTCGCCCCTTCTACTGTGTCCAGCGCAATGGAGTGCTTGTGCGCGCCCCGGAATGAGCGGTCATGGTTCGTACTCGACTCACCAGGATACGGAGGGCGACCGCAGAAGGGACACAAGGCGCCAGGCCGCTCACTCTACCGCCTCGGACCCGGACACCCGTGGCACGGGGTCAACCTCGCCACTCGTCGTATCGAACGGCAGTCGCCACTAGTGGCAGCCGCGCGAGGTGGCGAGAAATGAACCGTCCAGATTTCAGCACGCTTTTCGCGATTTCGATGGTCTCTCCAGGGTGTATCCGTGCTGAATATCGGTCCAGTTACAACCCCCCAAAAACGAGCGCTCCACAAGGCTGGATGCGGACGATCCGCCTCTCAACCCCGGGTCGCAATAATCGTTCAGATTTCCGCACACAATTGAGACTGTCCATGGGGGCTGGGGGGCTGGGCTGCGGTCCCTCTCCGGCATCCTCCTCCAGCCCTCCAGAATCCGCAGAACTGCGGGCGCCCCCCGCCGCAATCACACTCACCCACGGAGACAAAACTTGAAACAACGCGAACTGCCCACGATAGACCTGCCCGAATCCGACCGCCTCTATTGGAACGGTGCCGGCGCCGTCCGCCTGGAGACCCGCGGACCTGCGGCACTGGCCCTAACCGGCATGGATGAGGGAGACATCGGGCACCTGTACCCGCACCCGTCGCGAGTCCGCCGGATCGCCTTGGAGTGCGGCGCGGCACTGGACCTCGCGGAAGTGTTCGGCCGCTTGTCCGGTATCCGCGCGATGGCACTGGACGAGAAACGCGGCGCGCCCGTGCCGTTGTCCGTGCCCGGAGTCGAAGGTCGGCACGTCCACCTGGCACCCGGCAGGCTCCGCAGGTCCGGCCCGACGTTGACGTTGACCGAGTGCGGCGCGGACGGGAAGGCACAGCCCGGCACGTCGGCGGAGGTGCTGATACCGTCCGCCACGTTACTGACCCTGGCACGGGCGCTGCGACGGTGGGGAACGGAGGCCCTCGATGCGGACGGCAGGCCGATGCGGCGGGGTGGCAGGCGGTAGGGGCTTGCGGGTCCTTCCGGGGCGTTCTTTGCCGTGGGTGCCGCTTGGCGCGGGGTCCCGCTAGTCACAGGGGAAAAAACTTGATTGACAGGTTGACGCCCGGCGAGGTCCCGCGAGGTCGCAACCCCGCACCCCGCCTTACGCTGCGGGCTGTCACGCGCGCATGCGCGCGGCGCGCGCGCTGCGCGCGAGAAACGGAATCAAGCCGGCGCGCCGGCGATGGAGGTGCATCATGCGTGTAAAGCGATCCGAACTGCCCAGGCTTCTCGGGGTGTCGCGACAGCAGGTACACGTCGATATCCGGGACGGGCTGTATCGCCCCGGGAGTGACGGTCTGTTTGATCTGGACGAGGTACAACGGGGGCGGCTGGCACGCAACCCGTTCCATGGCGGACGGCGACAGGACCCATGGACCGAACCGGACCCGGACAACGACGTGGCCGCCCATTCCCCAGCGTTTCGCGAGGCGCGCGCCCGCCGTGAGGTGGCCGAAGCGGAACTTGCAGAGTTGAAGGTCCGCAAGGCGCGTGGCGAGTTGATGCCGCGGTCGGACTGCGAGGCAATCTGCGTCGGCGCCTTCACCATGGCGCGTGCGGAATGGCAGGTAATCCCAACCAGAATGGCTGAACGGCTCGCTGGTCTATCGGCATCGGAGGTCAAGGCGATCCTGACGGCTGAGGTTGACAGCATCCTGCGCAATACGGCCGAAACGCTGCGGGCTGCGGCTGCGAAACTGGAGTCAGAAGCCGCCGGCCGTGAGTGATCCGATCGCCAGCCTTCACCGGCAGTCCTAACGCGCCCACGTCCTATAGGTGCGACGTTGTGCGCGTCCGCCCTTCCGAGTATCACGTTGCACGCGATATTTGACGCACCGCGCCATCAATAGAATCGAGCACTTGCAGGCACACGAAAGCGCGTCATAAAGTGCCGCACGTCAAGTATCCATGTGGGTTTGCGCCCTGTTTCGAGGGTCGAAGTTTCCATAATGCACCTTATCGGACGTTGTAGGCTAATTTGACACTCGATAGGCGGACGTTGTATCTTTACCACGGCTCGCACCGAAAGCGAATGGAGGTGCCACGGTGGACAAGCGAACCGAAGTCCCGGACCTGCTGACCGTCGAAGAGGTCGCCGCGTTCCTGCGGGTCAACCCCGGCAGTGTGCGGCGATGGTTATCCGCCGGCCGCATGCCGTCGTACCTGGTAGGCAAGGCGCGGCTGATCAAGAGGTCGGATGTTCTGGCCTATCTGGAGAAGTGTCGCGATGCACCCGGCAAGCGCGGCCGGCGACCGACTCGGAAGGCCGATACGGAGTGAGGTCGGGCCGGGACCCCGCAGGCATGGGGCAAGCGAGGTCCCGACCCTTTGCGCTGGCCCGTAGGCTGGGCCGGCACACGGGAGGATCGTACCATGGACTTCCTACGCATCGAGTTTGAGCGACTGCCCGAGGACAACCGGATCCTCGCGCCGGCGGAGTTTCGCTGGCGTGTTCGGGTCGCGGTACAGGAAGACGAGGCGGCGATGCAGTGGCAACCGCCGGCCGAACCCGGCAAGGCGGAATGGGAAGACCTCGGATCCGGCGTTGCGAGGTCGCGACCGGAAGCGTTGCGCGCGGCGCTGGACTGCATGAAGGCTGGACAAGAAAGCATCGAATGGGCGGCGCGGGACCTCCAGAGTGCGGACGAAGAACACGCCGAAGAGGGTTGGCGCGCATTCCTGCGGGAGCATGGCGCGGACGCATCCGGCTGGGTTCCCCGAAACAGGTATGACGTGTCTCCCGCCCGCTGCGACTGACCTCCCACCCGCCCCCCGCTCACTGAAACGCGCCCGACCCGGCACAGATTCGGGCACACTTCGCCGGCCGCTTTCGAGGATCGCGACGCCTTCGTTCAATCCTCCGCGTTCGACCCATCGTCCGCGGGTTGACGGGATTTCTTCGGGGGGGCAGGATTGACCGTCTGTTACCCAACCGGAGGAACGCATGGGCGAATCGATCGGCATCGTGTCGCTGGTGATTGTCGGAAGCGCACTACTGTCCCTCGTATTGATCCTGCACATCGCGATCGAGATTGCCCGCATCCGCGCGGCCGCGGGGGAGATCAACCGTACGGTCGCGGAAGCGGCCCAGGAACACGCGGCCATCCTGCGAACAATCCGCAACGCCGTGGCGGATGACAAGTAGTCTGCATCGGTAGCCCGCCCCCGACCGGGACCGAAACCGGAACCGCGGGCACCCCGCAACCCCAGCAACGGCGCTGTTTTCGATACTGGCACCCGTGGCGCTCGATTCTAGGCCCCGGACCCCGGGATAGGATGATTCTCCCGTCCGCGTCCCTGGACGGGCCTAGAACGGGCGATTACGAGGTCGGAGTCGGCAGACGAGACGATCCATGCTACGCGCTGGTCCACTTCCAACCCAGGCTCGCGTCAGGTCCATGTGGAATATAGATGTTCGGGCAAATCTTGGTCCCGGTCTGGTCCCGGTCTGGTCCCGGTTTCTCAATGGGAGTTGATAATCTCAAGCAAGTTGAAGCAAAGCACACGTCCCGCTGTCCATGGCAGGTGAACCCTTATCGCACAACGATTTGTGCATCATTGCTTGAGGAGAAGCACCCCCTTCCGCGGAGGCGAATGACGTTCTGGTACAACTACATTTTCAACGATTAGAATGGGTTGCGAGGCTGGCGAGCA
>CALJUR010000101.1 GCA_937975765.1 uncultured Myxococcales bacterium
ATCGTATTCGGTGACTGGAGTTCAGACGTGTGCTCTTCCGATCTCGCGTGCCGGTTCGACGTTGCGCCGGGTTGCGCCGAGGCCCGGGAGGGACGCTATTCCCTGGCGCTTCGGGTGCAGTCGTACCTGGGCTACGCGGGGTTGGACCCGAACCCGGCCTGGAAGACCCTGATGCCGGTCCTGGACCTGAGGATCGGGACGGCGTGCACGAGGAACTCCGACTGCCACGACACGAACCCGTGCAACGGGGAGTCGTGCGTGGAGGGCATGTGCCGGTTCCCGGACGCGCCGGTCGTGTCCGACTGCTGCTGGGCGCCCGCGGATCACGACCCGCGCGACGGCGGTGCCTGGGGCGGGTTCGAGAGGGACAACTACCTGAAGGGCCAGTGCGACGACGACGACCCGTGCACGACGGACTCGTGCAGCCAGCCCTCCTGCAGCCACACCCCCGTTCCAGGATGCCTGCCGTAGCGGCGGCCGACCGCCCGCGACGCCCCGCCCTGCCCGGGAATGCGGCGTCGCGGGCCGGTCCGCCACGCGTTCAGACGACCACGATCTCCCAGCAGTCCTGCACGAACGGCGTCAGGGACACGTGCCCGTCCATGCCGGAAAGCAGCGGGATGCCGATCGCCTGGGCGGCCTGCAGCGCCGGGGAGGTCGTCGCGTCGCAGCCGCAGCCGATGCTGGCGGCGCGGCAGGCGCCCGCGATCAGGCCCGCTTCGTGGGCCTGCCGGACCAGCGCGCCCAGGTGCGATCCCGGCATGTCCAACTGCCGCAGGACCTGCGTGCACCCTCCCTCCAGGACCACCCGGATCTCGTGCCCGGCGCGGGCCAGTTCCAGCGCCCATTTCAGCGCGTGCGTCTGGCGGCACTCGTCTTCCGCGAACACCACGAACAGGATCCTGCGCTTCATCGGGAATCCCCCTGCAAGCCGGCGGCCGTCGGGCCGACGCCGAGGATAGCACGGGGACGCGGCGGGCCGTTGCGATCCGGCGGGGTTTGCGGCAGCATCCTCCGGTTGCGGGCAGTTCTGCCCGCGGGAAGGGAGGAAGGCGGAATGCACGATCGATCGGGATGGGTCCTCTGCGGTGCGCTGGTGATGGTCCTGGCGGGTTGCGGCGGGTCGTCCTCCGCGGTCGATGCGGGCGCCGACCTGCCGGTGGAGGTCGCGACCGACCTGCCGACCGAGACTGGCGCGGAGGTCGAGGCCGCGGACGCGACGGACGTGTCGGCGAACGACGCCTCCCCGGAGGCAGCCGAACCGGATTCGAAGGACGTCGAGGAACCTGCCGACGTCCCCGCCGACGTCGCCCCCGACGCCCCGCCCTTCCAGTGGGCGGCCGGCTGCGAAGGCACCGGCACCGGCGCCGCGTGGACTCCGATCCACGACGAGACCTTCCTGCGCGGCCCGCTGGTCCAGATGTCCGACCGCGACACCGTGACGCTGCTGTGGCGCCCGGCCGTCGCGTCCGCCGAGCCCGGCTGCGTGGACCTGTCCTGGGGCGACCAGTCCCGCACGGAATGCGGCACCGCCGACGCGAACGGCCAGTACGAGGTCGCGGTGAACGGCCTGCCCCCCGCCACCGAGATCGCCTACACGGTCCGGATCGGCGACGTCCGTACCGCGCAGATGACGTTCCGCACCATGCCCGACCGACCCGTCCCCATGAAGATCGCGGTCTTCGCGGACGCCCACAACAACGCCGAGAACCTGCGCAAGATGTCCGCCCTGGCGCTGGCCGAGGGCGTGGACCTGGCATTCAGCGTCGGGGACCAGGCCAACGCCGGCCTTCCCGAGGAATACGACCAGTGCTTCGATGGCTGGCGCGACCTGGGCGCTCGCGTGAACCTCTGGACCGTCATCGGCAACCATGACGAAAAGAACGAACCGGGCTACTTCGAATCGTTCGCACTGCCGCACGGCAACGCCGAGGAGGAATCCCTGGGCACCGCGGAAGGCTACTGGGCCCGGCGCATCGGCAACACCTGGATCGGCGGCGGGTGGGTGCGCGACTTCTACTTCTCCATGCCCGACAGCGACTTCGGCGAGGTCGCCTGGTTCCGGCAGCAGTTCGAGAGCGCCGACTTCAAGACCGCGCAGTGGCGGCTGTTCTTCATCCACCAGCCCGCGTATGTCACCCAGTGGGGTTCGACGTGCGACTACGACGGCGAGGACTGCCTGAAGGTCGCGATGATCCCCTTGCTGGCCCAGGCCGGCGTCCAGGCCACGTTCCACGGCCACATGCACGGCATCGAGTGGGGAGCGGTCGAGGGCGTGAACACCTTCGTCGTGGGCGGCGTGAACGGCAACATGGACGACGGCATCTGCCCCACGCCCGAGGGCTTCCCGTCGCCCTGGCACTCGATCTACAACATCGCGAACTTCGCCATCGTCGAGACCGGCTGCGACGCCCTGACGGTCCGCTACCTGGACCTGGAAGGCAACGAACTGCAGAAGATCGACGTCCCCGCGTCCACCCCCCGCAACTAGGGCCAGCCTCCGATTTCCTTCCGGCGATTCCGAAGCTTCGTCGTCCTGTGATTTTCTGGATCTTCCGGAACCTGCAGCGAATTAATTGGAGGCTGTCCCTATTTTCCGGGGCCCGGGCCGGAAGCCCTTCGCCAGCCGGTGGACCGCCAGGACCACCAGCGCGGCGGACAGAAGCATCAGCGCGAGGTCGGCCGCCAGCAGCGACCACTGCCCCGCCTCGTAGTACCGTTCCACCAGCAGCGACAGCGTCCCGATCGTCGTGACCAGCATGACGGACGCCGGCACCAGCGTGTACCAGGGCTTCTTCCCCTTCCCGATCAGCCACGCCGAGACCGCGATCATCGCCAGGGCCGCCAGCAACTGGTTCGCGGACCCGAACACCGGCCAGATCGTGTTGAAGGCGTTCGTCCACGCCAGCACCAGCATCAGCACCACCGACAACCCGCTGTTGAACCAGTAGTGGCGCATGACCGACGGCACGCGGCCGCGGAACAGGATGTTCCACAGTTCCTCGAACAGGTACCGGTTGATGCGCACCGCGGCGTCCAGGGTGGTGACCACGAAGCCCTCGACCAGCAGGATGCCGAACACCGTGCCCGCCGCCGTCGGGATCCCGAAGGCCCGATCGCACAGCCGGCCCACTGCCAGCGAGAACGCCAGGATGGGATTGGACTTGGCGCCCGCGATCGTCGGGTGCACGATGCTGGCGTAGTCCTCGAAGGACAGGCACGCGCCGACGGCCACCAGCACGCACAAGGCCAGCATGCTCTCCAGCAGCATGCCGTCGAACCCGATCCGCTTCATGTGCGCCTCGCTGGCGACCTGCTTGGAGGTCGTGCCCGACGCGATCATCGCGTGGAATCCCGAGATCGCGCCGCACGCGATCGTCGTGAACAGGAACGGCCAGATCGGGCCCAGCGCCGGCGACGCCTCGGCGTCCGCCAGGTCGATCATCGGCGCCTGCATCTCCAGCCCGCCGGCGCCCGCCACCACCAGGCCGGTGATCAGCGCCGCGATGCCGACGTACAGGATCTGCACGTTGATGAAGTCGCGCGGCTGCAGGATCAGCCACACCGGCACGCCCGCCGCCACCAGCACGTAGCACGACAGGATGACCATCCAGACCTTCGGGTCGATCGCGATCGGGAAGTGGATGCCCGCCGCGATCGACCCGACGCAGATGATCGTCGCCAGCGGGTATGCGTAGGAGGTCTTCAGGCCGCGCCGGTACAGCAGCCACCCGACCAGCGGCGACAGCAGTGTGATGATGACCACCGAGGTCGAGGCGATGCCGCCGATGACCGCCAGCGGCGTGCCGTCCTTCTCGACGATCCGCATCCACGAGTTCGCGGGGTCCAGGCCCAGGCTGGCCGCGGGCCACATCGAGGTCAGCGACACCGACGTCGCCGCCAGGAAGGCGGACGTGACCAGCACGATCAGCACCAGCGTGAACAGGATGAACAGCGCGAACCCGGCGTTGCCCAGCGAACTGCGCGCCACCTCGGCCATCGACCGGCCGCCCTGCCGCACCGACGCGAACAGCGCCGCCAGGTCGTGGGCCGCGCCGAAGAAGATGCCGCCCAGCACGACCCAGCCCCAGGTCGGCGCGAAACCATACAGCAGCGCGATGGTCGGCCCCAGGATCGGCCCGGCGCCCGCGATGGCGCTGAAGTGGTGCGCGAACAGCACCGGCACGCGGGTCGGCACGTAGTCGCGCCCGTCCCCCTTCGCGATGGCCGGCGTGGGTCGCGAGGAATCGATCTCCAGGCGACGCGCCAGGAAGCGTCCGTAGAATCGGCTGCCGAGGCCCAGCAGCACCGCGCCGGCGACGATGGGGACCAGGACGTTCATAGGGAAGCCTCCCGCCCAGACCTTGCGGAAGGATACACCCTCGCACCTGCGTCGGAGGAGTGCATTCCACGTCCGGGAGGGATCATTTCCCCCGGCGAAACACCTTGCGGATCCCGGTTGCGATCGCCAGCGCCAATGCGCCTGCCAGCAGCCCGACGACCCCGTTCAGCAGGACCGGCAACGCCCAGGCCGACAGCCCGCCCGCGACCGGCCAGCCCGACGCCGCCTCCGCCGCGGCCTCGATCCCGTGCGCCAGCCCGGGGACGCCGTGCGCCAGGATGCCGCCTCCGACCAGGAACATGGCCAGGGTGCCTACGACCGCCAGCGTCTTCATCAACACGGGGGCCGCCGCCAGCAGCAGGTCCCCCAGGCGCCGCAGCCACCGGTCGTGCGGCCTCGTGCCGGGCCTCCACACGAGGGCCACGCCCGCGTCGTCCAGCTTCACGATTCCGGCCACGAACCCGTACACACCGGCCGTCATCAGGACCGCCACGCCCGCCAGCACGAGGGCCTGGGTGGCGAAGGAGGAGGTCGCCACGGTGCCCAGCGTGATCACCACGATCTCGGCGGACAGGACGAAGTCCGTGCGGATCGCCCCGCGCACCCGCAACCGTTCGAAGGCCACCGGGTCCCTCGCTGCCTCGGCATCCGGGACGGCGGGATCCCCACCCCCGGCCCTTCCGTGCCGGATCCGGTGGGCCACCTTCTCGAATCCCTCGTAGCAGAGCCACGCCCCGCCCGCCATCAGCAGCGGCATCACGGCCCGGGGGGCCAGCGCGTTCAGCGCCAGCGCGGCGGGGACCAGGAAGGCCTTGTTGACCAGCGACCCCTTCGCGACGGCCCACACCACGGGCAGTTCGCGGTCCGCCCGGATGTCCGAGACCTGCTGGGCGTTCAGCGCCAGGTCGTCCCCCAGCACCCCGGCGGTCTTCTTCGCGGCCACCTTGGTCAGCAGCGCGACGTCGTCCAGCACCGACGCGATGTCGTCCAGCAACGCCAGCAGGCTGGTCGCAGCCATCTCGCTCCCTTCGGCCGGCGTGCCCGCCGCCGCAGGCGCACGCACGCGGGCTCGATTCCAGGCACGTGCCGCAACACTACCTGGAGAGGAGTGCAAGTCAAGGCACCCTGCGCCTTCCACCCGTTCCGACCCGGGTTCCTGCGCCCATGGAGGCTCGCACGGCGCCGGCCGGCGTTCTTCCGGGGAAAGCCCCGGACACCCCGGTGGTGTCGGAGTCGAGGGAGGTGGTCGGGGACGGGGCCAACGATCGTCCCGGTTCGGGCAGGCACGGTACCGTGTATCCGAAGGGAAAACCGCGACGCCGCGGGTCACTGCTGCGTGTCGGGAGGCCTTCTCTCGAAAGGCGGATCCACGCCCCCCTCCCCTTCCCTGGCAGGTACCTCCGGCCGTTTTCTCGGCGCGGGTTCCGGCACGTCCGCCGGCGCCTTCTTCCCGTCCCTGCCCCCCAGCACGACGCCCAGCCGCAACGCCAGCGACGGGCCGAACGTCGCGGACTCCATTTCCCACCCCAGGGCCACCGGGTAGAAGAAGGTCGCGCCCAGGACCATCGACCCGTACCGGTACTCCAGGCCGATGCCGATCGGGATCGCCAGCGCGCCCTCCACCGAGGACTCCCCGCGCTGCTCCCAGTCGAAGCCGACGTTCTCCAGCGTCCGCTCCAACCCCACCAGGAAGTGCAGGTGCAGCGTGCTTCCCAGGAACCCCTTGTCCAGTTGCACGAAGAACGCCGGGTACACCCAGGTCGTGGTGAAGATGCGCGAAAACCGGTATCCGGGCGGGTACCCCTGGCCGGGATGCAGGATCGACGAATCGACGAACTCCGCCTCGGGCACCCGGACGAAGTTGATCTCCAGGATGGGCGACAGCGTCAGGTCGATGCGCCGGAACGGGACGTTCCCCCGCAGCCCGAAGCCGCCCTGCCACAGGTCCCTCTCCCGGCCCTCCGGGAAGTCCAGCACGCCCGCCTTGTTGGCGCGCATCCACCGGTACGAGGCCCAGTGGAACTGCCCGCCGATCTCGATGTACCGGATGGGCGCGAAGTAGACCGACGCCCCCAGTTCGGCCTGCGGGATCAGCAGGCCCGGGTCGCCGGTCGTCACGGTGTCGTGGACCGCCGTGGCGATCGGGTCGCTGCCGTCGGACATCCGCACGGGGTTCGCCTCTCCCTGGATGCGCACCTGCAGGTCGTCCAGGGGCTCGCCGGTGCGCGAGGGCAGGTAGGCCGCCGGGATGATCGCGGTCCGCTTGACGGACGTCGTGTGCGTGCACGCCGAGGCCACCACGCAGATCGCGATGGCCAGGACCGGGATCACCGCCGATCGGCGCATGGCGCGCTCCCTCGTCGCGGGGGGTGAATCGATTCTTCCGGATTGCCGCGTCGAAATCAAACCGCCTCCCCCCGGGCCGATCCTCGGACCGCCGCCCCGCGATAGAATCCCCGCAGGTCCGGCCGGGAGGCGTTGCGATGTCCAGGGGCGTGCCGTCCACGCGGGCGATCCTGTTCCTGCGCCAGAAGGGCGTGGCCTTCGAGGTCCATTCCTACGACTACCGCGGGCCGGGGCACGTGGCCGAGGCCGCGGCACAGGCGCTGGGCGTGGCGCCCCAGGCGATGGTCAAGACGCTGGTGTTCCAGGTCGACGGCAAGCCCGTGCTGGCACTGATGGACGCCGCAAGCCGCGTGTCCCTGTCCCGCCTCGCGGCGGCGGCCGGCTCGAAATCCCGCGCCCAGGAATGCTCGCCCGCCGACGCCGAGCGCGTCACCGGCTACCAGGTCGGCGGCATCAGCCCGTTCGGCACCCGCCGCCCGCTGCCCGTCTTCCTGGACGCGAAGCCGGCCGCCCTGCCCCGCATCTACGTCAACGGCGGCAGCCACGGCCTGATCGCCTCGATGGCCCCCGGCGACCTGGTCGCCCTGCTGGACGCCACGGTCGCGCCGCTGGCGACGGACTGAAGCATCGTTCGTGGTCACTCGGCGCGCGCCGGCGCGTACCGGAAGAAGGCCATCATCAGGACCGCCGCCAGGGTCGCCATCGCGCCGCCGAAGTAGAACGGCACGCTGGAGTCGACCCGGTCGTACAGCAGGCCCGCGATCAGGCTGGCCGGCAGCAGCGTCAGGCCCAGCATGGCGTTGTAGATGCCCAGGCCGGTGCCCTGCCGGTTGGCGTCCAGCAGGTCGGACACGAAGGCCTTCTGCACGCTGTCGGTGCACGCCGAATAGACGCCATACGCGCCGAACAACGCCAGGATCGCCCACACGTCCCGGGTGTACCCGAAGCCGAAGTACACCCCGGCGTACACGAGGTACCCGAACGCCAGCACGCGCTCGCGGCCGATGCGGTCCGACCGTTTGCCGACCGGGACGGACAGCAGCACCGACACGGCGTTGAAGACCAGGTACACCAGCGGGATGTAGGCGACCTTCACGCCGACCTCGTTCGCCTTGACGATCAGCAGCGCGTCGGTCGAGTTGCCCAGGGTGAACAGGAAGAGGATCCCCAGCAGCATCCAGTAGCGCCGCGGGAAGTCGCGGAAGCGGAAGCGCCGGTACAGGCTGGCCTGCGGCTTCTTCGCCTCCCGGATCAGCACCAGGATCGTGGCCACCCCGAGGACGGCCGGGATCGCCGACAGCAGGAAGACGCTGCGGTAGTCCTCGGGGAACGCCTGCAGGAACGCGAACGCCAGCAGGGGCCCGACGATCGCGCCGCTGTTGTCCATGGCCTTGTGCAGCCCGAAGCTGCGGCCCGTGTCGCCCCTCGTCGCCGACCCGGCCACCAGGCTGTCGCGCGGCGCGGTCCGCACCCCCTTGCCGAACCGCTCCACGAACCGCAGGCCCAGCACCTGCAAAGGCGAAGTCACGAACGCATACAGCGGCGTGACGATCGCGGTGACCGCGTACCCGATCGCCATGAACGGCTTGTTGCGCCCGATCCGGTCCGACCAGAACCCCGAGGCCGCCTTGACCAGCGCGGCGGTGGATTCGGCGATGCCCTCGATGACGGACAGCGTGGTCTTCGACGCCCCGATCGACACCAGGAACAGGGGCATGATCGAGTAGACCATCTTCGTGGACGTGTCGGTCAGGAAGCTGACCAGGCCGGCGTAGAAGATGTTCCGGTTGAACCCGAGGACGGTTTCGACCGGCGCCTCGTCCGCATCCCGACGCGTCGTCTCCGGCTGCATCGCGCGTCTCCGCAGGGCGTCACAGCGGCTCGCCCGCCCACGACACCCCGAACGCGCGCCGGACGTCTTCCAGCGTCCCGCCCGCGCCCAGCACCAGCCCCATCTTGGCGATCGCCGCCCAGCGCGTGTGCATCCCGCCCGCGATCGCGCCACGCTCGGCCGCCATCCGGCCCAGTTCGTAGGTATCCAGTTCGACGCCGCCCGACGGGCAGAAACTGCTGACCACGACCGGGATCCCCTGCCCCGCACAGTGGTCCATCACCGCCTGCAGGTCCGGCCTCTGCATCGGCAGGTTGCCGGCGCCGTACGCCTCGATCAGCACGCCGCGCGTCGCTGGGGCCGGCAGGTTCCAGCGCATGCCCGGGAACGGCGCGTAGACCGAGAGGGCCGGCTCGATCCGGTCCCCGATGCCCGCCGGCACGTTCCGATCGAACCTTCCCGCGTGCGGGTTGAACCGCACGTGCAGGCCCAGTTCCGCCAGCGGCGGCAGGTTCGGCGAGTCGAACGCCTGGTACCGGTGCACGCTGCGCTTCTCGGTCGCCACGCCGCGCAGCCACTGCTCGCCGAAGCAGACGCCGACCTCGGCGACGCCCCGCGTGGCCAGCGTCACCGCGTCCACCAGGTTGCCGCGCGCGTCGCTGCGCACGTAGGCCAGCGGCCGTTGCGACCCGGTCAGCACCACCGGCTTCCCCAGGTCGGCCAGCAGGAAGCCCAGCACCGACGCGGTGTAGGCCATCGTGTCCGTCCCGTGGATCAGCACGACGCCGTCGCAACCCGCGCCCTGCTGGCGCACGATGCGCGCCAGGTCCAGGATGTCCTCGGGCTCGACCGTCGCCGAGTCCCTGTTGAACGCGACCGTCAGTCGCAAGTCCGCGACCTCGGCCAGTTCCGGCACCTGTTCCAGGACCCCGGCCACCGACGGCCCCGGCGACAGCGTCACCGGCGACCCCGTCGGCGCCATCCCCAGCGTCCCGCCCGTGTGGACCAGCAGCACCCTCTTGGCCATCACGCCTTCCCTCGATCACCGCACCATCCGCACGAATACCACGAAACCCCGGCGGACGGGGACGACGGGCATCCTGTCCTGCGGTGTACCGGACAGTGCTTCCCGCTTCAGGGGATCTCGGCCAGCCGTTCGCCGGACTGCGCGTCGAAGACGTACACGGCGTTCGACAGCAGGCCCGTCACGTACAGTTCCTTCCGGCCGGCACGTTCGCCCAGGGCCATGGCGTAAGGGTTCGACGACAAGGGGCACACCGCGCGGAAGCCCGACGCATCGCCGGACCCCGCGTCGAAGGCGGTGACGTTGTTGTCCCCGCTGTTCAGGACCAGGACGCGATCGCCGTCCACCAGGATGCCGTTGGGGGTGGTGCCGGTCACGGCGAACTGCGGGTCCACCACCGCCGGTCCGCTCCCCAGGGTCGCCGCGGCCACCCGGCTGGCCAGTCCCAGCAGGACGAACAGGTTCGGGGCGCCGCCCTCGCGCCACGCCAGCGCCATCACGCCATCCATGGCCCCCGGGGTCCCCGCGTCGAAGTCCAGGCCCTCGACGGGTGCCCGCGCCTGCGGATCGATCGCGAACACCCGGTCGCGGTTGAAACTGCCCGCCAGCAACAGGCCACCGGGTCCCGGGGCCATGGCGATCGAGTCCTGGACGTCCAGGTCCCCCAGGACGACGGGGTTGTCCGGCCCCCGGACCCGTTCCCCCGATGCCAGGTCGACCACGAAGACCGCGGCGGCCGTCCCGCTGGCGATCCAGGCCTCCCCTCCCTCGAAGGTCAGGGACGACGGGTAGCCCACCAGCGGGTGGGCCGGATCCCGTCCGATCGGGACCACGACGTCCGGGCCGTCCGCATCGGCCAGCCGGTCCAGCAGGATCCCCGCCAGCGCGCCGTCGGTCAGGGGAAGCACGTTCTCCCCGTCGAAGGTCGTCGTTCCCGAACACAGGACCCAGACCCGGTCGCCCAGGGTTCGGACCACCTGGGGATTCCGGGCGGGAAGCGGGATCCGGTGGACGACGGTCCGCGCGTCCCGGTCCACGACCGTCAGGAAACCCGTTCCGTACTCGATCGTCGCTCCACCGTACCCGTAGTGGCTGTTCGCGACGACCAGGAAGTCCCCGGCCACCGCCAGGCCCTCCGGGGTTGCGAAGGCGGCGGCAGGCAGGGAGGAATCCCCCGTCTCGGTCCGGCCCGTCGCATCGGATGCCTCCTCCCCGGTGTCCGCTTCGGACCCGGGCCCGGGATCGGCCGGATCCGTTTCCGGGACCGGCTCGCAGGCGGCCGGCATTCCCAGCACGGCCGCCAGCATGATCCCCGCAGCGATCGGACGCCAGCAGGTTGCAGTCATAGGTCCAGCCTCGTCGTCAGGAAGAAGGACATCCCGGGAAGGGGCCGTTGCAGGTAGTCCACCCCGTCCCTCTTGTCCGTCAGGTTCAACGCATCCAGGCCGATCGACACGTACTCGTGGAACTGCCATTCCAGGCGGGCGTCCAGCCGGAACCGGGCCTCCTCGGCCAGCGACTCGAAGCGGTCCAGGAAGACCCCGGAACGCCACCCCGGCATCACCTCCAGGCGGACCGGGCCCACCGTGGCCCCGACCGTCCCGTGGACGACGTGCGCGGGTCGCTGGGGAAACGTCGTCCCGGTGGAGGAGAAGCGCGCGTCCAGGTAGGTGTACGAGATGCTGGCGTCGAGCCATCGCCAGGTGACGCGCGCCTGGAACTCGCCGCCGCGCAGGACGGCCCCCCCCGAGTTCTCGGCCCGCACCAGGAACGCCGAGCGCGGCAGGAACAGGATCTGGTTCCGCAGGCGGTTCTCGAAGTAGGTCGCGGCCAGGCCCCACCACTTCCCGTGGCCGAGTTCGATGCCCGCGTCCCAGGTGAGGGAATCCTCCGGAACCAGGTCGGGGTTGCCCTGCACGAAGCCGGCGTCGAAGTACAGTTCCTCCAGCGTCGGCAGCCGGAACCCGCGCGAAAGGTTCGCGACCAGGCGCAGCGGTCCCCAGGGGTCCACCCAGGCACCCGCGGCCGGGACGACACGGGCGCCGAACCCCTGGTCCCATTCCACCCGGGCATCCACCGTGGCGCCGTAGATGTCCGATCGCCCTCCGAAGCGTCCCCCCACGCGTCCCGCCACGCTGGTCCGGGACGGAGATTCCGGGGGCTGCCCCAGCCGCAACGTGGTCCCCCGATCGTGGCTGGCCGACACGGCGCCCGACAGCGTGAACCAGGGACACAGCAGGCCCTCGGTCCCCGCCTCGCCCCCGACCCCGTGGGTCACCAGGGTCGCGGCGATCGCCGGTCCCAGCGGGGGCTTCGGATCGTCGTAGGCGAACCCCAGGCGCCGGTAGTAGAGGCGCGCCCAGGATGCCCCGTCCCGGCCGAACGCCTGCGGCCCTTCCCAGGCCGCCTTCACGACGGCGCGGGTGTTCCACTGCATCGCCGTGGCCGACGGGTACTGCTCCAGGCCTCCGACCTGCCTCTTCTCCCAGGCGCCCTCCACGGCCAGGTCGACGCGGTGTCTTTCGTCGATCCGTCCGGCCGCCCGGGCCAGTCCCTCGAAGCCCCAGGTCCCGTTGTGTTCCCGCATCCGTTGCTGGCCGTTGGTGTCCTGGAAGGGAAAGGTGCCGTCCGATCCCTGCGCCCCTCCCGCGACCAGCATGCCGACCTCGTTCCTGCCGGCCTTCCAGGTGTGGACGTGGGAGGCCTTCAGGCGACCGGTCAGGAACGAGCCCACCGTCAGGGCCGCGCGCGTCCGCGTGCCGTCCAGCGGGTCCGGCGTCCGGGCGGCCACCACCCCCCCCACGGCGTCGGTCCCGTGGAAGGCCGACCTCCCCCCCCGCACGAGAGCCAGGGAATCCAGCGTGACCAGGGACATCCCTGCCAGGTCCGCGCCTCCCATGTACGGCGAGTTCAGCGGCACCCCGTCCAGCGTCGCCAGCGTCGCGGAGGGATCGGACCCGCGGACCGCCACCATCGCCGACTGCCCGGGACCGCCCGCGGACAGGACCTGGACCGACGGCAACCGGGCCAGGGGCGCGGCGGGGCCCTCGGGTGCTTCCAGGTCCTCCGGCTCCACCAGCCGGTCCGTGCGCACCGACGCGGGCGCCTCAGGCTTCGGGGGCGCCGTGGCGGTGACCTCGATCGGGGGCACCTCGACGACGTCCTCGGCCCGGGCCGTCGCGCCAACCGCCAGGATCAGCAGCGACAGGCAGGCGGGGAACGCGTGGACAGCCTTCATTCCTGCACGTACCTGGCAACGACCCCGTCGATGTCGGCCCCGTTGGAAGCGGGGTCCCGCACGAAGGCCGCGCCCGTGTCCGGGTTGAGGACCGTGGGGGCTGCGACCAGCTTGAGGTACCGGAACCCCTTCTCGCGGATCGCCTGCCCCTCCCCGCCGTCCAGGGGCATCCCGTCCAGGTCGAACGGGTCCCCCCCGGCCGCCTCGTGATCGAAGGGGTCGACGGGGTTCGAATCCACGTTGTATTTCACCGGGTAGCGCCCGCCGAACCCCTGCCACGCCTCCGGTTTCGATTGGTACTTCGTCTCGTCTTCCGCGACGTAGTCGTGGGGGAACGGGACGAAGGTCACCCCGTCCCGGGACAGCATCACCACGATCTGGTCCAGGAAGAAGGAGCCCGAGCCCGCCCCGACCTCGAAACCGTTCTCGAACACCACGAAATCCGCGCCGGGGCCGTTGTGGACCGTCGCGCCTCCCCAGGAGAGCACGAGGTAGTTGTCCACCCCTTCCTGGTATCCCAGGCTGAATACATCCATGCCCCCGGCGTTCTGCCCGCCGCCACGGACCCCGTTGGCCGCGCGGCTGGCGTCCTGGAACCCGCTGCCGGTGTTTCCGGGCGCATCCACGACGGTGCCCGCCGTGGCGGGAGCGGGGTCGGGCGACACGGTTTCCCGGGCATCCTCCTCGGACGGGTCCGGGGGCGCGTCGCCGGGGGTCTCCGGGTCCGGGTCGAGTGCCCCATCCGGGGCCGTGTCACCCGCGCCGACCTCGTCGTCACCGGGGGACGGGTCCCCGTTCCCGCCGTCTGAACCCTCGTCCGGATCCTGCACATCCGCCCCATCGATGCCGTCCCTCGGCATGACGGCCTCGTCCGGGAGGAGGTCCCCCGGCCCGACATCCGGGGACGCGTCGGGGAGGTCGCCCGTTTCCCGGGAGGGGCCCCGGGTACCGGACGTCCCGCACCCGAACGCGACGACCCCGCACAGGACCACGCCGATCCAAAGGTGTCTCATGCCGTTCCCGCCTGTTCGTACCGTGGTATCCGCGACCGTTCCGCTAGGGCTGGGCCGGCGTCAACTCGGTCCAGGCGAATCCGCCGCAGCCGCTGGCCGTCGGGTCCGTGGCGTCCGCCGCCGGGGTGTCCTCGGCCTCCTGCCGCGATGCCGCCGCGTACGCGGTCTGGCAGAAGTACAGCTTCCCCTGGGTCTCGCTCCAGTCCATCCGGCTCCACAGGCCCGGGCTGTACGCGTTCGCGGCGTCGTTCTGCGCCACCAGCCAGTTCCCGTCGTTGTCGTACCCCGCGACGTGGAACACGCCCATCCCCGCCATCGTCCACGTCTGCGACGTGATCTCGTGCGCGGTGCCCCACCCGTCCGTGTACGACCCCGCGATCTCCAGGGGCGCCACGGGCACTTCGCTGTCGGGGGCGTCCGGCGTCGTCACGTCCTCTCCCGCGACGTCCTCTCCTGCAACGTCCTCGTCGGTCACATCCTCGTCGGTCACATCCTCGCCGGCGACATCGGCGACCGGCACGTCACCCGCCGTGTCCGACGGGTTCGCGTCCTCGCCGGGGTTCTCCGCCTGCGGGAGGTCGTGGGACGACACGTCCTCGCCGCCGGCATCATCGACCGGCAGTTCCGCGACGCCGGTTTCCACCGCGTCGGCGCCGGTCCCCGGGTCATCCTCGACCGGCAGGTCGCCTGGGCCCGTTTCGGTCACCGCATCCCGGGTGTCCGTCGTGGGTTGGGTGTCCGAATCGTCGCAGCCCGGCAGCGCCAGGATCCCCGCCAGGACCAGGATACTCGTGAAACACAGTCGTCCGGATCGCGTCTTCATGGCTTCCCTCCCCGTCCGGGCAAGGGAACGGCGGACCCCGTCACTGTCGATGGATGTCGTTCGACCAGCGAAGTGTGGGCCGCACCGCTTCCTCCCGAAACAGCGTGCATCGGCGGACGGAGGCGAGTGTCCTGGCTCCCGGATCATCCTCCCCCAGCCCTTCCCGGCGTCACCCGACGCCAGTGGATCTGCTGGGTTCGTCCCCGGCTACAGTTGCGGGGGCAGCGCCGGCCTTGCACCGGCTTCCTGCACCTGCCGTCCAGTCGGCCAAGTATCCCGACCGCGCGACGACTGTCAAGGAAAATGCACCGCTTGAATCGGGAAGCACGTCGGTTCCGGGACTTCCCGGTTCCGGCGCCGAATATCCACAATATCTTGTTGCCTGTTTTTCGAATACCGCTATATGTTGATTTCCGTGCCGGTGTCCGGGAGTGATCCCGGGCCAAGAGGGAACCCGGTGAAAGTCCGGGGCTGCCCCGCAGCGGTCAGCGAGAACGACCTCCGCCATACGCACTGGTCCCGTGCGGGACCGGGAAGCGGCGGACAGTAGGAATCCGGCCCCGAGCCGGCCTGCTCGCGAGCCCGAAGACCTGCCGGCATGCGGCCGAGGCCTCTGCGCCCGGCCGCATCGTCCTGGTCGCCTCGCGGGAGGTGAGGGGTGGAACTGCCGTCCGGCGGCTGTCCGTTCCAGCACCGTCCATTCCGTCTCCCGCGCCGCGTCGGGGCCGTCTCGAACCGCAGGAGGCGCCGCTCATGTCCGTCCTTCCCGCCCTTCCGGAACCTGGCCCCCGAACGATCGAACCCGATCTGCACGATCCGTCCTCCTTCCCCCTGTTCCGGACGATCCTCAAGCGGGACGGCTCCCGCGAGGCGTTCGATTCGGGGCGCATCGAACGTGCCATCGCACTGGCTGGCCGTGCCACGGTCCGCGAATTCGTTCGGTCGGTCTGCGCAGGATACAGTCTGCCGTACTTCACCCTGATGCCGACCTTCTCGATCTGCCCGGCGCACGGCTACCTGGCTGGCGAACAGCCCGCGTGCCCGGAATGCGGCGAGGCGACCGAGGTCTACTCCCGCGTCGTCGGCTACCTCAGGCCGGTGCGCCAATGGAACCGTGGCAAGCAGCAGGAATTCGCGAGGCGTGCCCTTTTGGACGGGCGGCTGGGGAAAGCGACGTCCGGATCCGGGGGCCAGCACCACGGGCGGGAATAGGCACGGTCGATGAGCGCGGCAATCCACCCCTGTTCGTTCGTCGACTTCCCCGGCCGGGTGGCCGCGGTCGTCTTCACCCAGGGGTGCGATCTGCGCTGCCGCTACTGCCACAACCCGGATCTGTGCCGTTGCGGAGGCGCCCCGGGCGGCGACCGCCGCCGGGAACTGATGGAACTGCTGGCCCGGCGCAGGAAGCGGCTGGGCGGGGTCGTGGTCAGTGGCGGCGAGCCGACGCTGCATCCGGAACTGGCCGGCCTGTTGCGCGCGATCCGTGGCCCGGGCTTCGCGGTCAAGTTGGACACCAACGGCATGCGTCCCGACGCAGTCGAAGCCCTGGCGGCCGAAGGACTGCTGGACTTCGCGGCCGTGGATGTGAAGATGGCCCCGGGTTCCTCGTCGCTGGCCCTGTGCGGCGCAGAGGGCCAGGGACGCCGCTCGATCGAGACGCTGCGCCGACTGGCCCGACACGGCGTTCCGTCAGAGGCCCGGACCACGGTCGTACGCGACCTTCACGATCCCGGCGCACTCCGGGCCATCGCGCAGGCCATTGTCGCGACGGGAACGGCCGCCTGGCACCTCCAGCCCGTCCGGTCCGGCCGGAACCTGGACCCGTTCGCGGCTCTCCTGCCGCCTCCCGCGGACGCCCTGGCCGATGCCGCAAGCGCGGCCCGGATGCTGGGGTTGCTCGTTTCGGTTCGCCCCTCGCTTGCCAGGTTGTCGGAAGACGCCCACCCGGGACAGCGACATCCGAAAGAGTTGTGATTCGCCGCGCGAAGAAACACAATTCCCTCGCACTCGGCATCACCGTGGATCACCCGGTGACGTGGATCCGGGTGAGGCAGGGAGTCCAAGGCGTGCACCGGCACGACCACAGGAAGGCGCTGGGAAGGCGTTGCTGCCAGGTGCCCGGAAGGTACCTGGTCTGGTCGTTCGTCCTGCTGCATGCCGCGACGGCGCTACTCCCGCGGTTGCACCTGGCATTCGCTAGCCACTTCCACCAGTTCAATCCCTCCAGTCACGTGTTCGAGGATCTCCGGGTCGCGGGCGTGGCGCCACCGCGGGAGTTCCCGCCGGACGTTCCAGCCACCAGGATCTCCGAAGGCCCGTCGGTCCATGCCGTCTTCGTATCCTGTACGTTGTCGAACCTGGCCTTTGCGCCTTTCACGACCAGCCTCGTGCCGTTCTGCCTGGCAATGGCGGTCCCAGTTCGATCCGAATCCTCCATTGTTCCCTCGTGGCACGCAGCCGCCATCCTGTCCCTGGCCCCGAAACAATCCCCCCCTATCCATGCCTGAACCGGAACACTTCCACCGCGATTCGGCAGCCCTCGAATCGCGGGATTCCGCTCCTCGTTGAACAGGGGGGTGCCCGCATGGAACGGGCTTCGTCATCCGACGCCCCCCGCCGGAAGGAGGTCTTGTGAAACCCGCCTCTAGCATGATTCCGATCCTCTGCTGTTCCGCCTGGTTCGCCGCCTGCGCCTCCGGCGGCGACCGCGACGCGGGGACCGACCCGGGAAGCCCGGCGGACGTCCCCGAGGCCACGGACGTCGCCACACCCGACCCGGCGACCGGCGACGCCGCGGGCGAGGAGATCCCGCCGGCACAGGATGTCCCGGATGACGGGGACGTCGCCGTCCCGAACGGGGCTACTGCGCGGGTCATCGCCGGCAACGCGGATCTCATCGGAGGACGCCAGGCGGCAGGGGGCGTTGGCGACATCCTCCTGGCGAACGACCGCGTGCGTTTCGTGATCCGCACCCGGGAACGCGGGTTGTTCAGCCCCTTCGGAGGCAACCTCCTGGACGCCGACCGCGTCCGGGGCGAAGGCGAGGAAGGGCACGACCGCTTCCTGGAGATGTTCCCCATGGTGGGCTTCGGCCGCACCCTCAAGCCGGATTCCATCGAGATCGCGGATGACGGCTTTTCGTCGGGCACCGCCATCGTCCGGGTCCGGGGCACGGACGGGGGCGTCCCGCTGATCGATTCCCTGTTCCCCACCGATCCCCTGGGTCTCGACGCAACGCTGGACTACATCCTGCGACCAGGCACGGACCACCTGGAGGTCGCCCTCCGGATCGCGAACCCGGGGTCTTCGCCGATCGAGGTCCAGGTGGGCCAGTTCGTCCAGTTCGGCAAGGTCATCGACGCGTTCTCCGACCGGTGCGGAGGGGACCTGGAATGCCTGTCGGGACGCCAGGACGTCGACTGGCTGGGGGCCGACGGCGGCGACGTGTCCTACGGGTTCACCACCCCGGCCAACCACCCGTTCTCGGTCCTCCTGGCCCGCGAGAACATCCTTCTCGTCGGCACCTCAACCCTCCAGGTGCCGGCCGGCGGCGGTGCGGAATCGACGGCCTACGTGCTGGTCGGGGACGGGACCGCGGACGACGTGGCTCGCCAGGCGCGGGTGCTGCGAGGCGCGACCGACCTCGTGACCGTGCCGATCCGCGTCGTGGCCGGCGACACGTTGACGGACCTCTCCGGAACCCGGATCGTGGCCAAGGCCCGCGGCGACTCGACGAACACCCGCTGGGTATCGTCCACACGTCCCGGATCGGACGGACAAGCCACGCTGCACCTGGTTCCCGGCTCGTACGACCTGACCCTCGGCGTTCCCGGGGCCCCTTCGACAACCGTCGAGGCCGTCGAGGTGACCGCGGGCATGACGGGCGCGGTCGAACTGGTCGCCTCCCCCGCGGGAAGGCTGCGCGTGGCCGTGTCGGACGGCGCCGGCCACCCGATCGACGCGATGGTGTCCCTCCAGGCGGGGCACCAGGCGGGCTGGGAGGCCGGCGTGGCGACGACCCTCCTGGCGATCGGCGGCGAGGCGTCTGGCCCCGTCCTGCCCGGGGAATACACCCTGACGGTGTCGAAGGGATTCGAGTACGGGATCGACCGGAAGGACATCTCGATCGCCGCCGGGCAGACACTGGAAGCGACCGCCGTAGTGGCTCGCCAGATCGACACCACCGGGTGGATCTCGATGGACACGCACGACCACTGCGAACTCAGCATCGACAGCGACGTGCCGGTCGAGAAGCGGGTCGCCAATGCCCTGGCCACGGGCGTCGAGGTGGTCTCGACGACCGACCACGACCACTTCGGCAACCTTCAGCCCACCGTCGAGGCCATGGGGGTCCAGGCCCGGGTCCGCGCCCTCTCCGGCAACGAGATCTCCCCCCTTTGGGGCCATACCGCGGCCATCGGGTGCCAGCCTGGCTACGACTACGACACCTACTACGCCCTCCCGTTCCTCGAGTACGCGGAGGACGGGACCGTCGCGCACGTACTGACACCTTCTGAGACCTGGACCCTGGCACGCCAGCACCACCAGTGCCAGATGGTCATCGTGGCCCACCCCTGGGAGGATCAAGCCCTGTTCCTGCAGTACCCTATCGGGACCGACGGGGACCCGGCCGCGCTGCTGCCGGACCTGGACCTGTCGCTGGTGGACGGCATCGAGGTCGTGAATTCGCACGACGACTGGGGCGAGGTCTTCACCCAGAACCTCCCGGGATGGTTCAACCTGCTGAACCGTGGCTACGTGCTCCCCGGCCTGGGAGGCTCGGACCAGCACGGGGTCAACGCCTCGTTCGGCCATCCGCGCAACCTGGTGATGTCCTCCACCGACGTCCCGGGCGACGTGGACGAGGCCGAGTTGTACGCGAACCTCAAGGCGGGACGCTCGCTGATCTACGGGGGTCCGCTGATCCGGGTCCTTGTCGAGGGCCAGGGGATGGGGGCCACGGTCTCCGATGCCGACGGCCTGGTGGCCCTGCACATCGAGGTGCAGGCGCCGGCCTGGATGGACGTCGACTACGTCCGCGTCTACGTGAACGGGACCCTCGTCCTGGAACCCCAGCCGGTGCGGGACGCGATCATCGATCGCCTGGCCCTGTCGCAGGAACTGGCGCTGACCGCCGACAGCATCCTGGTGGTCGCGGCCGGCAGCGATTCCACGACCCTGGGCGCGCCCGGGGACCGGAATCCCCCCCTCTCCATCACCAACCCGATCCGCGTGGACGTCGGGGGCGACGGGTTCCATCCGATCCTGGCGCGATGAGATCCTTCAGGGACGAGATCCCCCCGGGGCAGGACGCGCTGGCCGACGACGCCGGGCCGCATCGCCGCGGGGTGGGCGGCGGTTCCGCTCGGCCTACTTCTTCTTCGCCAGCAGGTCCGCCAGGTTCGCGAACGGCCGGTGGGTCAGCGGGGGGGACGTGTCGACCGGGCGGGTGTCCACGTGGTCCCGCCCCAGCGCCTGTTCCATCCGGGCGTGCTCGACCTCGCGCTGGTGCTCGTTGTCGTGGCAGTAGATGCACAGGTAGTCCCGCAAATGGCAACGATGACCCAGCATCACTTCTTGACCTTGTCCTTCAAGAGGTCCGCAAGGTTAGCGAACGGGCTGTGCCGCAGGGGCGGAGTCGTGTCGACCGGCCGGGTGTCCACGTGGTCCTTGCCGAGGGCACGTTCCATCCGGCCGTGCTCGACCTCCCGTTGGTGCTCATTATCGTGACAAAACCCGCAAAGCACCTCCCAATTTGAGCCGTCCGGCGGGTTGTTGTCGTGGTTCCCGTCCTTGTGGTGGACGGTGAGTTCCCGGAGCCTCTTCCCCTCGAACTCGCGTCCACAGCGTCCGCAGACGTGCGGGAAGAGCTTGAGAGCCCGTTCACGGTAGCCGCGCTCCCGTTCCTCACGGGTACGCCGGGCTTCGGCCAGCAGGCGGCTTGCTGCGTCGTCATCCTTCACGGGCATCGAAGTCTCCGTCCCCAAGGCCCTCTGAAGGATAGCCGACGGGCGGCGGGGCCTCAATGTTCGCGGTCAGGTGGAGGCCGAACGTCCTCCGGTCCGGACATCGTCGGCGCCCCTGTAGGAATCCCGCCATCCCGACTCCGAGCGGGATCTCCGTGGTGTCGGGCAACTGGTGGGACGGGCAACGGGGGCCGCAGGTCCGTGTCCCCTGCTGAGCAGTTGTGTCCATAGCACCACTGTCTAGCACGGCCCCCCGGATCCAAAGTCGGGCTCCATTTTCCGCGGTCGTCCAGTACCCGCCAATTTGGGGCCTTCCTCTTCCCCTGGTTTTTCAATCGTCCGGCTTCTCGGCCTTGGGTGGATCGTCCAACTCCCCCGCGTTCTCGGGCTTAGTTGCCCGGGTCCTGGAGTAGTCCAGGCAGGCCCCGAGAACCAGTAGTTCTGGGGCGGTGGAGGAGATCATGACGACCCGAGTCCTTGCGGTCCCTGTCCGGATGGAGATGGTGCCGACCGACCTGATCGAGCGTGCCAAGGAGTACGCCCGGCAATCCAAGTCGGCCGCCACCCTGAAGGTGTACGACACCGAGTGGCGGATCTTCACCGCGTGGTGCTCCATGCACGGGGTCTCGCCGCTGCCTGCCTCCCCGGAGGTCGTGGCCGCCTACGTGGTGGATCGCGCTGACCATGTCCGGCCGGTCACGATCAAGCGCGGACTGGCCGCCATCTCGACCGCCCACAAGGTCGCCGGGTTCGACTCCCCTACGGCGAGTCAGGCCGTGCGGCTGACGATGCAGGGCCTGCGGAGGGTCAAGGGCACCTCGTCCTCCCCCCGTCGGGCGCTCCGCGTGGTCGATGTGCGGAAGATGATCTCCACGGTTCCGGACTCGGTGGTCGGCATCAGGGACCGGGCGATCATCCTGCTGGGCTTCACCGGCGGGATGCGCCGGTCTGAGGTCGTCGGCCTCGACGTCAGTGACGTGACGTTCGAGCCGGAAGGGATCATCCTGACGATCCGGAAGTCGAAGCGCGATCAAGAACGCCGGGGCCGCCGCGTTGCAGTCCCCTGTGGACGGTATGAGGCAACCTGTCCCGTCCAGGCGCTTCGTGCGTGGCTGGACGTCCGCGGCAACTCCGCCGGGCCGCTCTTCGTTCGCCTGGACGCGGGCGCTCCCCGGGAACGCCTCGACGGCAGGGCCGTTGCTGAACTTGTGAAGCGTGCCGTCCGTCGTGCCGGGCTCGACCCGGTCTTCTTCTCGGGCCACTCGCTCCGGAGGGGGTTCGCGACGGAGTGCGCCAGGGCCGGGGCGGCCGAGACGTCGATCATGAAGACCACGGGTCACGCGTCGTTGGTCACGATGCGGGGGTACATCGAGGACGGGAGGCTGTTCGAGAACCTCGCGGCGTCAGTACTCGACCTGTAGGGAGCCCGCCGCTTCGGAGTTCCGCGAATCCCCACCCAGGGTGACTAACGCGCTCCATGCCCGACGTGCAACTTCACCGCCATCGTGTCGAACTTCAGCCGCACCGGAACTTCCAGCACCAGAAGTTTGCCCTGGAAGTTTCGGGGGGCGGAATGTTCGAGGCCCGGACCTGAACTCTGGGGGTTTCGAAGTTCCGATCACGGCTTCGGGCTTCGTTTTGCGCAGCGGTCTATGGTCCGGGCATGGACGATGGCCGGGGTCTCGGGCGGTGTTTCCTGAAGGCTCCGAGGATGCCCCGGCCGTCGGCCACGAGCCATCGGGCAGAAACCGTGGGTTCACGTTCGGTCACGGTAGCCCTTCAATCGGGAAGCCTCGGTGTAGGAGGTGTTCCGATGGTCTGGAATCACGACTGGCTTGTCCCCTCGACGGAGGAGCTTGAAGGGCCTGACCGCAAAATCTCCCAGGCGGCCGAGTTCTTCCGGTCGTTGGGTTCCCCCGGGATGTGCCTGTGGGCGGTCCAGACGCTGGCCGACGAGCTTGATGTCCCCGTGGTCGCCACGCGGTTCCCGCCGATGGCCAGGGCCGACGACCTCGGGCAGGCGTGGCTGACGGCCATCGCCTGGGCCGGACGCGTTCCCGGCCGCCGCGCCGAACTGGTGCGGCTTGCGGTCGCCCAGATCGCAGAGCTTCAGGAGATCACGGTCGAGGTCCGCTTCGGAGGAGCCACTACTTCACCGACGCCAGGGTCAGGTCCCTGCTGGGCGATGCCGGACGCCACTGGTGCCACTTGAGGGTTCGGGTCGAATCCCGCTCTGGCTTCAAGCAGGCCGTCTGCATCAAGGACGAGGTCGAGGGTCGAACTGGAAGGATCTTGTTGCCGGAGCCCGCGTTCTCTGATGGAAACGATGGTGCCGACCTTGACGCCATTTTTGACCGGATGACCAGCGAGTAGATGACTTGGGACTCGATCAGGGCGAGGCCCAGGATCATCGGGACGAACATGTTGCCCGATGCGCCTGGGTTCCGGGGGTTGACGTCCATGGTCGTGAAGGTGGCCCGGCCCTGCGCCAGCACGCCGCCGAACGCCGCCATGGCGGTGTGGGCTCTGGTTCGTCCGTCGCCTTGTTTGCCGCCTCCGCCACGTGGATGTACACGGTCGACGGGATGCAGAAGACGAGGGTCTGTACGAGGCACACCAGGACCCCCAGCAGGAACGGGGTGATCCAGCCGACCAAGCCGACCGCGGAGAACCCGGCGCCCGTCGCGTGGTCGCCGGACATGTTCCCGAACAGAGGGATGCCCAGCGAGACCGGGCGGGCCATGTGGATGATCATCTCGATGACGAGCTTCGGCTGCATCCGCGGCAGCGCGTACCACTTTGGGATGGGGCCGAAGAAGTGCTTGAAGTAGCCGATCCCATTCGAAAGCTCAGGCCAGGGACGTCGAAGAAGCCCCAGGGAGGGCGACCGCCAACCTGCTCTGGCGCCTTGTGGGGGCGCGTGGATTAGCGGACTACAAGCGCTGTCTTCCTCAAGGGAAACCATCGGGGTTTGAGGGAGGCCATCAGTGCAACGCGAGCCACGCAGCTACAGCCGCGCCTAGCGAGACGAGCAGCCCGAGAGCCGCAATCCATGTGGTGAGCCGACTCCGTTCCTCTTCGGATCCCTGCCTCCGACCCTCGGCCATCCAGACCAACTGTTCGACGGCTCGGAGCCTGACGTCCAGTGGGTTTTCCTTTGGAACTGCCGAGGCTTCAATGGGTTTCTGCTGGAGAGGACGACGTTTGTCCCTCATGGCGCACCTATCCCGCACGAGCCATGCCCGCCTCTGCACTGGACCTAGAAGCAACTTGGATAACCCCCGCCGGGACTCGATGATCTGACCTCATCGAGCCTACGGTGGGCTGCGCGGGAAGGCCGAACAGGCCAGCTTCCAGCAGGCTGGTCTGCGGCCCTCCCTCTAGTCGGGCTTTTGAACGCGCCTCGGTGATGCCATCGCCGTCTCCACCAAGTTGGCGTGTGTACCTAACAGCGCCTCCGCGGGGTGTCAACCAAAGGCCCTGCGAGATCGACACCCTTGCCCAGACCAGTCCCTGGGCGTGCTTTGGAGGTTTGGACAGGACCGCTAGACGGCTTCCCCGGTCATCACGTGACCGGCCCCGCCGTTCGCCCTTGTAGGCCCCGACGGCGCCGGGGTGGCCTACGCATCGCCGGGCTGGGTCCGTCGGGCCGCGTTGGGGCAATTCCGGGGCTTCGCGGGGGGAGGGTTCACTCGGTCGGGGGCTGGTCGGCGGCGGTCGTGGCCTCGGCCAGGGACGTCCTGGCGATCTCCAGGGCCTCCTTGACCTTCGAGGCGCGCAGGACGGCCTTGTCGTGCTTGACCTGGAGCCGCTGCACCAGCGCGGTCAGGATGGCCACGGACCGCCCCTTGCGGGGCCGCGCCGCCGGGCGGCCCGCGAGGCCCATCCACGAGTACCCGTTCACGCTCTCGCACTTGCCCGCATCGTGCAGGAGGGGCTGCACGGCCGCCGTGAGGCTCCGGGCGCCGGTGACCTTCACGGCGCCGCCCAGCAGCGTCGTGAACGTCCCGTCGGGGTGCTCGGTCACCTCGACATCGCCGTGGCCGCGCCAGGCCCCCGCCCGGCAGATGGCTACCCTCCTGCCCCGCCAGATGCGGGTGCCCATGCCTCGGGCGACCGTTGAGACTGATTCACCACCCGAGACCAGGGCGTGGTAGGCACTGCGGATGACCTCGGCCTCCTCGGTGTACGACCAGCGGTGCGTTTCGTAGTCATAGTCGACCCCCATCGGGAGGATGTGCTTGCCGCTGACCCAGCGCCCGACCGCCCTGCCACGTTCCTTGCCGCCGTTCAGCCTCCACTTGATGTCCGCCTTCTCGGCCCCACCCATGCCCGCGAACATCGTGAGGGACAGCACGTCTCGGGGGACCCTCGCAGGGTCATACATCGTCCCAGGGATGTAGATCCGGGCTCCGGCCTCTTTGATGACCTTGAGGGTGGTCAGGTCGAAACCATCGGCGCGGACGATTCGGTCAATGGCGTCTGCCGCAACGTGGGCACCGGCCTTGATCGCCGGGGCGATGACGCGGTTCCAGGCCGGAGTCTCGGCAAGGTCGGACCCGGACACGCCGATGACCTCGACCATCTGGAGGTCGGCGCTGAGGGCCTTGGCGATCCCCTTCACGGAGTGGCGCTGGCGCTCCAGTCCTTCGCCGTCTTCACCTGCCTGACCTTCAGTGCTGACCCGGATGATCCCCACCAGCTTCAAGGTTCCCCCGTGTTTTCAACAACGTGGGTGGACCGTATCTCTCGCGGTGGATCGTTGTCAATAGGGTAAGTTCTTGCACAGGAGTTCCCAGTTCGAGCCGTCGGGCGGGTTGAAGTCGTGGTCGCCGTTGCGATGATGGACGGTCAGTTCCTTCAGTCGCCGGCCCTCGAACTCGCGCCCGCACCGGCCGCAGACGTGCGGGAACAGTTTCAGGGCACGCTCCCGGTAGCCGCGCTCACGCTCCTCGCGCTCGCGCCGGGCCTGTTCCACCAGTCGTCGTGCCGCATCGTCGTTCCCGGGCATCCCTTCCTCCTCGTTTCGCCTGCCCGCGCCAGCCTCCCTACGGGACCAGGGCACGGGAGGTTCACGCCCCCCCGATCACCAGGCCCTCCCACGGGGCCAGCACCAGTTCCGCGCCGCCGGCCTCCTTCCGGTCCCCGTCGGTGGAAACGATCAACATCCCCCCCGCCGCCGGGTTCCGGACCTTCCTCGCCCTGCCCGTCGCGTTCAGCAGCACCACGACCGTCTCGCCGTCCGCGGTCCGCCGCCAGCCCACGACATCCCGACCGGTCCCGGCCTCGTCGATCACCGTCAGGTCGCCCCGGCTCAATGCGGGGTGTTCCCGCCGCGCGTGCAGGAACCGCCGGTAGCACGACAGCAGCGAGCCCGGATCGCCCGCCTGGTCCGCCACTGTGCGCCCGTCCTTGTTGTCCGGCGTCGGCAGCCACGGCCGCGCCCCCTCCGGGCAGAACCCGGCATTGGCGGTCGCGTCCCATTGCATCGGCGTGCGACACTCGTCGCGGTTGATCGACTCGCCCATCCACGACCGGACCGCGTCGAACACGAACTGCGGCACCCACGACAGGTTCTGCACCAGCGCGTCCTGGCTGTCCCTGGCCGGGATCGGCACCTGCACCATGCCGATCTCCTCGCCGTAGTACAGGAACGGCACGCCCCGCGCTGTCAGTTGCCACGCCGCGTTCAGCCGGGCCCGCGCCGGGTCCCCGCCCAGCCGGCTGATCCGGCGCGCCCGGTCGTGGTTGCCGAACACCCACGTCGGCAGCAGCGGGTCCGGGAACAGCCGGTCGTACTCCGTCACCAGCGCCCGGATCGTGGCCGGGTCCAGCCGGGCCTTCAGCGAACGGAACAGGAAGACCAGGTTCAGCCCCTTGCCGTCGCAGCAGTGCGCCCGGGCCTTCCCGATCGGCGCGTTGACCTCGCCCACCAGGAAGCGGTCGCCCGGGTAGGCGTCGATGACGGCCCGCAGTTCCTTCATGAACTCCAGGGTGTCCGGGTGGTTCAGCGTGCGGTCCGACCCCTGGAACAGCATCCGCGGGTCGTCGTCGGACGGGATCAACTTCCAGGCGAACGGGTTGTCCCGGAACTCCGCGTCCTCGAAAAGCGCGTTGACGATGTCCAGCCGGAAGCCGTCCACGCCCCGGTCCAGCCAGAAGCGCACGGTGTCCAGCATCTCGGCCCGCACCGCGGGGTTGCGGTAGTTCAGGTCCGGCTGGAACGGCAGGAACTGCGTCCAGTACCACTGATCGGTGTGCGCGTCGTGGTGCCAGCCCGACCCGCCGATCATCGCGTTCCAGTTGTTCGGCGGCGCCTTGCCGCCCGGCTTGCGCCCGTCGCGCCAGACATACCAGTCCCGCTTCGGGTTGTCGCGCGAGGACCGGCTCTCGACGAACCACGGGTGCTGGTCGGACGTGTGGTTCATCACCATGTCCATCACGACCTTCATCCCGAGCCGGTGCACCTCGTCGATCAGCCGTTCGGCCTTCGCCAGGTCGCCATACTCGGGCGCGACGGACCGGTAGTCGCGGATGTCGTACCCGACGTCCCGCTGGGGGCTGTCGTAGAACGGCGAAAACCAGATCGCGCCCACGCCCAGGTCGGCCAGGTACGGCAGTTTCTCGAGGATGCCGTCCAGGTCGCCGATCCCGTCGCCGTTCGCGTCGCGGAAACTGCGCGGGTAGATCTGGTACACCACGGTCTGGCGCCACCACGGAACGGGCATCGTCGCCTCCAGCAGGCCCCTTGGCCGGCATTCGTACAACGCCTGCGCGCGGACCGCCAGCGGAATCGTCATCCGGGGATCGGTTCGAAGGCGGCGGTCAGGACCTCTTCGGCGGCGCGAAGAACCGGTAGGCGAATCCGGCCGCCAGCGCGCCCAGCGGCGGCGCGACCCAGAACATCCACAACTGCTCGACGGCCCATCCGCCGACGAAGATCGCCGGCCCCGTGCTGCGGGCCGGGTTGACCGACGTGTTGGTCACCGGGATGGTGACCAGGTGGATCAGCGTCAGGCACAGCCCGATGGCGATCGGGGCGAACCCCTTCGGGGCGCGCTCGTCGGTCGATCCCAGGATGACCCACAGGAACATGAAGGTCATCACGGCCTCCGTCACGAAGGCCTGCAGCAGCGGGTAGCCTCCCGGCGAGTGCTCGCCGTAGCCGTTGGACGCGAATCCCTTCGCCAGGTCGAACCCCTCCTTGCCGCTGGCGACCAGGTACAGCACGGCCGCCGCGGCGATGGCGCCCAGGACCTGCGCGAAGACGTAGGGCACCAGTTCGCGCGCGCTGAATCGCCCCCCGGCGGCCAGCCCGATCGACACGGCGGGGTTCAGGTGGCACCCCGAGACGTGGCCGATCGCGTACGCCATCGTCAGGACGGTCAGGCCGAAGGCCAGCGCCACCCCGGCGAACCCGATGCCCAGTTCCGGGAACGCCGCGGCCAGCACGGCGCTGCCGCAGCCTCCCAGGACCAGCCAGAACGTGCCGATGAACTCGGCGACGGAACGGTGCACGAGGGACATGGCAGACTCCTGCATGGATGTCGCCAGCCTATCCCCGCCCCCGGGGTTCGGCCCGCACAACTCTTGGAACCGCCAGGTTTTACGCAACGTTCCGGGTCAAGCACGCCGGGCCTTCCGGCACGGGATTTGACGGCGCCGCCCGATCGATCGCAACATCGCCCATCCCAACCCGGCGCCTCGTCGTTTCCGGAGTGGAGGAGCCCGCGTGCAACCCGACGATCGCGATTTCCTGGCCGCGGTTCTGGACGCCTCGGACTCGGTCATCTTCGTCATCGACCGCGAGTCGCGCGTCGTGCGAGGCAACGAGGCCTTCGGCCGCCTGGCGGGCACCCGGCCGGCCGACGCCGTCGGGAGGCGGCTCTGGGAGTTCGACCCGGCGCACCGGTACCGGGACGAGGTCCAGGAACTCGTGCGATCGGTCATCGCGGACCGCCGCCCCCGCCGCTTCGACCAGGAGTGGCTGACCCCGCAGCAGGACGTCCGCACCTACGAGTGGGCGCTGTCCCCCCTGATCGACGCGCACGGGGAGGTGACGCACATCGTCTCGGTCGGCGTGGACGCTACGCTGCGCAAGCGGGCGCTGCAGGATGCGCACGAGGCCGAGGAGCGCTTCCGGGCGTTCTTCGACGAGGCCCCCATCGGCAAGTCCCTGACCTCCCCGGACGGCCGGGTGATCCGCGTGAACCAGGCGTTGTGTTCCATGCTCGGCTATACGCAGGAGGAACTCCAGCAGAAGGGCTACGCCGACCTCACGCATCCCGACGACCTGGCCTTGACCGCGGAGTTCTTCCGCCGGCTGCAGGCGGGCGGACTGGCCGGCGCGACGGTCGAGAAACGCTACCTCGCCCGGGACGGCCGCGTCGTCTGGGCGCTGGTCCGGACCACCCTCCACCGCGATCGCGACGGCGTCCCCACGTACTGCCTGACCCACGTCGTGGACATCACCGAAAGGAGGCGTGCCGAGGAGGAGAGGGCCGCGCTGCAGGAGACGGTTCGACAGGAGCGGGACCGCCTGCAGGCGCTGGTCCGATCGATGGTGGACGAGGTCTGGTTCGCGGACGCGAACGGGGACTTCACGCTGGCGAACCCGTCGGCCCTGCGCGAGTTCGGCCTGCCATCGATCGATGGCATGCCGGTCCGGGAACTGGCGACTTCCCTGGAGGTCCTGCGGCCGGACGGCAGCCCGCGACCGATCGAGGAGTCGCCGGCGCTGAGGGCGCTGGAGGGGCAGACCGTGACCAGCCAGGAGGAACTGGTCCGGACGCCGCTGTATGGCGAACTCCGCACGCGCCAGGTCAGCGCGGCCCCGGTTCGCGACGCCCGGGGCGCCATCGTCGGCGCCGTCTGCGTGGTGCGGGACGTGACCGCGGAACGCCAGTCGCAGCAGTTGATGCAGCGGGCCCAGAGGCTGGAATCGATCGGCCTGCTGGCGGGCGGCATCGCCCACGACTTCAACAACCTGCTGACGGGCATCCTCGGGAACACCTCCCTGGCCCGCATCGATGTCCAACCCGGCAGCCCGGCGGACCGCTGGCTGACGGAGGTCGAGGGCGCCGTGGAGCGTGCGCAGGACCTGACGCGCCAACTGCTGACGTACTCGAAGGGCGGGGCGCCGGTCCGCAAGGTCGTCCGGCTCGACCGGCTGGTCGAGGACGCGGCCACGTTCTCGGTGCGGGGCACCCGCTCGCGATGCGAGGTCCGGATCCCCGAGGTGCCGTGGCCGGTCGAGGTGGACGAGGGCCAGATCGGCCAGGTGGTCAGCAACCTGGTCGTCAACGCGGCCGAGGCCATGCCCGACGGCGGGGACGTGCAGGTCGAGGTGCTCAACGTCCCGAAGGGGACGATTCCCGGCCTTCCCGCGACGCCCCATGTCGAGATCGCGGTGAAGGACGAGGGAAGCGGCGTTCCCCCGGAAATCGCGTCCCGGATCTTCGATCCCTACTTCACGACCAAGCCGAACGGCAGCGGGCTGGGCCTGGCGACCTCCGAGGCGATCGTCCGCAAGCACGGCGGAACGATCACGCTGGAATCCTCGCCGGGCCGGGGGGCCCGGTTCCGCGTGTTCCTGCCCGCGTCGGACAAGCCGCTGTCCCCTTCCGGGATGACGGCGAGGTCCGCCGCCGTGCGCGGCCGGATCCTGGTGATGGACGACGACGAGCCGATCCGGTTCGTCTGCCGGCAGATGCTGCTGCACCTGGGATGCGAGGTCGAGACCGCGAAGGACGGCCGCGAGGCGATCACGAAGTACCAGGCCGCCTCGGGGACCCCCCAGCGGTTCGATGTCGTGATCCTGGACCTGACCGTTCCGTGCGGGATGGGCGGACTGGAGGCGTTCGAGCACCTGCGACGGATGGACCCCGCGGTCAAGGCGATCGTGTCCAGCGGATACTCCAACGACCCCGTCCTGTCCGACTTCCGGCAGTTCGGGTTCGCCGGCATCATGCCCAAGCCCTACAAGATGGAGGCCCTGCGGAAGACCCTCGCCGCCGTGCTGGGGCCGGCCGAGCCTTCGGCCTGACCGGTCGGCCGCGCGCGAATCCCGCGTTGCACCCGTCCCCGGGTCATGACAGGATCCGGTCGAGTCCATTCTCTCTGGAAGCACCTCCCGGGGGTTCTGCATGCGGGATGTCCGTGTCGGGGCGGTCTGCCTGTACCTCTGCGCGTGCCTCGCGCTGGCCGCGGCCTGCGGGGGCGGCGGCGAAGGCCGGGACGTCCCGGTCGATCCGGGTGCGGAGGAAGCCGCCTGGGACCTCGCGTGGCCCGACCACCTGCCTTCCGACAACGGCCTCACCGACCCCGGGGTCCAGGACCCCTCGCCGGAGGAGACCCCGGCGGACCTCCCGGAGGAACTCGACCCCGCCGGGGCCACCGACGACGCCGTCGACACCCCGCGTCCCGACGCCATCGCTCCGTGCTCCGACGGCAGCCAGTGCGAATCGGGCGTCTGCTTCGCGCGACCCGGCGGCGAGGGCAGCGCCTGCGCGCCTGCGTGCGACCCGGACGGCGCCTGCCCGTGGGGCTGGTCCTGCCGCACCCTGGACGACGGCGGGGACGGCCGCGCCATCTGCCTGCCCACCGGCGACCTGTGCAGGCCCTGCCTGCGGGACCCGGACTGCCACCTGGACGGGCTGCCCCTGGCGGACTTCTGCGTCTTCCTGTCGGACGCCGAGGGGTCGGCCTGCGCGCAGGATTGCGGGCGGACCGGCGCGTGCCCGGAAGGCTACGAGTGCCGCGACGTGACGGCAAACGACCGGACCGTCCGGCAGTGCCTGCCCGTGGATTCCACGTGTCCCTGCGACCCTGCCTGGACGGACGCCCGCACCGAGTGCTTTCTTTCGAACGCCCTGGGGCGCTGCCGGGGCCAGGCCGGCTGCGACGGCGGCGTCCGGATCGCCTGCACCGCCCCGGACGCGGTGCCCGAGACCTGCAACGGCGCGGACGACGACTGCGACGGCGAAACGGACGAGGACTTCAAGTCCTGGGGGGTCTACCTGCGGGACGAACACTGCGGCGACTGCGACCTCTCGTGCCAGGACGCCTTCCGAAACGGCACCGCCTACTGCAGGCTGGTGAACGGCGCGGCCGCCTGCGTGCTGCTGGAATGCAACCCGGGCTACCTCC
The DNA here is from genome assembly GCA_937975765.1 of uncultured Myxococcales bacterium. Lineage (GTDB taxonomy): Bacteria > Myxococcota_A > UBA9042 > DTJE01 > DTJE01 > CAIZWN01. The sequence continues at coordinate 31,732 of CALJUR010000101.1, forward strand.
TGCAGGACGGTCAATGCCTTCGGGTCGCGAGACCGGCCTGCGGCCCCTGCTCGGACGACGGGGACTGCATGGATGGACTGGCCTGCCGGCCGGTCGGGGCCGTGTCGTTCTGCCTGGCCGCGTGCGATCCCGCCGCCCCCGTTTGCCCCGCCGGCTTTGCCTGCGTGGAACCCGCCCCCGGCGAGGCGCCGGCCTGCCTGCGGGAGACCGGCGGATGCGGGGCGCCGGGTTCGTCCTGCCTGCGAAGCCCCGACTGCGAGGACCTGGACGCCTGCACGGTGGGGACCTGCACCGACGGCGCATGCTCCTTCGCCCCGCTCCCCTGCGACGACGGGCGCGACTGCACGACCGACTCCTGCGACCGCCAGGAGGGCTGCGTGTTCCAGGCGGTCGCGGACGACACCCCCTGTTCGGACGGCGACGCATGCACCCTGGGCGACCGGTGCCTGGGCGGCAACTGCGCACCCGGCCCCGTTCCCGCCTGCGACGACGGCAACCCGTGCACCGACGACTCCTGCCGCGACGGCCGGTGCTCGCACGCCTGCAACGCGTGGCAGACCCGCTGCTACGACGGAGACCCGGGCACCTGGTACGTCGGCACCTGCGTCCCGGGCTGGAGGACCTGTGCCAACGGCATCCTGGGGCCGTGCCTGGGCCAGGTCCTGCCGGCAACGGAATCGTGCGACGACCGGGACAACGACTGCGACGGGACCGCCGACGAGGGTTGCTCCATCGAGGGCGTGGACGTCCGGTGCGCCGCGGCCGGGGTGGCGGGGGCCCTCGGGGGTGGCGCCAATCGACTGGACGCCGGCATCGGGGCGGGACCCGGCGGCGTGTCGCGGTCCGGGGAAGCGGGGTACGAGGTCGTCCTGGGGTTCTTCGGCCCGTGAGAGGCCGGGAGGCGGTCATGCGAAGAGTCCTGTCCGGCGCGGTGCTGGTCCTGGTCGTGGCGGCCCCGCTTGCGGCGGGGGCGCAGGTGCCACCGTTGCTGGACCTCCAGGGGTTCCTGCGGACCGTCACGGGACAGCCGATCCACAAGAAGGTCGCCCTGGCGGTGTCGATCTACCCCTCGGAAACCGGGGGCGTGGCGGCCTGGAGCGAGGTCCAGCCCGCGTTGCAGGTGTCGCAGGGACGCTTCTCCACGGTCCTGGGCCAGGAGCAGGCTCTCCCGGCCGGACTGCTGGAGGCCCTGCCCGAGGCCTGGGTGGGCCTGTCGGTGGACGGGTCCTCCGAACTGCCGCGCCAGCGCCTGGTGTCGGTGCCCTACGCGCTGATGGCGCGGACGTCCCTGGAACTGGACTGCCAGGGCTGCATCGGGACCGGCGAACTGGCCCCGGGCGCGGTGGGGACCTCCCAGTTGGCCGACGGGTCGGTGACCGCGTCCAAGCTGTCCGGCGGCGCCGTGTACGGCGACCTGCTGGTGGACGGCACCGTGACGGCGGGGAAGGTGTCGTTCCCGTGGGCGGCCGGGACCTATCCCGGCGGGCCGGCCGCGGACGTCTCGTGCTCGGGCTGCGTCTCCGGCGACGAGGTGGCCCTGGCGACCCTGACGGGCGCCCACCTGGGGAACGGAAGCGTCGGGTCGAACCAGATGGCCGACGGGGCCGTCACGACGGCCAAGATCGGCGACGGGGCCGTCGGGACCGCGGCGCTGGCCTACGGCGCCGTCACCGCGGATCGCATCGGCGAGCCGTGCGCGTCCGGCCAGGTCCTGAAAAGCAACGGCGCCTACTGGACGTGCGGCCCGGACCTGGACACCCCGTACTCGGCGGGCCAGGGGATCTCGCTGGTGGGCAGCCAGTTCTCCCTGGACATGGGAACGGTCGACGCCCGCTTCGTGAACGAGGGCCAGGTGGGCGCGATCGCGAATGCCATGCTGAAGGACGAGGCGGTCACCGCCGACAAGATGGCGGCCCAGTCGGTGACGGGCTTCAAGCTGGCGGAAGGGGCGGTCTGGACCGGGAAACTGGCCGACGGGGCCGTCACCGGCATCAAGCTGGGCGACCAGGCCATCACCACTGCCAAGATCGCCGACGGCCAGGTGACGCTGGCCAAGATGGCCGCGTGCGGGGAGGGCAAGGTCCCGCTGTACTCGGGCGGCGCATGGACCTGCGGCGACCCGGACCCGAAGGTCGGCGCCCTGACGGCGAACCTGTGGTGCAAGGTCAACGCCGCCGGCACCGCCCTGGTCTGCAACGTCACGCCCATCACCCCCGGTCCGCAGGTCTATTCCTGCCCCAAGTCCGGTGCGACCTACTGCTCGGGCAACACCTGCATCGGCCAGTTGAGCACCAGCAGCACCTGCACAACCTGCGTCGACTACGACGGCTGCGAATGCTCCAGCCAGGCCTGCACGCTGCTGGGACGGCTGATCTCCAACTGACCGCCCCGAACGGCCTCCCCGATCCCTCCCGGGCCCGCAAGGATCGTCCCGCGTTGAACGCCGGCCCCGGCCCGTGGTATCGTGCGGGGAACTCCAGGAGGAACGCCATGACCACGAACCGGACCCGATCCCCTGCCCTGTCGATGCTGCTCTGCGGCCTCGGGGGGGCCGCCTGCCTGCTGCTGGCCTGCGACGGGGGCTCGGCGAACGACGGCCAGGACGCCCTGGTCCAGGACCCGGGCGGCAGTCCCGAGGTGACGATCGTGGATCCCGCGCCGGATCATGACATCCCGGGCAGCTACCTCGACGGCACCGACTGCCCGCAAAGCGACATCACCGTCTTCACGATCGATGCCGGGTCCGCCTCCTCGTACCGCTTCGCCGGGACCGTGACCGGGGCGACCGGGGACGGGGCCTTCTACGTCGCCGGCCCCGCGGGCGAGGAGATCTCGGGGACCATCCCCACCGCGGACGGCAGCTACGACCTGACGATCCCCCTTTTCTGCGGCGCCCAGAAGGTGAAACTGGCATGGACCAGCGCCACCTGCCAGCACGTCGTGGTCCTGGAGGTGACGCGGAAGGAGTGCACGGCCACGGACATCCAGGTCACCCTGACGTGGGACGCCCTGGGCCGCGACTGGGAACTCCACCTGGTCAAGCAGGGGGGCCGCATCAACGACAACGCCACCGACTGCACCTGGACGTCGTGCATCAGCACTTCCCCGGACTGGGGGGTCGCGGGGAATGCCGCCGACAATCCCCGCAAGGACGTCGACAACACCGGCGCCTTCGGCCCCGAGAACGTCTACCTTTCCGGCGCGGAGCCCGGCACCTACACCGTGATGGTCGAGCACTGGGCCAGCGGCGACCCGAAGTCCAGCGGCCAGGTCATCCTGAACGTGAAGGGGAACGTGGTGACGGTGCCGATCCGGGAACTGGCCTACAAGCACGTCCGCACGGCCGCCACCATCGCATGGCCCTCCGGCGCCATCACCCCGATCGACCAGGACTACGACTGTTCGGCGAACTGGAGCAGCGGCTGCAAGGCGGACATCCCCTGATCCCGCCCCCTACAGCCGCGATGCGTCGAACCGCGTGAACACGATGTTCGGGCCGAGGCCTTCCTCCGTGATGCCGTACCCCTCGTAGACCAGGCCGATCGTCCCGTCGTCCAGCAAGGCCAGCACCGAGTACTGCGCGACCCCGTGGTTCATCATCGTCTCGTTCTGCCAACTCCGGCCCTCGTCCCCGCTGGTCCATACCCGGACGTCCGCCCGGTCGTACGGGCCGATCCCGCTGTGCGCCAGCCGGTCGACCGGGTCGCCGTCCCGGGCCGCCGAGACGCGGATCACGGAGGACATGATCGGGGCCATGGGCAGGCCGGGCTGGGGGTCGGACCAGGTCTCCCCGCCGTCGCCGCTGCGGAACAGCCGGCGATGCGCCCCGCCCTCCGGCTCGTTCTGCCGGGCATCCATCAGCAGCGTGCCGTCGTTCAGTTCCACGACCTGGGACTCGTTGGTGATCGGCTGGGGACGTCCCCCCAGCCGGAACGTGTCGCCGCCGTCGTCGCTGAGGATGACGAAACTGCCGTGGACGCCTCCGGCGGAGGAGAACCACCCGGGCGCGACCAGCCGGCCCGAGGGCGCCGCCGGGTTGCCCCACCGCGTCCACAGGCCCCGCCCCGGGCCGAACGAGAAGATCGCCCAGTCCGGCGGCTTCACCTGCGAGGTCAGTTCGCGGGCCGCGGACCATGTGGCGCCGTCGTCCCGGCTGGTGGAAACCCATGCCGACGCCGAGTCGGGGCCCGTGCCGGGAGGCAGATCCTCCTCGCCGCCGGGGCTGGCCGGGCGCCGGCTGAAGAACAGGAACAGGGTGGAACCGCCGCCCGGGTGCGGCACGTCGACGGCCACCGGGTTGTGGGCGTCGCCCGGTCCGTTCTCGAACAGCACGGCCAGCGGGGTCCACGTGCGGCCGCAGTCCAGGCTGCGCTTCATCACCACGTCGATCAGGCCCGCGCCCGGGTCGGACAGCGATGATCGGGCCTCGGCGAAGGCCGCCAGCACGCCGCCGGCGGTGGACTCGAACGCCGGGATCCGGTACACCGGGTAGCCCTCCAGGCCGCCCTGGAACACCGTGACCTGTTCCGCCGCCGGATCGGCGGGCAGCGGCACGACGCTGCAGCGGGTCGCGGGAATGCCGGGGGTATCGGCCGCATCGCGTGCCCCTTCGTCCCCGCCGGGAGAACAACCGGCCGGCAGGACCGGTGCCCACGCCAGCACCACCAGGGTCGCCAGGATTCGGACGTTCATCGCCCGAGTCTACCGGAGGAGGAAGACGGTCTCAACGCCTTCGCTCCGCGGGCGATGCCGTCCCCCGGTCCGCGGGCCGCAAGGCCGCCGGCCGGCCCGGGCGCCCCGGGCGATCCGTGCGGGACGCCGGAGCTTCCGTCTTCCACGGGGCCCGGTTCCTGTCTATCATCGGCGCTCGCCCTGGCATCCTGAAACGAGGTGGATCGTGAAGTCGAAGCCCTGCCATTCCCTCCCCTGCCTGGTCGTCCTGCTGGCCGTCGCCCTGGCGGGCTGCGGGGGCGGCTCGGATGGCACCGACGTGCTCGCGGATACGGACGCGGTCGCGGACGTCCCCTCCGAGGTGCCGGTCGAACTCCCCGGGGAGGACGTCACGCCGCCGGACGCCCCGGCCGAGGCGACCCCGGACACGCCCGCGGGCGAGGATCTCGCGACACCCGACACCCCGGCCGACGTCACGGAGGATGTCGACGCCCCCCGGGAGGTCTTCGCCTGCCCGGCCCACGACGCGTGGCCGCCCGCCGGCGACGGCACGACGAAGTTCGGCCTGACGATGTTCCACTGGAACATCCAGTACGTCGCGGGCGGCCTGATCGGCGAGTGGAACGGCCAGACCATCTCGATCTGCATGGACATGTTCGGCAGCCACGAAGAGTGCGAAGGCTGGACCGACGATGCCCTGAACGACTGGATCATCCGGATCTCGTTCCTGCCGATCCTGGACCTGTACCTGGCACACCCCGAATGGCGGGCCACGTTCGAGATGCCCGGCCTGATGGTCCAGGCCATGGCCCTCCGTCACCCCGATGTCCTGGCGAAGCTGCAGTGCGTCGCCAACTGCGGACAGGTCGAGATCGTCAGCTTCCACTGGTCGGACCAGTTGTTCCTGGCCTTCCCGTCGCGCGACCTGCAGTGGTCGATCGACCGCACCCGGCAGGTCTTCGAGGACGCGGCCATCCCGCTGTCGGGGGTCGTCTTCAACCAGGAGGGACAGTCGGGCGTGGGCAAGCACCGCGTGATGGCCGAGAACGGCTACACCATCGACGTGATGTCCCGGAACCTGTACCGGTACCACCAGCAGGCGGACGTGGACGACGGCGTGTGGCCCGTCTACGAGAGCACCGGCCCCGGCGCGGACCAGGCCGTCAAGGTGGTGGTGGGCGGCGGAGTGGACCCGGCATCCGGCGTCGAGGTGGACTGGTCCTTCTTCGACGACGGCGAGGTGCTGGCCACTCCCGGAGCGCCCTACCTGGCCCCGCTGACGCCGGAACCGGACTGGAACGAGGTCGCGGGCTTCGAGGCGGGACTGCAGGCCAAGGCGGACCAGGGCTTCCTGCACACCACGATCACCAACTACGTGGCCCGGCTGGAGGCACTGGGCATCCAGCCGCGCCCGCTGCTGCCGATCGGCGATTCCACCTGGCAGCCGCCTTCCACGGAGGGCATCTCCCGCTGGATGGGCCGCATGGGCACCCTGGCCACCGCGCTGCACGAGAACGACAACGGGATCCGGACGGGGAACTACCGCGCGTCCACCTGCCTGGCGGGCGCGGTGCTGCTGGCGGACCGGGTCGCGGCCGACGGGAAGGACGTGGCCGCGGAACGCGACATCATCGATTCTGGCTACGCCGACCTGGTCCGTGCCGAGGTCTCGGACGCCACGGGCATCAACCCCTGGATGGGCGAGTGGGTCTACGGGTACCGGTTCAACCAGGACGCCCTGGCCGGGTGCGACCGGGCGGCGGCCGCCCTGCTGGCGAAGTGGGGGAAGGACCACGTGATCCTGGACCTGGACGCGCGCGTCGCGAAGGAGGACGGCACCTTCCAGCCGCAGTTCCAGCTGGCGCCCACGCCTGCCGAGGACGTCCCCGTGCCCGTGACGATCACGTCCGAGGGGCGTCAGGTCGAGACGCGGTGGACGGACGACGGCCGCGTGTACCGGTTCGAGGTCGACCTCCCGGCCAGCGACGACCCGACCGGCGAGAACCGCGCGAAGCGGACCGTTACCCTGAAGATGCCGCTGCTGGGGGGGCACCTCCGCTACACCCCCGGCCTGGTCGAGGACGCCGTCGTGGACATCCCGCTGGCGGACTTCGCGCTGCTGGCGGGCCGGATGTACCTGCCGCTGGCCAACGGCCTGATCGGGATCGGGCCCGACCTGTGGTGGATCAAGTCCTGTCGCGACGTGCACCTGGCGGCCCGCGTGGTCCCGTCGGCCGAAGGCGACACGGTCGAGTTCATCGACGAGACGGTACCCGCGGCCGGCGGCGTGCAGTGGGTCTTCTACGTGCTGAAAGGCACGCAGGACGAGGCCCTGGCCCTGGCCAGGCTGCTGAACACCCACCCGAACGTGATCTTCCCGCGCACCGTGCAATCCGATTGACCGGGCCGCACCACCGCCCGATACTTCCCCCGTCCCGATCAGGACGGAGGCGGGAGTGGTGCGAATCCTCGGCGTGCAGACCCTCATCCTGGCGACGGTCGCGTGCGTGGCCTGCGGCGGCTCGCCGGCCCCCGCCGATCCGTACCCCCTGACCCCCACCAAGGGCCACCTGGACCACATCCGGGACGCCTACGGCCGGTACGTCTTCTACAACGGCATCGAGACCAGCAGCGCCTCCAAGGTCCCGACACGGTACGCCGCGAACGGCGTCCCGTCGTACGTGGACCGCCCCTTCCCGCTGGCGGACGCGGACTACCACTTCGGCGTCCTGCGGGAGATGGGCTTCAACAGCATCCGCCTGATGATCATGTGGGAGGGCCTGCAGCCGACCGGCCCCGACCAAATCGACATGGAGTACGTGAACTACCTGCACGGGATCGTGAAGGCGGCCGGGCGGCACGGCATCCGCGTCCTGCTGGAGATGCACCAGGACGACTACAGCCGGTTCGTGATGGCGAAGTACAACCAGCACCCGACCTTCGGGACGCCGGGGTCGCTGGAGAACGTGCTGACCGCCCTGCTGCCCCCCTACGACGACGTGGTCGCAGGCTGCGGCGCGCCGCGCTGGACGGTCGAGGCCGCCCTGCCGGAACGCGACCTGTCGTCCCCGGGCTGGGGCGTGCCCCGCGTCGTCAGCGGACTGGAGGACGCCGATATCGACGGTCTGGTGGACGCCTACCGGGCGCTGACCGGCGCAACCGACGCCCCGGTGTCCCAGGAGTTCCTGGACTACTTCAAGTCGCACCTGCCGGGTCCGTTCCCGCTGAACGGGACGTCGGACTTCCTGCCCACCTCGTCGTGGGGCCTGTCGGCCGTGCTGTCCATCGACGCGGCCCGCTGCTACGGTTCCTTCTTCGCCGGGAAGACGCTGTTCCCGGGAATCGCGAAGGACGGCAAGAACGTGCAGGACTACCTGCAGGACGCGTACACCTCCGCCTGGGTGGCCCTGGCCGAGGCGATGAAGGACGAGCCCAACATCGCCGGATACGACGTCTTCAACGAGCCGAACACGCAGTTCCTGCTGCTGACCGTGGTCGCCGCCGCCGTTCAGGCCGGGGCGATCGACGGGGCGAGGACCGCGCTGCAGGCCGCCCTGGGCGACGAGAACGGCGAGAAGATGTTCCGCGTGCTGACGGGCTTCCGGATCCTGCCGCCGGACACGAAGCCGGAAACGCTGAAGGAGTGGGGCCTGGACCAGCTGGACTTCCTGGCGGCGCTGCAGACCAACATCGACGTCGACGAGAAGTGGATGCGGCCGTTCTGGGAGAAGGTCGGGAAGGCCATCCAGGACGTGGACCCCGACGCGATGATCTGGATCGAGCCGTCGATCAACCTGAACTACACCTTCGGGCCGGGCGGCCTGACGGGCGGCCTGATGCAGACGGCGATGAAGCAGCCGGTGCTGCCGCATGCGGACCAGGTCGTCTGGGCGCCGCACTGGTACCCCGACATGTACCCCTTCGTGTCGTTCGTGCGGACGCCCCGCAACTTCACGCCCGAGGAAGTCCGCTACCGGGACTACGAGCCCGGCATCGCGCAGATGATGTCCTACCCGGAACACTCGCTGGGGAACATCCCGGCCGTCTTCGGGGAGTTCGGCCTGTTCTTCGACTTCAACGGCATCGAGCAGGCCCGTGCCGAGAACTACATCGTCACGACGGTCCTGCTGAACAACTACTTCGAGGCGCTGGAGCGCCTGAACGTCGGCCGCCTGATGTGGAACTACAACCCCGACAACGACTGGCAGTACGGGGACCTGTGGAACCACGAGGACCTGTCGATCATCGACCCGGACTGGAACTGGCGCGGCGAGGACGGCTGGCAGCGGCCCCACCCGAACGCCCTGGCTGGCAAGCCGATCTCGATGCACTACTTCTCGGACGTGCACTACTTCGACCCGGCCAAGGGCGAGGTGAACCCGGTCGGCGAGTTCGAATTGAAGTACGCGGCGAAGGAGACCTCGGCGCCGACCGAGATCTACGTGCCGGCGCGCCAGTACCCGGACGGCTTCTTCGTGTGGGTTTCCGACGGCCGCTGCGCGTACGACCCGGCCACCCAGTCGCTGTTCCACCACCCCGAGGACGATGCCCCGGGGGTCGAGTACACGATCACGCTGCGACGCCCGCAGCCCGGCGCCACCGCCGAGGGCTGGCGCTACTTCTTCCGCGGGAACCAGGCGATCAGCCGGTAGCCGCCCCCGTCCTGCGGGAATCGCGACGCACGCCGGCGTTGCCCGGCTCTGTAGCAAGGGCGGGGGCCCCGTCCCCCGCCGCAGGAGGCCTTTGTAGGGCGGGGGCCCTGCCCCCCGCCGCAGGAGGCCTTTGTAGGGCGGGGGCCCTGCCCCCCGCCTCAACAGGCGGGGCACGGGGGCCCGGCAATGCAATGGCGGGGCACGGGGGCTCCGCCCTACATCCCGGCAAGGCCCCGCCCTGCAATGCAGGCGCTACTTCGCGGTGAACTTGTACAGCGTGGTCTGGGTGTAGGTCTGGCCGGGCTTCAGCACGATGGACGGGAAGGCCGGCTGGTTGACCGAGTCCGGGAAGTGCTGGGCCTCCAGCACGATCGCGCCGTGGAACGGGTAGATCACGCCGCGCTTGCCGGTCAGCGTCCCGTCCAGGAAGTTGCCGCTGTAGAACTGGATGCCCGGTTCCGTAGTCCACATCTCCATCGTGCGGCCCGTCGTCGGCTCCGACAGGCGCAGCGCCAGGGCCAGTCTGCCCGTCCCGTTGCGCAGCACGAAGTTGTGGTCGTACCCGACCGGGTCGCCGCCCGCCTGCGCGACCCGCGTGCCCACCGCCGTCGGCGTGTTGAAGTCCATCGGCGTCCCGGCCACGTGGGCCATCTCGCCGGTGGGGATCAGCGTGGCGTCGACGGGGGTGTACTTTTCGGCGTCCATCCACAGCACGTGTTCCAGGATGTCTCCCTGCCCGCGCAGGTTCCAGTAGGTGTGGTTGCTGAGATTGACCGGCGTGGCCCGGTCCGTCGTCGCGGCATAGTCCAGCCGCAGCACGTTCTCGTTCGTCAGGGTGTAGACCACCCGGACGGTCAGGGTGCCGGGGAAGCCCTCCTCCCCGTCGCGACTGACGTAAGTGAAGCGCACCGCCGCGCCGTTCTTGACCGTCGCCGGCTCGGCGGTCCACACGACCTTGTCGAAGCCCTTCTTCCCGCCGTGCAGGTAGTTCGGCCCGTTGTTCGTGGCCAGTTGGTACTCGACGCCGTCCATCGAGAACCGCCCCTTGGCGATCCGGTTGGCGACCCGCCCGACGATGGCGCCGAAATAGGGGCTGCGCGCGAGGTAGTCGTCCAGCCGGTCGAAGCCCAGCACCACGTCGCCCGGCTTGCCGTCCCGGTCGGGCACCCAGAGTTCCGTCAGCGTGGCGCCGTAGGTGATGACGCTGGCCATCATTCCATGCGCGTTCTTCAGCGTGTACCTCGTGATGGCGGTCCCGTCGGGCATCGTGCCGAACGGGGACGCCTGCACGGTCACTGCGGCCACGGGTGCCTCCTTCGCGGGAGAGGGCGCCGTGCCGGCACCCGTCGTGGCGCATCCGGCCAGCACGAGAGCGACGGTCGCGACCAGCAACGGCAACGCGCGGATGGACATCGATTCCCTCCCGGGGTCAACGGATGGCGCCATGGTAGCGCCGGCCGCGCCCGCAAGACAATGCGTTCCCGCAGATCGATCGACGTCCGCCTTGATCCCGCCCTTACGGGCCCGGACCACGTCTTGAGATCCCCCTGATGCGGTGCGGCCTATCCTGGAGTCGGGAGGTTCCGGATGGACGTCCTTCACGTCGTCGGCGCGGTGATCGCGGGGCTGCTGCTGGTCTACCTGGGCATCGCGCTGCTGAAGCCGGAGTGGTTCGCATGACCGGGAACGCCATCCTGCAGGACGCGCTGCTGCTGGGCGTGCTGGTCCTGCTGGTCCGGCCGCTGGGCGGGTACATGGCGCGCGTGTACCAGGGCGAAAGGGTCCTCCCGGATCGCGTGCTGGGGCCGGTCGAGCGCCTCTGCTACCGGACGCTGGGCATCGGGCCCGGCGACGAGATGGACTGGAAGGGGTACGCGGCGGCGACGCTGGCCTTCGCGGGCCTCGGCATGGCGCTGTTGTTCGCGATCCTGGTACTGCAGGGCGTTCTGCCCTGGAATCCCGAGGGGCGGCCCGGGATGTCGTGGCACCTGGCCCTGAACACCGCGGTCAGCTTCGTCACCAACACGAACTGGCAGGCCTACGGCGGCGAGACGACGCTGTCGCCGCTGTCGCAGTCGGTGGGTCTGACCGTGCAGAACTTCGTGTCGGCGGCGACGGGCATGGCGGTGCTGGCGGCGCTGGTCCGCGGGTTCGCGCGGCGTTCGACCCGCATGCTGGGCAGCTTCTGGGTGGACCTGGTCCGGGGCACGCTGTACGTGCTGCTGCCGCTGTCGCTGGTCGTGGCGACGGTCCTGGTGTCGCAGGGGGTCGTGCAGTCGCCGGAGACGTCCGTGATGGTGACTCGGCTGCAGCCGTTTCCGGGCGTCGACGGCACCCGGTCGGCGACGCAGGACCTGTCGATGGGCCCGGTGGCCAGCCAGGTCGCCATCAAGCAACTGGGCACCAACGGCGGCGGCTACTTCAACGCGAACTCGGCCCACCCCTTCGAGAACCCGACGCCGCTGTCCTCGTTCGTGGAAATGCTGGCGATCCTGCTGATCGCGGCCGCGCTGACGCACACCTTCGGGCGGATGGTGGGCGACGTGCGGCAGGGACGGGCGCTGCTGGCCGCGATGCTGGTCGTCTTCGTGCCGCTGGTCGCCGGGCTGCACGCCGCCGAGCAGGCGGGCAACCCCGCGTTCGACGCGATGGGCATCGACCAGGCGGAGGGCGACCTGTCGGCCGGCGGCTACCTGGAGGGCAAGGAGGTCCGCTTCGGCGTCGCCGGGTCGGCCATGTGGGCGGCCGCGACGACGGCCGCGTCCAACGGCTCGGTGAACGCGATGCACGACTCGCTGACGCCGCTGGGCGGGCTCGTCCCGATGGTGCTGATCCAGCTGGGCGAGGTGGTCTTCGGGGGCGTGGGGTCGGGCCTGTACGGGATGCTGGCGTTCGCCATCATCGCGGTCTTCGTGGCGGGCCTGATGGTGGGCCGGACGCCCGAGTACCTGGGCAAGAAGATCGAGGCCTTCGACATGAAGATGGCCTCGCTGGTGGTGCTGGTCCCGTGCGCGCTGGTCCTGGTCGGGACCGCCCTGGGCGTGTCGACCGCGGCCGGGCGCGCCGGGATCCTGAACCCGGGGCCCCACGGCTTCAGCGAGGTCCTGTACGCCTTCTCCTCGGCCGCGGGGAACAACGGCAGCGCCTTCGCCGGGCTGGATGCCGCCACGCCGTTCTACGACGTGGCGCTGGCGATCGCGATGTTCGCGGGGCGGTACGGCGTGATCGTGCCCGTGCTGGCCCTGGCGGGGTCGCTGGCAGCGAAGAAGCGCATCCCCGCCGGGGCGGGAACGCTGCCGACGCACACTCCGACGTTCGTGGGGCTGCTGGTCGCCGTGATCCTGCTGGTGGGCGCCCTGACGTTCCTCCCCGCCCTGGCGCTGGGGCCGATCGTCGAGCACCTGCAGATGCATGCGGCGGGGTGAGGGAAGCCATGGAAGCGACGATGAACCGCAAGGTCCTGGCGCGGGCGGTCCTCGATTCCCTGCGCAAGCTGGACCCCCGCCGGCAGATCCGCAACCCCGTGATGTTCGTGGTCGAGGTGGGAGCCGCCCTGACGACGGCCCTGGGCGTTCAGGCCCTGGCGGGCACCGGCGAGGCACCGGCCGGCTTCATCTGTGCGGTCGCGGCCTGGCTGTGGTTCACGGTGATCTTCGCGAACCTCGCCGAGGCCCTGGCCGAGGGCCGCGGGCGGGCCCACGCCGACGCGCTGCGCCGCACCCGCCAGGATTCCACCGCGAAGCGCCTGCAGAGGCCCGATCGCTCGGCTCCCTGGGAACCCGTGCCGGCCTCGTCGCTGCGGCGCGGCTTAGTGGTGCTGGTGGAAGCCGGGGACCTGGTCCCGTCCGACGGCGAGGTGGTCGAGGGCGTCGCGTCGGTGGACGAGTCGGCCGTCACCGGCGAGTCGGCACCCGTCATCCGGGAGAGCGGTGGCGACCGCAGCGCGGTGACGGGAGGGACCCGCGTGCTGTCGGACTGGATCCTGGTCCGCATCGCCGCGAACCCGGGCGAGACCTTCCTGGACCGCATGATCGCGATGGTCGAGGGGGCGAAGCGCCGGAAGACACCGAACGAGATCGCTCTGGACATCCTGCTGGCCGGGTTCACGATCATCTTCCTGCTGGCCTGCGCGACGCTGCTGCCGTTCTCCACCTTCGCCGTCGCGGCCTCCGGCCTGGGTAGCCCGATCCCGATGACCGTGCTGATCGCGCTGCTGGTCTGCCTCATCCCCACGACCATCGGCAGCCTGCTGTCGGCCATCGGCATCGCGGGCATGGACCGGATGGTGCGGGCCAACGTCATCGCGATGTCCGGTCGCGCGGTGGAGGCGGCCGGCGACGTGGACGTGCTGCTGCTGGACAAGACGGGGACCATCACGCTGGGCAACCGCCAGGCCACCGCCTTCCTGCCGGCGCCGGGCGTGCGCGAGGAGGACCTGGCGGACGCGGCCCAGTTGGCGTCCCTGGCCGACGAGACGCCCGAAGGGCGCAGCGTGGTCGTGCTGGCCAAGCAGCGGTTCAACCTGCGGGAGCGCCGGGTCCAGGATCTGCACGCACGGTTCGTCCCCTTCAGCGCGGGAACGCGCATGAGCGGCGTCGACCTGGACGGGCGGCAGATCCGCAAGGGCGCGTCCGACGCGATCGACGCCTGGGTGCGATCCCGCGGGGCGCCGCTGCCGGAGACCGTCCGGGCCACGGTGGAAGGCGTGTCGCGGCAGGGCGGCACCCCGCTGGTCGTGGCGGAGGACGGCCGCGTGCTGGGCGTCGTGCAGTTGAAGGACGTGGTGAAGGGCGGCCTGAAGGAGCGCTTTGCCGCGTTGCGGCGCATGGGCATCCGCACGGTGATGATCACGGGCGACAACCCGCTGACGGCGGCCGCCATCGCGGCCGAGTCGGGCGTGGACGACTTCCTGGCCCAGGCGACCCCGGAGAACAAGCTGGCCCTGATCCGGCAGCACCAGGCCGCCGGTCACCTGGTGGCGATGACCGGCGACGGGACGAACGACGCGCCCGCCCTGGCACAGGCCGACGTCGCCGTCGCGATGAACACCGGAACCCAGGCCGCCAAGGAGGCCGGGAACATGGTGGACCTGGACTCGAACCCGACCAAACTGATCGAGATCGTGGAGATCGGCAAGCAGCTCCTGATGACGCGGGGCGCCCTGACCACCTTCAGCATCGCGAACGACGTCGCGAAGTACTTCGCGATCCTGCCCGCGGCCTTCCTGGGCACGTACCCCGCGCTGGGGGCCCTGAACGTGATGGGCCTGTCCACGCCGGCCAGCGCCGTGCTGTCGGCGGTGATCTTCAACGCCCTGATCATCGTGGCGCTGATCCCGCTGGCCCTGAAGGGGGTGCGGTACCGGCCCGTGGGCGCACAGCGGCTGCTGCGGTGGAACCTGGCGGTGTACGGCCTGGGTGGCCTTCTGGCGCCCTTCGCGGGGATCAAGGCCATCGACCTGCTGCTGTCGGGCCTGGGGCTGGCCTAGCGAGGGAGGCGGCGATGAAGATGCTGGCGCGGACCGCGATCCTGCTGGCCCTGATGACCGTGCTGACGGGAATCGCCTATCCGCTGGCGGTGACGGGCATCGCCGGGCTGGCGTTTCCGGGCCGGGCCGGCGGCAGCCTCGTCGAGCGGGACGGGCAGGTGGTCGGTTCCGCGCTTGTCGGGCAGTGCTTCGAGGATCCCGCCTTCTTCCGGGGACGCCCCTCGGCCACGGGGCCGTTCCCCTGCAATGCCACGGCGTCCGGCGGTTCGAACCTGGGCCCGGCCAACCCCGCCCTCCTGGAGGCCGTCCGGTCGCGCGTGGATGCGTTGCGCGCCCAGGACCCCGGCCATCCCGACCCGGTCCCGGTCGACCTGGTGACCGCATCGGCGAGCGGCCTGGACCCGGACATCAGCCCGGCGGCCGCGCTGTGGCAGGTCCGCCGGGTTGCCCGGGAACGCGGCCTGGACGAACCGGTCGTCCGAGCGCTGGTCGAGGCCCTCGTCCAGCCGCGGCAACTGGGGTTCCTGGGCGAGCCCCGGGTGAACGTGCTGGACCTGAACCTGGCCCTGGAAGCCCTCCCCCGCTGACCTCGTCCCCGTTTACGGATTCTTGAGCCCCCGCTGCCCCGTCTTTGCGACACCTTGATTCGAGTCTGCCTATCCTGGGATCAGGAGAGAGGGCGCGGCCATGGCGTGGAGGATTCCCATGGACGAGGACGGGAGCGAGACGATGCGGATCCCCCGAATCCCCGTTGGGCCGGTGCGCCACGATCCCGCCCCCGTGGCTCCCCGGTGGCTTCGCAGGCTCCGGTGGCCGCTCTCCATCGCGTTCCTGGCGACCCTCGCCGCCCTCGTCTTCCTGGCCGGGTTCGCCAACGCCGACCTGCTCGACGCGGACGGGCCATGGATCTCGAGCCTGCTGCTGGTCCTCGGCGTCCTGGGCCTGTCCGCCTGGACCGGGACCGCTTCCACCCCTCCCCGCCCCCGGCACCCCCGGATGTGAGAAGATGCAGGGCATGGAGGACCGCAGACCCGATCCGGACGAACTGCTGCTCCGCGTGCAGCAGGAGGATCACCGGGCGACCGGGGGCCGCCTGACGATCTTCGTCGGGGCCGCGCCCGGCGTCGGGAAGACCTGGTCGATGCTGGAGGCTGCCCGGGAGGAAGCCTCGCACCGGCCCGTCCTGATCGGGGTCGTCGAGACGCATGGCCGCCGGGAGACCGAGGCCCTGCTGGCCGGGTTCGAGGTCCTGCCGCGCCGCGCCGTCGAGTACCGGGGCATCACGCTGCAGGAGTTCGACCTGGACGCGGCCCTCGCCCGCCGTCCCTCGCTGCTGCTGCTGGACGAGAGATCGGAAGAGCACACGTCTGAACTCCAGTCACCGAATACGAT
>CALJUR010000102.1 GCA_937975765.1 uncultured Myxococcales bacterium
AATGTCCAGAAATCCGCAGTCCACTTTTCCGCGGTCCGTCGTGCGCGGCTACAGCCCGAATCCTGCGCGTGGATGACCTTCAGGGCGATGCGGCGCTTCATCGCGACCTGCTCGGCGACGTAGACCCTGCCCATCCCTCCCCGTCCCAGCAGTTCCACGACCCGGTACCGGTCGCCCACCAGCTTCCCGATCAGGGGGTCTTCCCGCTGGAAGAACGGGGTCGCGTCCATCGTCTGCGTCGCGCAGACCGGACAGGTGTCGGAATCCATGGTCCGTTCGCAATCCGGACAGATTCGCTGGCCCATCGCATGCTCCGAGAGTGCGTTGTTCATACCACGACCGACGGGGGGGAAGTAACCCCGAAAACCGGGATACGTAATCATCCGTCAAGTGCGCGTCTCCGGGGGGCTGATCCGCTTCGCGCCCTGCCGTCGGCTCTACGGCCCCAGCAGCGCCCGGATGGCAAGACCTGCCGCCAGTCCCAGCAGGCCCGTTGCAAGCGCCAGCCAGAAAGGAAGTCCCCGGCGCCAACGCGGCGTCACGCGCGGACTCGCGCCGGCCCCCGTCGGGCCCGACGGGACCAGGGCTGGCTCGCCACCGCGGAGCTCCTCCAGCACCGCCTCGGCGCTGGCGGGCCGGCGTCGCGGGTCGAACTCCAGCAGCGACGCGACCAGCCCGTCCAGCGCGGGGGGTACGTTCGCATCGGGCGCCACCGACGAGAGGACCGGGGCGCGCGGGTCGCGCCTGGCATCGAGCAGCCGGACGGGTCGCGCTTCCTCGACAGGCATCCGGCCCGCGATCATCTCGAACAGCAGGATCCCGACCGAGTACAGGTCGCTGCGGGGATCCAGGACGTCCCCCCGGGCCTGCTCGGGACTCATGTAGCAGGGGGTGCCGAAGACGATCCCGCGATCCGTGATGGTGTTTCCGCGGGCCAGCGCCCGGGCGATCCCGAAGTCGAACACCTTCACGAACTCGTCCGGGCCGCCGCAGCCCAGAAGCATGACGTTCTCGGGCTTGATGTCACGATGCAGGATGTGCTGGGCGTGCGCCTCGACCAGCGACTCCAGGATCTGCGCCGCGATCCGGCAGGCGCGCCCCGGTTCGATCCTCCCGGCCTGCTGCAGCACGACCCTCAGCGGGACGCCTTCCAGCAGTTCCATGACCAGGAACAGGATCCCGTCGCCGGTCCGCCCGAAGTCGAAGGTCGACACGGTGTGGGCGTTCCTCAGGCGGCTGGCGACCCGGGCCTCCCGCAGGAATCGCCGGATGACCTGCGGATCGAGGCTGTTGAACGGGGGCAGCACCTTGATCGCCACGGGCCGTTGCAGCGAGACGTGGACCCCGCGGTACACCTGTCCCATGCCGCCTTCGCCCAGCAGGGCGTCGATGCGGTAGCGGCCATCGATGACCCGGCCGACCATCGGGGGTGATCCTCCAGGAGACGAAGCGCCAACCAGGGCGACTTCTTGACGTACGTCAGGAGTACCTGGTCCCATATGTCAAGCCGAATCCGACGCGTCCTTGGCCATAAGACAACAATCTGTCGGGGGCCCTCACTCCGCGACGAACGCCGCACTCCACTCCGGGCGGGGGGGCACGGGGCCGGCGGTCAGCAGGTTCAGCCAGTCCTCGTCGGTCAGGCGGTTGAAGCCGCCCTCCATGTGCTCGTAGTAGGAGGACGCCGGGCCGGCATAGGCCTTCAGCCCGCACGGGGTGTTGACGGTCATCACCATCAGGTTCGGGGCGCCCGTCCCGACGTGCAGCACCTGCGTGCTGTTGGGATCGGTGTGGACGTCGGCGATGGTCGGCTTGAGCTCGAAGGTCATGTCCGTCGCGTCGAAGAAGAGGTCCGCGTACCATCCGCTGAACTGCGGGCCGCCGCACATGCCCTGGTCCTGTACCAGCGACTTCAGGAACGCGGTCTGGTCGGGCGTGCGGGGCTGGCCGGCCACCTCGACCTCGGCGATGGCGGCCAGCGTGTCCGCGACCGTGGCCAGGTTCGCGAAGTAGGCCTTCACCTGGGTCTTCTTCCACGTCGCCTGCGCCCCCGTCCCCAGGTCCAGGCCGTCGAACAGCGCGCCCGACACCTGCGCGAAGGTCGCGATCCGGTGGAAGAACGCCGGGAACGGCTCGACGTACCCGTCGGGGTAGTCGCAACTGGCGCCGGTATACGACTGCTTCACGTACAGGATCGTGTCGTGGCGCAGTTCGGCCCACGAGGCCAGCCCCGCGTGCATCGACTTCAGGGCGTAGGCCAGCGTCCGCGCCGCGTCCGGCATGCCCGCGCCGGACGTGTCCGCCGCCAGCCCGCGGATGGCGTCCAGCCAGACGTTGTACATGCTCTCGGTCCAGAAGGCGTCGTCGTAGGCGTCCACCGTGCCGCGCAGCACGTTCAGGTTGCCGGCATAGGGGTACTTCTCCAGTTCGGGTCGCAGCAGGGGCAGCGCCTCCTGGAAGCCCAGCACGAACATCGCGTCCAGCGGGCTGGGCATCATGCGCTCGACCTTGTGGCCCTGGTACACGATGCGGTCGAACACCACGTTGCCCAGGACATAGGAATCGATGACGAAGCGCTGGCCCAGGAACTCGAAGATCGGGGGCAGCGGCGTCGGCGTGTCGGACATCGGGTCCACCGCCAGGATCTGGCTGAGGATGCGCTGGTCCGCGTACCCCCCCGCCTCCAGGGCGGCCATCAGGGACTGCGCGACCGCCGGGTCCGCCAGGGCCGCCAGGTCGGCCGCGGCCGCGCCCTGGTCCTCGACGAAGCGCAGGAAGCCCTCCATCGTCAGGTTGTCGGACCGGCCCACGAAGACCTGGATCGTCCGGTCGATGGCGGACCACTTCGGCAGGGCCTGCGCGTCCCGGACCGTCTGCAGGACCAGCCGCGCCGCCAGGAAGTCCCGGTGGAATCGCGTCAGCGCGATCTCGGTGCGACCCAGCCAGATCATCGCCTTGAAGTACCGCTGCAGCGCCTCGCTGTCGGTGTAGTGGCCGCGGGGCTTGAACTGGCTGAAGTCGTACAGGCACAGGGGATCCGCGCAGGGATAGGCGCGGCCGAACAGCTGGATCTGCGCCGGATGCAGCGCGTCCACCTGGGCCAGCAGGGCGTCGCGGAACCCGGCGTTGGCCGCGAAGACCGGGTCCACCGGCGCGCCGGCCAGCAGCGATCGGGCCACCGTGTAGAACAGGTCCACGTCCGACCAGGCATCGCCCAGCACGCCGGACGCGCCGGTCCCGTCCGCGCGCACCCGGTCGTGCAGGGTGGCCAGCAGCGCGGAAAGGCCCGGGATCAGGCTGGCCTCCTCGACCTGCTTCAGCATCAGGTCGTACGACTTGTGGATGGCGAACAGGATCGAGTCGGCGGTGACCAGGACCGGCAGGTCCCTCTGGTAGAGGTCCTGGTACGCCAGGGGAGGACTGGGGAAGGCCAGGCGCCCGGACACCACGAAGCCCTTCGCCTGCAGCATCCCCTTCTCGGCCTCGTCCAGCGCGTAGGCCCCGTCGATGAGGTCCATCCCGTCGGCCTTCAGGGCATCGTAGCCGGGGCCGGCCAGGTAGGGGCGCTCGGCATGGCGCCGGGCGAACAGCGCGTCCGCCGTCATGTCCCTCGATTCGTCCAGCAGGGCCCGGTGCTGCTGCAGCACGGCCTGGTCGTCCGGGGACTGGAACACCTCCCCGTAGTCCGGCCCGACGATCGGGACGTCCGGGTCGACACCCGGGTCGGACGGGCCGGGGTCGTTGATGCCCGGATCGGGGTTGCCGGGATCCGGGGTGCCCGGATCGACGGTGCCCGGGTCGGCGCCACCCGGGTCCGCGGTGCCGGGGTCCACGCCGCCGGGATCGTTCGAGCCGGGATCGACGACGCCCGGGTCGCCCCCGGCGTCGTTCCCGGCGGGGCCGTCCGACGAGCAGGCGACGAACAGCCACGCCGCGGCCAGGGCGGCCATCGTCAGCAGCCTCATGGGGACCTCCCAACACTTGATCTCTACAACGGATTTTCCGGGATCGCGGGCCGGGAATCAAGGCGCGGTCCAGGACCGTCGAACGCCCTTCCCGGGCTGGCTCACCCGTCCCGGACCCGACGAACCGGCCGGGCGGTGTCGAATTCCGCCTTCTCGGCGTCCGGATCCCAGTCCGGGCGCCACTCCCCCAGCCACTCCAGGCGTTCCCGCCATTCGGCAGGATCCCCGTCCTCCGGGCAGGGACCTCCGGCCGACCAGGCCAGCACCGCAAGGCACTCCTGGTATCCCCAGGGCCCTCCGCAGTCCTCGGGCGGGAATCGCAGCGCGCCGGCCACCAGTCTCCGGTGGAAGCGTTCGGGCAATTCCACGATCCGGCGAAGGCGGACATCGGCCATCCAGCCATCCCCGAAATCGTAGGCATAGACGCACCCCGGCCTGCTCCCCGCAGGCACGACGGCAGGGAACCAGTCCCGCAACCGCACCTTGCGCGAGTCCCTCACGGGGTCGGTTTCGAACACGTCGTCCGGATCGCCGGGCGTGCCGCAGATGTCGGCCCGGTCGCGCACCGAGGCCCGGAACGAGTGCAGGTGGCCGTCCACCCAGGCGCCGCTGGCGTCCTGGATGGCGTCGTGCAGGTGCTGGAACGTGCCGCTGGCTTCCAGCAGAAACCGGCGCCAGATGCGCGGTCGGATGTCCTTCAGCGATACCTCGAACTCGCAGTACGTGGGCATGGCGCCTCCGGGAATGGATGGCCGATTCTGCCAGAGATGCGGACGGTCCGCGATCCCGTGAGCATTCGCCAAGGCTCCAGCCTCAGCGCCCCCGGACCAGCGAGATGCGCCCGCGATCTCCTCCTGCCAGGGCCTTGTCGAAGGTGAGGAAGCGATCGCACCCGGCCGCCCAGGCGATCTCCGTCAGCAGGTAGTCCGCGAATCCCGCCCGACCCTGCCGGTAGGCGTCCAGGGCCGCCAGCGCCTGGTCCTTGTGCTCCACGACGAAGAGGTCCGCGTGCAGGACGGCGTCGAAGGCCCGCAACAGGTCGGCCTTCGGGAACCGGTAGGCGCGGGACAGGACCCAGAAGACCTCGGCCAGCAGCAGCGGGGACAGGAAGACGCGGTCGCCCGAAGCCTCGGCCTCGGCCAGCAACTCACTGGCCTCCCGCGACTGCGCCGGGTGGTCCTGCACCAGGTGGCGCACCAGGACGTTGGAATCAATCGCCAGCATGGCGTCCCCCCGCGCGTTCCGCAGCCGCCGCCGCGATGGCCTCGTCCATCTCGTCCAGGGAGGGGGCCTTCGCGCGCGAAGACTTCAGCATCCCCTTCAACGCAGAGACCGGCAGCGTCTCGGGTTCGACCCGGACCTCGCCGCCTTCCAGCACCCGGAACATCACCCGTTTCCCGGGCCCGACCTTCAGGAGTTCCCGGATTTCCCGGGGCAGGGTCAACTGGTTCTTGCTGGTCAACGTCGCGCTGGGCATCCAAACCTCCTTACGCATTTCGCCGTTCCTTACCAAATTGTAAGGATGCTTCCGATCTGGCGTCAATCTCACGGCCGGTGCAGCGGGGAATCGGGGCAGGCGGAGGCTGCGCGAAGGCATGCACGAACATGCGGGAGACGGCAACGGGGCGACGACAGGATGGATATTCGGTGAGGTGCTGCAACCGTGGAGACGCTGGAGCCACCTCGGAGAATCGAACTCCGGACCCCCTGATTACGAATCACGGGGGAGGACGTGTGGTTTTCACGGGTTCGAAAAGGCCCGCCTGCAAGCGATGCCGGGAAGCCTCGTGACGTGCAGCAGACAGGACGTGCAGCCCGCCGGACACGCCCCCGGCGGCTACAGGTAGGCCGCCAGGATCGTGGTCAGGATCTTCGGGATCCACTCGATCGCCTTCGACCCCAGGTTGACGATCTCGTGCTGGATCTGCTGCT
Organism: uncultured Myxococcales bacterium; assembly: GCA_937975765.1. Classification (GTDB taxonomy): domain Bacteria; phylum Myxococcota_A; class UBA9042; order DTJE01; family DTJE01; genus CAIZWN01. Next base: position 5,898 of record CALJUR010000102.1, read on the forward strand.
CGAGGGCGATCTGGGCATCGAACGCGTCGCCGCGCACCAGGTCCAGCGACGGATCGTCCGTCGCCGTCAACGCCAGCCGGGCCTTCGTCTCCGCGACCGCCGTGCTTCGCTCGGCCAGGCGCTGGAACGCCCCGAAGACGTCCGTGTCATCGAGGAAGTCCTTCCCCAGGTCCTTCCAGTCCACACCGCTCATCGACCCACCTCCGCCGGGCACTCCGCGGGCTTGCCCACGGCCACCCGGAACGCGCGCGTCCGCGCCAGCAGTTCCGCCTTCTTCGTCGCGTCCAGCAGGACATCGGATCGGGTATAGCCGTCCAGCCTGCAGGACACCAGGACCGCGCCGTCCTTGAACGGCCGCGTCATCCAGCCGTCGTTCGTGGTGGCCACGTGCTGCGCGACGACCTCGATGCGGGATTCCCGGCGGGCGTCGTCGAACGAGGAGTCCACCTGGTAGTACGGCACCAGGCGCTCCGACAGGTCCAGCGAGTCGGCCTTCACCGCTCCCGGGATCCTCCCGCACCCCGTCGTCAGCGTCAGGATGGCGAGTCCGGCGAGCGCGACCAGTGCCAGCAGGGTCAGCAGGACGACCTGTCCGTGGCCCTTGTCGGATACGGCCGCCGCCGTGGGCGTCGCCGGCGTCGCCGGGGCGATCGGCTGCTGTGGCTTGACCCCGAGCGGCAGCACCGCGGCCAGCACGACCAGCAGGCCGATGACGGCCGTGATGAGGATGTCCATGGCGCCGTCTCCCGATCGCACGTTCGCCGCGACGTAGGAGCTCCACCCCAGGACGCCGGCGGTGATGCGCGCCGCGTGCGTACCGTGCAGGCGCGGGACCACGAACCGGACGAACACGAACACCAGCAGCAGCACGCCCAGGCCGACGGCATCGCCCCAGTCGCGCTCCCGCAGGGCCGACACGAAGGCCTTTACCGTGCCGAGCGCCTCCTCTTCGGTCTGCGGCGCCCGGGCCTCCGCCGGCGAGTTGGCGGCCGCCACCGGGGCACCCGCATCCGTCGTCACCGCGATGTCGCTCGCGGTGGCCGCGGCCATCGGCGGCACCAGGAACATGGCCACGAAGGGCGTGGCGGCCAGGGCCGCCCACATCACGAACACGCGCAGTGGCAGGATCTTCAAGGGACACCTCCTTTGATGGCGGCGAGCTTGCCGAAGAACAGCGATGCCCCGACCACGTATGCCAGCAGCATCGCCACGAACGCTCCGAGGTTGATCATCAGGCCCAGGCGCCGGTCCCGGGCTTCCTGGCGCTGCCGCTCGACGGCCTGCGCCTTCGACTCCCCCTCCTGCCTCGAGGCCTGCGGACAGGTCGAGCAGTCCGGGATCCGGATCGCCTTGACCAGGACCTCCGCCCGGTCGGCGGTCGCGACGGCCAGCTTGACCCGCTCGGCGTGGGTCGCCGCCTCGGCTGCCTGGATCTGCGCGGCCTGGGCAGCACGCTTGGCCTCGACGGTCTCCTTCAGGGCATGGGTCACGGTCTCCATCACGTCGTCGAGGCCGCTCCGGACCCTCTCCGGGATGGTCACGTCCACCAGGGCCTTCTGGGTCGCGGACAGCCGACGGATCTGGCGATCGAGCTCGGCGAAGTGCAGGTCTCCCTCGTGCAGCCGGGACGCCGTGTGCTCGTCGTGGTCTTCCAGGACGGCCACGCGTTCGGCGAGGGGCGAAAAGACCGGGTCCTGCTGCCGCGGCTCATCCACCGAACACCTCCACGAGTCGCGCCATGGGGAAGCCGAACGGGTCGATCTTCTGGGTGGACACGTGGTAGTGCCCCCAGATGCCGGGGGTGTCGCCGGTGATGCTGCCATCCCAGGAGGCCTCGGCCTGGAAGTCGGCTCCGATGGTGGGGATGGCCTTGCAGATCATCCGCAGCAGGGCCAGCGTCGCCTCTTCCTGGCAGGGATAGCAGTCCAGGTGCGTCATCTTCCGGCCGTGGATCGCCTGGGTTTCCATCGGCCGGTCCGCGTCCGCCCGCCCGGCCCCGGTGTCCTGCAGGACGGGGTTGCTGATGTCCCACCCCACCGACCTGGCGTTGAAGCCGTGCGGCACGACGGCCCCGCCCGGGAGGCGCACGTGTCCGGCGGCGTGCCACGTCACCCTGCGGACCAGGTCCTCGAACTGGCGACAGATGCCGGTGTCGTCGGTGCTGCCATGCGACGACAGCCCCCGCAGCTTCAGCACCTTCCAGGTGCCCTCGGCCGACGCGCCGGCGTCGTGGTGCAGGATGACCTGCACGATGGACTTCGTGCGCGGCCGCCCCTTCAGCTCGCCCAGGTGGAAGGGGGCGATCCACAGAGGCACGTCGTCGGGCACCGGAATCCAGACCCCGTCGACCAGCAGCGAGGCCCCGGGCACAGGCTGCCCGGACCCAGCCGCGAGGGGCGTGCACACCTCGGAGCGCGCCGCCAGCACCAGGGGATCGGACGCGCGCAGGAGACCCCCTCGACAGGCCGACCACAGGGCGGACCCCGTGGCTGGGTCGAAGCGGCCGGTCGCCGGATGGTCGGCCGGCAGGATGCCGAGGCGCAGGAGCTCGCGCTGCAGGACCTGGACGGCGGTTCCCATGGCACCCTCTACGTCGGCAGGAAGTCCTACTGCGGCTGCGCGATCATCAGGTACACGTCGATCACGGCCGCCTCCGCCGCGCCGCTCGCCTGGTAGGCCAGCGCCACGCCGCCCGAGTTCACGTCCGGGAACTTCGTCCACAGGCCCCGGTCGTCCGCGTTGGTACCGGCCACCAGCAGGGAGAGCAGGTCGCCGCACAGCGTCGAGGCGTACCAGTTGTTGGTCCCATCGAGGACCGGAATGCACAGCCCGCCGCCCGTCGCATCGATCGGTACGTCGTTCAGGTAGCCGTCCACGTTGCCGTTCGGACCGATGTCGATCTTCAGGCCTGCCGGGTCCGGGTCCGCGGTTGCCACGATGGCCCAGGCGTCCAGCACGAGGGCGTCCGCCGGGATGGTGTACGTGGTGTCGTGCGCGTTGCCGTCCGCCGGGCCCGAGATGCGCACCCGCTTGATCTGCGCGAACATCGCGGTGGTCATCTGGGAGTCTTCCGGGACTCCGGTCGTGCCGGCCAGCGTCGCGATCGAGTGCGGGACGAGCGGGACGACGGGTTCCATCGCGACGGACCACGCGCCCGACGCCTTCAGGAACTTGCCCGCGGCAGCGTCGCCGGTGGCCGGGGCGGGCACCATCCCCTTCGCCCCTCCCGACCCAGTGTCGCCCGTGAAGGCCAGCATCTCATGCCACGCGCCGTCCGCGACCAGTACCTTCCCTGCCGCCCCGTCGCCGGCGGCCGGCGCCGGCACCACCCCCTTCGCTCCGCCAGCGCCGCTGTCCCCGGTGAAGGCGGTTGTGGCCGCGATCATGGACTCGCGCAACCCCCCTTCGACCGTCGTCGCCGTGAAGTAGCCCGGGGCCGCGTCTTCGATGCCGATCAGGGAAGCTCCGACGCCGTTCTGGGTGCTCGCCAGCAGGCTGTAGGTGGCGTCGTCTCCAGGGTCCGCGATCTTCAGCCATCGCCCGGTGCCACTCGTCGGCGTCACGATGGTGTTGTTGTTCCCGGACGCACTCGATGCAGCGTCGAACTGGTACAGCGCCGCGCCGGAGGTCGGGCCGGCGTCCACGAGGCAGATCTGGTTGTCCGCCCTCGCGGTCGCGCCGGTCGCCGGGATCGCCTTCAGGGCCGTGATGTCCGCGACGGGCGAGTGGACGTTCCCCAGCACGCCGGAGAAGGTGGTGTCGGCGGCGTCCACCCAGTTCATCAGGGTCGGCAGGTGCGTGCGCATGGCCTGCTGGGTCGCGGGCACCTCGAAGACCAGCTTCGCGGCGGCGGCGACCTGGGCGTCCGTGAAGGTGTCGGCGGCGGCGGCCGCGGGTGCGGCCAGCACGATGGCGGCGACGGCGGCCGCCAGCAGGGCGATGATCCGGTTCTTGGTCTTCATGGTCCGATCCTCCTCGTTTCCAGGCTTGGGCTCATGCCGGGAAGAGGAGGGGACCCGCCCGTTCCTCTTCCGCGAGAAGGCAGTCCAGGGGTGGCGCAACACGTCGCGCGACCTGCCTGTCTGCTCTCGCTTCCGAGGACTCGGGCCTAGAAGGCGCTGGTCCTTGGAGTTCGAACGAATGGTACCGCCGCCGGGCGCCAGGCGTCAACCGCGGCGAGCAGGCTCGCGTCACGCTCGCGGGAACGTGACCTTCGCGTTCAGGTACCGAATCCCGCTCAGGTCGGCCTTCGCAAACGCCCCAGCCGACTCCTGCCAGGTCGTGAAGGCAATGGTGTAGCTCTTGAGCATTTCCCCTCCCGAGGATCCGGTCATCGAATCCAGGATCGGGTTGACCACGAACGGGGTGGTCAGCGCGCCATAAGCGCCAACGGTCTGCACCGTGGCCTCGACCAGGGGAGAAACGCCATCCGGGATCATCCTTGCCGGGATCTCCAGGGTGACGGCATAGGCGCCCTCGGCGCTTCGCGCGATGCTCGTAGCCACGTGGATGCTCGGGTTGCTGACACGCTCAACGATATCCTCGAGGGAACCGTCCGCGCTGCCCTTCGCAGTGACCTGGTACTCGTTCACGCCGCCGACGTAGGGCGACAGGAACTCCCGCGCGTCGAACACGCAGTTCGCCGGGATGACGTGCGGCGCCGAGTCCGCCGTCACCAGCACCGACGCCAGCACCACGTCGCCCAGCGTAGGGTCCGGTGCCACCGGGCTCGCCGCCGGCGTGCCGGGGATCGCCACGACCAGCACCCCCTCGCCGTACCGCGCCGGCAGGTTCTGCGTGCTCTTCGACCCGTCCGCCAGCATCACCTGCCGCGTCGCGTAGTCCGCCAGCGCCCCGGCCGGCCGCGCCACGATCAGGTCGTACCGATTGTTCGTGCTGTCGGGTGCCTCCAGCGTCACCCAGGACTCCGCCTCGCCCGAGTTGCACACGATGGGCGAGATCGCCAGGTTGCCCGCCACGTCCTGCGCCAGGCTGTAGTACAGCGCCAGGCCGGTCTCGACGTGCAGCAGGCCCTCGACCGTCGCGCTGGGCGTCACCGCCATCCCGGACACCACCCCGGAGTCCTTCGTGCCGTCCGCCTTCCTGCACAGCAGGTCGCCCAGCAGGTCCAGCAGCGTGTCCCGCGGATACGACCCCAGCTGCTGCAGCTTCAGCGCCGTCACCAGCTCGCCGAAGGTCGAATCCCCGCTCACGTAGGGGTACGAAAACCGATGCTCCATGCCCATGCTCGATCTCCTCCATCAGCCCAGGTGGGCCGCTTCCTCCATGCCCCATACCGACGCCGCCGACTTCGCCGCCTCCACCCTGGCCGCCACGCGCACCGCGTCCGTCCGCACGCCGCTCTGCCCGAAGTCGTACTCCTCGCCGTCGAACGCCGTCGCGCCGGCGACCGGGGCCACCGCCGCGGTCAGCCCCGCGTACGCGCCATGCCCGTGCACGCCGGCCGCGTCCGACGCGTACCAGAACTGCACCCCCCCAACCTCAGGAGGGATCAACACCAGGAACCGGTTCGCCACGTGCGCGCCACCGAACACCCGCGCTCCCGCGTTCGCCGCCGACAGGTCCCAATCCCCGCCGGCGTACCAGGTCCCCGCGAACGCCGCGACCTCCAGGGAGTTCAGCACCCGCGCCTCGGGAATCGCCGCCTGCGCCGCCCGCCGGATGGCCGCCAGGCTCACCGTGTCAGCCACCGCCCTGAACCGGTCCCGGAACTGCTCGGCCGTTTCTCCGGGCTGCGGCGCCAGCCCGCGACCCTTCCCTGCCGCCTGCAGGTCGGGTGACTCCCCGCCCGCCAGGCCCACGCCCGTGGCCTCGCCGCCCGCGACGACGCCGGCGTCCAGCACCGTGCCGATCACGGTCGAATCCCACAGGGGACCGGGGACGTCCTGCACCGGCGTCCGCACGCCCAGCACCACGCCCGGCAGCAGGTTGGCCTGCCAGGAACGCGCCAGCGACTGCACCTGGACCGTCTTCGCACCGACGTCGTCCTTCGCCCATTCCGCGTCGTCCAGGGTCACCACCCGCTCGCCGTTCCGGTCCCACAGGACGGTTCCCGCCCGCAGGGCCCCGGCCACCGTGCCGGTGCGCACCAGGCTCGCCCACCCCGAGGCCTGCGCCCCCAGGCCGGCCGTCCCGGGCGCCAGGCCGTTGAAGGTCCTGGCCACGGCCTGCGACGCTCGCTCGCCCAGCACCGTGAACGCGTGCAGCAGCTCCCCGCCCGAACCGGCCAGCAGGGGCTCGATGTAGTCCTCCGGCAGGACCGATCGCAGTAGGCTCAACAGCTCCTCGCGCGTCCGGGCTTCCACGCTCGCGTCCTCCCTACAGCGGGTTGACGAGGATGCTGTCGGCGGAGCACCGCAGCAGCTCGTCGTCGTCGGGTTCAACGTCCGCCGTCGGCAGCAGGACTTCCACCGACCCCTGCACCACGTCGCGGTCCTGCCGCACCACCTCGTAGATCGCGTCCCGCTTCAGCGTCTCGCCCACCCGCAGGCCGTTGACCAGCGCGGCGACCGCGGCGCGGATCCGCGCGGCTGCCTCCAGGGTGTTCGCGCCCGCGCGCAGCCGGAACCGCAGCGACACCTGCACGTCCGTCGAGACCGCGGCGATCACCTCGACGACCTCGCCCGCGGCCGCCCACTCGTCCATCCCGGCCGCCACCGCCGCCGCCAGAGTCGCGTTGGCCTGGCCGGACCGGTCGGCGATCGCTACCCTCGCCCAGCGGGTTCGCACGTCCCCGGTCACCGGGTCGGCGAGGTCCTGCGTCGAGGCCACCGCCATGCCCACGCCCGACACCTGCCGGGCGCCGAACTCGATCGCGCCGAGGGTGCCGCGCCGCAGGGCCTGCACGGACAGCCGCGCCCGCCCCCGGTAGTCGACGTCGCTCTCGCGCTCCTGGCCGCCTGCGAACTTCGCCTCGTTCGTGACCGTCAGCGCCGCATCGAACAGGCTGTCGCGCGCCCGGGTCAGCTTGCCCGCCGCCACGTTCCCGCCCGGTCCGGCCACCACCGCCAGGGCCTCCACCTCCACCGACGTCTGCCCGATGACCATGGGCGCCTCCGCGATGCTGGCGACCTCGATTCCCAGGTCCGTCGCGACCCGGGTCCCGGCCGGGATGACACCCGCCAGCAGCGAGCCCGTCGACCGCGAGAACTTCAGCAGCCCGCGCGCCGCCGTCGCGTCCTGCCGCATCAGGGGATCGTTCGTCGCCGGGTCGATGTAGTGGTCGTGCACGTACCGGTCCAGGGCGGCGTCCTTCGCCGTTTCCAGCATCGCGTCCCGCACCCCGATCCCGACCTGGCGCACCACCTCCTCCGCCACCGTCGCGGCCGCGGCCGCCATCGCGTTGGCGTCGGTGCCGGGCGTCCGGAAGACCAGGTCCGTCAGGCTCGTGTTGCGCGAGATCGCCTCGCGGACGAACAGGTTGAAGAACTCGTCGAACCGAGGCAGATCAGCCACCGGACACCTCCCACCCGTCGGTCCCGCCCGCGGTCACCGACACCACGCCCAGGCGGCCGTGCCGCACCCGCGCCGAGATCACCAGCAGCCCCTTCGGCGACAGGTAGGCTGTGACCTTCGCCTCCTGCACCCCGTGGATGGCCAGCAGGGCCTGCTGCCCGTCCCGGGCGATCCGCTGCAGCCGGTGCATCGTGCCCGCCGACTTCAGGTCCGGGGCCACGCCCCACTCCGGCACGTGCGCCCACGTCCCCGCCACCGTGGCCAGCGTCCGCAGGATGACCTTGCGCAGGGTCTCCACGGACATCGACCCCTCGTAGTCGCCGCTGTCCTGCACCGGGATCGTGCCGGCCCCGCGCCCGCTGACCGGGTTGCGCAGGTCCCGCAGGGGCTCGTACGACCTGGCCGAGATCGCCGCCGCCTGGCTGATGCCGATCGCGTCGACGCTCGACTCCACGATCCCGGACCCGGCCACGTCCCGGATCGCCGACGCGGCCGTCAGCCGCACGATGCGCCCCAGGGGCGCCGTCGGCCCGGCGAACCGCAGCCGGACCTGGTCGGCGTGCCCGGATACCGGCTCCACTCGCAGCAGCGCCGGCATCCGGGCACCGTCCAGCCGCACCGCCGACCAGTTGCCCAGCCACAGCGCGTCCTCCGGGTCGTACCGCGACTCCGCGACCACCCCGATCGTGAACAGCACCACGATCGACTGCTCGCTCTCGTTCCAGGCCAGCTCGGCCCGGGTCGGGACGACAGGCTCCATCGACAGCAGCAGGACGCGCGGAGCGCCGCCGGCGACGGGGACCTCGGAAGTCGGAAGCGCGATCGCCACGGTTCACCCCTGCTACGGCGTCGGCGACGACGGGAAGAACGTGTCGCCGACCACGATGAAGTTCTGGTCGTCGTCCTCCGCCTTGTCCGCCAGCCCCGTGTCCGCCTGCCACACGCCGTTGAACCACCCCAGCGTCCGGGCCAGGGTGTAGTCCCGGAACAGCAGCGGGATCGGCACCCAGCCCGACGTGTCGCGCTCCAGCAGCGATCCCGACACGTAGGCCGCCTGCATCATCCCGGTGCAGCACTCGTTGTGCGACGTCCCGGCCGCGTTCACGGCCCGCCCCGCCCGGGCCGACGCGATGCAGGCCCACCGGTTCGCGTTGTTGTCCAAGACCGGCACGCCCACGAAGAACTGGTGCGGCTTCGCGTAGTCCGGGTTCACCCAGAACGCGTGCCCGGCGGCGACCGTCCCGTTCCAGGACGCGGTCAGGCCGTCGTCCAGCGCCAGCAGGAACGAACACCCCGAGCGCGCGCCCGCGACCATCCGGTCGCACACCGCCAGGTGCAGGCCCGACGCCGCCAGGTTCGTGTTCGACGCCGAGGGGCCCTTCACGTTGATCAGGCCCGTGGACAGCGACGCGCCGAAGTTCTTGTTCGTGCTGTTCCACCCGCCGTCCCGCGCGAACGCCGCGAACAGGCCCGGGCCCGCGATGGCCTCGCCGCCGACCACGCCGCCGACCGTCGAGGCCCCCGACGTGTTCCGCGCCGCGATCAGCAGCTGCCACCTCGAGGCGTCGCCCCACGGGTCGGCCGGCTGGATGACCACGTAGCTGTTGTCCGCCGGCGCCGCGTCGTTCGCCCACGTCGCCGACGAGTCCACGATCGTCAGGCGGCCCGAGAACGAGTTCGCCGGCAGGAACGTGTTGATGAACTCCTTGATCCAGTAGAGCGCGCGGGTGGAGTTCGTCCCGCCCGTCACGATCGACTTCTGCGCCTTGCGATCCGTCAGCACGCTCATGACCTATCCTCCAATCACCAGTTTCGGGGCCGGCAGGGCCGGCGGTGCCTTCGCCAACGCCGGCGACGCGCTCACGGTCAACGCCCTCGCCACCTCACACCCCCGTTTCCTCGGACTGCGTCCGGGACTTCGCGTACTTCGACGCCGGCTTGTTGTTGCTGATGTCGGTGGCCACGCTGTTCCAGCTCGCGGCATTCCCGGGCACCGCGGACGTGGCCGTGACCGTCGAATCCCCCGTCTGCACGCCCGCCACGTTGACGACGTGCGTGTGCGCCACGACCAGGTTCTTCATCGAGTTCAGGATGCTCTTCAGCTCGTTCCAGCACGTCAGTGGGTTCGACGACTCCCACGGCCCCAGCTCCACCCGCGGCGCGTCGAACGACACCACGCCATCCCCGGTCACCTTGAACCGGATGTGCTTGTCCTTCTGCGCCACCACCCACAGCGACTCCGGCTCGTCCTGCGCCTCCTGCGGCAGCGTGTCCTGGTCGTTGTGCATCGGTCCGAACGCCCGCGGCGAACCGTCCAGGTTGCCGTCCGGCGCCACCACCAGCACCAGGTCGCCCGCCTGCACCGGCACGTAGATCCCGAACCCCGCCCCCGCGAACGCCGGAACCATCTGCGCCCGGTTCGGCAGCCCGTCCGGCTGCTCCGTCGCGTGCGCCGTCACGTCCACGAAGACGCCGTCCTCGCCCACGTGGACCTCGTCCACCGTGGCCTCGATCACCCACAGCCGCGGGTCGATGCCCGGGTACGACATGGCCATGGCAGCGCCCGCCCGGTCAGCCATTCCCGCCTCCCGCCCCCGCGGCCTTCGACAGGTCCCGCTCGATGCGGGCCTGCACGTAGTTGATGCCGTGCACCGAACAGGAGTACCCCTCCTCCTCCATCGAGTGCTCGACCTCGTTCACGTACCAGCGACGGCACAGCAGGTCCCGGGCCTGCGGCGACGCCAGCGAGTGCGCCAGCGCCCGGGCCGCCTCGTTCGACAGCCCGCGGTCCCTCTCCAGGTACGTCGCCAGCTCGCTCTCGCTCATCGCCAGCAGCCGCTGCCGCAGGCCCACCGCCGCCCCGTCCGGCTCGCCCTCCGCCTCCTGCGCGAACAGCACCTCCACCGGGCTGCCCGCCCGCAGGTCCAGCAGGTCCGGGTCGTCGTTGTCGCCGCCGAACGACGCCAGGTCCTGCGTCGCGAAGTCCATCCCCATCTCGCCCCGGCCGATCGCCTCGAAGATCTGCGGCGCGATCGCCTTCAGCTCGTCCACCGAGGTGGCGCCGCTCATCGGCACCACCCGGACCTCCTCCGACGCCCACAGTCCGTTCGGCGACACCTGGCTGGCCCGGCCGCCGCCCTCCGGGTACCGGTAGCGCAGCGGCTCCTTCCCCTCCAGGCACACCAGCTCGACCGACGGCACCTTCACCCGGTCCAGCCGGCGCTTGAACGACAGCGACGCCAGGTTGTACCCCAGCACCATCGTCGGCTGCCGCAGCGTCTCCCCGCTGTCCGACGGGTGCGCCCGCCCCTTCGACGCGAACGACGGCTCGGTGCCATCGTCCACCGCCCCCTTCTTCCCGATCTCGAACACCCGGTACGAGCGGTCCCCGTCGTCCGAGTAGATGTTCGTCGGGCGCGTCAGCACGAAGCACGCCGGCGTCATCCCCGCCGGCGCCGGCCACACGTCCGCGAACAGCACGAACCCGTTCATCACCGTCAGGTCGGTCAGCAGATCCCAGTACGACTCGCCCGGCGACCGCGGCGATCGCGACGCCGCCTTCCCGCTCTTCTTCCCTGCCTTGTGGGTCGCCCCCCGGGTCGCCTTCGTGCTGCCCGGCTCCACGCCCACCAGGTACAGCGGCACGCCGACCATGGCCGGCAGCGTCGCCAGCACCTCCAGCACCAGGTCCTCGACCGGCCGATCCCAGCCGCCCGCCGCCTGGATGCCCCGGTACACCTTCGACGGGACCGGCGTGTCCAGCAGGATGCCCGTCCAGTCCCGCGCCCCGAACGAGATGGTGGACCCGCCCTCGTCGTGGCTCTCCACCGGCTCGTCCGCGAACCCGCAGAACCGAATGAACTCCGGCCGGATCAGGTCGGAGATGCTCCGCACCGCACCGCGCCCCGTCCCCTGCGCCGCCTCGTTCGGGGCGACCCCGCCCTCCATCGCCGCCGCGTAGTCGTCCGCCGCCAGCGTCCCCATGTACGCCACGACCGCGATCGACCGGATCGCCTTCACGTCCAGCGGCAGCACCTCCCACGGGATCGTCACCTGGCACTCGATCCCAATGGAACGGCGACCGAACATCGGCGAGGACGGCCAGTCGACCCTTTCCCGAGAGGGAAGGGGCTACGGCTACGGCGACGGCGACGGCTACGGCGACGGCTACGGCTACGGCGACGGCTACGGCGACGGCTACGGCTACGGCGACGGCGACGGCTGGTAGCCGTGGTTTCCTCTCCCGGCCTCCTGACGGGGGCCGGGAGAGGAGAACGCATCGAGGAGCGAGGTGACCAGGTGCCCGCAATGCCTGACCGATTCCATGCGACCGGACCTGTTGGCGTGCGGACGCGGCTGGCTGACCTGCACGCACTGTGGCGGAACGTGGAAGCCGGGCGGGAAGATGCGACGCGAGTGCGTGAATTGCGGTCGGAAGCGGTGCCCGTGGCAACGATTCGGCCCGGCGCACTGCGACCGATGGAAGCCTGTGCCCCACTCAAGGGACTGGATCCAGCAGGTGCTGTTCTCGGACGAGGACGAGGGGTGACACGGAGGTTCTGCGATGTCCGTTTTCGTGCGGTGCGAGATGTGCGGCGGTACCGGAGTCGAGCGCTTCATGGGCAACATCTGCGGTCCCTGCCGGATTTGCAGGTGGGGGGTGGAACTGAATCCGCGATCTCGGAGATTCCCGAGGGCGGATTCTACCGGGTGGTGAAGGGCGGCCTGGCGCGGGGCGAGTGGATGCGCAAGCCCACGACCACCGAGAAGGAAGCCGCGAAGGCCGCAGCTCGCGAGGCGAGGAAGGCCGAGAAGAAAGCGAGGAGCATGAGCGATGCCTGACAACGTGACGGCCACGGCCCAGGACATTCGGAACGTCTGCGACGGCCTGCGCGACATGCTGCTGTCGAAGAACGCGCGGTACGGGGACAGCGCGCTGACCCCGGTGCGGATCTTCTCCCGGGCGGACCCGGTCGAGCAGCTCCTGGTCCGCATCGACGACAAGCTGTCGCGGCTGTCGCGCGGGGCCCTGTCGCAGGGAGGAGACGACGAGGACGTGGTCTCGGACCTGGCGGGGTACCTGGTGCTGCTGATGGTGGCACGCCGGCGGCGGGCGGAGCCGACCGCGCCGGCGACTCCCCCGGAACCACCGCCCGCGCCGCCGCCGGCCGCGGCGACGCCGGCCGAGTCCGTGAAGGCGAAGCCGGCGCCGAAGCCTTCCGAGCCGCTGGCGCCCGAGGCGCCGGCGCACCTGTGCGAAGGTCCGAACTGCAGCAACCCGACCCGGCCCGGGAAGCGGTACTGCAGCGCGGCCTGCGCCGGTCGGGGGTGTGCAGCGGAACGACGCGCCAGGAACAACCCGCCGGCGAAGGCGCCGAAGGTGCCGAAGGCCAGCAGGTCTCGGGCCGCGGTCAAGAACGTGGAGGCCCCCAGGCAGGCCGCCCCCGAGCCGGAGGCAACCCCGGCGCGACCAGCAGGCGACCCTGCCTCTGTGGCGTCTCCTGTCGCCGGCGATCGCGACCTGCCCGACGGCCCCTCGATGACGGTGGACGAGATCCTGGCATTGGGGTTCAGCGATCCCTTCGTGACCCGGGCGATCCGAGACGAGCGTCTGGTGCTGGACTTCGGCTGCCCGGACTGCGGCGACCAGACGGACACCTGCCGGTGCAACAGCCGCAAGGAGAGCGCCGTGGCCCGGTTCACGCGGGAGTCCGTACGAGCCCTGATGCGGTACCGGCCGGACGCGATCCGGACGCGCGGCGCGCACGGACAGGGGGCGTAGGGATGGCTGCGGGCGACATCGACCTGGTGGTGACGGGACCCGACGGCAGGCTGTGGAACATCACGGTCCTGTGCCGACCCGGGTCTTCCGTGCGGGACTGGGAAGTCCGCGACGGTTCGGGGCACAAGGTCGCAGATGGCTGGTCGTACCGCGGTCCGGAGGCTGCCAGGAAGGCGGCCGAGAAGGCGTACCGGAAGGCTTCGGGAGCGGCCTCGGTGCATGGAACGGCCCTGGTTCGGCGGGGTGGATGATGCGCGACAAGCCCGAGCCGTCCGACGTGGAGAAGCGCATCCGTCGCGGCAACGCGATCTTCGAGACCCTGCCCGACGACCTGCAGGCAGTCGTCGTCGTCCTGGGCATGCGCGTCGTGGCGCAGGGGCTGTCTCGGGCCGCGGTGCAGATGGGGCTGATGGAAGCCGAGACCACCGACCTGGACGACCTGGTCAAGGTCATCGCCCGGGCGAAGGCCGACCGGGCCCTGCTCGTCGATGCTCGCGCCCGGCTGGCCCGTGTCCGTGCGGTGCTCGCGACTCCATGCGCCGACCGGACACCCCAGAAACATGCCGAGTGGCGGTACCGCGAGGTCGCCAGCGCATGCGGCCTGCAGGAGGAACCGGGATGCTGATGCATCGCTCCGCCATCCTGTCTGTGGTTCGCGAATACCTGACGGCCGAACGGGATCTCGCCGAGGCCAGGTCGCATGCCGATCCGGAACGGCTGCGGTGCATTCCTGGCAACGGGTACACCGCGCGCGAGGTCCTCGAGGAGACGTCTCGCCGAACCTCTCGGCTCCGCGCCGCCGAAGCCAGATGGCAGCAACTGCAGCGAGAGGCCGACACCGGAGACGCCGGCCCCGACCGGTTCACCGAGTACGACGAGGCGAGGTCCTGATGCTCCGCTCGATGCCCATCCATGCCACTGCTTCGCGGACCGTGACCGTGGTCTGCCCGTGCGGGTGCGGGCATCGGTTCCAGGTCCGGGTGAAGGTCCCGATCCATGGTAGCCTGCAGCTCGCCGACGCCGGAGACGACGTCGGACCTGGCGAGCTTGCAGGCGGGCCAGGAGGTTTCACGTCATGCGAAAGGGGGACGCTGAACATGGACAGGTGCTTCAGGGAGGAGGCCGCCGGACTCGGGCCCGGCGGAATCCCGATCTTGCCCGGGCGGCGGTGTGGAACGGACGGGACGTCGTCATCCGAGGCCAGGGTTCAGGCAAGGGTCGACGCCATGTTACGTTCTGCGAGAGCCGAGAAGAAGCGGAGAGGGTAGCGGCGTCGTTCAACGTCCAGGTCGATCGGGGCGCCCTCGAGGAGCCGGAGGAGGCCCCGGGTCGGATCGGGGCGATGCTGGACGCCTTCCTGTCCGCGAAGAAGAGGGACCCGTTGCTGCGGAAGTCCACGCTGGCGCACATGACCTGGGCGGTCGCGCAGTTGAAGGCCTCGATGAACGATGTCCCGATGCGCTACATGAACCGCGAGACGGTCACCGCCCACGTGGCGAGGCGCCTCGGGGACGGCAAGAGCTCGAAGACCATCGGCGGCGAGCTGCTGATCCTCCGGATGGCGCTGGCGCACGCCCGGCGGAAGGGCTGGTGGGATGGCGACACGATCGCCGCTGCCGGCCGGTTCCGGCTGCCGGAGGTGGCCGAGAAGGAGTGGCTTCGGCCGGACGAGGCCCTGAAGTTCCTGGAGGCCATCGCGAACGACTGGTTCCGGGTGGCGGCGCACCTGGCGCTTCTGGCGGGGATGCGGTCGGGCGAGATCGTATCGCGTCGCTGGGGGGACTGGGATCGGGACGCCGGCACGATCCGTGTCGCGGACTGCCCGGCCGCGAAGTTCCGGACGAAGAACGGCAAGCCCAGGGTGGTGCCGGTGATCCCGGAGTTGCGCCGCGTGCTCCTGGCCTGGTGGCTGAAGCAGGGGCGGCCCGAGGATGACGTCTGGATCGTGCCGGCCAGGGACAACGAGCGCCGGCGGACGACGGGGTGGTTCCGGAAGAAGACCGTCGAGGCCTGCCGGAAGGCTGGGGTCCGCGAGGTGTCGTTCCACGAGCTGCGGCACTCGTGCGCATCGTTGATGAATTGGGCGGACGTCGACATGGAGTGGACGCGTCGGATGCTGGGGCACCACTCGAAGGCGTTCACGGCCGATCACTACACCCACGTGGATGTGCGGCGGATGGCCCAGGAGGCGGGGAAGCTGCAGTTGCTCCTGGACGCCCACGCTGCCACGCGAGCGTCGCAGGAAAACCTGCAAGTAGCCTGCAAGCTGCAAGAATCCGGGACCGAAGGAACGGGTGCAAGTGCTTGAACTGAAAGAGCCACCTCGGAGAATCGAACTCCGGACCCCCTGATTACGAATCCGGGGTTCGTTACCCACGTTTTCGTTCCCCATCATTGGGTTGGGTTGCGTTGGAGCCGGCTGGTATCACGTTTGGTATCAGCCCAACCAACGGCCCACCCGGGCGGCGCGTTTGGCCAGATTTGGCCGTGCGAGTGCATCGGGGGACGAGATGGCAAAGAACATCTTCAAGAGGCCGGGAAGGCCGGGCTGGTACATCCGGGTGATCCACGAAGGGCGACCGATTGTCCGTGGATCGTTCTCCTCGACCGCCGCAGCGCAGATCGCGCTCGCGAACTTGCGGAAGGATCTGGAACGGGGCGAACTCGGTTTGCCGAAGAAGTGCCGCATCCCGTTGCGACAGTTCGCCGAGGAGCGGTACATCCCCTGGGCGCGGCAGCACAAGAGGACGTGGGAGACCGACCGCCTGATGCTGCAGGCCAAGATCCTTCCCAAACTGGGACACCTGACGCTCTCCGAGATTTCACGCGTGAGGGTGGAACGGTACATGTCGGATCGGCTGGTCTCGGTGAAGCCGCCCAGCGCGAACCGGGAGGGGGCGCTACTCCGGAAGATGATGAGCCTCGCGGCCGACTGGGGCATGATCGACGAGAATCCGCTGCGGCGTCTGGACCTGTTCCCCGAAGCGCCGGCCAGGTCGCCGGTCTTGATCGCAAGCGACGAGGCTCGGCTCTTGAAGGCCGCGCAGCCCTGGCTGCGTCGGATCATCGAGGCGGCGCTGCTGACCGGTGCCCGTCAGGGCGAGTTGCTCGCGCTGAAGTGGCGGCACATCGACTTCGACGCCGGCCTGATCGTCATCGAGGACAGCAAGTCCGGGCACCCGCGGACGGTTCCCCTGCACCTCCGGCTCGCCGCACTGCTTCGCCCCGAGCGGGGATTGCCCGAGGGGCTCGTCTTCACCCTGTTCGGCAGGCCCGTCTTGCACCACTCCTGCTCGCAGGCCTTCCGCCGGCTGGTGCGCCGCCTGGGCCTGCCGCTGCGATTCCACGACCTGCGACACATCGCCGCTTCCCGCATGCTTTCAGGGGGGGCGGGCGTGTTGCAGATCGCGGACATCCTCGGACACAAGACCTTGGCGATGACCCGGCGCTACTCGCACGTCTCGGTCGCCGACCGCAAGGCGGCCATCGCGACTCTGCAGTTGAACGAAACCGAGAGCCTCGACACTACTTTGGGCGTTTGAGGCCAAACTCGCCTATCCCTTGCGCCAGGAAGGAGGAGGGGGACGCAGTTTCGCCCTGCACGCGGGGCAGTACCACCCAATGACCTCTCGTTCCATCGTCACGGGATGTACCCAGGCAAACGGTTGGACAGCAGGATCCCTTTCCAAGGCAGCCGCCCGGCAGATGTCGCAGTGGCGATGAGGCGGCGGGGGTTCAACGATGGCGTAGCACTTGGCGCAATAGGCCAACTGCCCCTTTCGATAGTATCCCTCACCTCGCAAGCCGCAACGCGAACACGGTTCATGCGTACCTGGTTCGTAGGCCTTGACGACCCCGAGAAGGAACGGGGGGACGACCCTGCGCCGTTCCAGCCAGACCTCCCAGAAGTCAGCGCAACGGCAGGGAGGAACGTCCGGATACAGGGGGCCTTTGAAGCCGTTTGGCCGCGACCGAACATTCCGGACGTTGGCTCGAACGGTGGCTTTCTTTCGTCGGAGACGTTCCGCATCTGAATCACGATCGGGCTCGTCAGGGACATCCGCGTCCTCAGGGGAGAACGCAGCTTCCTCCCGGTCGACCAGCACGGCCAACGGATCTGCCGCATCCAGCGGAACCCGTTGCTGGCAGTCATCGAAGCCGCGTTGTTCGCTTGGCAGCGTACGCACAACCGTTGGACGACCGGGTCTTCCGGGCTCGACGACTGTAGCGATCCACTCCGGTACAACCGCCGGATGCACCTCGAAGAACGCGACCGCTTCCTCTGCCTTGCGTCGCGAGA
This sequence comes from uncultured Myxococcales bacterium, assembly GCA_937975765.1. Taxonomy (GTDB): domain Bacteria; phylum Myxococcota_A; class UBA9042; order DTJE01; family DTJE01; genus CAIZWN01. The sequence goes on from CALJUR010000102.1 coordinate 23,456, forward strand.
GGCCATCGATGAACTCAATTCGGCCATCGCCAACAGGCCGTCCACTGGCTTCGTCGACCTCCACCACGGGGAGACCGTGTTTCACCAGTCGAACTGCGGCACACGCCTGTCGCCTGACCGCTGGATCTCTCTTGCGTCCCCCAGTCCCAGGTTTCTTCCCCACCATTTCGCCCCTTTTTATGTGGGGATGGCCCCACGTGGATCACTTTTACCACGGAGGTTCGACATGGCTCTGATTTCGCTCGAAGAGGCCGCGCGGCGCACGGGAACTTCGGTCTGGACCTGGAGGAAGTGGACCGTCGCCAAGCGGATCCCGTCGATCAAGTTGGGGCGGCGGCGGTTGGTCGACGAGAAGGATCTCGACCAGATCGTCTTGCACGCCCGCGTCGAGGCCGACACGAGGACGTGCCTGCCCGGAGTGTGCCCGACCCGTCCGCGTCGGCGGTAGCCGCTAGGAGATGCAACTCTCACGAAGTGGAGAAGAATCATGGACGCTTCCTTGGCTGCCTCCGACGGCGCGAAGATCTTCGTTCGCACCGAACAGGACGGCACCTGCCTGATCCTCGACGGCACCAGCATCGAAACCGGCCCCTGCCCGAAGGATTTCCGAACGTTCAGCCACTACAAGGGCTTGCCCGTGGTGCAGCCCGCCTCGTGTGACAGCCCGGCTGCCTTCGACGGTCTGATCGAGACGATGGTCGCGCTGGACCCCGCTCGGCATCCGCGGCCCGACGCCGCCCGCATGGTCCTCAAGGTGCGACTCATGGCGCCGGTCCTGTCTCCGCACATCCTGGCACGTCCCCTTCTCGCCCTCGCCGGACAGCCGGGGTTCGGCAAGACGACCGCACAGCGAATCGAGGGGTTGTTGTGGATGGGACCCGATTTCCAGGTGTCGGGGCTGCCCCGCGACGAGCGCTCGCTGGCTGTCACCGCTTGCGCCCTGGGGATCCTGGCCATCGATAACTTCGAAGAGAGCCCGGGCTGGGCGAACGGCGCATTGGCGCGCCTCTGCACGGGGTCGCGATACTACGAGCGGAAGCTCTACACCAACAGCGAACTCGAGGCCTTCGAGCCGGACGTCTGGGTGTCCGTTTCGGGGGTTCACCCCGCCATCGCCCGCGGGGACCTGCTGGACCGTAGCCTGGTGTTCTTCCTTGCGCAGCCGACGAATCGCCTGACGGAGTCCGCCATCCGCGCGAGGGTCCTGGACAGCCCTTCGCCGGCATGGTGGGCTCCAGGATGCCGTTCGAAGCCGGGGCGGCGTCTCCGCGATCCGGTGCCTTGCCGCGCGGCGTCACTCGGACGTCGTCGTGGGTGTCCGCATCGGTGGCGAGGAGGGAGCGCCTGTCTGGTCCTATCGACTGGTGTTCAGCCAGGATTCGCAGCGGCGGGCGGTAGTGAAGTCCGAGGTCGTCACGCTCGACGGCAAGGAGATCCTGAGTCGCCCCACCGACGAGGATCGTCAGGATCCGGAACTCCTGACCCAGACGCACCTCCAGCAGGTGCGCGCCAACAAGGACTTCCGGGAAGTTGCGGCCTTCCTGACGTCGGTCCGATACCTCCACATCGTCCCGCAGTTGGTCCGCGAGCCGGAACGTTCTGTGGGCCGCAAGCAGGACCCGTACGGGGGGGACTTCCTGGAGCAACTCGCGCGCACTACGCCGAAAACCCTCGATTCGCGCCTTCGCAAGATCCGCGAGGCGCTCAAGATCGCGGTCCCGAACCTAAAGGATCTGGTCCTGGAGCGAGACGAGAAGGGCGTTCCCCACCTAAAGGGCCTCTACGAGCACTGGCGGCCCCAGGCCGGATGGCAGGGCCGTAGGTGAACCGTTGAACATGACGAAGGCACCAAAGGACTTCCCGCAAATCACTACCCGATCGAGAGGCGTTTCCTTGAGATGGGTCGTGATTTGCGGGAAAGGGAGCTGAAGCCCAATGAAAGCAGCACTGTACGCGCGTGTCTCAACATCCGACCAGGATCCCGGCCTCCAGGTCGATGACCTGCGCCGCCTTGCCGCGCAACGAGGCTGGGAGGTCGTCGGAGTCTTCGTGGATCACGGCGTCTCCGGGACGAAGGACCGCCGGCCGGCGCTCGATGACCTGATGACCCTGGTCCGGCAAGGCCGGGTAGATGGGGTCGTCGTCTGGCGCTTCGACCGGTTCGCCCGCAGCACTCGGCACCTGGTCGAGGCCCTCAACGAGTTCCGCGCGCGGGGGGTCGAGTTCGTCTCCATGCAGGAGCAGATCGACACGGGGACCACGATGGGGAAGGCGATGTTCACGGTGATCGCCGCGATGGCGGAACTTGAGCGGGACATCATCCGGGAACGGGTGAAGGCGGGCGTCGACCGGGCGAGGGCGCAGGGGCGCCTCCTGGGCCGACCGCGGCGGTCGGTGGATGTCGAGGCCGCGGTCGAGATGCTTCGCGCGGGTCGTTCGCAGCGGTCGGTCGCGATGGCGTTGAAGGTCCCCCGGGGAACGCTCCGGGGGGCCCTTGCCCGGCACGCGGGCGGAAATGGTGCCCGAGAAACGCACCCCGGAGCGCCTTCTGGCGAGCGGGTCGAGGTGGGGCGGACGGATACCTCTACCAATCCGACCGATCGGCGCGTTCGGAAAAATCGTCGAAGCGACACAAGCAGCCGTGTTTCATAAGTCGTTGTATTTTTTGACTTTTTTCTTGCTTTCTTGGTGATTTTGCAGTAAAATCGGGGCCATGGAGACCCCGACGACAGATAGGGTCCAGGCGTGCTCAAGGGCGTCATGGAGACCAGGGGAGACCAGCGGCACGGGCGAACACGCCCGCGCCAGTGAAGGCTTTGCAAGTGTCCAGGCCGGCAACAGATCGACGGGACCCCCTGGAGTCTGGCCAGACGTGCCGGTGTCCGGGGTGCGGACTGGCGTTCATGTTGACGCCCGTACCGGGAGAGGGCCGATGGAACGGGACCCGGAGCGCTGCTACACCTTCCAGGACGATGGGGTCTACATCGTCCGGATCTCGCCAAGCCGATACCCAGGCCGAAGCCAGCGATGGCGGGTCGATGCGTACTACAAGGGCCATCGCGAGGGCACGCGAACGGGCGCGTCGTTCGGCCGCCAGTGCGATGCCGAGAAGTGCGCGGGACTCCTCTGGCGAGACTACGTAGCGGGACTCCACCATGCCCCCGAAGCCCCGCCCGTGACCGTGGCAGACCTGATCGACCGATTCTGCGCGCGGAAGACGGGCAAGCGGGGCCGCGAGTTGTCCCCCAGGACCGCCACGGCCTACCGCGACCACCTGAAGGCGTTGGTCTCCGTGGTCCGCGCAGACTGCCCCGTGGCGCACCTGTCCCGTCGCCACGTCGAGGCGGCGGTCGGGAAGCCCACTTCGCCACGGTCGAAAGCTACCTACCTTCGGGCCATCCGGGCCCTGGTCCGATGGGCGATCGAAAAGGATTGGCTTTCGACCGACATCACGAAGGGCGTGGAGGTGGACCCAGGGCCGACGGACACGCGGCCCTATCTCCAGCCCGAGGACGTGGAAGCGTTCCTGGCCGCCTGCTCGCCCGCGCACCGCATCCGCGCCGGGCTGATCCTGGAGACGGGCCTGCGGGCCGGGGAGGCGGTCTTCCTGCGATGGGAGTGGATCCAGCGAGGCGTGGGCCGCCCATCGATTCGGATCCCGGGTCACGACCGCGAGACGGGCTGGCGGTCAAAGGGGAGGCGGGTCCGCGCGATCCCCCTGTCGGTCCGCGCACAAGGTTTCCTTGACGAAGCGCGCGAACGCTGGGGCGGGGACGGATTCGTCCTCCATGACCGCCCCCGGCCGCCCCTGATCTCCAACTGGAGGCAGGACACCCGGGAAGCCTGCTCCCGGGCACGGATCCGCCCGATGGTGGACACGCACGGACTGCGCCGGACGGCCGGCGTGCTCTGGATTGCCTCAGGGATGGACATCTACACCGTCTCGCGCCTGCTCGGGCACGAGTCGGTCACAACGACAGAGAAAGCCTACGTGGGCATTGCAGATTCAAGGCTTGCAGCAGCGTTCATCGCTGTTGATGCGCGCGCGGCACTGCCCCGCCTTCGCGCGGCTCCACATGCGGCTCCACATCGCGAAAGGGGGGTGCGAGAAAGGGTGCAAGTCTATGGATTTATTGGAGCCACCTCGGAGAATCGAACTCCGGACCCCCTGATTACGAATCAAGTGCTCTGCCGACTGAGCTAAGGTGGCCTGAAGGCGCAAAGAGCGCGAAAGCGGGTGGTTTTGTACGCGATGGCGACGCGGTTGTCAAGGGAAACGAGGACGGAAGAGGCGAGGACCTGACGAGGGAAGCCCAGTAAGGAAAGCCCGGAAGGAACGTGAGGCCCGAAGGCGGGGGACGGGGCCCCCGCCCTACAGCAGCGTGAAGGCCAGCAGCAACTGGCCGGCGTAGTAGAGGGGCAGGCCGAGGGCGCGGTTGAGGAAGGCGGGGGCGACGAAGCGGTGCCGCACGACGAAGAGGTCTGAGAGGAAGAAGAGGACGGCGCCCAGCCACAGGCCGACGGGACGGCCGGAGGGCAGCGTGGCGGCGAGGGCGCAGGTGACCATCGCACCGATGGCGGCCATGTAAACGGGAACGGCCACGCGGTACCGGCCCGCCAGCCGGGGCCACAGCCAGCGCAGCAGGACGGCCATCATCGCCAGCAGGGGCAGGGCGGCCAGGAACCCCCAGGGCGTGCCGACGCCGCGGGACAGGAAGGCCGCGACGTAGCACAGGTGCGCCAGGAAGAAGGCCACCATGCCCAGCAGGAACGCCAGCGTGGTCTTCTTGGGCACCAGCAGCACGTCGCCGGCGAAGGAGGCGGCGAGGCCGGCGAACAGCCACCGGCCGTAGGCGTCGTCGAACGCGCCCGCCCACAGCGCCGCCGCGACGAACCCCAGCGACGCCACCGGCTTGGCGACCCATTGCACGGACTGGACCTGCCGGCGCTCGGCGGCCAGCACGACGCCCAGGCCCGCGACGGTGATCAGCACGTACGTCAGCATGGCCGCAGGGTAGCACGGCACGGGGGGGTTCGCGCGCGGCATTCGCCATCTGCTAGAATCCGCAACGGATTCCCAGGAGTGCCACGATGCAGACGCGCCTCCCCTGCGGTCACTGTTTCCCGGCAACGGCCCTGGCCGCCGGGCTGCTGGCCGCCCTGGCCTTCGCGACCGCCGGCTGCGACACGGACGACAACGTGCCGCTGATGACGGTCGACAGCGGGGACAACGCCACCGACCCGGGCACGGGTGGCGACAACGCGAACCCCGGCGACACGGCGACGCCCGACGGCGAGGACCGCGACGACACGACGAACCCGGATGACCCGGGCCAGCCGATCGACCCGGGCCAGGACCCCGGGAAGGACCCGGGCGCCAACGACCCCGGCCACCCGACCGACACGGCCATCGACGCCGTGCAGTGCGTGGACTCGTCCACGTGCCCGCTGGGCAACATCTGCTGGGACCGGCAGTGCGTGCCCGGCTGCGGGTCGGACCGCGACTGCCCGCAAGGCACCCACTGCAAGGCGGACGCCCTGCCGCACGGCTTCTGCGCGCAGTGCCTGGCCGACGACCATTGCGACACGGCGGACGGAGAGAAGTGCGTCGGCGGCACCTGCATCGCGACCTGCGGGACCAACGACGACTGCGCCGGCAAGACCGGCACCCCATACTGCGACATCGAATCCGGCCTGTGCGTCGCCTGCCTGGCGGACGGCGCCTGCCCCATCGGATCGCTGTGCATCGCGAACCGGTGCTTGCCCGGCTGCCGGTCGGACCGCGACTGCGGCGAGGGCCTGAAGTGCGACCCGAAGGCAGGCGAGCACGGCGGCTGCTTCGTCTGCGTGCGGGACGCCGACTGCGGCGCGCGCGTCTGCAGGGACCACCAGTGCGTGGTGGACTGCTCGGTGGTGAAGTGCCCGGTGAACGCGCCGGTCTGCGACCCCGCGACGGGGGCGTGCGTGCAGTGCCTGCAGAAGTCGGACTGCGGGACGGGCTACCTGTGCCTGGGGAACGCCTGCATCGCCGGGTGCGAGACCGACAACGACTGCACGGGCGGGCGGAAGTGCAACAACGGGACCTGCGTGCAGTGCCTGATCGACGACCACTGCCCGGACGGCCAGAAGTGCCTGCAGAACCAGTGCCTGTCGTCCGAGTGCGCGCGCGACACGGATTGCGGGTCCGGCCGCTACTGCCACCCGCTGCTGGCGTCGTGCGAAACGCTGCCCGCGGGGTACTGCAACACGAACGCCGACTGCACCAGCATCCTGCCGTTCACCTCGGAGGTGTGCGACGCGCTGACGCGAACGTGCATCCCGGCCTGCATGGACCTGGGCGGGCTGCCGATCTGCCTGGATCTGCTCGGCGGGTCGGGCCGTACCGTGTGCGTGAACGGCGGCTGCTACTTCTGCGGGTCGAACGGCGACTGCCCCGGGACGCTGTGCGACCCGTTCGACCGGTCGTGCCGGGTGTGCACGAAGGACGCCGACTGCAGCGTGCCGACGTGGCACTGCGACACGGCGGGCGGCGCGTGTTACGAATGCCTGAACGACGGCCAGTGCGCGTTCCCGCAGGTGTGCGACGAGGCCGGCGGCCACCGGTGCGTGGAGTGCCTGGTGGACGAGGACTGCAGGACGGTCGGCAAGCCGATCTGCGGCAAGTCGAAGACGTGCATCGCGCCGTGCGTGGACGAGTGCAGCAGCGGCCAGAAGATCTGCAACCCGGACGACACCGTCGCACCGATCGGCACGCTGTCGTGCGGGGACTACGACGACGACCCGTGCCGGGAGTACGGCGGGTCGGCCGAGTGCGGGACGGGCGCCTCGTGCGTGACGCAGGCGGGCGGGCTGGGCCAGTGCGTCTGCCAGAACGCGTGCAGCAGCGGCCAGAAGCGGTGCCCGCCGGACGGCGAGGACGACGAGTACGAGACCTGCGCCCAGAACAGCAGCAGCGGCTGCTGGTACTGGTCCGCGGGATACTGCGGCAGCGGCGAGATCTGCAGCAGCGGGTCCTGCGTGTGCGGGAACATCTGCACGGTAGGCCAGAAGGCGTGCTCGAAGAACGACCCGATGGCGACGCTGATCTGCGACGACTACGACTACTACGACCCCTACAACACCTGCCCGTACTGGCAGTACGGGACCAGTTGCCAGACCGGGTACGTGTGCACGGGGGCAGGCGTCTGCACGAAGCAGTGAGGCCTAAGCAGGCGGGGGACGGGGCCCCCGCCCTACATTAGCCGCGGGCAGCGTCGAACGATCGCCACGGGGACGAGGAGGCGGGGGACGGGGCCCCCGCCCTGCAGTCGAGTGCGGGTCTGTCGTCTCGAACACGCGACGATCATGGGCGTAGAATGGGGCCTGTGTAGGGCGGGGGCCCCGTCCCCCGCCTTCCGGGGAAACCCGAGGACGTCGCCCGGGCCGACGTCAGCGAACGGTCGGCCGGACTGCCGCGGTTCACTCGGCCTGGCAGCCGCCGCCGGCCGGGGCGCCGCGCGCGTCCTTCGACAGCGTCTTCTCGCAGCCGGGCGTGCCGTCGTTGAAGCGGCAGAAGACCTCGCGGATCTCGTCGGCCGCCAGCGCGCTTTCCGGGTGGCGGTTGTTGACCAGCCACGTCGGGCTGCCGTTGACGCCCAGTTCCTCGCCCAGCACCGCGTCCCTGGCCAGCAGCTTCTTCCCCTCGGGACCGGTCGCGCACTTCTCGATGACCGTCGCCTTGATGGCGCCCTTCGCGCACGCCTTCCAGTCCGGGTCGCCGGGCTGCTGGCGGTTGCGGCACAGGATGTAGTCCATGAACCGGTTGTCCCTGGCGTACTTCGCGACCGCGCACGCCTGCCGCAGGTCCTCCTCGACCTCGGCCGGCCCGTGCAGCGACTCGAAGCCGCCGTCCTCGCCCGCGTCCACGATGTAGTGGACACCGAACGCCATCTTCTTCCCGAAGGCCTCCAGGACCTCCTTCATCGAGTCCAGCGCGATGATGCCGTAAGGGCACTGGCTCATCACGAAGACCTCCAGCGACCTCTTCTTCTCGGGCCGGCAGGACATCGCGCCCTTGCAGCCCGGGTCCGCGCAGTCCGCCTTGCCGTTGCCGTCGTCGTCGGTGGTGTTGTCGCAGATCTCGGCGGTCGGGTCCCATCCCGCGTCCACGATCAGCATCCGGAAATTCCCCACCGTCTCGAAGTACTTCTCGATCTGCCCGAACGACGGGTCCTTCACGACCTCCTCGCCGAACAGGAAGGCCGGCACGAACTTCTGGTCAGCGGCCCGCATCGTCGCGTACAGCGCCTTGCCCTCGTCGGTGGCAATCTCGACCGTGCGGTCCTTCAGGCCGGGGAAGATCGTCCGCATCTGCCGGACGCCGGCCTCGATCGCCTGCACGCACGGCTGGCATCGCACGTCGGTCAGCACCGTCAGGAGCACCTCGACGGGCGGCGGCAGCGAGGCGCACGGGCCCGGCCTGGCGCCCTCGTAGGCGCCGCAGATCGCGCGCAGGTAGGACGCGGTGGTGCGCGGCCCCTCGAACGGCTGGCCCGCGATGCCCATCGTGGGGGACCCCTGCACGCCCAACTGGTCGGCGTACTCGAACGACGCCTTCAGCAGCGCCTTGCCGTCCTCGCCGTCCGCGCAGGCCGTCACCGCGGCCGCGTCCACGCCCGCCTTCGTCGCGCAGTCGGCGAAGTTGTCGGGAATGGCCTCGGGCTGCCGGTTCATGCAGTCGATCAGCGCGCGCATCGCCTTCGGCGCCACCTTGCCGGCGCACGCCTGCAGCAGGTCGCCGCGCAGTTCGTCGTCGCCGTGCATCGACGAGAGACTGCCATCCACCTCGATGCCGCCGACGAAGTGCAGCCGGAAATCCACCGCATCGCCCAGCGTGTCCAGCGCCGGGAACAGGGCGTCCTCGGCCTGCACGCTGTACGGGCAGCGCGACATCACGAACAGTTCGACCGTCACGGGCTTCGGCGCGGCCTCTGCAGCGGCCGGGGCCGGCGAGGCGACGTCGTCGGCCTTGCGGGCATGGCAGCCCGCGACGACGGCGGCGCAGAGCGCCAGGGACAGGACGACGGACGCGAACGAACGCATGCGGCGGTTCATGGAACCCTCCGGAAACCCGGCGAATGGTACACCCGCGAGCCGTCGATGGGATAGTCGGCGAAGGACGGGGCGCGGCGCGACGCGGCCGACGGGCGATCCGCTACAGCCCGGGGTGCAGCGCGGCCAGCAGCGCCGAGCCCAGGTCCGGGCAGGCGTGCAGGAATCCCGTGGCGGTCGCCGCGCGGGGCACCGCCCGCTGGGACGCCCGCAGCGCCTGGGCGAACTCGCCGACGGCCAGCCGCAGCGCAACCCCCGGCACCGGCAGCAGCGCCGGCCGGCGCACCGCCTTGCCCAGCACGTGCGCGAACTCCCGGTTGCGAACCGGCGCCGGCCCGACCACGTTCATCGGCCCGTCCAGCAAGGGCGTCGCCGCCGCGTGCAGCAGCATCCCGACCGCGTCGTCGATCGCCACCCACGGCATCCACTGCCCGCCCAGCCCGAACGGCCCGCCCAGGCCCGCCCGGAACAGCGGCAGCATCGCGGCCAGCGCCCCGCCGCCCGCGCCCAGCACCAGCCCGAACCGCGCGTGCACGACGCGCATCCCGAAGGACCGTGCGACCGCCGCCTCGGCCTCCCATGCCGTGCACACCTCGGCCAGGAAGTCCCTGCCCGGCCCCTTCGTCTCGTCCAGCACCTCGTCGCCGCGCGACCCGTAGAAGCCGACCGCAGAGGCGCACACCAGCACCTCGGGTCGCCGCGGCAGCATCGACAGTGCCCGCACCAGCCGGCCCGTACCGGTCAGGCGGCTGTCGCGGATCGTGGCCTTGCGTTCCGGCGTCCAGCGGCCGGCGCCGACGTTCTCGCCCGCCAGGTGAAACACCGCGTCCACGCCGTCCAACGCCTCCAGCGTCGGCAGCGCGTCCGACGGCTGCCAGCGGAAGGCATCCACCGGCCCCAGAGTCGCCCGCGCCTTCACCGGGTCCCGGGACAGCACCACCGGCCGGTCCAGCCGTTTGACCAGCGCCCGCCCGATGAATCCCGTCGCCCCCGTCACCAGAGCCCGCATCGCGACACCTCCGCGCCGGGCCCATTGTAGGGCGACGGCCCCGTCCCCCGCCAGCCGCAAGATCCCTGCAGGGCGGCACCCCCGTCCCCCGCCGCAGCCGTGACAGGTTCGTGACACGCGCCGGGCATCCTGGGCGCATCGTTGGCGGGGGACAGGGCCCCGCAATACGCTGGCGGGGGGCAGGGCCCCCGCTCTACAGGGAGGCGAAGATGGAGGCGAAGGCGGTGGCGACGACGTGGGAGATCCGGGAGAGCCGGGGCGAGGAGCTGGTGAACTCTCTGCTGCACGGGCTGGGCGTGGCGGGAAGCGTCGCCGGCCTGTCGGTGATGGTCGTGATGGCGGCGCTGTACGGGGACGCGTGGCACGTGGTGGCGGCCTCGATCTATGGCACCAGCCTGGTGCTGCTGTACCTGTGCTCGACGCTGTACCACGCGTTCCCGTGGCCGCGCGCGAAAAGGGTGTTCGAGGTCTTCGACCACTCGGCGATCTACGTGCTGATCGCGGGCACGTACACGCCGTTCACGCTGGTGTCGCTGCGCGGGCCGCTGGGCTGGACGATGTTCGGGATCGTGTGGGGACTGGCGGCGCTGGGAATCACGATGCAGGCCGTGTTCCCGGGGCGGTGGCGCGGGCTGATGACGGCAATGTACGTCGCGATGGGGCTGATCTGCGTGCCGTTCCTGGGCCCGATGTCCCGCGCCATGGGGACCGCCGGCGTCGCGTGGCTGCTGGGCGGCGGCATCGCCTACATCGCCGGCGTGTACTTCTACTACCGCAAGCGCTTCGACTACAGCCACGCCGTCTGGCACGTGTTCGTGCTGGCCGGGTCCGTCTGCCACTTCTTCGGGATCCTGTTCCACGTGATGCCGCAGGCGTGAGGGCGGCGGGGGACGGGGCCCCCGCCCTACAAGCCGCGCTCCCAGGTCGTCAGCCCCGACGCGACGGCCGCGTGCACCCTCGCCACCAGCGCGTCCAGGTCGGACGGGCCCAGGCCGGCGGTTTCGACCGGGTCGTGGATCGCGATGCGCGCACGGCCCGGCAGCAACGTCAACTGCTTCCCGGGCAGGATCCGGTGCGTGCCGCTGATCGACACCGGCAGGATCGGCAGTCCCGCCTCCATCGCCAGCACGAACGCGCCCTTCCGGAACGCCTGGATCCGCCCGTCCGGGCTGCGCGTGCCCTCGGCGAAGAACACCAGCGACACGCCCGCGTCCAGCAGCGGCCGCGCCGCCCTCAGCGACGCCATCGCGCGCGCCTTGTCGCCGCGGTCGATCGCCACCATTCCCAGCATCCGGGCGCCGTGCCCCAGGAACGGGATCCGCATCAGTTCGGCCTTCATCACGAACCGCAACGGCCGCGGGAAGCGGCTCCAGAAGCACGGCGTATCGAAGTGGCTCTGGTGGTTCGCGACGATCACGTAGGCCTGGCCGGGCCGCGCCTTGTCGATCCCGGTCATCGCGACCCGCACCCAGTTGACCGTCGTCAGTGTCCGCGACCACAGGCGCCCGTAGGCGTGCGCCCACTCCTTCCGCACGCTCCACAGCGCGAACGCCACGAAGAAGCTGGCCACCGTGAACGCCGCCGTCCACGCCCAGACGACCATCCCCCACGGGAAGTACAGCGCTGCGAACACCCCGCGGGGCACGCGATGGGGCCATGCTCCGGTCATCCCGTCCCGCCTCCTGGTCCCTTTCGGCACGCGCCGGCACGATAGCCCGGCCGGAGTGCGCGTACAATGGCATCGGCGCGCGCGCGGGAGTCGCTGGTGAGATGCCCCTTCTGTGCCGAGGAGATCCGGGACGAGGCGATCCTCTGCCGATTCTGCGGCGCGACCCGCGCGGGCGGCGAGTGGCGGCCCCCCTCCATGCCGCCGTCGCCGCCCGTCCCCCCCGCACCCCCGAAGCGCCCCGCCGGCGCCGTCACGATCCGGCTGGCGGGCGCCTTCCTGCTGGCCTCGGCCGCCTTCGAGATGGTGTCGATCGCGTCGCCCGTGCCGCTGGCGGGCGCGATGCGGTCCGGCGCGACGGCCATCCTCTACCACGTCGTCACCATCGCGGTGTTCGCGGCCATGGGCGCGGGCCTGCTGGCGATGCGGCGATGGGGGCTGTGGACCTTCCTGGCCGGCACCGCCCTCTACACGGTCGATCGCCTCGCCTTCGTGCTGTCGGACGCGACGCTGCGCGTCTACGTCCAGGCGGAAACCGCGGGCCTCGGCGACCTGGGCGGCCTCCCCGGCATCGAGGGACTGGGGGACCTGGGGGACCTCGGCGGCCTGGCGATGCAGACCACCCGCTGGACGACGCTGGCCGTGCTGGCGTGCTGGTGGGGGCTGGCCGTCTACGTCTGGATCAAGCGCGGCCTGTTCGCCCACCCGCCGGCGCGCCCGTGACCTTCCCGGGACCGCGCCGCCCCGCGCCGGTCAAGCCGCTTCCGGGGCCGGCTTCGCGTCCAGCACCCTCCGAACCTTCGTCGCCAGCGCGCGCAGCGAGAACGGCTTCTGCAGGAAGGTGATGCCGTCGTCCAGCACCCCGCGGGTCCCGATCACGTCGGCGGCATACCCCGACATGAACAGCACCTTCAGGCCGGGGCGCTCCCAGCGCAGTGCCTCGTACAGTTCCATGCCGTTCATGCCCGGCATCACCACGTCCGTCAGCAGCAGGCCGATCTCCCCCTCGTGGGCGCGCACCAGCGGGAAGGACTCCGCGGGCGACTCCGCCACCAGCACCCGGTAGCCCAGGCTCTCCAGGCTGCTGCGGGCCAGTTCGCGCACCGCCTCGTTGTCCTCGACCACCAGGATCGTCTCGGTCCCGCGCGGGTATTCCTCCGTCTCGCTCGGCTCGGCCTCGTATGCCTCTCCCATCGCCGACACCCGCGGCAGGTACACGTGGAACACGCTGCCCCGCCCTGTCTCGGAATACGCCGACACGGATCCGCCGTGCTGCTTGACGATGCCGTACACCGTGGACAGCCCCAGCCCCGTGCCCTTGCCCGGCGCCTTGGTCGTGAAGAACGGCTCGAACAGGTGCGCCCGCGTCTCCTCGTCCATCCCGACGCCGTTGTCGCGGATCGACAGCCGCACGTAGGCCCCCGGCACGACCTCCGGGTGCAGGCGGCAGTAGGTCGGGTCCAGATCCTCGTTGGACAGCCGGATCCCCAGGGTGCCGCCCCCCGGCATCGCGTCCTGGGCGTTGACCGCCAGGTTCAGCAGCACCTGCTCGATCTGGCCGGCATCGGCGCGCACCTTCCCGAGGCCCTCGTCGATCTCCAGCCGGATCTCGATGTCCTCCCGCAGCGTCCGCCGCAGGATCGCCTCGAAGCGCCGGACCACCGCGGCCAGGTCCAGCGTCCTCAACTCGATCACCTGCTTGCGTCCGAACGCCAGCAGCCGCTGGGTCAGGTCGCGCCCGCGCTCGGCAGCGTGCCGGATGTACAGCAGCGCGTTCCGCCGCGCCGGCGTCTCGGGGACGTCGGCCGCCAGCAGTTCCGTGAACCCCAGGATCGGCGTCAGCAGGTTGTTGAAGTCGTGCGCGACGCCCCCCGCCAGCAGGCCGACCGACTCCATCTTGCGGACCTGCAGAATGGTCTCCTCCAGGCGGCGCCGATCGCTGATGTCGGTCAGGAAGCCCTCGACGTGGTGCGGGTTCCCGGCCTCGTCCCGCGCCAGCCGCGCGCTGATCGAGACCCACGTCACCCGCCCGTCGCGGCACCGCATCGGCACCTCGCGCGCCTGGACCTCGCCGTCCTGCGCCACGGCGTCCGCAATCGCCTGGCGGTCCTCCGCGTGCTCGAACAGCCCCCCCGGATCCGCGGGCAGGGCATCCAGCAGTTGCCCGATCGAGTCGTACCCGAGGATGCGGACCATGGCCGGGTTGCCGTCCAGGATGCGCCCGTCCAGCGAGGCCTGGAACATCCCCTCCACGGCGTTCTCGAAGATAGTCCGGAATTTCTGTTCGCTGCGGCGCAGTTCCGCGTACGCGTCCTCGGCCCTCTTGCGGGCCAGGCCCATCTCGCCCACCAACTGCACCTGCCGCAGCAGGTAGTCCATCAGTTCTCGGACCTTCTGTTCGGTGTAGATCGGGACCCGGAGCAGCGCCTCCATGTAGGCGTCCCCGTCGAACCCGAACTCGCGGGCCTGCGCCTGGAAGAAGCCGAGGTCCGGCGCCTGGAACAGGAACTGCCCGATGTAGAAGTTCGCGACGTGGGTGCCGCCGATGCGGATCGGCGTGGCGACGTCCACCAGGCCGTTCCCGCACTGGTAGACGTTGTACGTTTCGCCCTGGGCCAGCCGCCCCGCCAACACGGTGTCGCTGTGCAGGCACCGAGCCGCGGTCCCCGGGTGGACGCGGTGGAACTTCGTGCACAGGTCCTGCCAGCCGGTGGCGATCAGGATGTTGCCGTCCAGGTCCAGGATGGCGGTGGGCACCGCGGTCAAGGACGTGAACCCTTCGAAGAACTTGCGCAGTTCCTCGATGTCGACCAGCTCGACGAGTTTCATGGCCATTGCCCCGGATTCCCACAGTATCCGGGGGCCCGGGGGGCGGGTCAAGCGGATCGCCCGCAACGCCTTGACCGCCGGGCCGGTCGTCCGGATACTCGCCGCGGGAGGATGCACCGAGGACGCGATGGCCGACGGCCCCCTGAACGACCCCCAGAGCCTGCGCCGCATGGTCGCGGGCGAACTGCCCCCGCCCGGCGTCGCCGTGACGGTCGGATTCGAACTGGTGTCCGCCGGCGAGGGCCGCGCGGTCGTGCGGATGCAGGCCGGGCCGCGGCACTACAACCCCATGGGCACCGTGCACGGCGGGATCCTGTGCGACCTGGCCGACGCGGCGATGGGCTACGGCATGGCCTCGACGCTGAAGGACGGCGAGACCTTCACCACGCTGGAACTGAAGGCGAACTTCCTGAAACCGGTGCGGGGCGGCCTGCTGGTGGCCGAATCGCGCTGCGTGCGCCGCACCCGCCTGACCAGCCTGATGGAGGCCGACGTCAAGGACGAGTCCGGCAGCCTGGTCGCCCGCGCCACCAGCACCTGCCTGGTCCTGCACGGCGAACACGCGACGGGGCGCTGATCCTGCAGGACGGGGGCTGAAACCTGCGTTGGCGGGGGACGGGGCCCCCGCCCTACATTTCAGCCCCTCCTCATCGAACCCTCGACGATCGTCGGCACCGCCTGTTCCTTGTAGGGCGCGGGCCCCGTCCCCCGCCTTTCCCCTCGCGTCCCCTCACTCCCGCCGGTCGATCGGCACCGCCTTCCGCGGCCCCGGCCCCGTGTACACCTGCCGCGGCCGCGCGATCCGCAGTTCCCCCTCCGACCGCATCTCCAGCCACTGCGCGATCCACCCCGGCAGCCGCCCGATCGCGAACATCACTGTCAGCATGTCCGTCGGGATGCCCATCTGCCGGTACGTCAGCCCCGTGTAGAAGTCCACGTTCGGGTACAGGTTGCGCTCCTGGAAGTACGGGTCCGCCAGCGCCTTCGCCTCCAGTTCCTGCGCGATGTCCAGCAGCGGGTCCTGCCGCCCGGTCGCCGCCATCACCGCCTGGCAGATCCGTTTCGCGATGCGCGCCCGCGGGTCGTACGACTTGTACACGCGGTGCCCGAAGCCCATCAGCCGGTACGGGTCGTTGCGGTCCTTCGCGCGTTCGATGGCCCGGTCCACCTTCCCGCCGCCGGCCCGGATGTCCTCCAGCATCTCGATCACGTGCTGGTTCGCGCCGCCGTGCAGCGGCCCCCACAGCGCGCAGATCCCCGCCGAAATCGACGCGTACAGGTTCGCGTCGGCGCTGCCCACCGCCCGCACCACCGTGGACGAACAGTTCTGTTCGTGGTCGGCGTGCAGGATCAGCAACTGGTTCAGCGCGTAGGCCAGCACCGGGTCCACCGGGTCCTTCACCACCGGGCTGGAAAACATCATGTTCAGGAAGTTCTCGCAGTACGTCAGGTCGTGCCGCGGATAGACGATCGGCTCGCCCAGCGACTTCTTGTACGAGAACGCCGCGACCGTCCGCAGCTTGGACAGCAACCGCGTCACCGTGATGTCGATGTCCTCCTGCCGGTTCTCGCCCAGTTCCGGGTAGAACGACGACAGCGACACCACCATCGCGGACAGGATCGCCATCGGGTGGGCGCGGTCCGGGTAGTGGCTGAAGAAGTGGATCATGTCCTCGTGGATCAGCGAGTGCAGGTTCAGCATCCGCGAGAACTGCGCCTTCTGGGCCGCGTTCGGCAGGCTGCCGTGGACCAGCAGGTACGCCACCTCCACGAACTCGCAGTGGTCCGCCAGGTCCTCGACGTCGTAGCCGCGATACCGCAGGATGCCGCGCTCGCCGTCGATGAAGGTGATGGCGCTGCTGCACGACCCCGTGTTCGCGAAGCCCGGGTCGTACGTGATCAGTCCCGTCTCGCGGCGCAGCGCGCGGATGTCGATGGCCCGCTCGCCCTCGCTGCCCGTCCGGATCGGCAGTTCCAGCGTGCGGCCGTCGATCGCCAGGGTGGCGTTGCGCTTCGTGTCCGTCCTGTCCTGCGTCATCGGTCCCTCCGGTGCGGCGGTCGCCCGCGCTGAAGGTCAATTGTAGGGCGGGGGCCCCGTCCCCCGCCAACGAACCTTTGTGGCCCCGTCGCTCTTCACGGCGTCGCGGGCACCACCGCCGGCACCACGCCCTCCGCGCTCCCCTCCAGCCCCGCCTCCCGCCGCACCTTCTCCACGTCCAGCCCCCGCAGCATCCGAGGCAGGTTCGTGAACGCCTCGTGAAACCCGAATCCCCCCTCCCTCATCTCGCGGATCGCTCGCTCCTTCGGCCAGCCCTGCACCACGATCCGCCACGCCGCCACCGCCGCGCCCGTCCGATCCGCCCCGTGCGCGCAGTGCACCAGCACCGGCTGGTTCGCCGGGTCCGTCGCCGCGCGCAGGAACCGCACGATCTCGTCCTCGCCCAGGCTGGCCGCGTTGCTGCGGATCCGCACCTCCTTCAGGCCCGTCCCCTCGATCAGCTCCGCGTCCCCGTGCATCGAGCGCAGGTTGACGACGGTCTTCACCCCCATCTCCCGCAGGTTCCGGAATCCCTCCGCCGTCGGCTGCGCCGCCCGGTACAGCACCGGCCCCACCCGGAACAGGTTCGGCAGCCCCGGCCGCACCACCGGCTCGACCATCTCCGTCGACTTGGCCGCCGCACCGGCCGACGCCAGCAGCAGCACCGCCGCCAGCACGACCGACAGCATCCGCTGGCCCGGCCCCCCCGCGATCCGTTCACGTCCCATCCGGCCCTCCCGGCTCCCCGCGCGCCCGCCGCGCCGCCTGCGATCCTACGGCGTCCCGCCTCCCCTTCCCAGCACCCTGGTTCCACTGAATGCGCACCTCGCGCAACCACACCGCTCCCCGCGGCTTGACTCCAGATGTTGCCAGAAATGCGATTGTTGCACGAGGTGTGCAACATGGCACTCAAAGACAACAAGGTCTCCATTTTCAGGGACGGGATCCGGGCCCTCCAAAGCCGATTGCCTGCGGGCTGGACGTTGGAACCGGTTGCATCTGCCCGGGAGATGGACGCCCGGCTGGACTTCGTGGCGCCCGACGGAAGGCGGGGCGTCCTGGCAGTGGAGGTGAAGACCTCCCTGGAACCCCGGGACGTGCTGGCGATGGCCGTCGCGACCCGGTGGCCCCGGCGCCAGGGGCATCCTTCCCGGGCGATGCTGGTCATTGCCCGGTACCTGAGCCCGGCGACCCGAGAAAGGCTGATCGAGCGCGGGTTCGGGTTCGCGGACCTGGCCGGGAACGCCCGGGTGGTCCTGTCGGAGCCGGGGCTCTTCATCGAGACCACGGGCGCCATGGCGAACCCCGATCGCGAGGACCGTCCCGCCCGATCCCTGAAGGGTCCCAAGACGGGCCGGGTCGTTCGCGTGCTGGTCGACTTCCGGGCAACCCCGGGTGTCCGGGAACTCGCGGTGCGCGCAGGCGTGGACGCCAGGTACCTGTCGCGAGTCCTGGCGATGATGGACCGCGAAACCCTGGTGGACCGCGGCCCCCGCGGTCGTGTCGAGCGCGTGGACTGGGTCAGGCTCCTGCGTCGATGGGCGGCCGACGCCCCCCTCGACGCCCGGGGCGCGAGCGGCCTGTTCCTGGAGCCCCGCGGCTTGAAGTCGCTGCTGGGCCAGTTCCCTGCGACGGGAATCCGGCACGCGGTCTCGGGATCGCTTGCGGCCAGCCGACTGGCGCCCGTGGCCCCGTCCCGGCTCGCCACCGTCTATGTCGAGGACATGGAAGAGGCGGCCGAACGCCTCGGCTTGAGGCGGGCCGAAACAGGCGGCAACGTGCTGCTCGTCCAGCCGGCCGACGACGTGGTGTTCGACCGGTGCTCCAACGGCTCGGTGCGGACGGCCGGTCTGCCGCGGTGGCGAGGGCGGGCCTGGACCTGCTGCAGCGGGACTTCGGGACGCGGAAAGGCCTCGGGGTCTAGATGGCGATTCGTGCCGTGGGCGCCCTCGCCGACCCCGGCGAACTGGCGGCCTCGTGCGAAGTGCTGGTGCGGGATCTCGTGGAAGCGCTGGATCGCTGACCCGCGGCGCCCGCCCTGCTGCACACTCCCCGAATCACTCCCCGCCTTTCCCCCGCCCCGCTCTTGCCCCCCAGGGGGTCGATTCCCGATAATCCCGCGGGCGACCTGGCCGCGAGGCATCCGTCGATGCGAAGTGTATTGTCCCCCATCCGGCTTGAGCGGAATCGCGATCACCCCGCGCGGCCCCTCGATCGCCACGCCAGCAGGAACAGCAGCGTCGCCGCCACGACGATCAGCGTCAGCGGCACCGGGGCGTTCGCGATCCGGACGTCCCCGGATCGGCGCGACGAGCCGTCCGTGGAGCCGTCCGCGGGGCACAGGTCCCGGCACGAGTACCCGCAGTCGTGCGAGATCCGCAGGTACAGGGGATCGATGACGCTCGGCTGGCTGGAAACCATGGCCTCGAAGACCCGGCCCGATGCGGGAGGCACGCACCTGGGTTCGACCCGGTCGCGATCGCAGGACCACTCCTCGGGGCACTCGGGGGCGGTCGAATGGCATTTGTGCGAACACACCTGGTGCGTGGGATCGACCTCCAGGCACCAAAAACCGTTGATCGGCGACACCGGAAGCGTGTCCATGTACTGCCACGACCCGACGTAGCAGTATTCCAGGCCCGGGTCATCGGACCGGCAGGTCGCTCCCGGCTCGCCGGATTGCAGGAACACCATGTCCTCGTCCATCCGGTCCGAAGGCAGCCGGGCCTCGTACCGGGACACCCAGGCCCCGGACGACATCCATCCCGAAACCGCATCGCTGAAGGAGGTCGGGATGTCCGAAAGCGTCTCGTCCGTCTTCAGGCAGGAATCCCGGTCCCAGGAATCGCTGCAATAGACCACCCGATCGCCACGGAAGACCTCCCCTCGTTCAGAAAGGCTGGCATTGAAGGTCAGCGCGACACCGCCGCTGCCGTCGCCCAGAAAGCCCTCCAGGCAGTCCCGGTAGGACTCCTCGGTCACGAACTTCGCGTCCTTGTCGTCGGCGTTGGTCCGGCCGGTCGGAAGCAGGCATTCCGGCGTCTTCACGACGAAGCCGGGGATGTCATTGGAGATCGGGAAATCACCTCCACTAGGTCCCTTCCGCGAATTGACCACCCAGAGCGTCAGGTCGAGGGTCTGGCCCGCGGACAATCCCAGCCGGGTCAGCTGGAGCGGGTAGAACGGCGGATCCCGGGGATCCAGGTCGAAACGCACCGCGGGAAACGCGTCGATCTCCCCCTCCGGCGCCGCCAGCCGGGCGGCGAAGTAGCACGAGTACCGGTCGGCGTGCTCCGCGACGAACGCCTCCAGTTCGGGCGGCCGCACGTACCCGTTCGCTTCCAGCCAGTCCGGGATCGCCTTCGGGTCCCCGGCGGACAGCACGACGAAATCCAGCGCCCCGATCGTCCCCGACTGCCAGACATCCACCTTCAGGACGCCCGACCCCTCCGCGCCGGAGGACTGGTCCCCCACCCCCGACGAACCTCCCCCGATGGTGGGGCTGCAATCCGGATCGCGGAGATCGTCGCAATTGCAGCTCTGGATGCACCCCTGCACGAACAGCGGCGCCGTCACGATCTCCAGCTCCCGGAACACCTGCGGGTCGGCGGCCGAGACCGTCGGGCAGTGCGGGAACGGGATCAGCCACCCGGCACCTGCCTTGGGACGGTCATAGCGGACCTCCAGCGTCAGCGACCAGGAGGAATCCGTCCGCTCCACGACCGCGCGCTGGGCGGTGGGCAGCGCCTTGCCCACCTGGCCGGTGCCTCCCCCCGCCTCCGTCTCCACCCAGGCCATGCCGTCGGCCAGCACCGCAGGGCTCGCCGCCATCGCCAGGAGGACCGCGATGGACACGTGGATTCGCATGTTTCCCTCCCTGGCCGTCCGAACCAGTATATCGACCGCCGGAACGGATTTCACGGAGTGGATCCTCGCGATCGTCCTGCTAGAACCAGCCGCAGATGGATTCGTGTACCCAGGCATCGGGATCGGAACACTTTCCGTCCAGGCAGCGGCCGGACTCGCACTCGAGCCACAACCGGCAAGGCTCCGCAACCGGCTTGCTGACGAACGCGGCGCAGGTCTGTCCGTTGCAGAACAGCCCCTTGTTGCATACCGTTCCGCTTCCCGTACCGCAGGCCTACATCCGCGATCGGTTAGCTAGTAATACCTCATAGATACAGGCCATTTTCGACAGTTGCGATGGGTCGGTCGAGGTTCGGATCGATGGCCTGTTGTCTGTGGCCGCAGCGTGCGAGGACGGCCGTGAGCAGAGCGGGCGCGATAACCTCGAAGACGGCGGCCCAGCGCAGCGGGGGGATGCAGCGGCCGTCGGGCAGGCGTTGCCGCAAGGCATCGAGCAGGGCACGGCTCGCGGCCAGGGACAGGATGGACGCGTACACGAGCGCCTCGACGACGTCGCGTCGGGCGCTTGGAAGCTGGTCGAGGCGGTGGTGCGTCTTCAGTTCCTTGAAAAGCAGCTCGACCTGCCAGCGCAAGCGGTAGGTTTCGGCGACATCGCGGGCGTCGAGCCTGTCGACGGGGATGCTGGTCAGGTACAAGCGGTAGCCGCGACGGGCCTCGTCGTATACGCCGACCAGGCGGTATACGCGGGTGTCCCGATGACGGCGACCGCCGTACACGCGCCGCTCGAAGGCGACCTCGACCATGACGTCGAGCTCCTGGCGATGCAGTCGCGCCAGGACGTCGCGCAACTTCTCCCCGACGACCGGCACGCTGCGGCCGGGCCCTCCGGTCATCCGGACCTGCGATCTCCCCATGCCTCCGGAAAGGTTCCTGGAGATTCCCTGCCGCATGTGGACGGGCGAGGACACGGTTCCCCCGGGCGAAACGCAGGAACTCGTCGAGGTCTGGTACGACGAGGCGAACGGAAGGCTGCATTTCGACTACATCGTGCCCGGAGGTTTCGAGATCCGGGAGGACGGCGTCGGGGCACTGTGGTCCGGGGAACCCTCGGACGGGTCGGTCACGCGCGTGGAGTTCACGCCGCAACGGGCGCGCTTCCTGACCTTCAAACGATCCACGGGCGCGTTCCATGGCGAGTCGGCCCTGGTGCCCCTGCCGCCGGATGAATGCCTGGGACCGAACTGATCGCGGTCGCCTGGCCGATGCGGTCACATGAATCATCTCCAGACCTTGCATCGGCAATAATGGTGACTGTCCCTGAATTACGCCGCCGGGAAGCGGACGATGAACTGGGTGCCCTGGCCGGGGGTGCTGTCGACCACGATGGAGCCGCGGTGCAGGTCCACCAGGCGCTTGACCAGGGCGAGGCCCAGGCCGGTGCCCTCGGCGACCTCGCGGGCGTTGCGGGCCCGGAAGAACTCCTGGAACAGGTGCGGCAGGGCCTCCGGGGCGATGCCGATGCCGCTGTCCTTGCACCCGAACGCGACGACCGGGCCCTCGCGACGCACCCACGCCCGCACGGTGCCGCCCGCGGGCGTGTACTTGACCGCGTTGTCGACGAGGTTGCCGACCACGTGGTCCAGGTCGTCCGCCGTCCCGTAGACCGTCATCGGCGCGTCCGGCAGGTCCACCTGGAGGTGCAACCCCTTCGCGTCGGCGTCCGGCTGCAACCGCTCGGCCGCCCGCTGCACCACCTCGTCCAGCCGCACCGGAACGCGCGACCGTTCGGGCACCCGGTCCTTCAGCGCGCCCAGGCTCATCAGGTCGTTCACCAGGTCGTGCAGCGCCGCCGCCCGCTTCTGCGCCCGGTCCAGCAGCCGGCGCTGGCCCTCCGGCACCTCGCCCTCGTAGCCGTCCTCGATCAGTGACAGCGCCGACCGCACCGCCGACAGCGGAGACTTCAACTGGTGCGCCACCTGGAACACGAAGCGCGACTTGGCGCGCTCCAGTTCCTCCAGGTGCCGGTAGGCGCGGGCGTTCTCGATCGCCACCGCCCCCTGCCCCGCCAGCGTGGCCAGGAAGTCGCGGTCCTCCGCCGTGAACTGCCGCACCTCGCCGGTGTACAGCCGCAGCACGCCGATGGTCCGGTCGCGCACCGTCAGCGGCGCGCACAGCACCGACCGCAGGCCCTCGCGCCGAGCCTCGACCGGGTACTGGAACAGCCCGCCCGCGACCACGTCCGCGACGGCCACGGTCTTGCCCGACAGCACCTCGTGGTCCACCGGGCTGCGGTCGGGGTCGACGTCGCCCTTGGACAGGTAGGTCTCGGACAGGCCCGCCGACGCCGCCAGCCGCAGCAGGTTCGTGTCGGGGTCCAGCAGGCGCAGCGAGCACCCCTTGCCCCCCATGGCCCTCACCGAGGAGCGCACCAGCGTGTCCAGCACCCGGTCCAGGTCCAGGTCCGACGTCAGCGCGGCGCCGATCTCGTACAGCGTGCGCGTGCGGCGCGCGGCGGACTCCAGCAGTTCCTGGGTGCGCATCAGTTCGAAGGTGCGCGACCACAGCGGACGCGCGATGGCGCCCGTCAGGTACTTCGCCACGATGACCGACGACCCGAAGGCCAGGAAGGTGATGCCCACCCGCAGCGTGTCGGCGTAGTCGATGGACCACAGGCCGGGCAGCGACCTGGACGGCAGCAGGCCCGACGACTCCAGCACCCCCAGCAGGCCGACCAGCGCGACGCCCAGGCCGGCGTGCACCCAGGCGGCGCGCGGCGGCAGCAGGATGCTGGCCAGGATCGCGTGGAAGACGAAGTAGAGCAGCAGCGGGCTGCCCAGGCCGCCGGTCAGGTGCACCAGCACGGTCAGCGCGATCCAGTCCGTGATGAACTGGGCCGAGGCCAGCCGCGAGAAGGATTCGAGGTCGGCAGCGCGACGCCGCAGCAGGCGGTCCAGAAGGTACGTGAAGATGCCGTTGTAAGCCAGGATCAGCGCCGCGCACAGGGCCAGGGACAGCGCCGGGAAGTCCGGGTCCAGGGACGCCTGGCCGGCAGCCGCGCCCGCCAGCACGGCGACGCCCGCGCCCCAGCGCAGCTTGATGATCCAGGCCGAACGGAGGATCAGTTCGCGTTCGGCAGGGGGGCGTTCGGGACGTTCGTCCCGTTCCCACAGGTCCGCGGCCATCGATTCCCCCGTTGCCCGCGCGGGCGGCCTCAATCCAGACTTTGGACCTCCGATTGTGGAATTCCGGAGGGGGGCTGTCAACGTTGCGGCGGGATGAGGCCGATGTAGGGCGGGGGCCCTGTCCCCCGCCTGCCCGGCTCGCGTGGATTGGCGGGGGACGGGGCCCCTGCCCTACGAACCCGTCGAGGCGGCGGCCTCCAGGGCCAGCAGGCGCCGCTTGGTGGCGAGGCCGCCGGGGGCCGAGAAGCCGCACAGGGCGCCCGAGACGGCGACGACGCGGTGGCAGGGGACCAGCAGGGGGACGGGGTTGCGGGCCATGGCCTGGCCGACGGCGCGGGCGGCGAGGGGGTGGCGGACCTGCGCGGCCAGCGATCCGTAGGTCTCGGTGCGACCGGCGGGGATGCGGCGGGCGGCATCCAGCACCCGGCGGGTGAAGGGCGGCAGCGTGGCGAGGTCCAGCGGCACGGAGGCGAGGTCGGCGGGGCGGCCGGCCAGCGCGTCGGCAATGGCGGCGACGGCGGCGGGCAGGAAGGCGGGCGCGTCGGCAGGCACGGAAGGCAACGCATCGATCCCCGGGTCGCCGGGCAGTTGCACGCGGGTGACGCCGGACGACGACCAGGCGATGCCGCAGGGGCCGAAGGCGGAATCGAAGCGGGCGGAACGGGGCGCGTCGAGATGCGTCATGCGGGACTCCTCCTGGCAGCCGGGCGCGCGACCCGCGGGCCGATACGGGACCGGCACGAATAGCGACAGCGCCAGGGGCCGTCCGCCGCCGATCCGCGAAGATCCGGCCCCGTCACGCCACCTTGCGCAGGCCATCCACGGGGTTCAGGCGGGTGGCCCGCCAGGAGGACAGCAGGCACGACAGCAGCACCACGGCCAGCGACAGGCCGCCGATCAGGCCCGCGTCCGTCCAGGACAGGGTGGCCGGCAGTTCGTTGATCAGGTACACGCGCGGGTCCAGCCGGAAGTCGATGGACGCGATGCCCTGCACCACCAGCCAGCCGAGGCCCAGGCCCAGCAGCACGCCCAGGAAGCCCAGTGCGAAGCCGTGCGCGACGAAGACGCGCGCCAGCTGCCGGCGGGAGGCGCCCAGCGCGACCAGCGTCGAGACCTCCTTGACGCGCTCGCGGGCGACGATCAGCTGGGTGCCGACGATGTTGAACGCGGCCACCAGCACGATGATCAGGAAGAACAGGGCCAGCACGACCTTCTGGGTGCGCAGCGCGCCGAAGAGGTTGCGGTTCATCTCCTTCCAGTCGATCAGCCGGTAGCGCTGGGTCGGGCCGGAGGAGAGGTCGCTGAACTCCAGGGCCTGGTGGCCTTCGCGGACGGCCAGGGCGAGGTCCGCGACGGTCCGCGGGCCGCCCTCCGGCATCGCCAGGGAGGACACGTGGGCCAGGTCGCGTTTCAGGTTCGCGATCTGCCGGACCACGTCGTGCAGCGTGAAGGGCTGCAGCGTGGCCAGAACCTCGCACCGCATCGAGTCGGTCGCGAACATGTCGGACAGGCGCATCTCGATCCAGCGGACGACCGGCCCGCGACCCAGGAACTGCTGGGCGGCGGCCAGGTCCAGCACGACGAGGCGCGAGTCGTACTCCCAGAAGCCGGACTCGAGGCAGTCCACGACGAAGAAGGCGTGCTGGACGGGCGACATGCCGAAGGGGCCGGACCCGCCGCCCTCCAGGCCGCGGATCGGCGTGGTCAGCGTGACGCGGTCGCCGGGTTGCACGTGGACGCGCTCCATCAGCGCGCAGCCCAGCAGCACGCCCATGGGCCGGTCCGGTTGCCAGCGCAGGGGCGACAGGTCGTTGCCGCGGGTCAGGCTGCGCAGGGACGAGACGCGGTCCACGCCGTCCAGGTCGACGCCCTTGACGATGACGCCCGCGGTGCCACCGTCGGCCGACAGCATCATCTCGTCGTAGGTGGAGGGGTTGGTGCCGACGACGCCGGGCAGTTCGGACAGGCGCTTCGTCACCTCGGGGTACTCGAAGAACGGCTCACCGCGGGACAGCACGACCAGATGGGGATAGACGCCCAGGATCCTGTCCCGGAAGGCCGCCTCGAAGCCGCCGGTCACGGCCAGCACGGCGGTCAGCGTGGCGACGCCGACGCCGATGCCCAGGATGGACACGAGGGTGGGGGCCGACACGCGGGAGCGGCGCCGCCCCGAAAAGAGGGACAGGCCCAGCGCCCACGAGAACGGCAGGGACTTCAGCAGGCCGGCCAAGAAGGGGACTCCGGAAGACCGCCGGGATTGTACGACGGGAGGGCCGGCCTGTCGCGTGCGGGATGGCGCGGGGGACTCGCTGCGATCCCGACGAAATGTAGGGCGGGGGCCCCGTCCCCCGCCTCCCTGGCGCGTTGACGTGGGCGGGGCGCCTGCCTATGCTGCCCGCGGGGTGCGTGGAGGGACGCGTGGACTTCGACCGGGAACGCTACCGCCGGCAGCTGCGGCTGCCGGGCATCGGCGAGGAGGGCCAGCGGCGCATCCGGCAGGCGTCGGTGCTGGTCGCGGGCTGCGGCGGGCTGGGGTCGGTGGCGTCGATGCTGCTGGCGCGGGCCGGCGTGGGGCGGTTGGTGCTGGCCGACCGGGACGTGGTGGAACGCACGAACCTGAACCGGCAGGCGCTGTACGACGACGCGGACGCCGGGACGCCCAAGGCGCTGCTGGCGGCGCGGCGGCTGCGGGCGGCGAACCCCGACGTGCAATGCGAGGCCGTGGTGGCGACGCTGGACCGGGCGAATGTGCCGGGGCTGGTGGACGGGGTCGACCTGGTGATCGACGGCGCGGACAACTACGACCTGCGGTTCGTGCTGAACGAGGCGTGCGTGCGCGCGGGGCGGCCGTTCGTGTCGGGCGCGGCGGTGGGGACGTACGGCGTGCAGTTCACGGTGCTGCCGGGCGTGACGGCGTGCTACGCGTGCGTGGTGGACGAGGCGCCTGCGCCGGGGTCGTGGCCGACGTGCGAGACGGCGGGCATCCTGGGCACGGTCAGCGCGCTGGTGGCGACGCTGCAGGCGACCGAGGCGCTGAAGGTGCTGGCGGGACGGGAGGACCAGGTGCGCCGGACGCTGTGGGCGATCGACCCGTGGGCCGGCACGCACACCGAGGTCGTGATCGCGCGGCGCACCGACGGCGACGGCTGCCCGGTGTGCGTGCAGCGGCGGTTCGAACGCCTGGGGACGTAAGGCGGAGCCCCTCGCCCCGAAAAGAGGGCCAGCCTCCTGTTATCGCCACCCCTCCCAGACGGGTTCCAGCGCCCCGATGTCCGTACTAACCACAGGGAATCGTTGCGGGGAAATTGGAGGCTGTCCCTACTTTTCCGATTTCTGGATCCAGCCGCCGCCAAGAACGCGGTCGCCGTCATAGAAGACCGCGGCCTGGCCGGGGGCGACGGCGCGGATGGGGCGGTCGAACGCCACCTGCACGCGGTCGGTGTCCTGGGGCGTCACCACGGCCGGCACCGCGGGAGACCGGTACCGCACCTGCACGACGCACCGCAACGGCGCGGAAGGCGGGTCGCACAGCCACGTGCAGCCGGATGCGTCCAGCCCGCGCGACAGCAGGTCCGCCGGGTCGGTCGTCAGCACCACGGTGCCGTCCGACGCGTCGATCCGCAGCACCCACGCCCGCCGGCCCAGCGCGATGCCCGTGCCCTGCCGCTGACCGATCGTGAACCGGTGGATGCCG
The DNA here is from genome assembly GCA_937975765.1 of uncultured Myxococcales bacterium. Taxonomy (GTDB): domain Bacteria; phylum Myxococcota_A; class UBA9042; order DTJE01; family DTJE01; genus CAIZWN01. The sequence continues at coordinate 50,831 of CALJUR010000102.1, forward strand.
TCGTGTTCGCCCAGCACCCGCCCGTCACGATCGACGATCCGCCCCGGTGTCGCCTGGCCGCACAGCGCGACCCGCAGCGCCTCCGCGAACCCGCCCTCGTGCGCCAGGCAGGCGTCCTGGCTGTCCGGCCGGTCCGCGCTGGCCAGCCCCAGCACCCTCGCCTCGGTCCGCACCTGCGCCTTGGTCAGGTGCCCCACCGGGAAGTCCGCGCGCCGCAGCCCGTCCGAGCCCAGCGCGAACAGGAAGTACGACTGGTCCTTGCCCGCATCCAGCCCGCGCCGCAGCACCGGCCGCCCGTCCGGCCCGGCCTCGACGCGCGCGTAGTGCCCGGTCGCCACCCGGTCCGCGCCCAGCAGCCGCGCGTAATCGACCAGCAGGTCGAACTTGATCTCGCGGTTGCACCGCACGCAGGGGTTCGGGGTGCGGCCCGCCGCGTATTCCTCCCAGGCCGGCCGCAGCACGCGCTCCTGGAACTCGACGCCGACCGGGAAGACCTCGTGCGGGATGTGGAGACGGTCCGCCACCGCCTTGGCCGAGGCCACCGCGTCCACGCCGCAGCAGGATCCGGAATCGACGCCCTGGTCGCACGGGCGCAGCCGCAGCGTGACGCCCACGACGTCGTCGCCGGCGCGCACGCACAAGGCCGCGGCGACGCTGGAATCGACGCCGCCGCTCATCGCGACCACGATGCGGGAACGGGACGGCACGGGGACCTCCAGGAGGCGGGGGGACGGGGCTCGACGCCTTCGCCGGCCAACCAATTACGTCATTTCAACCAGTTACCTCGCCAATAATGGTGACTGTCCCCGAATTACGGGTCGAGGGGATCGCGCGGGCGCACCACGGCGTGGCGACGGCGGGCGCCCTGGCCGATACCGATCCGGCGGCCGATGGCGCGAATCTGCCCGTCCAGGTTCCGCGCGCACTCCTCGGCGGTCTCCTCGACGCAGGCCTTCGAGGGGTAGATCTCGTACTTCACCCGGAACATCGGCGGCGTCAGGTTCGGCATCACGACGTTCGCGCCGCGCTGCAGGCCGTGTTCGCGGCCGCGCGCCCGGTTGATGGTCGCCAGCGCCGTCGTGGACGGGATGTTCGCCTCGGGGCAAAGGATGCGCGTGATCGCGACGCACCGCAGCACCATGTCCTCGGCGGCCGGCGCCTGGTCCGCGCCCGCGTCGATGCCCGCGTCGCGCCCCAGCGGCGTGCCCGGGTGCGGGATGAACGGCCCGATGCCGATCATGTCCAGGTCGTACTCCCGGAAGGTCAGCAGGTCCGTCGCCAGCGTCTCGTATGTCTGGCCGGGAATGCCGACCATGATGCCGGACCCCACCTCGTACCCCAGTTCGCGCAGGCGCCGCAGGATCGCGAACCGGTCGGGCTCGGCAGGAGCCTCCCCGGGCTCCGCCTCGTGCGCAGCGCGCGGCCCGCCCTTCAGCGCCGGGTGGATCCGCGCGTACAGCACCGGGTCGGACGTCTCGAACCTCAGCAGGTACCGGTCCGCGCCGGCCTCGCGCCACGCGGCCAGATCCTCGTCCGGCCTTTCGCCCAGCGACAGCGTCACCGCCAGCGGCGTTTCGGCCTTGATGCGCCGCACCATCCCGACGACGCCGTCCCGCGTCAGCCCGTAGTCCTCGCCGGCCTGCAGCACGACCGTGCCGTACCCCAGCGCGACCGCCATCCGGGCGCACGCCATCACCTCGTCGACGGTCATCCGGTACCGGTCGATGGCGCGGTTCTCCAGCCGGATCCCGCAGTACCCGCACTGCCGCAGGCAGTAGTTGGACAGTTCGACCAGCCCGCGCAGGTGCACCTCGTCACCGACGTTGGCGCGCCGCACCTCGTCCGCGGCCTTCCACAGCAGTTCCAGCCGGCCCGCGTCGGCCTGGCGCAGCCAGCCCAGGATCGCGGCGCGATCCATCGGGCGGGCCAGCAGGTCCTCCCACGTCCTCATTGCGCCCCCTTGGCCCGCATCGCCTCCCGGTACACCTCCTGGGCCGCCGGGAAGGGCGACAGCGCGCGCTGGAAGATCCCCAGGCTGTATGCGATGACCAGCCCGTAGTTCGTGATCGGCACGCCGGCCCGGCGGCACTTCAGGATGCGGTTCAGCATCTCGCGCCGGTTCTGCGTGCACGACCCGCAGTGGATGACCAGCCGGTAGGGCGACAGGTCCTCGGGGAAGTCGTGCCCCTGGATGTGCACGAACTCCAGTTTCCCCCCCACGTACTGCGTCAGCCAGCGCGGGATCTTCACGCGGCCGATGTCCTCGCCGATCGGGTGGTGGCTGCACGCCTCGGCCACCAGCACCTTGTCGCCGCCCTTCAGCCCGTCCACCGCCGTCGCACCCTGCACCATCGTCGTCAGGTCGCCCTTGAATCGGCTGAACAGGATGCTGAACGACGTCATCGGCACGTCGAACGGCGTGTCCGCGGCGACCTTCAGGAAGGCCTGCGAGTCCGTCACGACCAGCCGGGGCGGCCGGGCCAGCGCGTCCAGCGCGGCGCGCAGTTCGCGTTCCTTCACGACCAGGCACCACGCGTCGTGGTCCAGCAGGTCCCGGATCGACTGCACCTGCGGCAGGATCAGCCGGCCCTTGGGAGCCTCCTTGTCGATCGGCACCACCAGCACCGCCACCTCGCCGGGCGGCACCAGGTCGCCCAGGATCGACGGCGCGTCCACGAAGTCCGCGGGCGCCGCATCCAGCAGCGCCGCGCGCAGGTCCAGCACGCCCTCGCCGCGGGACGCGACGGTCCGCACCACGCGCACGCCGCGCCCCGTCAGCGACGCCTCCACCTCGGCCGACGGCCCGGCCAGGTCCGCCTTGTTGAAGGCCGCGATGACCGGCACCTTGCGGCTGTCCAGCTCGGCCAGCAGCGCCTCCTCGAAGTCGCCCCAGTCGCCCGCCGCCGCCACGATGACGCCCAGGTCGGTCCGGTCCAGCACCTGCCGGGTCCGGGCCACCCGCATCTCGCCCAGCGCGCCCACGTCGTCCACACCCGCCGTGTCGATGAAGACCACCGGCCCCAGCGGCAGCAGTTCCATCGGTTTCTCGACCGGGTCCGTCGTGGTCCCGGCGGTATCCGACACGATGGACACCTGCTGGCGCGTGAAGGCGTTCAGCAGCGACGACTTGCCGACGTTCCGCCGGCCGAAGATCCCGATGTGCAGCCGCATGCCGCGCGGCGCCTGTTCCGCCATGATCGTCTCCAAAGGGGGAGGCGGGGGACGGGGCCCCACGCCTGCATTGGCGGGGGGCAGGGCCCGACGCTTCCCGCCTGTCAGGAACCCAGCCGCCGGACGGCCTCGGGGCTGACCAGCGCGTCGAACGCCTCCGCGTCGATGCCGCCCTCCGCGATCGCCACGTCGCGGATCGTCCGCCCCGATTCGCGCGCCAGCCGCGCCACCTCGCACGCCCTCTCGTACCCGATCGCCGGGATCAGCGCCGTCGCCGTCGCGGTGGACGCCTCCACGGTCGCCCGGCACCGCGCCTCGTCGGCCTCGATGCCCTCGACGCAGTTCCGCCGGAACACGTCGCACGCCCGCGCCAGCAGGTCCAGCGACTCCAGAAGCAGGTCCGCCACCAGCGGCAGGAACGGGTTCAGTTCCAGGCTGCCGTTCGCGACCGCCATCCCGATGCCGACGTCGTTCGCCATCACCTTCATCGCGGCCTGCGTCACCGCTTCCGGGATCACCGGGTTCACCTTGCCCGGCATGATCGACGACCCGGCCTGCCGCGCCGGCAGCCGGATCTCGCGAAGCCCCGCGTCCGGCCCCGACGCCATCAGCCGCAGGTCCGACGCCGCCTTCCACAGCGACGCCGCGCACGCCTTCAGGATCCCGGACACCTCGGCGAATACGTCCGCGTTCTGCGTCGCCTCCACCAGGTTCTCGGCCCGCGCCAGCCCGATGCCGGTCTCCTCGCGCAGCACGTCCACCACGCGGAAGATGAAGCGCCGCGGCGCGCCCAGGCCGGTCCCGATCGCGGTCCCGCCCAGGTTCACCACCCGCAGCCGCTCCTCGCACTTGTACACGCGCCAGCGATCCCGGTTGAACGCCTCGGCGTACGCGCCCATCTCGCGGCCCAGCGTGGTCAGCACCGCGTCCTGCATCTGGGTACGGCCGACCTTGACCACGTCCGCGTACTTCTTCTCCAGCGCCTGGAACGTCTCCTGCAGCGCCACCAACCGCCCGTCCAGCACCCGCACCCCGCGGATCGCGGCCACCCGCAGCGCCGTCGGGTAGGTGTCGTTCGTGGACTGGTGCCGGTTCAGGTCGTCGATGGGCGACACGCGTTCGTACCCCCCGAGGGGCAGCCCCAGGATCGCCAGCGCCCGGTTCGCCAGCACCTCGTCCACGCACAGGTTCGTGGAGGTCCCCGCGCCGCCCTGCAGGGCGTCGACCGGCACCTCCTCGCACAGCCCCCCCTCGGCCATCTCGCGGCATGCCCGCTCGATCGCGTCGGCCTTCGCCGGGTCGTCCGCCCAGGCGCCCAGTTCCCGGTTCGTCCGCGCGCACGCCAGTTTCACGTGGCCGAACGCCCGCACCAGTTCCCGGTGCACGGGCCGACCCGCCAGCGGGAAGTTCGACAGCGCCCGCGCCGTGTGCGCGCCCCACAGCGCGCCGTCCGGCACGGCCACCTCGCCCAGGGGGTCCTTCTCCAGGCGCATCCGGGTTCTCCGCGAGTCCGGGAGGCGGGGGACGGGGCCCCCGCCCTGCAGGCCCGGCATCACTCCGGGTGATCGAAGACCATCTTCTGGACCTCGATGCCCTTCACCTGCGACAACCTGGCCGCCATCTCCATCGCGGCGGCCTCGTCGGTCATCTCCAGCAGCAGCAGGCCGTTCTTCCCGCTGCAGTGCCCGTCCTCGCACACCTCGTGCAGGCCCAGCCGGGTCTTGATGTACTTGCCGTACTCGCTCAGCAGCCCCTGCACCTGCGGGACGTGCTCCAGCCGATCGGTCACGTGGACGCCCAGGATCACGTGCTTGTCGATCATGACACCCTCCTTGGTCTGCCCTACGAGGAGGCGGGGGACGGGGCCCCCGCCCTACAACCCGCCAGGCCGACGCTTCGCGCGTCCTGGCGGGGCTCGCGTGCTACGGACCCATGCCGCAGACGCTCGCCCGGAACACGCCCCGACCCGGCAGGCCGAGCGTCTGCGGCGGCCGTCCCTGGACGGCCGTCCGCAGCATGCGAGGCGATCCGGGCCGCCTCACGTCGGCCCGGATCACACGTAGACATCGCGCCGTCCCTCGCGGACCTTCGCGACCAGTTTCTCCGACACCGCGCGGCTCTTCGGGTCCATCCCGGCCAGCGTCTGCGCGATCAGCGCCTCGCCCACCTGCCGGGTCTCGGGCGACGCGTAGTCCGACAGGTACTCCTGGAACGTGGACAGCGCATTCGGGTCGCAGTGCATCCGGATCTCGCCCGGCTTGGCCAGGTCCATGAAGTCCTTGCCCACGCGGCCCAGCCGGTAGCAGCCCGTGCAGAACGACGGGATGTACCCCAGCCCCGCGATGTCCCGCACCACCTCGTCCAGGCTGCGGTGGTCGCCCAGGCTGAACTGCTGGCCCTCCTCGGTGATCCCGCCGACCTCCTCCGCGTACCCCCCGGGGTTGGTCCGGCTGCCCGCCGAGATCTGCGAGATGCCCAGCGCGAACGTCTCGCGCCGGATGCTGGCCGTTTCCCGCGTGGACAGGATGATGCCCGTGTACGGCACCGCCAGCCGCAGGATCGCCACCAGTTTGCGGAACTCGATGTCCGACACCGGCTTCGGCGGGTGCGCCGCCACGTCCGACCCGACCGCCGGCTCCATGCGCGGCACGCTGATCGTGTGCGGTCCGACCCCGAACTCCTGCTCCAGGTGCCGGATGTGCTGCATCAGCGCCAGGACCTCGAACCGCCAGTCGCACAGCCCGAACAGCACGCCGATGCCGACGTCGCTGATCCCCGCCGCCATTGCGCGGTCCATCACCGTCACGCGCCAGTCGAAGTCGCGCTTCTTCCCGGCCAGGTGCATCCGCGCGTAGGTGTCGCGGTGGTACGTCTCCTGGAACAGCTGGTAGGTGCCGATCTTCGACGCCTTCAGCGCCTGGAATTCCGGAAGCGTCAGCGGCGCCACGTTCGCGTTGACGCGCCGCACCTCGCCGGGGCCGTTCTTCACCGAGTAGATCGTCTCGATGCACTTCAGGACGTATCCGAACCCCTCCTCGGGGTAGGACTCGCCCGCGACCAGCAGCACGCGCTTGTGCCCCTGGTCGATCAGGATCCTCACCTCCCTGGCGATCTCCTCCTGGGTCAGCGCGCGCCGCTTGACCTCCCTGTTCCGCACCCGGAAGGCGCAGTACACGCAGTCGTTCTTGCACAGGTTCGACACGTACAGCGGCGCGAACAGCACCAGCCGCCGCCCGTAGATGCGTTCCTTGACCTCGCGGGCCTCCGCGAACAGTTCGTGCAGCAGATCGGGGTCCGAGATGCCGGCCAGCACCGACACGTCCTCGAGGTCGAGGCCCTGCATCTCGCGGGCCTTCGCCAGCACCTCGCGCACGTGCACCGCGTCGTGCCGTGCCCCGGCCTCCAGCGCCGCCTGGATCCCCGCCTCGTCGATGAACGTCGCCTTCTCCGCAATCGCCATGTTCGCCTCCCGAATGTCCACCTGGCGGGGGACGGGGCCCCCGCCCTACAGGTCCCGGGGAACGGCCCCCGCCCTGCAGACGAGCCCCCGCCCTCTACAGATCGCGCGCCGCGACCGGCGGCTGCGGGATCTCGAACGAGAACTCGGCCCACTGCCCGGGCTGCGATTCGGCCGCGACGCGCCCGCCGTGCAGCCGCACGACCCGCGCCACCGTGTACAGCCCCACGCCCGTCCCCTTCTGCCGCAGCAGTTCGGGCGTCTGCAGCCGGCTGAACTTGCGGAACAGCCTTTCCCGCTGCGACTCCGGGAAGCCCGGTCCCTCGTTCCACACCGCCACCCGGAACCCGCCCTCGGTGCGCGCGGCTGTCACCCGGATCCGCCCGCCCTCCGCGCCGTACTTCGCCGCGTTGCCGACGAAGTTCACCGCCACGATCCGCAGCAGGTCCGGGTCCGCCTCCACCGCCAGCCCGCCTTCCGGCCAGCCCGTCTCGACCCGCATCCCCTTCGCCTCGACCTGCGGCCGGGCGATGTCGATCGCCGGCTCCAGCACGTCCGCGACCAGGTCCACGCCCGCCTTCGGGTCCACCGCCAGCCCGGCGCCCTCCACGCGCGCCAGGTCCAGGTAGTCCCGCACCAGGCCCAGCAGGAACTCGCCCTTCGCGATGATCCGCTGGATCTTGTTCCGCTGGCCCTCCGTCAGGTCCCCGACGTACCCGTCCAGCATCATGTGGCCGTCCAGCACCATCGACGCCACGGGGTTCTTCAGTTCGTGGGCGACGAAGCCCAGCATCTCCATGTACGCCGCGTTCGCCGACGCCAGCTGCTCGATGCGCCAGGCCTTCTCGACCGCCTGCGCCAGCCGTTCCGCGATCGCCTGGTGGATAAGCACCTGCCGTTCGTCGTACGCGGCCACCTGCCGGGACGACCGGAACAGCAGCGCCACCGCCCGCCCCTCCACGACCAGCGGGCACGTCATGCTGGACCGCACACCTTCCTTCACCAGGATCCGCGTGGACCGGCTGTCCGGGTGGTCCCGCAGGTAGGCTTCGAGGTCATCGATGACCCTCAGCCGGCGCCCGGCAAGCAGCGCCTGCAGCGACGACCCCGCGACCTCCTCGCCGTAGCCCGCGCCCAGCAGCACCGGCGCGTAGTCCGCGCGCACCCACCGGGACGCGACCCGCGCCCCGTCGTCCTGCAGGAACGCCAGCCCGATCCGGTCGCACGGGCAGATCGAACGCGTCGCCTCGAACAGGAAGTCCATCACGCGGTCCAGCGACTCGGCGGCGGCGATCCGGCGGTTGATGGTCGCCAGGACCTCGCGCGCCTCGGGCGGCAGGTCGCCCACGTCCTCCGCCGCGTCCCGCAGTTCCACGTACCTCAGCCCGTGATGCCCGTCCATGCCGGTTCCTCCCCCGCCGCACTATAGGAAAGCCCGCGCGCGCGCGCAAGGCGATTCCTCATGCCTTCCGGTAGTTGCAGGCGATTCCCGGAGCCGGCGGCGGCAGGGGGCCCGATCGCCTCGGACCGGGCCCCCCTTCCGTCCCCGCGCCCCGCAAGGCACCTCACTCCGCGATGTACTTCCCGCGCGGGGTGTAGTGCGTGTGCAGCAGCTTGTGCGACAGGTGGCCGCAGGGGCCTTCCTTCAGGAACTCCTGGTACAGGTGCAGCACGGCCGGGTTCTCGTGCGACTTGCGGACCGGGTACGCCGAGTCCTCGCTGTAGATCGCCCGGGCCCGCGCCTCGCGGATCTCCAGGGTGGTCGGGATCGGCTGGCCGCCGCCGCCCAGGCAGCCGCCCGGGCAGCCCATGAACTCGATGAAGTGGCACTGGGACAGCGGGCCGCCCTTCTTGAGGTCCTCCATGACCTTGTGGGCGTTCGCGGTCCCGTGGGCCACCGCCACCTTCACCGTCACGCCGTCCAGGAAGTCCCAGGACTCGAACAGCGGCTTCAGCAGCGCCGGAACCTCGCCGACCTTCGGGATCTTCAGTTCGACGTACCGGATGCCTTCCATGCCGCGGACCGGGATGATGTCGGCGTGCTCGAACAGGTTCTCGACCTTGATGCCGACCACCAGCTCGATGACGGTGCGCAGCGCCGCCTCCATGACGCCGCCGGTCGCGCCGAAGATGACGCCCGAGCCCGTCGCCGAACCGAAGGGCGCGTCGAAGTCGGACTTCGGCATCTTCGGCAGGTCGATCCCGGCCTCCTGGATCATCTTGGCCAGTTCCCGCGTGGTCAGGCCGTAGTCCACGTCCTTGTAGCCCGAGTCGACCATCTCCGGCCGGTTGCACTCGAACTTCTTGGCCGAGCAGGGCATCAGCGCGACGGTCACGATGTCCTTCGGGTCGATGCCGTTCAACTGGGCGTAGTACGTCTTGATGACCGCGCCGAACATCTGCTGCGGCGACTTGGCCGACGACACGTGCGGGATGTACTCGGGGTACATGTGCTCGAGGTACTTGACCCACCCCGGGCTGCACGACGTGAACTGCGGCAGGAAGACCGGGCCCTTCTTCGTCTTCAGGGCGTCCTGCAGCCGCAGCAGCAGCTCGGTGCCCTCCTCGAGGATGGTCAGGTCCGCCGTGAAGTTCGTGTCGAAGACCTTGTCGAACCCGCACAGGCGCAGGGCCGTGTTCATCTCGAACGTCAGGGGGTTGCCCGCGGGCAGGCCGAAGCACTCGCCGATCGCCGCGCGGGGCGCCGGCGCCGTCTGGATGACGACGTGCTTCTTCGGGTCGTCGATGGCCGCCCACACCTCGTCCGTCGGGTCGTTGGCCCGCAGGGCGCCGGTCGGGCAGCGGTTGATGCACTGGCCGCAGTTGATGCAGACGACGTCCGCCAGCGGCTTGTCCATGAACGTGGCGATCTTGGTCTTGTCGCCGCGCTCGATGGCCTCCAGCGCGCCCACCTCCTGCAGGTCGATGCAGGTCCGCACGCAGCGGCGGCACAGGATGCACTTGTTCATGTCCCGGATGACGGCGTGGCTGGACTCGTCCTTCGCGTACAGCGGCTTGTCGGGATGGCCGAAACGGAAGAAGTCGACGCCGTACTCCTTGGCCAGGGACTGCAGCTCGCAGTTGCCGTTGCGGGCGCAGGTGTAGCAGTCGCCGTAGTGGTGCGACAGCATCAGGTCGATGATGTGCCGGCGCGCCTGGCGCACCTTGCGGGTGTGCGTGTGGATCTTCATCGGCTGGTGGACCGGGTAGGCGCAGGACGCCTGCAAGGTCCGCATGCCCTCGACCTCGACCACGCAGATGCGGCACAGGCCGGCCTCGCAGAGGTCCGGGTGCGCACACAGGGTCGGGATCCGGATCCCGAGCTTCTTCGCGGCCTCGAGGATCGTGGTCCCCATCGGGACCTTCACGTCCTGGCCATCGATGTTGAGCGTTACGCGCGCACCGATCATCCCCTCGTCCTCGACGGGGGGCATGACGTGGCCCGTCTGGCTGACGGGGGCGCGGCTGGTGTCAACGGTGTCCGCCATGTTCATCGCCTCCTAATGCGTCTCGCCCTGCGTCCGGCCCATCACTTCACCCTTGAAGTTCTTGATGATGGACAGGAACGCGTTCGGGGACGACTGTCCCAGCCCGCACTTCGACGCCACCTGCATGGTCTCGCCCAGGGACGCCAGCTCGTTCAGGTACCTCATCGAGCAGCGGCCCTGCTCCAGCAGTTCGACGCCCTCCAGCAGCTTCGGGTTCCCGTCGCGGCACGGCGTGCACTGGCCGCAGGACTCCTCGACGAAGAACTCCAGGAAGTTGCGGGCCACCGCCAGCATGTCGCGGTGCGGCCCGAAGACGATGATCGCCCCGCCGGTCGAGACGTCCTCGTAGGCGATGGTGCGGTTGAACTCGGACGCCGGGATGCACTGGCCGGACGCGCCGCCGATCTGCACGGCCTTCGCGCCGACGCCGCCCACGGCCTCCAGCATCTTGGCGATCGTGATGCCCAGCGGGAACTCGTAGATGCCGGGCTGCGCGCAGTCGCCCGAGACGCTCATGATCTTCAGGCCGGTGGAGCGCTGGGTGCCGATCGCCTTGAACCACGCGGACCCCTTGACCAGGATGCACGTGACCCAGGCGAACGTCTCGACGTTGTTCACGATCGACGGCTTGTTGTTGAAGCCGGTGTCGACCGGGAACGGCGGGCGGTTGCGCGGTTCCCCGCGGCAGCCTTCCAGCGACTCGATCAGCGCGGTCTCCTCGCCGCAGACGTAGGCGCCGGAGCCCATGCGGATCTCGATGTCGAAATCGAAGCCCTGCTTGCCGGCGACGTTCTTGCCCAGCAGGCCCTTCTGGCGGCGGGCCGCCAGGACGGCGTCCAGGTGCGGGCGCAGGTAGGTGTACTCGCCGCGCAGGTACAGGATGCCCGTGTTCGAGCCGATCGCGTACCCGCCGATGGTCATGCCCTCGAACACGAGGTCCGCGTGGTCGGTCAGGATCACGCGGTCCTTGAACGTGCCGGGCTCGCCCTCGTCGGCGTTGCAGATGACGAACTTGACGTCCGCCTGCGCCGCCGCCGCCAGGTTCCACTTCACGCCCGTGGGGAAGCCGGCGCCGCCGCGGCCCTTCAGCTGGGACGCGGTGACCTCGGCGATCAGGTCCGACCGGGGCTTGGCCAGCGCGGCCTTGAGGCCGGCGTCCAGCTCGATCGACGCGAACGTCAGGGGAGCCTTGTGATTGGGGGTAATCATGCGTGTCCCTCCTCGTGCTTCGATTCGAGGGCGTACACGCCGAAGGTCTTGCGACAAGCTTCGAGGATGTCGTGGACCATCGCAGGCGTCACGCGCGTGTAGACGACGTCGTTGACCAGCATCGCCGGTCCCTGGTCGCACATGCCCAGGCAGTTCGCCCACTCCAGCGTGAACTTCCCGTCACGGGTCGTCTCGCCGAAGTCGATGCCCAGGTCGCTCTTCAACTGCTGGGCCACGCGGGCCTTGCCCTGCATGTCGCAGGAGATCGTGCGGCACAGGCGGATCACGAACTTGCCCTTCGGCTTGTGGTCCAGGAAGGAATAGAAGGAGACCACGCTGTAGACTTCCACCGGGTGGATGCCCAACTGGTCCGCCACGACCTGCATCCCGTACTCCGAGATGCGGCTGTACTTCTTCTGGATTTCCTGCAGGACCGGGATCAGGGCCGAGCGGTCGCGGCCGTACCGCTCCAGCCACTTGCCGATGTCGCTCTTCAGCCGCTCCTGATCGGTGACGAGCATGATCTCAGCCCCCCTTCTTCAAGAGTTCATCGACCAGGGCCAGCAGGCGCTTCGGGGGCACCGGCTTCTCCTGGAACGCGTCCACCGGGACCAGGTCCGCGCTGCGGTCGTAGGCCAGGCCCGTCACCTTGCTGATCGAGGTCAGCATCAGGATCGGGGTCTTGGTTCCCGCCCGGCGCAGGTCCTGCGCCATCACGATGCCGTCGTCCGGCGACTCCATCATCACGTCCAGGATCAGCAGGTCCGGACGCTCGCGCTCCATCGCCTTCGTACCGTCGGCGACGTTGAACGCGGAAGCCACCGTGTGTCCTGCCTTCTCCAGGATCAGCCGGCAATCCTCCACGAGGTCCGGATCGTCGTCGACTACCAGAATCTTCGCCACGCCAAGTCCTCCTCATCGAGCGCCCGGATACACCACGCCGGCGGCCCCGCTCCCTGAGCCGGCCGACGGGCGCGCGTCTGGGGGGTCGACCGGGGGTTTATTAGCCCGGTTCCCGGATGTCCGCGCTAAGCTCCGCGCATTGTAGTCAAGAGACAAACGAAAACGGAAGGGGGAAAATATCGACCTAACTCATTTTCACAACTACGACTTTTCGGGTCCGACCATCCCGAATGACACGCAACCCATTGCCGCAACGCGTCAATCGCCGTTTCCCGGAGGCGCGATGTCCGGTTGCCGGGTCGGCGGAAGGGTCAGTGGAAGTACTGCTCGCCGATCGAGTCGACGGTCCCGTCGTCGGCGTAGACCTTCAGGTAGTAGTCGCCGCCGGGGTAGGTCCCGGTCCAGTCCAGAGAGGCCTCGAAGCGGCCGCCCGTCACGGCGACCTCGGCCGAGGCGATCACCTTGTCGTTGGCCTTCGCCCAGTTGGCGTTGACGTCGGCGGCGTCCGGGTCGTCCGGGTCGATGGCGACCAGGTCGTCCCGCAGCACGTCCCGCTCGGTCTCCAGGGTGACCCTCGCCGTGCCGGTGGACAGGCCCGGGACCGCGCCGGACACGGCCACGTGCCTGTCCGCGATGCTGCCGGCCGGCGGGTCGAACCCGGCCACCCCGCGCGGGTACTGCATCGATGTAGCCGGGTCGCCCAGCAGGTTGTACAGGTCGTTGTGCTCGGCCAGGATGCGCGCTCGCTCGGTCGGCGAGTCGCAGGACGAATCGACCCCGCTGACGCTGTCCATCCACTGGCGGAAGTCATCGTCGTTCTCGATCAGTCCCTGCTTGATCGCCACGACCACCTCGCCGATCGTCTCGTAACGCATCTCCAGGGCCTTCATCTGGCTCTCGTAGGCCAGCACGGCGTTGCCGTACGGGTGCGACACGTCCGACGACCCGAAGGACACGACCGGTCCGTCCGCCTTGAAGGCCAGCGTCTCGGCCAGGCTGTCCTTGGTGCCGGCGTAGTTGCCGGCGTAGCAGGCGAAGAACATCGCGAAGGGGCGGCGGTTGTTGCAGTGGATCTTCGAGATCTGGTCGGTGGTCAGGCCCTGCGTCCACGACTCGCTGCCGTGGCCGACGTAGACCATCATCAGCGCGCCGTCGTTGAACATCTGGACGACCTTGTCGTTGAACGGCACGTACCAGTAGTGGCTGTCGGGGTTGTCCCAGGCGCCGACGATGTCGAAGGCGTGGCTGACCCGCTTCAGGCCGTCCATCATGGCGATCTCCAGCAGGCCGTCGATCCCGGCGCCCATGTTGGCCTCGCCGACGTACATGCCCACGCGGCGGTTCCACAGGCCGACCTTGTAGTGCGCCTCGAAGTCCTTCACCTTGTCCAGCACGGTGCGGGCCTCGGCGGCGGTCCGCGCCGGCACGCGGCCGGCCGCGACGTCGGGGATGTGGTCGGCGTCCAGGTCCGCGTAAGTGTTGTCGGTCCAGCAGCCGGAGGCCCCGGGGGTGTGGTTGGCGCAACTGCGCGCGGGGATGCGGCCGTCCTCGGCGGCGCCGCCCGCGGGGGCATCGCCCAGCAGCAGCAGGAACAGCCGGGCCCCGGAGCCGCGCGCGTCCCGAACGTCGCCCAGCCGGCCCCGCACCGCGTCCTGGAACCTCTGGCCGTCCGGCGCGCTGCCGGCCAGGGCGGTCACGGTCACCACCTCGACCTCGAACCCGCCCGCGCGCCGGTAGGCCGCCCACTCGTCCGCGACCGTCGCCAGGTCGTCCTGCGACACGATCAACAGGTACGGCGCATCGACGGGGGGCGCGTCGGGACCGGCCGTGTCCGCGGCCGGGTCGCCGGAGACGTCGACCGGCGGCAGATCGGGCCCGCCCGGGTCGCCCGGCAGGTCCGTCGCGCCCTCGTCGGGCAACGCGCCGTCCGGCACCGCGACATCCGCGTCGGACCCGGCCAGTTCGGCGCCGCCGTCCGACGAATCGCACGCCACCAGCAGGGACGCCGCCAGCAGCATCGAAAGACCGCAGGTTTTCCGCATCCTGGGACCTCCCCGGAGTCGCGAAGGGAACGGGCATCGCCCGGCCGGGGAAGTATCCGGGCCGGACGGCACCGAGTCAAGGCGGCATCGCGCCTTGACACCACCCCCCGGCGGCCGCTACCTTGATTTTGCAAGCCCCGGGGGACCTGGATGAACCGCAACATCTACACGGTGACGCTGCCCGACCTGAAGGGACTCGTCGAGACGCTGGGGTTCCACGTCCAGCAGGACGACGAGAACCGCCGGTTGACGCTGTTCCTGGAAGGCGAGGAGACCCGCCTGATGGTCCACGTGATGCCGGGCCTCACCGCCGAGCAGGAGCCCTGGTACATCCGCATCCTGACGTACTCGGTGGACTTCGAGCCGCTGAAGCTGGGCGTCGATCGCGCCGTGCTGCTGGACTGGCTGAACGACCGCAACGCGCAGATCCTGTTCGGCCGCTACTACCACGACCCGCGGACGGACACGGTGGCGTACGAGGTGTCGATGCCGGCGCTGGGGGGCGTGCTGGGCGAGGACTTCGTGCGGATGCTGTGGATCGCGACGGCGTCCGTGGACAAGGTCCACAAGGACCTGAAGGCCCTGGCGCCGGGCGGCCCGCCCCCCAAGAAGGGCGGCGACGAGCCCGTGCAGTGACCCGCCCGCGTACCGGGACCGGACCGGGACGCCCCGCGGGGCCCCGACCTCAGCCCAGTTTGCCGATCAGGCTGAACGCGATGACCAGGCAATAGATGACCAGGGACTCGATCAGCGCCAGGCCCAGGATCATCGGGACGAACATCTTGCCCGACGCGCCGGGGTTCCGGGCGATGCCCTCCATCGTGGCCGTCACGGCCTTGCCCTGCGCCAGCGCGCCGCCGAAGGCGCCGATGGCGATGGTCAGGCCCGCCGCCAGGGCGAGGTACTTCTTGTAGGTGTCCCCGTTGTCGGGAGCGCTGGCCGCCTGCGCGAACGCCGACGGAACGAACAGCAGGATCGAG
Organism: uncultured Myxococcales bacterium; assembly: GCA_937975765.1. GTDB lineage: Bacteria > Myxococcota_A > UBA9042 > DTJE01 > DTJE01 > CAIZWN01. The sequence goes on from CALJUR010000102.1 coordinate 66,081, forward strand.
CCGACCACCATCCCCGCGAACGCCACGAACTTCTTCAGCATCGGTTTCCCTCCAACGTGACCGCTACAGCCCGGGACCGGACGCCGCAATCCTCGCCGGACGGCGCCCGCCCGTCAACCACCCTTTTGTGCCGCGGGACCGCCACCGGCCCCGCGCCGGGACCTCAGTGATGCCCCTCCTCGCCCTCCTCCGCCTCCTCGGTCGCCAGGTGGATGTAGACCACCGACAGGATGCAGAAGACCATCGCCTGGACCACGCAGACCAGCACGCCCAGCGGCAGGGGGATGAGCGGGATCAGGAACCACCCGAACACGCCGACGCCCAGGAAGGCCGCCAGCGCGCTGTGATCGCCGAACAGGTTGCCGAAGAGACGGATGCCCAGGCTGACCGGGCGCGCCACGTGGCTGATCATCTCGATGCAGAACATGAGGATCATCAGCGGCAGGGCGTACCACTTGATGATGGGGCCCAGGAAGTGCTTGAAGTACCCGATGCCGTGAGCGCGCACGCCGTAGTAGTGCGTCGCGAAGAACACCACGCTGCCCAGCGCGAAGGTCGTGTTCAGGTTGGACGTCGACGGCAGGAAGCCGGGGATCAGGCCCAGCAGGTTGTTGAACAGGATGAACAGGCCGAACGACCCGATCAGCGGCAGGAAATACAGCGCCCGTTCCCGGCCCAGCAGGCCCTCCATCAGGCCCAGCAGCGCGTCGGTCAGCACCTCGAAGATCGCCAGCGGCGAGAAGGTCCGGCGCGGCAGCAGGTCGTCCGGACGGGCCTTCATCTGCCAAGCCGAGATGCCCATCAGCACCAGGACCAGCAGGAACGCCAGCGTGGCGAAGAACACGTGGGTCAGCGAATCGATCGGCTCCTGGCCGATCAGCGACCGGTCCAGCACCATGCTTTCGGGGGACAGGTCCCACAGGAACTGGCCGAACCGCCCGGGCAGCGACTCGGGGACGAACACGCTGCCGATCGACCAGTGGCCGCCGTGGTGGCCGCCGGCGGCCTCGTGGCCCTCCACCGCCTCGTGGCCCTGGGCGGCGCCATGCGCTTCCGCGGCCTCGGTCTCGTGGCCCACCGCGGCCGGGGCCTCCCCGGTGGCCAGGGCGGGCGCCGGCCCCAGCAGGAACGCCGCGCCGACGGCCGCCAGCATCCAAGCACGCATCATGCGGCAACCTCCCCGTCCACTTCGCGTCAGGGCGTCACTTCCACCTTGCGCACCGCGAGCCACGAGGTCCCGAACACCATGGCCACGCCCGAGGCCGAGATGCCGACCACGAACCCGATGACGTCCATCGGGAGGTAGACGACCGCCACGAACACCAGGGCGATCAACAGCATGAATTTCAGGGCCAGGCCCAGCGCCCAGGGCCACTTCGCGCCTTCGCCCCGGACCAGCCGGCCGCACAGCCAGGCCAGCCCCAGCAGGTTCAGCGTCCCCAGCGCGCCGCCCACGCCGATGCCGACGGTCATGTCCCCCGTCGCCACCAGGAACGAGACCAGCAGCGCCAGCAGCACCAGCACGACGTCGATCCCCAGGGTCACCTTCAGGAACCGGGAAACCGGCATCACTCGTCGTCCTTCGGCCAGTGCTTCCGGGCCGTGCGCCACAGCCCCCGGAACGCCGCGGCGATCCCCAGGGCCAGGAACACGTACATCAGCCACGGCCCGGTCGAAAGCCAATCGTCGAGGCTGGACCCTATCCACCAGCCGAAGCCGATCGCCACGGCCATCTCGATGCCGATCGATCCGACGACCAGCGCCGAGCGCCACGTATCCCGATCCCCGACCGGTGCCAATCCAGCGCCTCCCGGGCGTCGTGTACCTAGCATCCTCCCCGCGTCCAGTCAACCGTCCGACGCGACCGGGCGACGGCCCGTTCCCGGCCGGGACGGTCATTCCCCGCCGACGCTGAGGGTCCGGCCCGCCGACAGCGCCGCCTTGTACGTGCGCGGCTCCCGGCCCTCCGACTCGACCCGGACCCTCACCGGCAGGGGTCCCGGCGACGTCATCGCGAAGGTCAGCACCTGGTTCGTCCGCCCGCGGGGCCGGGCCTCGTCGTTGATGAACACCTGCCCGCCGGGCGGTCCCGCGACCACCAGCTCGGCGTCCTTGTACCCGATCGACAGGCGCAGCGGGCCCTTCAACGGGTGGGCCGGATCCAGCACGAAGGCGGCCTGCACGTCCCGGCACATGTCGCAGGACGGGTGCGACAGGCGAACCTCGTGCCTTCCCGCCGGCAGCATCAGCCCCTCGACCTTGCCCTCGCCGAGGGTCCGGCCGTCCACGTCGATGCGCACGGCCGGAGGGTGCGCCTGGATGGTCACCGGCAGCAGCGTCACGCCCGACTGGGACGGCGTCCTCGAGTTCGACGTCCCGTCGTTCGGGTGCGCCGCGGGTCGCTCGTGCCCGTTGCCTCCCGCGGCGGGGCCGGCGGGAATCGCGGCCAGCGGACGGCGCGGCGAGGCCATCGCCACGGCGGATTCCCCCTCCCGGATGGGCGGGGCCGGCACCTCCTCGACCACCGGCTCCGCGGCGGGCTGCAGCCAGGCCCGCCAGGCCAGCGCCCCCCCGACGATCACCGCCGCCACCGCGGCCGTCCCCAGGATCGCGCCGGCCATCACCCGCGACACGTGTCGCCGGCGGGCCGCCTGGCGCGCCCGCTCCAGCAGCCGGCTCGCATCGACCGAGTCCGGGCTGGCCGCCAGGGCCGCGCCCGCCTCGCGGATCGCCAGCGCCTGCCGCCCGCGGGCCAGGTGCTCCCGGGCGCGCGCCAGCCGCACCTCGACCACGCGCCGCGTCGCCTCGGCCGCCGTCCCCGCCGGGTCGGCGAAGAAGCGCGGCAGTTCGACCAGCGGCGGCCCGAACCCCAGCGACGACGTCACCGCCAGCAGGGCGTCCGCCGCCTCCCGGGCCGTCGCGTACCGCTCGTCCGGGTCGCGCGCCATCATGCGCATCAACACGGCCAGCAGGTCGTCGGGGAACCCCGGCCGCACCGATCGCGGGTCCGGGAAGCGCACCTCGGCGATGGCCCGGAGCATCGCCGACGGCGTCTCCGCCTGGAACGGGTAGTGGCCCGTGGCCAGCAGGAACAGCATCGTGCCCAGGCTGAACACGTCGGTGCGGGCGTCCAGCGCCCGCCCGTCGACCTGCTCGGGGGACATGTGCGCCGGCGATCCCAGCACCGTCCCGGTCATGGTCAGGTGCTCCATGTCCACGACGTGCGCGATGCCGAAGTCCATCAGTTTCAGCACGCCGTCCCGGCGAACCATCAGGTTCTCGGGCTTGACGTCCCGGTGGATCACGCCGCGCTCGTGCGCGTGTGCGAGGGCATCGCCGGCCGCCGCGGTGACCAGCGCCGCGACCTCGGGAGGGAAGGCCCCGACCCGGCTGAAGAACGCCTCCAGCGACTCGCCGTCGACGAACTCGGTGACGATGAAGGCCCGATCGGACTCGGCCCCCGAGTAGTCGTAGACCTCGACGATGCCCGGGTGCCGCAGCATGGCGATGACGCGCGCCTCGCGGGCGAACCGTTCGCGCGCCTCCTTCTGCTGCAGCAGGTGGGGATGCAGGACCTTGATCGCGACCGGCCGTCCCAGCACGTGGTCGATTCCGCGGTGCACGACGGCCATGCCGCCCTGACCCGCCTCACGCTCGACCTCGTACCGCCCCAGGAAGACCTCGCCCACCCGGTTCGCCCCCCACAGCCCCGGTCGCGCCGGTTTCTCAGGCGACCATTTGCATAGTTTTCAGCATAACGCGCAGCGTCTTAGCAACCGCATATCACAACACGCCGCATTCGCATATACACCCACGGTTCCTTAAGGTTCCCAGCATCCACGCCCCGGGACCCACCGGGGCCACCCCACGAAAAACCGCCGCGGATCCGGGCATATGCCTGGCGCGGGATACCCGCCACCGGGAACGCCCCCGCGCCCCTTGCCGCCGCCGAGGATAGCACGATGCCGGCCCTCGCGACCCCGTCGTCTTGACCCGCCCGTCACCCGTGTCCTAGGATTGTTTCTTCCGCGTCTCTTGAAAAGAGGTGGCCATGGACCCCCGGACCGAGGACGCTGCCGGCCAGGATGGCCTGTCCCGGCTGCAGGCTTTGAAGGAAGAGCACCGCGAACTGGACAACCGGATCCAGGGTCTGACCGGCAAACCGTGGCTGAGCCCGGAGGACCAGGTCGAGATCGCGCGCCTGAAGAAGTTGAAACTGCGAAAGAAGGACGAGATCTTCCAGGTTGCCAGCGCACTCGGGATCGAACCCTGAAACCACTCGATTTTTTCCTCAATATTTCCGGTTAGTTGCCGCGACACATCACCGTATCCCTGCGGAATCGTGGCAGATTGAAAAAAAATTGCTTGACAGGTAAAAACCCCAGTGCCAGATTACAGATGCTCGACTTCCAGAGCAGCAGAACGGCCTGCCATCGGCACGTCCGGTCTGCGGGTGGGGTGGCGGTGGCGTCATCCCTGGGGTTTTTGGCGTGGTTTGGAGGAGGACTCACATGACCAAGGCCGAACTGATCGAGGAAATCCGGAACGCGAAGGGTGTCGATCTGACCAAGAAGCAGACCGAGGCCGTCCTGAACAGCGTGTTCGACGCGATCCGCGGCGCGGTGAAGCGCGACAAGCGCTTCTCGTTCCCGGGCTTCGGCACGTTCACGGTCCGCGCGCGCAAGCCCCGCAAGGGCCGCAATCCGCGCACCGGCGCCCAGATCACGATCAAGGCGTCGAAGACGGTCGGCTTCAAGCCCGCTCCGAAGCTCAAGAGCGTGCTGTAACCCGGCGCACGTTCTCCCGCGACCGGGGGAGCGGCGAAACGCCCTCCCTCCGGCGCGGGAAACGTCACCGCACCCCTCCCCGAGTCCCCGCGCACGGTCCTGCGTTTCCGCCTGGGGGATCGCCGCGTCTTGCGTCGGCCGATGCGCCCGGGATAGGATGCGCCGCGGAGGCGGACCGTGGACGCGATCGCGACGGTGCTGCCGCAGGACGTGCGCGTCGTCGCCGTCGTCGGCTGCTCCAAGAACGCCGGGAAGACCACCACCCTGAACGCCCTGCTGGAGGGCCTGGGCGGGACCCTGCCCCGCCCCGGGGTCCTGTCGATCGGCATCGACGGCGAGGAGGCCGACTTCTGGCTGGGCGTGCCGAAACCGCGCGTCGAGGTGGCCCGAGGCGACTGGGTCGCCACCGCCGAGGCGGCCCTGGCGGCCGGCACCGCGGTCGTGGAGGTGAAGGAGAGGACGGGCGGGCGCACCCTGCTGGGCGACCTGGTGGTCGGGCAGGTGGTCCGCGCCGGCACCGTGCTGCTGGCGGGGATCCGGGCCAAGGACGACGTGCGCGCCGCGGTGGCGGCGATGCTGCGGCTGGGCGCGGGGCGCGTGCTGATCGACGGGGCCTACCAGCGGCTGGCCGCGGCGGACCCCGAGGTGTCGGACGGGACGATCATCGCGACCGGCGCGGTGCTGGGCCCGACGGTGGACGAGGTCGCCGGCCGCACGCGGGAGTTCCTGCAGCGCCTGCAGGTGCCGGCCACGACCCATGCGGCCGACCGCGACCTGATGGCGACGGCCGTGGCCGCGAACCGGCTGGCGCTGCGGCTGGAAGGCAGCGGGGACCCCCCGGTGCTGGCAGAAAGCCCGTCGGCGCCCGAGGCAGCCTGGATCCTCGCCGGGGGCGACGCGGTCGTCGCGGTGCCCGGGGCGGTCGGGGACGACCTGGTCCGCCAGTTGGCGCCGCGCGCGACCGGCCGCGTCCGGCTGCTGGCGCAGGACCCGACGCGCCTGTTCCTGTCGCCGATGGAATCGTCGCGCTTCCGGCGCCAGCACGACCTGCGGGTCATCCGCCCGATCCGCGTCCTGGCGATCACCGCGAACCCGTTCAGCGTGTTCGGATGGACCCTGCCCCGACCCGGGATGGTGGAGGCCATCCGCGCCGTTGCCGGCAACGTGGACGTCCTGTCGTTCGACGTCCACCCCCCCCCATGCCCGGGGGCTTGACTTCGCACCGGATCGGCGGCCCCGGCCGCCTGCCTGCCGACGGAGAGGAACATGGAACGCAAGCTGGACCTGGACCCCGGCGCCATCGCGCGCAGCCGCGACGCGGCCGGGAACATCGCCGAGGAGGTGCTGCGGTTCGCCGCCGACCGCACCACGGTATCGATCGAGCGCGCGGTGTTGCGCTGGATGGGCGTCGAGGGGGGGGACGCGGACTGCATCCCCCTGGTGAACCGCGTCGTGGACGCGGCCGTGGCGGCCGGCCTTCTGGAGGACGGAATCGCGCTGCCCTTCGCGGAGGCCGTCCGGTCGTCCGGGCTGGACCCGTCCGGCGCCGCGCGGGCGATCTCCGAGGGAAGGCTGGCCCTGGCGCGGCCGGCCCCCGGGCACGAGGAGGCGGCCCGCGCCATCGCGCGCGACCTGGCCGAAACCGGATCCGAGCGCATCCGGCGCACCAACCGCACCCGGCAGGCCTTCCTGGACCGCCTGGGCGAGGGGCCGCGCCCGCTGCTGTACGTGATCGTGGCGTCCGGCAACATCCACGAGGACACGGTGCAGGCCCAGGTGTGCGCGAAGGCCGGGGCCCAGGTCATCGCCGTCATCCGGTCCACGGCGCAGAGCCTGCTGGACTACATCCCGGAAGGCGCGACGACCGAGGGCTATGGCGGAACCTACGCCACGCAGGCCAACTTCCGCATCATGCGGGCCGCCCTGGACGAGGCGTCCGAGGACGTCGGTCGCTACGTGCGCCAGTGCAACTACGCATCCGGCCTGTGCATGCCCGAGATGGCCACGCTGGGCGCGCTGGAGCGCCTGGACGTGATGCTGAACGACGCGCTGTACGGCATCCTGTTCCGCGACATCAACATGCAGCGAACGCTGACCGACCAGGCCTTCTCGCGCCGGGTGTCGGCCGCCGCGGGCATCCTCATCAACACCGGCGAGGACAACTACCTGACCACCGCGGACGCCTTCGAGTCCGCGCACACCGTGCTGGCGTCGGAACTGATCAACGAGCAGATCGCGCTGCGCTGCGGGCTGAAGCCGTGGCAACTGGGACTGGGCCACGCGATGCAGATGAACCCGTTCCGCGAGGACATGTTCCTGTACGAGGTGGCGCAGGCGCGCATGGTCCGCGAGATCTTCCCGGAGTGCCCGCTGAAGTACATGCCGCCGACCAAGTACATGACCGGCGACATCTTCCGAGGCCACGTGCAGGACGCGCTGTTCAGCCTGGCCAGCGTGATGACCGGCCAGGGCATCCACCTGCTGGGCATGATGACCGAGGCGATGCACACGCCGCACATCCACGACCGCACGCTGGCGCTGGAGGCCACCCGGATGATCGTGACGGCGGCGCGGCACCTGGAGGACGAGGTGCAGTTCAAGCCCGGCGGCATCGTCCAGACCCGCGCCCGCGAGGTGCTGGGTCGCGCGCAGGGCCTCCTGGAGCAGGTCCGCGACGAGGGGCTGTTCGGCGCCCTGGCCAACGGGCGGTTCGCCGACATCCGGCGCACTCCCGAGGGCGGCCGCGGCCTGGATGGCGTCCTGGCCAAGGGCCCGCGCTACTGGAACCCGGTCGAGGACGCGCTGGACGCCCTGCTGGCGGAAGGCGCGCCGGAGGTGACGGAATGAGCAGCGACAATCCCCCCACCCGGATGGCGTCCGGCGTGGACCTCCACGCGGTGCGCCCCTACGGCGACACGCTGAGCGACGGGCTGGTGCAGCTGTCGTTCAGCCTTCCGATCCCCCCCGGTCCCGAGGCACGGGAGGCCGCGCGGCGGCTGGCGGCGCAGATGGGCCTGAACGAGCCGCAGATCTACCACGAGGCGGACCTGGGCTACGGTTTCTCGTTCTGGATCCTGTACGGCAAGTGCCGGTTCCACGTGGACCTCACGCGCATCGTCGTGCCGAAGATCGAGGCGCCGGCGATGTCCCTCGAGGAGATCAACGACCTCCTGCGCGAGAAGGCCGGCCGCCGCCTGCGCGTCGTCGGCGCGTGCAGCGGCACGGACGCGCACACCGTCGGCATCGACGCGATCCTGAACATGAAGGGGTTCGCGGGCGAGTACGGCCTGGAGCGCTACCCGGCCTTCGAGGTGTTCAACCTGGGCAGCCAGGTCCCGAACGAGGTGCTGCTGGCGAAGGTGCGCGAACTGAAGGCGGACGCGGTGCTGGTGTCGCAGGTGGTGACGCAGAAGGACGTGCACCTGAACAACCTGGCCGAGTGGGTCGACATGGTCGAGGCCGACGGGCTGCGCAACGACCTGCTGATGGTCTGCGGAGGGCCGCGGATCACGCACGAGGTCGCGCTGGAACTGGGCTTCGACGCCGGCTTCGGGACCGGGACCACCCCCCGGACCGTCGCCGCCTGGATCGCGCACGAATGGGTCCGCCGGCACGGCTGATCGGGGGGTTCGACCGGTCCCGCCACGGCCGCATGCCGGCTGGGTTTGCCAGCCATTTCCGAATCCTGACTCCGAAAGTCGAAAAAAGGTTGACAGCACCGCTGACCCTCATTAAATTCATCTACGGGACCTGAATTGTCCGGGTTCCATCGTGGAAAAGGGGGTCGGCGATGCGGTTCACCTACTCTCAGCAGGACATCCAGGAACTTTCGGACACGTTCTTCTGCCGGGCCAGGCGCAAGGAAATGACGCTGGACAAGTGCCTGAACGACTACCTCGAGTCGAACGCCTTCGAGAAGCGTCGCTCGGCCTGTTTCCGCTGCCCCCAGGGGCGCAAGAACCGCGAGTGCTACGCGGGCGGGCAGGACGAGGAGGGCTAGGCGCCGGGACCACCGGCAGGGCCAGCCCCCGCGCGGTCAGTTCGCCTTCAGGACGGTGGTCACGGACGCGCAGATCGGCCCGCCGATGTTGAACGTGGCGGCGTATCGCGGGTTCGGGGCCTGCAGACCGGCGGGAACCTTCCCGGTCAGCTGCCAGTAACTCCAGCCGATCATCGCGACGCCGGTGGCCCCGATGGGATGCCCCTTGGCGATCAGCCCGCCCGACGTGTTGATCGGCACCCCGCCGCCGCCGGCCCGGGCCTTGCCGTCCATGTAGTACCGGACGCCCTGGCCGGGCTGGGCCAGGCCCAGGATCTCCACCGACAGCGCGCCCATGATGCCGAAGCAGTCGTGCACCTCGGCCACGCCCACGTCCGACACCTGGATCCCGGCCATGTCGTAAGCGGCCTTCATTGCCCGGTACGCGCCCGCGGGATGCAGCACGTCGCGCCCCTTCGTCGACAGCGGGTCGGTCGCCGATCCGAAGCCGACCAGTTCGATCGCCTGCGAGCGCGGCAGGCCCAGCCGCGCCATCCCGTCCTCGGTGGCCAGGATCAGCGACGCCCAGCCGTCCGTCATCTGCGAGCACTCGAAGGTCTTCAGCGGCAGCCCCTCCGCGATGTAGCGGTTCGGGCCGTCGATCGTCATCACCTTCTCCACCGTCATCTGAACCTTCTGCATCTGGGCCAGCGGGTTCAGGTTGCCGTGGGCATAGAAGGTGACCGGCACGTGCGCCAGGTCGGCCTCGGACACCCCCCAGTGCTTCATGTACAGGTCCTGCACCTCGGCGAAGATGTGCGGGAACACGAAGACCTTGCCGGGACGGTCGTCCGGGTGCGAAGCGGTGCCCAGCACCTTGCCGATCAGCTTGCCGTCGGCCTTGCCCTCGTCGTCGCGCATCTTCTCGACGCCGATCGCCAGGCCCACGTCCGCCTCGCCCAGCAGCATCCGCCGCACCACCGACAGCACCGCCTGTCCACCCGACGCGCACGCGTTCTCGACGGTCTCGATCGGCTTGCCGGCCAGCCCCGGCTCCATCGCCAGCAGGCCGGACATCAGGGTCTGGTCCTGCAGCATCGGGACCAGCATGCCCGCGACGGCGGCCGTGTCCACCGCTTCCAGCGGGACGCCCGCGTTCGCGGAAACGCCGGCGGCGGCTGCATGGACCACCTGCGACAGGCTCACCGGCCCCAGCTTACCGAACGGGCTTTGCGCGTAGCCGACGATGAACACCCTCTTGTTGCCGGGCAGCATGACACACTCCTCGTGAGAGACCTGGTTGCGAGTTCCTCGGCCCATGGCCACGACGAACCATACCACTCCGCCCGCGGACAAAGAAGGATTCCGCGGCGGGGGGGACACGGAAGTCCAGGCAGGATGCGGCCTTCGCCCTGTCCGGCGTGTCGGGACCACGACATCGCCGGATCAGCCCGGATCGCCGCCGGCCTCCGGGAGGGCGTCCTCCGGCGAGGCCTCTTTTGAAGGAATCGCGGGCGTCGCGGGCGCGCGCAAGGAAGGAAGCCCCGCCAGCGCCCGGACGACGGCGTCCATCTGCCCCGGCAGCAGCGTCCGCAGGTCCAGCAGCACCGCGCCATCCTGCACGCGTCCCAGGATCGGGGGATCGCACGCGCGCAGCCGGGCGTCGACCTCGTCCTCGGGCACGCCCGCCAGCCGCACGGCCACGCCGAACGACGGGATCGGGCTGGCCGGCAGCGTGCCTCCCCCGGCCTCGGACCGGGCGGGCACGATCTGCAGGCCCAGCGCGTCGGGCGTCCCGGCACGCCGCACCCTCCGAACCAGCGACTCGCAACGCCGCCGGACCGTCGCGGCGGGCAGCCGCATCGCGGCCAGCACCGGGATCCCGTCCAGGTCCCCGGCCAGGTGCCGCCGCAGGACCGCCTGCAGCGTCCCGATCACCAGCTTGTCCACGCGCAGCGCCCGCATCAGCGGATGCCGCCGCATCGGCAGGAGGAACGCCTCGCGGCCCAGCACGATCCCGGCCTGGCACCCGCCCAGCAGCTTGTCCCCGGACACGCAGACCACGTCCGCGCCCGCCTCCAGCACCTGCTGCGGCCCGGGCTCCCCGTCCGCCGCGGGCACGCCGGGCGACGAGACCAGCCCGCTGCCCAGGTCCACGACCGCCGGCAGGCCGTGCCGGTGGGCCATTTCCGCCATCGCGGCGACGCCGACCTCCTCCACGAACCCCACCATCCGGAAGTTCGAGGGGTGCGCCTTGAACAGCATGGCCGTTTCGGGCCCGATCGCGGCCTCGTAATCCTTCCGCCGCGTCCGGTTCGTGGTGCCCACCTCGACCAGCCGCGCGCCCGACGACGCCATCACCTCGGGGACCCGGAAGCCGCCGCCGATCTCGACCAGTTCCCCGCGCGAGACGACCACCTCGCGGCCGCGGGCCAGCGCCGTCAATGCCAGCAGCACCGCCGCCGCGCAGTTGTTCACCACCAGCCCGGCCTCGGCGGCCGGGACCACCCGCCGCAGCATCGCGTCCAGGTGGTCGTCCCGGGCCCCCCTCCGGCGCCCGGCGATGTCGTACTCGAGGTTGCAGTATCCCGACACGCCGTCCCGGACCTCGTCCAGCCACTCCGGGGCCAGCGGGGCGCGTCCCAGGTTCGTGTGCAGGATGACGCCGGTCAGGTTGATCACCGGCCGCAGGGTGCCGGACAGCCTGTCCCGGGCCCTCGCCATCGCGGCGCGCGCCACAGCTTCCGGCGTGCATTCCGCAGGTTCCACGGGCTCTCCCCCCCTCATCCTGCGGCGCAGATCCTCGACCGCTTCCCGGATCGCGGCGACCCGGTTCGCACGCTCCACGGGGCGTTCCCCAGGGGCCTCCCCGACGAGGGACAGCACCCGATCGACCGAGGGTATTTGACGGAATTTCCTGGTCTTTTCCATGGTGCGGAACCATACCACGCACCCTCCTGCCGGGCAAGGATTGACAAACCGATCGTCCGGTGGCAATATCCCGCCCCGAAAGCGCACCACCGGGGGTTCCCGGGTGGCTGGGTGCGCCGGAGTTCCCTGGTGGGAAGCTTTTGGAGTTTCGGAGGAGGATCAGATGAAGAAGCTGGCTACCGTGTTCGTGGCGATCGTGGCTGTCGCGTTCGCGGCCTGCGCGAAGAAGGCGACCCCGGACGAGGTCAAGAAGGCGTACGCGAAGCTGGTCGAGCTGCAGAAGGCGGCCAACCCGGCTCCGGCGGCCGAGGATCCGGCCGTGAAGATCAACGCCGAGTTCGCGCAGAAGTTCCAGGCCCTGCAGACCGCGCAGCAGGAAGCCCTCAAGGCGATCGACGCCGAGATGACCGCTGCGAAGGACGCCCTGCCGAAGGCGAAGAAGGGCAAGAAGGGCGAGGAGGCCTATGCGGCCGCCGTCGCGAAGGTCGAGGAGGAGTTCACCGCGAAGAAGAACGAGAAGAACGCGGAGTTCGCCCCGCAGTTCGCCGACCTGAACAAGAAGAAGGCCGACGCCCTGAAGGCCGCTGCCGACGCGAAGGCCAAGGCTGACGCGGACGCCAAGGCCCAGGCCGACAAGGACGCCGCTGCGTACCTGGACAAGGCCGTCAAGGACCGCACCACGAAGGCGAAGGTCGACTGCCAGCTGAAGGCCGCGAAGCTCGAAGACTTCAACAAGTGCAAGTGATGTCCGTCGGTTCCCGGTTCGCCTGACAACCTTCCTTCCCTGACTTCTCCATCAGAATTCCAGCTCTGAGGCTCCGAACGGGGCCTTGGAGTATCCTCGGACCGGCGAAGCCCCCTGCCGGTGTCCTTCGCCGGTTGACTTCGTCCCGTCTTTCACCTAAACCTAGCCGGTTGAATCGCTGCTTGAAGAGGTGAGCCAATGGTCCGTGGAATCCGTGTTCCGGTCATCCTGGGGATCGCCGGTCTCCTGGCGATCGGCTGCGGCGGCCGCAGCGTGAACGAGGCCGATTTCGGCACGCCGGACACGGTGTACCCCGACGGCTACGAGGTCCAGTTCGACACCGGCAAGGAAGGCGTCACCCCCGACAACGGCAAGGACGGCATCGTCCCGAACGACTCGGCGACCGACTATGACGGCCCGGTGGCCCAGGGGATCGCGGCCATCCAGCAGTCCGAGGAGAGCACGGGATGCACCGCGGACGGCTTCGGCAACTTCGCGACCGGCATCGCGCTGGACGTGGTGATCGTGTCGCCGCGTTTCACGATCACGGCCAACTCGAAGTACGGCTACATCGTGGCGGATGCCGGCCTGACGCAGTCCGAGGCGTGGCGCGGGATCGCGATCACGGTGCCCGTGTCGGTTTCGACGGACGAGTGGCAGCCCGGCACGGCGGTCTCGCTGGTCGGCGACCACGTCGAGTACTACTGCTTCACGCAGATCGGCGTGACGTCCGCGACCGCCATGGGCAGCCTGCCGAACCCGGCCCCGCTGGTGATCGACCCGGCCGAACTGGGCAGCCAGGACACCGCGCAGGCCGAGAAGTACGAAGGCGTGCTGGTCCGCGTGAACAACGTCGAGGTCATCGAGACGCCGCACAACGGCAGCGACGGCAAGGACCACGGGTCGTTCAAGGCCACCGGCGGCCTGATCGTCGCGAACGACTTCCGGGTGCCGTACATGTCCACCGCGACGGACTCCCGCACGGTCGGCGACCGCTTCGACTACATCGTGGGCGTCGTGAAGTACTCCTACGGCGAGTACATCCTGACCCCGCGGACGGCGGACGACATGGTGCTGGAGGGCACGCAGCCCGGCGACAACGTCCCCGACACGTCCGAGGAAGTGGTGCCGCCGGACGGGATCGAGGAGGTGGTGCCGCAGGACGGGTTCGAGGCGGTGGACACGGCGGGCGAGGTGAACCCCGGCAGCACCACGATCGAATCGATCCAGTCGGCGACGGAGAGCACCGGCTGCACCGCCAACTCCATCGCGACGATCCAGTCCGGCCTGGCGTTCGCGCCGATCGTCGTGGTGTCGCCGAAGTTCGTGGCCTCCACCGGCAAGCTGGACGGCTACTTCGTGGCGGACGCGGGCCAGTCCACCGCGGGCGAGTACAAGGGCACGCAGATGAACGTGGACGTGGCCCTGGCGACCGCCTTCCAGCCCGGCGACGTGCTGAACGTCGCGGGCGAGTGGGTCGAGTTCTACTGCCTGACCGAGATCAAGGCGACGGCCGCCCAGAAGACCGGCACCGGCAATGTCCCGCAGCCGCGGGTCATCCAGCCGTCCGCCCTGAACACGCAGGACGCCGCGACGTCCGAGCCGCTGGAAGGCGTGCTGGTCGAACTGCACGACGTCACCGTCACCAGCGCCAACCCGGACGAGGCCGCCGGCAAGGACTACGGCAGTTTCGCGGTGGCCGACGGCGTGATCATCGCGAACACGTTCAAGCTGAACTACATGAACCAGGCCACCGACCAGCGGAAGGTCGGCGACAGGTTCACGAAGATCGTGGGCGTCGTGACGTACTCGTTCAGCAAGTACGTGGTCGTGCCGCGGAGCAACGACGACCTGGTGCTGGAAGGGACCGTCCCGCCCGACACCACGGAGCCCGTGGTCGAGCCCGTGCCGGACGTGGTGGAGCCGTCTCCCGAGGTGGTGGACCCGGGCACCGAGACCACCACGTCGTCGTACTCGGTCCACGACCTGCAGACGGCCGCCGCCAGCGAGACCTGCTCGGGGGGCGTGGTCAACGGCGACCCGATGTACGGCATCACGGTGAAGCCGCTGCTGGTCACGTCGGCGCAGTACTCGGCGACCAGCGCGTTCCACGGCTACTACGTGACCGACGTGGACGGCGCCTCGACCGACTCGGGGATGATCCTGATGGTGGCGAAGGCCCTGTCCACGTCGTTCCAGCCCGGCGACGTGCTGGCGGTGACCGGCGACTACAAGGAGTACTACTGCATGTCCGAGGTCGTGGTGGCCTCGACCGCGACCCCGCCGGCCACCGTCGGCTCGGTCGTCAAGACGGGCACCGACAGCATCCCGGACCCGATCGTGCTGTCGGCGTCGGTGCTGGAGAACGGCGGTGGTGCGGCGGCCGAGAAGTACGAGGGCATGATCGTGACGATCAACAACGTCCAGGTCACCTCGACCACGTCGCCCGACACCTACGGCTGGTTCCAGGTCGGCAACGGCATCGAGATCGTGTCGGACTTCTTCTACCCCGTGGCCACCGCACCCTACACGCCGGTCCTGAACGACACCCTTCCGGCGATCACGGGCGGCCTGAAGTTCCACCACGGCAGGTACCGGATCGCGCCGCGGACCGCCGCGGACTTCACGAAGGTCCCGTAGGATCGGTGCCGTCCTCCCGCGTCGACCGGCCCCGGGAACCCCTCGATCCGGCGTCTTGACACCCGCGAGGCTCGG
Organism: uncultured Myxococcales bacterium; assembly: GCA_937975765.1. Classification (GTDB taxonomy): domain Bacteria; phylum Myxococcota_A; class UBA9042; order DTJE01; family DTJE01; genus CAIZWN01. The sequence goes on from CALJUR010000102.1 coordinate 81,238, forward strand.
GGGGACGATACGGCACGCCTCGCCCGGCACCGCGGCAGCCCCGCTCGGACGGCGCGGCACAAAGGAGCGACCATGACCCGGAGAAGCCTCGTTCTCGCGATGTTCGTGCTGTCGGTCCCGGCGATCGCCGGCGCCCAGACGACCGTGTACTGGTCCGATCGCCCCATCGCCATGCCGAAGGGCCAGCAGGAAGTCAACATCGACCTGTCGGTGGGACTGAACCGGGGCGCCCTGGGCGAGGACTTCGGCCTGGGCTCGGGCCTGGGAGGCGACCGGTACTCCGGCCTGCACTTCCGCGCCGGCATGTTCAAGAACTTCGAGATCGGCCTGGCGCTGCAGTTCCTGTACAGCATGCACAAGGGCTACAACTACCTCGAACGGGACCCGATCCCCGTGGCGGAAGGCAGCGTCGGGCGCTTCTCGTCCGTGGACGCCGCCACCTCGGATCGCCGCCCGCCGCGCATGAACCCGGGCCCGGAAGGCGACGGCACGCACCGCATGGCCGGCTACCCGTACCAGTTGGGCGAGAACGGGCAGAGCCACCTGAACCCGCTGTCCATCTACGCGCGCTACGAGATCATCCCCCAGCTGGGCGTGGAACTGGGCCTGATCGTGCCGATCGAGCAGCGCACCGGCCTGAACCGCCCGACGATCCGGGTGGGCGTGCCCTTCCAGTACGTGCTGTCCCCGGGCCTGCTGTCGATCCACGCCCGGCCCGACTTCCTGGTCGGTTTCGCCAAGACCGGCGACGGCCCGGACGAGCCGAAGGACACCGCGAAACTGTCCTTCTTCGTGGACGCGGGCGTCACGCTGTGCCTGGTCGGCCTGTTCATGGACGTCAGCGTGGGCTACGGCGGCGACGTGTTGCCCTACCGGCGCGGCTACCTGCCGCTGACCTTCCTGCTGGGCTACACGATCTTCCACAACTGGGACCTGTATGCCGGCGTGACCCTGGAGAACCTGCTGCCCGAGTCCGGCAAGCCCGACGATGCCCGCCGCCTGACCCTGGGAACCAGCGTCCGCTTCTGACGAGCCCCTGGAGGATTCCCGAATGACCCGCACCGCGTCCCTCGGGGCGTTCCTGGTCGCGACGGCGTGGGCCGTCACGGCGTCCGCGCAGGTCGTCCCGATGGTCGACCGCCCGATCGTGCTGCCCGAGGGCGTGGGGCAGTTGTCGCTGGACCTGTCCCTGACGCTGAACCAGGCGAACCCCGCCCACGTCGGCGGGCTGACGTCCGGGCTGCCGTCCGACCGCGCCCCCGGCCTGTCGGTGGCGTACGGCCTGGCCCGCGGCATCGATGGCGGCCTGTCGGTCCCCTACGTCTACGCCAGGGTGAACCAGGACAACATCGACTGGTCGTACGACCTGGCCAAGCAGGGCTGGCCGCTACGCCGCGACCCGCAGACGCGCAACCACTTCGGGCCGATCCAGGTGTGGGCCGCCTTCCGGCTGGCGGACTGGATCGCGGCCGAACTGGCGGTCCTGGTCCCGATCGAGGACATCCGCGCGAACCGCATCGCCGCGCGGGCCAGCCTCCCGATCCGCTACCGGATCATCCCGGGGCGGCTGGCGGTACGCTTCCGGCCGGACCTGATCCTGGGCTTCGGCCGGGGCGACGAGAACCAGGGCGCGGACATCCAGGCATCGTTCTTCGTCGACGCCGGCCTGATCGTCAGCATCACCCGCGAATTCTACCTGGACGTCGGCCTGGGCTACGGCCTGATGATCAACCCGCGGCCCCACCAGGTGCTTCGCGACTGGCCCGGGATCTCCGAGGACGACAAGAACGACGACCAGGGGTACCTGCCGGTGGCGGTGACCCTGGGGTACACGGTGACCCCCACGATCGACCTGTTCCTGGGCTTCGCCCTGACGAACCTGACTCCCGGGTCGGCGTCGAAACGGGGTCCGGCGGACGACCGCAGCCTGACCGTCGGCCTGAACTACCGGTTCTGATCCCGGCGCCCCGGCGCCCGCCCCGGAATGGAGGTGCATGATGAAGCGCCTGGCCTCGGTGGCGATCCTTCTGGGGGCCCTGCTGGCCGCGTCGCCGGCCGGCGCCCGCAACATGAACGGCAAGTTCGGCGTCGGGTACTCGCAGACGCTGGGCGGGGTGTCCGGCATCCAGCTCCGCTACTTCGTCAAGGACTTCGCGATCGAGGGCACGATCGGCCTGGACCTGTTCAAGCCCAAGGACATGGATCCGCGGACCTCCGTGAAGGGGGCGCTGGGCGTCGTGTACAACTTCGCGCGGTTCGAGATCGCGAACCTCGGGGTGGGGGTGCGGGGCGACGTCGGCTGGCGGAACGGCGAGGCGATCGCGGCCGGGCTGCGCAGCAAGTGCCTGGACAAGGCGACCGACGCGTCCACGTGCAACGGCATCACGGCGGACAGCGCCTGGCAGTTCAACGTGGAGATCCCACTGGTCGCCGAACTGTTCTTCACGGACCACCTCTCGGTGAACCTGCAGGCCGGGGTGCTGTTCACGATCGTGAACACGAAGAACAAGGCCCTTCCCCAGTCGACCGGCCAGCAGTCCACCGACACCGAAGAGGAGGGCTTCGGATTCAGCTTCGGCGCGGGAAGCCTGTTCGGCAGCGCCGGCTTCACCGTCTATTTCTGACGCTCCCGGCGACGATCGTGCAGAATTCCAGGGTGCCGCGAGGAGGGTGAGGATGCTCCATCGGTGCTGGCTGACCCTGGCGGTGGTGGCGGTGGCGGCCGGCGGGTGCTCGGGCGGAGGCGGCGCCGGGGGGGACGACCGGCCCGACGGGACGGTCGCGGACCTGCCGGGGGACGGCGCCGAGGAAGTCGCCGGGGACGCAACCGGACTGGAGGTCCCGGATGGCGGCTGGCCCGTCTGCACGCCCGGCACGCGCCTGCAGTGCACCGAGGACGGCCTGGGCGAGGTGCTGTGCAACCTGGACGGGACCGGCTGGGAGGCCCACCCGTGCGGCGAAGGGTCGGTCTGCCTGGACGACGCGAAGGGCTGCACGTCCTGCGTCCCCGGCCGCGTGTCGTGCCTGAACGACTCGACCGTGATCCGGTGCGACCCGACCGGGACCACCTGGGAGGTCGCCGAGGACTGCGACCCGGCACACACCGGCGAGGTCTGCCGGGCCGGCATCTGCATCGGCCTGTGCGAACTGTCGGACAAACTGTCGTCCTACATCGGCTGCGAGTACTGGGGTGCGGACACCGACAACGCCGTGGTCGGCGCGGGCGAGGGCAGCTACTACGACGCCGCGGGCGCGCAGTACGCGATCGTCGTGTCCAACACCAGCGACAGATGGCCGGCGACCGTCGAGGTCTTCACGCACCTGGGCAAGGTCACGCACGACTCGCGATGCAACCCGCTGCCCGCCGACCCGATCCCGGCAATGGGCCTGCGCGTCTTCGAACTGCCGCGGTACTACCCGGTGGACCCGACGAAGTGCACGGTCTGCGCCAACGGGCCCGGCGAGACGTACCCCGGCAAGGACTGCACGGACCGGCAGGTCGCGACCGAGATGATGGACCTGGACGGCACGACGCTGAAGCCCCAGGCCTACCGCGTCAAGTCCACGATCCCGATCACCGCGTACCAGTTCAACCCGTTCTCGAACGTCGGGGTGTACTCGAACGACGCGTCGCTGCTGCTGCCGACCAACGCGCTGGGCCGGTACTACGTGGTGATGACCCGCGAACAGACCTTCCAGGAACTGAAGGGATTCCTGTCGGTCGTGGCCGTGGACCCGGGCGAAACGCAGGTGTACGTGAAGGTCACCGCGCCCACCATGGCATCATCGTCGTCCGACAGCCGGGACGTGCCGGCGATGCAGCCCGGCGACGAGCGCACCTTCTTCCTGAACCAGTTCGACGTCCTGAACATCGAGACGAACGCCTACGGGGCCGACCTGACGGGCTCGATCGTGTACGCGAACCACCCCGTCGGGGTCTTCGGCGGCAGCGAGGCGTCGAACGCCCCGAACACCAACCACTGCTGCCCGGGCGGCAGGTGCGAATACAACAACCAGTGGATGGAGTGCGCCAGCGGCAAGGTGGACGGCGTCGATTGCCTCTGCGAGTGGCCGAAGCAGAACCTGTCGCCATCGCGGGACGTGTCGTGCAGGACCAACTACGACTGCCTGCTGTACAACACCTGCTGCGCCGACCACCTCGAGAAGATGCTGTACCCGGTGAAGACGTGGGGCCAGAAGTACGTGGTCACGCGGTCCTACCCGCGCGGGGGGGAAAAGGACGTGTTCCGGATCCTGGCGGCCGAGGACCAGACGGTCGTGACGGTATACCCGCTGCAGGGAACGCTGCCGCCGGTGCTGAAGCGGGGCGAGTACCTGGAGTTCGAGTCCGGCGAGAACTTCATCGTGACCGGGAAGAAGCCCATCCTGGTCGGGCAGTTCGTGGCGGCGCAGGACGCCCCGGACCCGAACGTGACGGCCAAGGGACCGGACGACGCGAACACGGGGGACCCGACGTTCCTGATGGCGGTGCCCTCCGAGCAGTTCCG
>CALJUR010000103.1 GCA_937975765.1 uncultured Myxococcales bacterium
GGTTCCACCGCCGACTTCGCCGCCGGCCTGCTGGGCCTGGGAGGCGCCGCGCCGCACGCCGAGGCGTTCGCGTTCCACCTGTGGGTCATCACGGCCCTGCTGGTGGTCTACCACCTGCTGGAACTGGGCCGCGGCCCCTCGCTGAAGGCGCGCTTCCTGTCGCTGCCCGCGCCCGCGCGCGGCCTGGTCTACGGGATCGTGGTCGTGTACCTGCTGATGTTCACCCCCGTGGGCGCCTCGACCCCGATCTACGGGCGCTTCTGACGCGTTGACGGGAAGGGCAGGACCCGTCCTGGCGCGGGATTCGCCTCTTCCCTGCCGCGGCTGCGGCAGGGCGGCGTTAGAATCCGGGATCGTGACACCCTCCGGGGAGGTCGCCGTGCACGGTCCGTCCGTACTCCGCACGATCCGCCGTCCTCCGCGATCGGCCGTGAAGCGGCCCTCCCGTTCCAGGGACCGGTATGCCGGCAACGGACTGGCCCAGCGCCTTTCGATGCGGCTGATGCGCGGCGAGGCCGCCGAGGTCCCCGACGCGGACGTGGAGGTCGTGCTGGGAGCCGGGATCGTGCCGGCCTTCCGGTTCGCCGAGGAGCACCTGCGGGGCCGCCGCCGGCGCACCACCGACGAGCCGGTCTTCTGCCACTCGGCCGACATCTCGATGCGGGCCCGGGACCTGGGCTACGGGCCCCGGACCGTGATCGCGGGCCTGCTGCACGACGTCGTCGAGGAGGCCGCGCCGGCGCCCGGGGAGATGACCGGGCTGCTGCAAGAGATCGAAGGCCTTTTCGGCATCGACACGGGGCGCGACGTCCGGATGCTGACCAACCGCTTCACGGCCCTGCTGGAGGCGGTGCGGCGGGACGTCCCGCAGGATCTCCCGTTCGAGGACTCCTCCCGGGACGTCGTCTCCGGCGCCCTGGGCGCGCTGCGCGACCGGCTGCCTCCCGACGTGGCGGACGCCTTCCGGTACGAGTTCCACCAGTTGCTGGACTACTACCTCCCCGGGGCCGACGTGGCTCGCGGCGCGGCCCGCGCCCGGGTCGACCGGGGGCACACCGTGTTCGCCGAACTGCTGCTGCACTCCTACCGCGTCTTCGCCGAGGACATGGCGGACGACGCCCGATCGCGGCCGGGACCCTCCTCCGAGGTCTTCTGCGAGACCCCGCTGGTCGTGAAGTGCCTGGACCTGGCGGACAACCTGCGGACGTCCGAGGTCGTGTCCTGGCGCGCCCTGGACCGCATCCTGCTGAAGAGCGAGATGTTCCTGGACGCGACGTTCTTCCTGCACCAGCACCTGCACCAGGCGGGCCAGCGGAACGTGACCTTCGTCCCGATGTACGACTATCTCAAGCACCAGCTGGTCGAGCAGATGGAGGAGCGCGCGCGGGCGCTGGCCTACCTGGCCGACACCCGCTTCGCCCCGCTGGGCGCCTTCCTGGACGGCCAGTTGCGGCGGCTGCACCGCAAGTACCAGGTCGGCCACAACCCGGTCGAGACCCTGGCCCGGCTGCGCAACCGGATCCGCGGGATGAACGCGATGGGAACCACCGAACCGCATTGACACCTTCGTGCCGACTTCTCAAACTACGCCCGCTTGCATCGGGGGAGGCGGTGATGCGTCGCGTCGGGTTCGCGTGCACGTTCCTGGTGTTCCTGGTGGCCTGCGGCGGATCGGGCGGCGACGGGGACGCGACCGACCCGGGGACCGGCGACCTGTCCCTGGCCGAGACGGGCCCCGACGGCGAGGAAGGCGACGTCACGGCCGACCGGGAGGAGGAGGCGACCGCCCCCGACGCCGTGGACGACACTGGGGCGGACGTCCCGGAGGATGCCGCGGTGGACCCGGGACCGGACCTGCCTCCCCGCGTCTGCCGGACCCCGACCCCCTGGGCCCCGGGAACGAAGGCCTTCTCCGACATCTCGGACCAGGCCGGCCTGCGGGACCTGAACGTCAACGGCGTGCGCCTGGGTGCGGCGGACTACGACGGCGACGGCCGCCCGGACCTGTCCGTGCGCGGGTACGACAACCGCCGGGACGACCTGGCCGGCAACACGATCCGCAACACCTTCCTGCTGCGCAACCTGGGCGGGATGCGCTTCGAGGACGCCACCCGGTCGTCCGGCTTCCTGGCCTCCCGCGACGGCGGCGAGGGGCGCCTGGTGCACACCGTGGTGTGGGGCGACCTGGACAACGACGGCGACCTGGACGCCCTGACCGTCGTGAACGTGAACCCCGACCCCAAGGCGGCCGATACCGGCGACCGGACCGAGGCGATGCTGAACGACGGCACCGGCCACTTCATCCTGGGTCCCACCAGTGCGATCGCGGGCGGCGAGAACGACCGCATCGCGGCCTTCGCGGTGTCCCTGACCGACTTCGATCGGGACGGCAACCTGGACGCCTGGGTCGGGACCGCCATGGGCTCGCTGTACCCGCAGCCCGATCGGCTGTTTCGCGGGGATGGCGCCGCCTCCTTCACGGACGTGACGAAGGAGCGGGGCCTGATGACCAAGGACTGGTTCTCGTTCAACCTGTCGGACATCCTGGCCGGGCGATCGCACCGCAACACCTGGGGCACCACGGCGTGCGACCTGAACGGGGACGGCTGGCCCGAACTGATGTCCTCGGTTTACGGCCGCTACTTCAGCGCGCTGTGGATGGGCGGCGAGGGCGGCCTGTACGTCGACCGGTCGAACGAGTCGGGCTTCGCGATGGACCCTCGCAGGGACTGGTCGACCAACCTGAACGCCCAGTGCTACTGCAAGCTGATGCCCGACGCCGAGGACTGCGCGGGCGTGCCGGCGCCGCCGTCGTACTTCTCCTGCACCAGCGTCAACAACCTGCGCTGGGACCACGACAACGACCGCAAGGATTTCCGGCTGGGGGGCAACCACTTCTCGACGGCGTGCGGCGACGTCGACAACGACGGGGACATGGACCTGGCGACGTTCACGATCGTCCACTGGGACGTGGGTGACACGTCGGACCCGTCGGAACTGCTGATCAACCGGGGCGGGGCGGAACCGGGGTTCGACCGGCCGGGCAACGAGGCGACCGGCCTGGCGCGGGACCCCGGCCGGATCGACTGGAACAACGGCGACATGTCGGGAGCGTTCCTGGACTTCGACGGCGACGGGCGCCTGGACCTCCTGGTCGGGTCGTCGGACTACCCGGGCACGCGCGCGGCGCTGTTCCACCAGAAGGCCGACGGGACGTTCCAGCAGGTCGCCGTGGCGGACGGCATCGACCACGCCCGGTCTCACGGCGTCGCCGTGGCGGACTTCGACGGCGACGGCGACCTGGACGTGGCGCTGGGGCACGGCACCTCCCGCTGCAGCGGCGACTCGTCCTGCCACCCGACGGCCGAGGTCCACCTGTTCCGCAACGAGGTCGGCCAGTCCGCGAACTGGCTGAAGGTGCACCTGGCGGGCGGACCCGGCACCAACCGGGCCGCCATCGGCGCGCGCGTCCGGGTGACGGCGGGCGGCGTCACGCAGACCCAGGAGGTCGGCGGCGGATACGGCCACTTCGGGATCCAGCACGACCTGACCCTGACGTTCGGGCTGGGCGCGGCCTGCGACGTGGAGAAGGTCGAGGTCCGCTGGCCCGACGCGACCCTGACGACGCAGGTCTTCGAGGACGTGCGGGCCAACTACCTCGTGCGGCTGGCCCAGGGGACGGCCCTGCCGGAGTACGTGACCGCAGTGCCTTGACGCCGCGCGGGCCAAGCCGGACAATGATTCCGCTCTCATGGAAGCAAGCCGCTTGGCCGATCTGCTGGCCAGCCTGTGGGGACGCCTGAGGGGGGGCGCGAAAGCCCCTCTGGGCCCGACCGCGATCACGCTCGGCGAGGGCGTCGTGGTCGACGGGCGCTTCGCGATCAAGGGGCTGCTGGGCATCGGCGGCACCTCCGCCGTGTACGTTGCCGACCAGACCTCGATGGGGCGCGACGTCGCGCTGAAGATCCTGCGGTCCGAACTGATCAGCCGCGAGCAGGCGACCGACCGCTTCCTGCGCGAGGTTCGTGCGATCAGCCGCCTGGCCAGCCCCCACACCGTCTCGGTCTACGATGTCGGCCGCACGCCGGAAGGGCTGCTGTTCATCGCGATGGAACTGCTGCGCGGCCGGTCGCTGTTCCAGGTGATGACCGATGAACCCGGCCCGATGGCGCTGTGGCGCGCGGCGCACATCGTGGACCAGGTGCTGGAGAGCCTGGCCGAGGCCCACGCGGCGGGGGTGCTGCACCGGGACCTGAAGCCCGAGAACATCTTCGTCGTGCCCGGGGCGTCCTCGAAGGAGTTCGCGAAGGTGCTGGACTTCGGGATCGCCCAGCTGGGAGACGAGCCGGACCTGCAGGCGCAGGCGAAGGGCGTCGTGGTCGGCACGCCCCGCTACATGAGCCCGGAACAGATGGCCGGCAGGCCGCTGGATGCCCGCTCGGACCTCTACTCGCTGGCGACCATCCTGTTCGAATTGCTGGCGGGCAAGCCCCCGTTCTCCGCCCCCACGCCGGTGGAACTGGGCCGGCTGAAGACCACCGCGAAGGCCCCCACCCTGCGCCAGGCGAACCCCGACCTGTCGCCTCCCGACGAGATCGAGATGTTCCTGGAACGGGCGCTGGCCACGGCGCCCGAGGACCGGTACGGCACCGCGACCGAGTTCCGCAACCTGCTGATGCTGGCGGTCGAGGGCCACATGCCCGACCCGACCACGATGCTGGCGGCCGAGCCCGCCCCCGGGGGCCACGCGCGCCGGTACGCCCCGAAGCCGAAGCCCGCGGCCCCCGATCCGGCTCCGACGCCGGCCGGCGAGGATGCCGAGCGCCGGGACGGACCGCGTGCCCCCCGGATGATCCGGGTGCGTTTCCGGGCCGACGGGGACGACCACAAGGCGATCTCGACGGACTCCGGTCGTGGCGGGGCCTTCTTCGCCAGCAAGTACCTGCCCGCGGTCGGCGCCCGGATCGAGATCGCGCTGCTGGCCGGCAACGGGGACCATGTGGTGGCCCGGACGACGGGCGAGGTGGTCCGCGTCGTCGAGTCCGCCCACAACCCGACCGAGGTTCGCGGGTTCGCCGTCCGGTGGCTGCGCGGGGAACCGGACCACGTGGCCGCGACACCCCCGCCCGCGCCCTCGGCGCCACTCGCGACCCCCGCCGAACCCCCGCCCGCCGAGCCGCATCCCTAGACCCTCTCGCGGGCGAGCGTCGCCTGCCGGATCCGTGTACAATACCGCCGGACCCGCACCGGGGCATTGCATGAAGGCGAGATCGACGGTCCGGCTGCTGTGCCTGGCGCTGCTGTTCGCCGGCGCGTGCGGCGGCAGTTCCACGAAGGACACCGGGACCGACCCGGGAATCGACACCCCCATCCCGACGGACGCCGCGGGCGACGAGGGCCTGGCCGGCGAGGTCGAGGACGCGGCCGAGGACCGGCTGCCTCCGCAGGACCTGCCGGTGGAGACGCTGGACGCGGAAATCGCGGACGACGTGGCGGAGGACCCCTCCCCCGAGGCCGACGCGGACCTGCCCCCCGAGGACGAAGGGGGGGGCGAACTGCCCGGCGAGGTCGTGGACGAGGACGCCGCGGACGCCGCGGACGCCGAGGCCGGCGACACGTGCGAGGGGCCCGAGTGCGTGCCGTGCGAGGACGACGGCCTGGAGTGCACCGATTCGGCTCGCGACGAGATGGGCAACTGCATCGTGGTCCTGAAGGAAGGGTTCTGCCTGATCGACGACGCCTGCGTCGAGAAGGATGTGCGGGATCCCTCGAACCCCTGCCTCACCTGCCAGCCCGAAACCGACACCGGCGCGTACGTCGTGGCCGTCGGCCTGGACTGCCCGGACCCGACCCCGTGCAGCCTGGGCGGCATCTGCACCGCCGAGGCGACCTGCGTCACGGCGGTCAAGCCGTGCGAGGACTTCAACGCCTGCACCTTCGACTACTGCGTCGACGGCGTCTGCGAACACCCCATCGTGGCCAGCGGCACCTGCGACGACGGCAACAAGTGCACCTACTCGGACCGGTGCGACAACGGGGTCTGCAAGGGCACCCCGAAGTCCTGCCCCAGCGACAACAACGTGTGCACGGACGACGGCTGCGAACCGGCGACCGGCAACTGCACCTACACGCCCAACAGCGCGGCGTGCGACGACCACGACTGGTGCACGCAGGGCGACGCCTGCCTCGCCGGCCAGTGCAAGGGGACCGCGCGCAACTGCGCGGACACCGACCCCTGCTCGCGGGACGAGTGCATCGACGGGCTGGGCGACGCGGACGGCACCTGCAAGCACACGCCGATCCCCGGCCAGCCCTGCGAGGACGGGGACCTGTGCACCACGAACGACATGTGCGGCCAGGACCTCGTCTGCCGGCCCGGCGGCGCGAGGGTCTGCAACGACAACAACGCCTGCACGGACGACTCGTGCGACCCGGCGGTCGGGTGCGTTTACGCGCCCCACACCCGCCCGTGCGACGACCAGGATCCCTGCACCGTCAACGACACGTGCAGCCCTTCCGGCTGCCACGGCACGCCGCGCCCGTGCGACGACGCCAATCCCTGCACCACCGACACCTGCAACTACGGCGTCTGCCTGAACCTGGCCGTCACGAACAACACCCCCTGCGACGACGCCAACGAGTGCACGACGGGCGACCGGTGCGTGAACTCGTACTGCGTGCCGACCGGCACGAAGGACTGCGGCGACGGCAACGCCTGCACGCTGGACGCCTGCCAACTGGGCGTCGGCTGCACCCATTCTCCGCTGGACTGTGACGACGGCAATCCCTGCACGACGGACTCGTGCGATTCCGCGACGGGATGCCTGCACGTCGCGAACGCGTTGGCGTGCAACGACGGCGACCCATGCACGGTCGAGGACAAGTGCATGGCGACCGTCTGCGTGGGCGCGCCGATGAACTGCCAGGACGGCGACCCGTGCACCTTCGACGTCTGCGAAGGCGGCATCTGCCAGCACCCCGCGAACCTGGGGGCGTGCGACGACGGCAACGCCTGCACGGACGGCGAGAAGTGCGTCAACGGGCAGTGCACGGGCGGCAAGGAAGTCCTGTGCAACGACGCCAACGACTGCACGACCGACATGTGCAGCCCCTCGACGGGCTGCGTGTTCACCCCCGTGCCCACCCAGCCCTGCGACGACCACACCGTCTGCACGACGGGCGACCAGTGCACGAACGGCGTCTGCACCGGCAACCCGATCAACTGCAGCGACGGGAACTTCTGCACCGACGACCTGTGCGACCCCGTCGGCGGCTGCTACTGGGAGAACAACGACCTGCTGTGCAACGACGGCAACGCCTGCACCATCCTGGACCAGTGCGCCCACGCGGTCTGCGCGGGCGTGAACATGTTCGCGAACCCCCTGACCAAGGCCGCCACCCTGAACTTCACCACGCACGGCACGCCGGGCCACGGCCTGGACGTGGACGGCAACCCCGCGACCTGCTCGCCGGCCAACGACTGCAGCGACGGCATCGACAACCTGTTCGGCAAGATGGGCATCTACCTGTACGACGACATGGCGCTGGACCTGGCGGCGATGGTGGCCGACGGCCGGCTGGCGCTGCTGCTGGAGCACGAGGCGCCCGGGCCGGGCGCGGGGCCGTACGACCTGAACGTGTTCTTCGGCCGGCGGACCGACCCGACCTCCTGCAACCCGGCGACGTCGGGGTGCAACTACCTGGCCTACGGCAACGACTTGATCGGCAACTGCACGCCGAAGTACATCCTGCCCAACGCGACGATCGTCGGCGACACGCTGACCGCGGGCGGCAAGGAGTACGAGGCGGTCGTCTACTTCGTCTTCGGCAGCGTGATGCTGCCGGAAACGCTGAAGTGGGCACGGGTGCAGGCCACGGTGACGCGCGACGCGCAGGGCAGGGTCACGGGCGGATCGGGCGTGCTGGCCGGCGCCTTCGACGTCAAGCAGTTGAAGCGGGACATCGACACGATCCAGGACAACAACCAGTTCAGCCCCTACTCGAGGGACTACTGGATCCAGCAACTGGACTTCCGGCTGTGCTCCAGCGGCATCTGCGGCGACATCGACACCGACCGCAACGGGACCCTGGACTCCGCCTCCATCGGCCTGCCGTTCACGATCGTGACGGGCAACGGGGTGGGTCGCTACTGATCGCTTGTAGGGCGGGGGCCCCGTCCCCCGCCATGGCATTGCGGGGCCCCGTCCCCCGCCATTGCATTGCGGGGCCCCGTCCTCGCTCCTCTCGGTTCCCGCGAACCCGGTTGCGCGGCAGACGCCCTTGGCGGGGCACAAGGCCCCGCCCTACACTGGGACTGCGTTCCCCCTCTTCGAAACCGCGATGAACGTCGGCGCCGCCTGATTCCTGTAGGGCGGGGGCCCCGTCCCCCGCCATGGCATTGCAGGGCCCCGTCCCCCGCCGTCTACTCCTGCTTCGGTTCCAGGTCCGGGTACTCCGCCCAGTTCGGCTGGAAGGGCTCCAGCATCTGCACCGTGCGGCCCAGGTGCGTCGCCAGGTCGGGCCACCTCGCCGGGTCGGGCAGGGCCTTCTCGATCGCCTTCTGCCAGTCGCGGAACTCGCTGGCCAGGAACACGAACCCCGGGAACGGCGACCGCCACGTGCCGAACTGGCGCGCCATCGGGAACCCGTACTCTCGGTCGTCCAGCGTGAAGATCACCCGGGCCGTGCCGATCTTCGCGTTCAGCGACACCTGGACCACGCGCACCTTGTCCTTCCGGAAGCCCGCCAGGCGGCCCAGCGTGCAGACCCAGCGGGCACCCGGGTGATCGGACGCCGGGTCCAGGCCCACCTCGGACAGGTCCACCCGCTTGTCCAGCGCCTCCAGGGCGCCCTGGGCCTTCTGGGTGTGCGCCGCGATGAACCGCGCCGGGTCGCACGTCTCGACGATGTCCAGGATCTCGGCGAACCCGGCCCGCACGTCCGCCTCGGTCGATTTCGGCGCGGACGCCTCCTCGTCGCCCCGACCCTTGCACGCCGCCATCGAGGCGACCGCCACCGCGATCGCCGTCCACCGGACCGGGATGCGCCGCCTCATCGCGCCACCTTCGCGAACGCGTCGAACAGGTGCACGCAGGCCACGATCCCCTTGCGGAAGTGCTCGATGGGGAAATGCTCGTCCGGCCCGTGGATGTTGTCGCTGTCCAGGCCGAACCCGACCATGATGGACGGGGCGTGCAGCGCCTCCAGGAACACCGCGGTGATCGGGATCGACGCGCCCTCGCGCACCAGCACCGGCCGCCGGCCGAACGCGGCCTCGACGGCGTCCTGGCCCGCCCGCAGGAACGGGCTGTCCACCGGGACCATCACCGGGGTGCCGCCGTGCAGGTACGTCACCTTCACCTGCGTGCCCGACGGCGCGATCGTCGGCAGCCACTCCTGGAACAGGCGGGCCACCTTCTCCGGGTCCTGGTTCGCGACCAGCCGGCACGAGAACTTGAAGCCGCCCTCGGACGCGATGACCGTCTTCGACCCCTCGCCCGAGAAGCCGCCCCAGATGCCGTGCACGTCGAACGACGGCCGGCCCCAGTTGCGCTCCAGCGACGTCCAGCCCTCCTCGCCCCACAGTTCGGGCACGCCCAGGTCCTTCTTCCGGTCCTCGTCCGGCACCGCGACCTTCGCGAACTCGGCCTTCTCGGCGTCGGTCAGCACCGCCACGTCGTCGTAGAAGCCCGGCACCGTCACGCGGCCGTGCGCGTCCTGCATCGCCGCGATGACCTGCCCGATGGCGTTCAGCGGGTTGCGGACCATGCCGCCGTAGACGCCCGAGTGCAGGTCGCGCGCCGGCCCCTTCACGTCCACCTGGAAGTACGCGATCCCGCGCAGCGCGTACACGATCGTCGGCTGTTCCGGCGTGAACCACGACGTGTCGGACAGCGCCACCGCGTCGCACGCCAGCAGGTCCCGGTGCGCCCGCACGAAGTCGTGGGTGCCGCCGGTGCCGCCTTCCTCCTCGCCCTCGATGAACACCTTCACGTTGCAGGGCAGCCGTCCGTGCACCCGCATCCACGCCTCGATGGCGAACAGGTGCGTCATCATCTGGGCCTTGTCGTCCGAGGTGCCCCGCCCCCAGATCTGCCCGTCCTTCACCACCGGCTCGAACGGCTTCGGCTGGATCACCCACTTGTCGATCGGGTCCTCGGGCTGGACGTCGTAGTGGCCGTAAACCAGCACCGTCGGGGCGCCGTCCGCGTGCAGCCAGTCCGCGTACACGGCCGGGTGCCCACCCGTCTCCATCACCGCGACGTGCTCCAGCCCCGCCCGCGTGCAGAAGTCCGCGACCCACTGCCCCGCGCGCCGCACCTCGCCGGCCCGCGCCGGGTCGGCCGACACGCTCTGGATGCGCAGCAGTTCGAACAACTGCTCGATGTGACGCTCGTGGTTCCCCGCGACCTGTTCCAGCACTCGTTGCATGGCATGCTCCAAGGTTTGTCGAATCGGTTCCGCCGTCCCGATCCTTCCCCATCCGTCGCGAGCCTGCAACCCGCATTCCCGTCCGGAAGGGGACGCCAGGCTCGCCGCGGACTTTGAGATCGCCCCCCCTTCCCATAGAATGACATCGCCTCGCGCCCCGGACGGTCCCCGATGTGCGGCCTGGTCGGCATGTTCCAGCGTCCCGGGAACCCGGTGCAGCCGGAGGTGCTGTCCCGCATGGCGGAGGTGCTGCGGCACCGCGGGCCGGACGACGAGGGGCAGTGGGTCGACGGCGAGGCGGGCCTGCACCACCTGCGCCTGTCGGTCATCGACCTGCGCACCGGCCACCAGCCCATGGCGTGCGACGGCGCGGTCATCGCGTTCAACGGCGAGATCTACAACTACGTCGAACTGCGCGAGGAGTTGAAGGCCGCGGGCTGCGAGTTTTGCACCGCGTCGGACACCGAGGTGCTGCTGCAGGGGTACCTGCGGCACGGGCCGTCGTTCGTGGACCGGCTGAACGGCATGTTCGCGTTCGTGCTGGTGGATCGCCCGCGGGGCATCGCCCTGGCCGCCCGGGACCACTTCGGGATCAAGCCGCTGTACCTGCACGCCACGCCCGAGAGGCTGCTGTTCGCGTCCGAGATCAAGGCGCTGCTGCGCCACCCGGACGTGCGCGCCGTGCCGGACGAGGCCTCGGTGCGCGACTACCTGACCTTCCAGTACTGCCTGACGGACACGACGATGTTCGCGGGCGTGCGCAAGGTCCGGCCCGGGCACTACCTGGTGATCGACCTGCACGACCTGTCGGTGCGCGACCACCTCTACTGGGAGCCGCGCTTCGAGGTCGACCCGCACCACACGGAACAGTACTTCACCGAGGCCATCCGGGACACGATCTCGGACTCGGTCCGCCTGCAGATGCGGTCCGACGTGCCGGTGGGGACGTACCTGTCGGGCGGCACGGACTCGTCGCTGGTGACGATGCTGGCGGCGCGGCACGCCGGCGAGCCGCTGAAGACCTTCACGGGCGCCTTCGCGGAAGGTCCGCAGTTCGACGAGACGCCGTACGCGCGCATCGTGGCCGAGGCCTGCGGGGCGACGCCGCACGTGATCCACCCGACCGAGCGGGAGTTCGTGGACCTGATGCCGAAGCTGGCCTGGCACATGGACGAGCCGGCGGCGGGGCCCGGGCTGTTCCCGCAGTACGTCGTGTCGGGGTTCGCCCGGCAGCAGGTGACGGTGTCGCTGGGAGGGCAGGGCGGAGACGAGATCTTCGGGGGGTACGCGCGCTACGTGGTGGCCTACCTGGAACAGGCGATCAAGGGTGCGGTGTTCGAGAACAACGAGGAAGGCGAGCACATCGTCAGCCTGAAGTCGATCCTGCCGAACCTGCCGTACCTGAAACAGTACGTGCCGATGCTGAAGGACTTCTGGTCGGACGGCCTGTTCGAGCCGATGGACCGGCGGTACTTCCGGCTGGTGGACCGCAGCGGCGGCCTGGTCGAACTGTTCACGGGCGATTTCAACGCGGCCTTCGACCGCGAGGGCACGTTCGCGCGGTTCCAGGCGGTGTTCAACCACCCGGACACGCTGTCGTTCTTCAACCGGATGACCCACTACGACATGGTGGCCGGGCTGCCGGCGCTGCTGCACGTCGAGGACCGCGTCAGCATGGCCCATTCGCTGGAGTCGCGCGTGCCGCTGCTGGACCGCCGGGTGGTGGACCTGGTGACGCACATGCCGCCCGCCATGAAGTTCAAGGGCGCCGAGATGAAGTACGTGCTGAAGCGCGCGATCGGCGGGATCGTCCCGCGCGAGATCCTGGACCGCAAGGAGAAGATGGGCTTCCCGGTGCCGCTGCACCTGTGGGCGAAGAACCACGCACGGGCGCTGTTCCAGGACGTGCTGCTGTCGGACCGGTGCCGGCAGCGCGGGCTGTTCGATTGCGCCGCGGTGGAGAAGATGCTGGACCGCGAGCACGCCTTCGGGCGGCGCCTGTGGGGGCTGCTGAACCTGGAGTTGTGGTACCGGACGTTCATCGACGCGGCCTGACGCGTACAACGGAGGACCCCATGCCTTTGACCCTGGTTGACGGCCGGCCCGAGGGCTGGTCGATCCGTCGCATCGGCGTGATCGGGCCCGGCATCGTCGGGATGCCGATGGCCGCGATGCTGGCGCACGCGCGCATCATCGAGGGCAGCGATGCGCCTGCGCGGGTGACGGTGGTGCAGCGGGCATCCCCCACGTCGGGCTGGAAGGTGGACGCCATCAACGCCGGGAAGTCGCCCATCGGCGGCGTCGAGCCGGACCTGGACCGCATCGTGGCCGAGTCGGTGACGGCGGGGGTGCTGGACGCGACGCACGACGTGGCGGACCTGGCGGACGCGGACGTGGTGCTGGTGTGCGTGCAGACGGACAAGAAGGGCTTCGGGCCGGACTACGGGCCGATGTTCGACGCGCTGACGGGGCTGGCCGCGGCGCTGGCCCGCAAGCCCGCCGGCAACGTGCCGCTGGTGGTCTTCGAATCGACGCTGGCGCCGTCGTCGATGGCGACGCTGATGCGGGACCACTTCGCGCGGTTCGGCCTGGTCGAGGGGCGCGACGTGCTGCTGGGCAACAGCCCGAACCGGGTGATGCCGGGGCGCCTGGTGGAGCGGGTGCGCGGCTCCGACAAGATCGTGGCCGGCCTGCACCCGGCGACGCCCGGCCTGATCCGGCGCCTGTACGCGCGCATCGTGACGGAAGGGACGCTGCACCCGACGAACAGCCTGACCGCCGAGACGGTCAAGACGCTGGAGAACGCCTACCGCGACGTCCGGATCGCCTACGCGGCCGAGGTCGTGCGGTGGTGCGACGACCGCGACGTGGACTTCTTCGCCCTGCGGGACGAGGTCAACCAGCGACTGGCGCAGGAGGACGCGGCGTCGGGCAACCCCACGGCGGTACCGGTCGGCGGCCTGCTGGTGCCCACGGTCGGCGTCGGCGGCCACTGCCTGCCGAAGGACGGCATCCTGCTGTGGTGGCGGCGCCTGGAATCGGGGCACGACGGGCAGGACAGCCTGATCCTGCACGCCCGGAAGGTGAACGACGCGTCGCCGGCCCGCACGATCGCGCTGGCCGAACGCGCCTTCGGGGACCTGTCCGGGCGGCGCGTGGCGCTGCTGGGCACGGCCTACCGGTTCGACTCGGAGGACACGCGGAACTCGCCGACGCTGGTGCTGGCGCGGCTGCTGCGGGAGAAGTGCGCCTCGGTGACGCTGACCGATCCCTACGTGAAGCCGGGGGACCAGAACCTGCTGCGCACCGGACTGGACCCGTTCTTCGTGGCCGACCGCGACGCGGCCTTGCGGGGCGCGGACGTCGCCTTCGCCTGCACGGGGCACCGGGTGTACGCGGACGACATCCCCGGGATCCTGGCGGCGGCGGGACCGAACCTGAAGGGGTTCGTGGACGCCTGCAACGTGACGAACCGCCAGGCGGTCGAGTCGCGCGGCGTGGGCTACACCGGCATCGGGCGCGGCCGGGGGGGGCCGGACGAGGAACTGGTCCAGGCGGTGCTGGCGGGCTTCCAGGCCGTCGAACGCGGCGTCGCGCGGGAGGTGGCGGACCTGGTCGCCTTCTACAACCAGAGGTACGCGGACACGGACTTCCAGAAGGTCGTCTTCGCCGACGTCCAGCGCATCGCGGGCACCTGCTCGACCGGCTGCGCGATCGTCGACCCGCTGCCCCCCGAGCCCGTCCCCTCGTTCCAGGATTTCCGATCGACGCTGGTCGACTGCGCGTTCGGGCGCGGCCCGACCCCCTGAACCGGGGTCAGGAGGCGCCGCGGCCGGAGAGGACGGCCCAGACGGTTCTGGCCAGCAGTTTCAGGTCGGTGGCGAACCCGGCCTGGTTCGAATAGCGCACGTCCATCCGCATCCAGTCCACGAACCCCACCTCGTGGCGCCCGCTGGTCTGCCAGATGCCCGTGATGCCGCCGGTCAGTTCCAGGCGGCGCGCCTGCCACGACGCGTAGGAGGGGATCTCGTCCATCGTCGGCGGCCGCGGTCCCACCAGCGACATGTCCCCCTTCAGGACGTTCCACAACTGGGGCAACTCGTCCATGCTGGTCCGTCGCAGGAACCGGCCCACCGTCGTCACCCTGGGATCCTGCCGGATCTTGAAGACCGGCCCCTCGGCCTCGTTGACGCCGCGCAGCGACTCCTTCAACTCCTCGGCGTTCGCGACCATCGTGCGGAACTTGTAGAACGTGAACGGATGGCCGCCGCGCCCGGCCCGGGGCTGACGGAAGATGATCGGCCCGGGACTGGACAGCCGGACGGTCACGGCCACCGCCAGGAAGACCGGCGACAGGAGGACCAGCAGGAGGGCGGACACCAGCACGTCCATCGCCCGCTTCCACGGGGGCAGGGGCTTCAGGAACAGCGACCTCAGGTCGTTCACGCGCACCGCCATCCCGGCCGGCCAAGGCCGCGACGGGAGCGTCCCCGGGGGCGGGTCCGGGACGACGGGGCACGGCGGGTCCGGAGGCGGGGCCCACATCGACGAATCGTCGGAATTGCCCTGGTACGTGTAGATCCGGTCCTCGACGTCGCAACCTTCCTTGCGCAAGGCCGGGAGGATCTTCTCCGCGAATCGCCGCGCTCCCTTGGCCGGCGTGTCCGGAAGCAGCACCCCCAGTTCGTCCAGCCCCAGCCAGCCCACGTCGTCCGTCAGACGCCGGCGGTCGCGCAGGATCTCGGCGACGCGCCGCATCCTGGCACGGGGCAGCCTCCCCACTGCGAACACCACCAGCGAGAACGGGTGGGAGTTGCGGTCGGACCGTGATCGCTCGCGGGCCAGCAGGCGCTGGAACTCGCTGTCCGGGAGGATGCCGGGCAGCGGGGCCATCGTGGCCTGCAACGCCCTTCCCCGGACGCGTCGTCCCAGCGTCGCCAGCAGCATGGCGCGACCCCCTGTTCCCTCGGTTACGGACGGCCGTTCTACCGAAACCCGCACGTGTATCGGCACGTCGCCCCGGAAGGTTTAGGGTGGGCACGAAGGTCGGGTCAGGGAAGGGGATCGACGAAATACACCTTCACGGGACCCGCCTGGAAGGCCAGCGGGAAGGCGTGGGTGGCCTCGGACACCAGGTAGGACGCGCCGTATCGCCGCGCCAGTTCGAGGATCCGTTCCCGGGACAGGGCCACCCATGCGTCCTTCGCCTTCTTCCAGGGCAGGCCGAGATCCCGGGTCTCGGAATCCGTCACGTCCCCCAGCAGGGACTCCACGCGGTCGTGCCACTCGGACAGCCGGTCGTACCGGGGCATGGCGCAGTGGACGACCTGCCCGTGCAGCGATCGCAGCGCGGCGTCTCCACGCCAGGGGGGCACCAGCCCGATCCGCCCCGGGGGGACGTTCGCGGCGATCCAGTCGAACGCCTCGCCGTATGAATCATCGGTGGCTCGCCAGGCCGTCCCGACCCGCGTGGCCACGTTCCGGACCTGCGCGGGCAGGGCGGGCAGGCACAGCAGCACGCCGCCGGCCAGCAGGGGCGCCAGGTACCCGGTGCCCTGGCGGGCGGCGACCGAGGCCAGCGATGCCAGGGACAGGCAGAAGGCCAGCAGGCTGATCACCGGCAGCAGCCGGTAGGGCGTCAGCGTCATCCAGTGCCAGGCGCCGGCCGCGTGGGCCGCCAGGCCGGCCGCGAACAGCGCCGCGGGGGCCAGGTGCAGCCAGGCGAGGATCCGGAAGGCGGGGTTGTCGCGCATCCGCCGGCACCAGGCCACGGTGAAGGCGATCGACAGGGCCAGGGCCGCCAGCAGGCCGCGGTCGAACGTCGAGGCGTCCATGTGGATCCGCAGGAACGAGGTCGACAGGAAGCGCCAGTCGCCGGTGGTGGAGGGTTCCGATCCCAGGACCATCAGGCCCGCCTGGACGATCCCCGGCAGCCCGCAGGCCAGGCCGGCCAGGGCGGGACGCAGCAGGTCGCGCCAGGGCCGGTGCACCGCCAGCACGGCGATCGCCAGCGAGCCGCCGCCCACCACGCCCACCGCCGGGTGGAAGGTGGCGGCCAGGCCGGCGAAGGCCCCCGCGCGCGTCCAGCGGCCCCCCATGGTCGCGTCCAGGGCGTGCAGCAGGAACACCCACGCGACCGCCTTGGCCTCGAACCAGGCGACCATCCACTCGCCGCCCACCAGCGACTGTTCCAGCAGCAGCCACAGGGACACGCCGGCCGCGGCCATCGGCAGCGGGATGGCCAGGCGCCGTGCGATCCTCAGGATTGCCCACAGCGACAGCGTCCAGGTGGCCAGGCGCCCGCCCCAGCCCAGGACCGGCAGCGGCAGCACCTGCGCCAGAGCGCCGAAGATCGCGTCGAAGGTCCAGCGGTCGGGCAGCGGGGTCGAGAAGGTCCAGTCGCCCGCCAGGAACGACGGGTCCCACATCCTCCGCAATACCGCGAGGTAATGCTCCTCGTTGCCCGCGGGCACCGGCGTGCCGGCCAGCGCGAAGGTCAGGCCGACCAGCAGCAGCAGGTGCAGCGGCAGGGAGTCCGCGAGTCGCCGGGCGAGGGCGGGCATGTCCACCTCACGGCGCCGGGGCGGGGGCCTCGGCGAAGTCCGGGGCGCGTCCCGGAAGGTGCGGGCGAAGGTCCAGGGCCTCCGCGTGCGCGCCCATCGGCAGCACCTCGAACCGGTCCGACAGGTCCTGCAGGTACCGCGACACCCGCTCCAGCTTGACGCGGCCGGGCAGGTTCATGGCCGGGAAGAAGGCCAGTTCCTTCACGTCGTCGCCGCCCAGGAAATCCAGGGGGTGCATCAGGATCGACGGCTCGACGCCGGTCCGGAGGCAGGCCTCCAGCGCGCCCCGGAAGTACAGCCGCGCGGCCGTCTCCGAGAACGTGGACAGGTACAGCACGTACGACAGGTGGAACGGGACGCGCGCCACCGGGAAGACGGTGACGGGGATTTCGATGATGGAGGACCGCGAGGGCAGGCGCCACCGGTACGGGGTCACCGGGCGAAGGCCGTCGCGGACCGTGCCGAACAGGGCGCCGCGTTCCTCGCGCTCCTTGGTGCCCAGCCGCGCCGTCATGAAGTAGTAGGCGCGTGCCAGCGGACCGATGAACGTGGGCAGGGTGCTGGCATCGAAACGGTAGCCGCGGGCGGCCAGGACCTCCAGAACGGTGGTGGAGACGCTGAAGCCGGGGCCGCGGAAGCCCGTGGGCCGCTTGCCGGTGGCGCCGGCGATCGCGTCCTCGGCGCGGGCGATCTCGTCGTCGACCTGTTCGCGCGTGTACAGGTGCAGCCAGGGTTCGTGCGCGAACGAGTGGTTGCCGACCTCGTGCCGGGACGCGCCGATCCGGGCCAGCGCCTCGCGGTTTCGCGGCAGGGCGGCGTCCTGGCCGACGACGAAGAAGGTGATGGCCTGACGGCGGGACTCCAGGAAGTCCAGCACGCGGGGCACCACGACGTCCAGGTAGCTGGGAAACGCCTCCCAGCCGGCGTCGTTGTGGACCTTCATGTACGACCACAGGTTGTCCAGGTCCAGGGACAGGCTGGCGATCGGCTTCATGCGGGCCTCACCTCCCGTCCAGGGCGGGCAGGAACGCGCCGACCCACTCGCCCCGGAAGGCGAGGGCGCCGCGTTCGGCCAGTTGGACGGTCTCGTTGACGTTCAGGGTGCCGTTGACGATGTGCGCCGAGTTCAGGGTGAACACGCCGGGGATCGAGGTGCGCACCGGTGGCAGGCGATCCGAGTAGCGCAGCGTGGGCAGGGCCATCACGTGCGACACGCGGCTGACCTGGAAGGCCAGCACGTCGTCCGCCTGGAAGCCCGGGTACATGCGCGCCATCGCCGACAGGAAGGTGGTGCGCACCTCGTCGTCCGGGACCTTCAGGAAGGGGTCGTCGGAGGCGACGTAGCGCGGCAGGTAGACCAGGTGCCGGCCGCCCAGGTGCCGGTCGGAGTCCACCAGCGCGGACATCTCGATGACGCCGGTGAAGGGCGCCGGGTCCAGCAGGTTGGTGACGTAGAAGCCGGCCAGCGGGCGCCGAAGCAGCATCGACGGACAGACGATGCCCTGGTACTGGACGCCGGACAGGCGGTCG
This sequence comes from uncultured Myxococcales bacterium, assembly GCA_937975765.1. Classification (GTDB taxonomy): domain Bacteria; phylum Myxococcota_A; class UBA9042; order DTJE01; family DTJE01; genus CAIZWN01. The sequence goes on from CALJUR010000103.1 coordinate 18,525, forward strand.
TGCTCGCCGGGCGAAAGGCCGTCGCACAGGCGCGCGGCCAGCGGGGCCGCGGCCGTCACGACCACGCGGTCGAATGCCTTCGACGTCCCGTCGGCGAAGTCGAGGGTGGGCTGCCCGTCCCGCGCGTGCACCCGGGCCACCGGCCGGCCCGTCTCGATGCGGACGTGTTCGGCCCGCAGCACCTGCTCGAAGCGGTCCAGGATGCGCGCGTACCCCCCGCGGACGTACCCGAAGCGTTCCTCCTTCAGGCCGCTTCGGCGCGCGGCGTACAGGCGCTGGATCGTCGCCCAGATGAAGGCCGCCGACGTCTTCCGGAAGTTGTCGCCCAGCTTGCTGCGCAGCAGGGGCAGCCAGAAGCGTTCGAACGCGGCCTGCCCGGACCAGCGCGTCAGCCAGTCCGCCACCGGGATCGCCTCCAGCGCGCGCCCGTCCGGGATCCGGGACGCGTGCAGGATCGTGGCGGCCATGCGAGCCTTGTCCACCAGGTCCAGCACGGGGAACGTCGCCATCTCGATCGTGTTGGACATCGAGTACAGGCGGCCGCCCGCCAGCACGCCGGTGCGCGTCGTGGCCCACTCGATCTCGCCGTCCAGGCCGATCTCGGCCAGCACGCGCCGGAAGTGCGCGTCGGAGGCCAGGATCACGTGGTAGTGGCGGTCCCAGGTCACGCCGTCGATCGTCCAGGCCGCCGCCAGGCCGCCCAGGCACGGTGCCGCCTCGACCAGGGTCACGTCGCGTCCCTGGCCCGCCAGACGGTGTGCCAGCGTCAGGCCCAGCATGCCGCCGCCGACGATGGCCCAGCGCTGCCGGCCCGGCGTCCCGGCGTCCGCGGTCTTCCCCGCCCCGGACCCCTTTGCCGGCCTGCGTTCGTTCCCCTTCACGACGGCCTCCCCTGGATCCGCGTCCTCGTCATCCGCGCCAGCAGCCCCAGGTGGCCCCGGATCGTCCGCGCGACCTTCATCTTCGACTGGCCCATCATGCGGACCTCCAGCACGGCCGGCGCTTCCACGATCCGCGATCCGGCCAGGTCCATCCGGGCCAGCATCTCGACCACGCCCAGGTACCCGCCCTCGGTGACCTGCACCCGTTCGACCGCCGACTTGCGGTAGACGCGGAAGCACGCGGTGTACGTCGCCAGCCGGTTGTGCAGCAGGCGCCGGTACAGGAACGACAGGCCCTTCGACAGGGTCAGCCGCCACTCCGGCACGTTCAGGACCTGGCCCTGCGGGTGGTACGGCGACGCGGTCACCATGTCCACGTCGTCGGTCAGCATCGGGATCATCTCCAGCAACTGGCGCGGGTCGTAGGTGCAGTCGCAGTCGATCGAGCACACGACCTCGGTGTCCGCGGCCCGGATTCCCGCCAGGATGGCCGCCGCCACGCCGCTGTTGCGGGGCTGGCGGACCGCCTTGCAGCCCGGCTGGCCGCCGAACATCTCCTGCACGACCTCCCAGGTCCGGTCGCTGCTGCCGTCGTCCACGAACACGAACCGCACGTCGTACCGCTTCTGGAAGTCGGCCTGCACCTCGTCCAGCGTGTTCCGCAGGTACGGCAGCGCCTCCTCCTCGTTGAACAGGGGCACCACGATCGTGATGGGGGTCAGCGGCTGGCGCGGGACGTGCCGGGAGATCCTGCGCCCCTTGCGGCTGCGCGCGTCTGTGTCCGGCACCTCGTCCTCGGCCCGGGTGGCGGGCGGCGCGGCCGGGTCCAGGCCCAGGTGTGCCGCGATGCTGCCGAATCGGTACTGCTGGAAGTACCCCCGCAGGATGCCTTCCATCTTGTCCAGGTTCCGGTACTGCCGGACGTGCGTCAGCCGGTCCACCGCGTCGATGCGCGGCATCTCGGGGTCCAGTTCCCAGACGTGGAAGTACAGGTTGAAGGGCGACGACTGCGTGCGGTCCCACGCCTCCACCACACGCCGCATCAGGCCGCGGGGCATCTGACGGAAGTAGTTGCCGCCCGCGGCCGGGACGGTCAACCAGGAGGGCCCGACGCTGGACAGGGGGAATTCCCAGAGGTCGCGGCCCGCGTGGTGGTGCCGGTGCGGGTATCGGCGCCACGGCTCCTTGCGGATGTCGGTCATGCGAGGGAAGAACGACGAGTCGTAGGCGAACCCCTCCTCGGCCAGCACGTCCAGGGCCCACAGGTCTTCGGGCGTGAACGTCCCCTGCGCGACGCGGTGGCCCCAGCAGCGGACACCCGAGGCGCGCTCGATCGCCACGCGCGACCGCCGCAGGTCGTCCCGGAACTCGCGGTGGGACATTTCGGACAGCGACCGGTGGTAGAAGCCCTTGCTGGCGACCTCGTGGCCGCGCCGGGCCACTTCCCGCAGCACGTCGGGCATCTTCTCGGCGATCCAGCCCCCCGTGAAGAAGGTCGCGCGGATGCCGTACTCGTCCAGCAGGTCCAGCGCCCGCCGCGTGTTCGTGCCGACGCGCGCCTCGAACCGTCGCCAGCGGTCGGGCTGGATCAGGTTGCTGAAGGCGGCGTGCTGGAAGTAGTCCTCGACCACCACGGTCAGCAGGTGCGGCCGCCCGGTTCCGGGGGGGGGATCTGCGGGCATCGAGGGAGGGGGGGTGTCGGGGCCGGCCATCGTCACTCCCGGAACAGGTCCTTGCCAGGACGGGTGTGATATCGTTGCCCATCGCATCCGTGCGAGTCAAGGACGCGATGGGCGGGGAGGACCGGATGGCGCGATCGGGACGACTGGTCCTGTCGGTGTTCGTCGATGCCTACGGCTGGGAACTGGCGCGCCGGGTCCCGATCCTCGAGGACGTGCTGGCGTACCGGGCCCCCCTGCAGACCGTGTTCGGGTACTCCTCGACGTGCGACCCGACCATCCTGACGGGCGCCGCCCCGCGCGACCACGGGCACTTCAGCTTCTTCGTGTACGACCCGCCGCGATCCCCGTTCAAGGCGCTGCGGTGGTTCCGGTACCTGCCGTCGCAGGTGGTGGACCGGGGCCGGGTGCGGTCGTGGATCAGCGCGGGCGTCGGCCGGATGCTGGGCTGGAACGGGTACTTCCAGTTGTACAACGTGCCGTGGGACGTCCTGCCGCTGATGGACTACATCGAGAAGAGGGACATCTACTTCCCGGGAGGGATCCTGGGGGGGCAGGAGACCGTCTTCGACCCGTTGCGGCAGCGGGGCATCCCGTTCTCGCTGTCCGACTGGCGGCGACCCGAGGTCGAGAACGTGGCGCGGCTGAAGGCCGACGTTTCGCATGGACGCATCGCGCTGGGGTGGCTGTTCCTGGCCTCGATGGACGCCGTGCTGCACGACCAGGGGACGCGCGGGCCCGGGGTGGAGGCCCGCCTGCGCTGGTACGAGGCGCGCGTGCGCGAGGTCCTGGCGATCGCGCGCGAACGTTACGAGGACGTGCGGCTGCACCTGTTCTCGGATCACGGGATGACCGACGTCACCGGGACCTGCGACCTGCAGGCGCGGGTGCAGGCGACGGGGCTGAAATACGGGCAGGACTACGTCGCGGTGTACGATTCGACCACGGCGCGGTTCTGGTACCTGCGGGACGGGGCGCGGGAACACATCGAGGCCGCGCTTGCGCAGGAGCCGCGCGGCCGGCTGCTGGACGACGACACGCTGCACGCCTGGGGCGTGGACTTCCCGGGACGGCGGTACGGGCACCGCTTCTGGCTGGCGGACCCCGGGGTGCTGATCGTGCCGTCGCACATGGGCTTGCGGCCGATCGCCGGCATGCACGGCTACGCGCCGGACGACCCGGACTCGGTCGCCTTCTACGGCACGAACGCGACCGACGCCCCCCGGCCGGCAGGCCTGGCGGACCTGAAGGACGTCTTCCTGTCGGAGCTGGGGCTGTGACGGCGGGGCGTTGGCGGGCCGGAGGCGGTGCATGAAGTACGCGGTGTTCGCGGTGCTTCTGGTGCTGGCCGTGCCCGCGATGGCGGCCCTGGCCTGGCAGTCCGAGAAGTGGCGCGGGCACCTGTTCTCGCTGCTGATCTTCGCGACCGGCCTGGGCGACCACGGCAACATGCACCTGCTGTCGATCGAGACGTACCGGGGGCCGGATCGCGGCTTCGAGGTGACGCTGGCCGACCTGGTCTGCTGGGCTCTGGCGCTGGCCGTCGTGATGCGGCGGCCCGGGCGCATCCGGTGGATCCCGTACAACCTGGGGCCGATGCTGCTGTACTTCGGGGTGGCGGGGCTGTCGTCCATCGACGCGCCGCAGGGGCTGCTGGCGTCGTTCACGCTGGTGAAGATGTTCCGGGGCTTCCTGCTGTACTGGACGGTCATCAACGTGATCCGGGTCGGGGTGCCCGTGAAGTCGATCTGGCACGGCCTCCTGGCGATCGGCATCGTGTTCCCGCTGTACGCGGTGTACCAGAAGTACGGGCAGGGCATCTACCGCGTGCCGGTGATGTTCGACCACTCGAACACGGTGCCGCTGTACCTGAACCAGGTGCTGCCGATCCTTCTGGCGATGGGCCTCTCCGCGAAGTGGCTGAAGACGCGGGCCGCGCTGTTCAGCCTGGGCTGCGTGCTGGCGATGCTGCTGACCGTGGTCATGACCTTCAGCCGCGGCGGCATGGTGCTGGCGCTGGTGGCGGTGCTGGGGGTACTGCTGGTGGCGAACCGCAAGACGCGGTCGATGCGGGTGTCGGTCGCGTCGATGGTCGTGGTCGGCGGGCTGGTGCTGGGCGGGCTGGCGACCGGGCGCAGCATCATGGAACGGTTCATCGAGGCGCCCGAGGCGTCGCACATGGCCCGCGAGGAGTTCAACCTGGCCGCGAAGGCGATGGCGTCCGACAGCACGCTGGGCGTGGGCGTCAACCAGTTCTCGTACGTGCTGACGAACAACCCCAGGTACTCGCAGTTCATCCAGGTGATGTCGAACGAGAAGCAGAAGGGCGTCTGCCACGAGATCTACTTCCTGACCGCGGCCGAGATGGGCTGGGTCGGGCTGGCGGCGTTCCTGCTGGTGCTGCTGCGGTTCCTCTGGTTCGCGTCGCGGGAGGCCTTCCGGCGGCCGGGCTACGAGGGGCTGCTGCAGGCCGCGATCGCGCTGGGCATGCTGGTGCTGCACCTGTCCGGGCTGCTGGAGTGGGTGTTCCGCATCACCCCGATCTTCTTCCTGTTCCTGCTGTGCTGCGGCCTGTCCGTCGGGCTGGCCGACGTGTCGCGGCTTCAGGCCCGGGCGGCGCGCCTGGCCCGTCGGCGGGAACGGGATGCCGTGGCGGCAACGCCGGCGTCGGCCGGGGGGGCGGCATGAGCGGCACCGCCCGTCGCGTGGCCCTCGACACCGCGACTTCCTACCTGCGCTACGGCGTCGTGATCGTGGTCCAGCTGGCCCTGATCCCCTACCTGGTGGACCGGCTGGGCGACGACGGGTACGGCCTGTGGACGCTGACCTTCTCGGTGCTGGGCTTCCTGTCGCTGGTGGACTTCGGGTTCGCGACCAGCGTGGTGCGGTTCACCGCGGAGGCGCGCGGGTCCGGGGACGTGGACCGCCGCAACCGCCTGCTCAGCACGGTGCTGGCGGTCTACCTGGTCCTGGCGTGCGTGGCCGCGCTGGTCGTCGGGGGCCTGTCGCCCTTCTACGCGGACCTGTTCGGCATCCCCGAGGCCAGCCGCCAGGCGGCCCTGCCGTTGCTGTGGGTGCTGGCGGCGCGGTCCATCGCGGTCAGCCTGCCGTTCGGGATGTTCCGGTCGATCCTGTTCGGCAACGGGCGCATCGGCTGGGTGAACGCCGTGCAGGCCGGGGGCTCGGTGCTGTATGCCGTGGCATCGGTGGCGGCCCTGGAATGCGGGGGAGGGCTGATCGGCCTGGCCTGGGCCAACGTGGCGGCGTTCGCGGTGGAGAACCTGGCCTACATGGCCGTCGCGTACGGGACCATGCCGGACCTGCGGATCTCGCTGCGCCGTTTCGACCGGACGATGCTGGGGGCGGCGGCCTGGATCAGCGCGGCGCAGTTCGTGGTGACGGTTTCGTCCCTGGTGCTGCTGCGGACCGACCCGATCATCGTCAACGCCTTCCTGCCGCTGTCGGCGGTGGCGCTGTACGGCGTGGCCCTGAAGGTGGCCGAGAACGCGCTGATGCTGATCAAGCAGGGGGTCAACGTGCTGGGGCCGCTGGCCGCCGAGTGGAGCGGGGCGGGGCGGCAGGACGACGTGCGGCGACTGCTGGTCGGCGGGGCGCGGCTGGCCCTGGCGCCGGCCGCGGGGATGGCGGTGGCGGCCGCGGCGCTGGGGCGCGAGGCGCTGTCCTCCTGGATCGGGCCGGACTACGGTGAGGGCGCGCTGGTGCTGTCGATCCTGATGGCGTCCGTGGCGCTGCTGGTGCCGCAGATGGTGGCCTCGGGCGTGTTCAGCATGACCGGGCACCACCGGTTGACGGCCTGGGCGGCGTTCCTGAGCATGACGGTCAACGTCGTCGCCAGCCTGCTGCTGGTGTGGCGGATCGGGCTGCCGGGCGTGGCGCTGGGCACGCTGGTCGCGACCGCGCTGGTCGACGTGGGCGTCGTGCTGGCCCTGGTCCGGCACGCCTACGGGGTCGGCTTCGGCGAGTACCTCCGGGAGGTGTTCCTGCCGTCCCTGCTGCCGGCGGCGGGCGGCTACCTGGCGATGGTCGGGCTGAAGGCCGCGCTGCCGCCCGCGAACCTGGCTGTGGTGCTGGGCGAGGCCGTCGCCGGCTGCGCGGTGTTTGCGGCCCTGTTCGTCGCCTTCGGGTTGACCCGGGACGACCGCGCCCTGGCCCGCCGCATCCTCCGCCACTCGAAATAGGGCCAGCCTCCAATTCTCCATGTGGCGCTTTTCTCGTCTTCCCGGGAAGGCTTGTGCGGCGGAATGTCGGAACATCCTGGGGATACGAAAACGGCAGCGGCCGGAAATGGGAGGCTGTCCCTTTTTCTTTTCGGGTCAGGCCAGCCAGTCCCCGCGACGAAGGGCGTCGCGCAGGAGGCCGGTCTTCCGGTCCTCGCGAGCCAACCGGGCCGCCAGTCTCCGCTCGGCCGGCGTGGTCTCGCGTACCTCGCGGATCGCCCCCTCGCACAGCACCAGGCGCACGTCGGCGCGCAGCGCGATCAACGGGTCGTGGGTGGCCAGGAAGACCAGCCGCCCGGGGGCCGACAGCACGTCCAGCGCCGCGTGCCGGTCGATGCCGGCGTTCTCGATCTCGTCCACCAGCAGCACCGGCGCGTCGCTGATGCCCATCACGTCCGCGATCATCAAGGCCCGGGCCTGCCCGCCCGAGAGGGAGGCCAGGGGCGTGTCGGGGCCGAAGGGCTCGCCGGCCAGGTGGTTCGCCGCCCCGAGGACCGCGTCCAGGTCGGTGTCCTCCCGGTCCCGCTGCAGCGCGTCCCGGTGCATCTCCAGGAACTCCCGCACGCCCAGGTCCAGGAAGAACTGCATGGACTGGCTGATGCGGGCGACGGCCCGATCGGCGGCCACGACCGCCGGGGGCACGCCCCGCAGGGACACGCGGCGCCGGGTGGGCGAGTCGCCGGGGCTCAGCCGCTCCAGGTCGGCCAGCAGGCGGGTCTTGCCCGAGCCGGTGGGGCCGACGATGGCCACGGTGCGGCCCGCTTCGAATTCCAGGGAACCGAAAGGTTCGGAACGCCCGAACTTGTCGGTCCCCGGCAGCACGGTCAGGATGGCCGGTTCAGGCATGGCCGGACTCCGCTCCCTGGCAGAAGTGGCAGTACCCGCGCGGCAGCGTCGAGCGCAGCGGCTCGACGTCCCGCACGCGCAGGTCGGGCGCGGCGCGCAGGGCCGCCGTCAGCGCCCAGGTCCCCTCGCCGGTCAGCCCGTTCGCGACGATCCGCGTCGCCCCGGGGTTCAGTGCCTTCAGGGACTGCAGGAACACCTGGCGCTCGGCCGGGCTGATGCCGTCGCACCGGGTCAGCACCACGACGTCCGCAGGTTCCACCATCGCCCGCATCTTGCGCGGGGCGGCCAGGTGGGACAGGCCGCTGACGACGCACACGGCCAGCGCGCGCTGCAGGAACGGCGAGCAGCGGTCGCACAGGCCGGCGGTCTCGACCACCAGCAGGTCCAGGCCCTGTTCCTTCGCCCAGCGCAGGGCCGGTCCCAGCGCCACCATCGCCTCGTGGTCCGGGCAGACGTCGCCGGCGACCTGCAGCCGGGCGGGGATGCCCTGCGCGCGGTACGCCTGGTCGTCGGTGCTGGCGACCGCGTCCATCTTCAGCACGCCGCACGCCATCCCCCCGGCGCGCAGCGGACCCAGGGCGTGCAGGACCAGGCGGGTCTTGCCGCATCCGGGCGGGCCGGCGACGAATGCGATCCTCACGGCCGCGCCTCCACGGGAACCAGTTCGGACAGGCCGAACAGGTTGGCATACGAACGCGAGACCCCGGTACACTCCCGGTAGTGGACGCACCGTCGGCAGCCCGGCGCCTTGACCCGCAAGGCGTCGATGGCGGCGCGGTCGAAGACGATCCCGCCCGGTGTTCGGACCAGCTGGAAGATCGTCATGTAGCGGTCGTAGGACCACGTCTCGAATCCGGGAAGCAGGCACGGCGGGAAGCCCCGGAAGGTCAGGGGCAGCCCGCGGGCATGGGCGATCGACAGGGCCTCCATCACGGCCGGGACGGCGTCCGTCAACCGCGGCACCAGGTCGTCCCGGTGGATCCAGGCGTTCTCCTCGGGCATCACGAAGTCGAGGTTCGGCACGAACAGGTTGTCGATGCGGTCGTTCAGGTCCGCGAAAAAGCGGGCCAGGTCGGGCAGTTGCGGGATCGTCGGGCGGGTGACCACCGCGATCGAGCCCAGGGGCAGGGCGGGGTGGCGTCCCACCGCCTCGAAGGCCGCCAGAACCCGGTCCAGCGCGTCCACCTGCCACAGGGCCTCGGCCGTCGCGCGGTCGGGCGTGTCGAACGAGATCCCCACCGCCGTCACGCCGGCCGAAACCAGCCGTTCCAGGACCCCCGGGATCGACAGGGTCAGGCCGTTGGTGACCAGCACGACCTCGCGGTACCCCATCTTCCGGGCGACCGATACCAGCCGGGGCAGGTCCGGGTGCAGCGTCGGCTCGCCCCCGGTGAACGAGACCTTCTCCAGGTCGCGCTCGCGTCCCAGGGCCAGGTCCGCGGCGACCTCGGCGGCCGTGCGCAGGTACCGGTCCTCGTGGCCCAGCAGGCAGTATGCGCAGTTCAGGTTGCAGCGCGTGCCGACGCGCAGGTCGATGGCGGGCTGGGTGGCCGTCGAGTAGCGCAGCACCTCGGGCTGGAGGCGCCGACGGTCGCGGATCTCGCGGTTCGCCACCACCGTCACCCGCGGCATGCCGCGCAGATCGTGCAGCCGCCGCAGTTCGTCGGATTCCATCTCCCAGCGGTCCGGGTCGCGGCCGGCCGGGGCCTGCGGGGACAGCCACTCCGAGGGGGGACGCAGCGACCAGCGCCGGGTGCCGCCGTCGTCCCGGGCACGGACCAACCCCGCCGCGTGCAGCGTCGCCAGCGCCCCATCGACGCGCGCCTCGTCCATCTGGCAGAGGTGGGGCAGGCGATCCCGGGGCTCCTCCCGGATCAGGAAGAACCCCACCAGCAGGGACCAGCCGTCCGCGTCGAGGCCCAGGTAGCCGGGGATCTCCAGGAACTCCATCCGAACCCCCGTCGGTGTCCGACGCCTACAGGATCTCGATCCCCGCCTGGTCCCGTCCCAGGCAGTACGAGCAGTACAACTGCGGCAACGGCGTGCGGGCAGCGACCTCGCCAGCGCCCGTCGCGGCCTGCCGGCACACCGACCGCGCCGCCGTCCGCAGCGCGGTCGCCAGCACCATGGCGCCTTCCCCCGTGCGGCCGTCCAGCCAGGCCCGGTGCGCCCGGTCGTTCCGTGACCGCAGGTTGACGCCGAAGGCCTCCCTTTCGGCCTGCGAGACCAGGTCGCCGCGCGTGATCACCACGATGTCCGCGTCGGCCAGCAGGGGGCCCAGCTTGCGAGGCGCCGCGATGCCCGCCGTCGCGTCCAGCACCGCGACGGCCACGGCGTCCCGCAGGTACGGCGCGCATCGCCCGCACAGGCCGGCCGTCTCGACGACCAGCGTCTGCAGGCCCTTCTCCGCGGCCCAGGCCAGCAGCTCCGGGTACTTCTCCATCAGCACGTGGTCCGGGCACAGCGCCCCGGCCAGCAACTGGCGCGCCGGGATCGACCGGGCCCGCCAGGTCCCCAGGTCCGTGCTCTCGCTGCAGTCCAGCTTGGCCACCCCGACGGGGGGATCGAACGCGCCGGCGTCCAGCGCGCGTTCGATGACCTTCGTCTTGCCGGCGGAGGGCGGGCCGCCCACGACATAGACCGTCATGGGCGAAGGGTATCGGTCGTTCGGTGCCCCGTCAATTCGCGGCGCCCAGTTGCGCCTGCAGCATCGGGACCAGCATCCGGCCCCAATGCTCCCAGTCGTGTCCCCCGACGTACTCCTCCTCCCGGAAGGGGATGCCCCGCTGGGCCAGGTGCCTGGCGAACTTCCGGTTGGTCTGGACGATCTCCTTCCGGTCGTGATCGCCCCAGGCCAGGAACAGCCGCAGGCCCTTCAGATCCTCGGGGGCGCGCCACCGGGCATACAGATCCTCCTGCGAGAAGTCGTCGCCCTCCTTCACCGGGCCGAAGATGCGGTCCACCGGGATCATGGCGCGGATCCTGCGGTTGTTCGCGAACCGCAGGACCATCTCGCTGTCGAAGACCGGGCCGGACAGGCTGGACACCGAGGCGAACTGGCCGGGGTGGTGCAGCGCGATGCGCAGCGCTCCGGCGCCCCCCATCGAGGCGCCCGCGAGGTGGCAGCCCTCGGGGCAGGGCAGGGTATGGAACCGGCGGGTCGCGTCCCGCAGCACCTCCTGGACGACCCAGTCCTCGTAGTGCCGGGTGCCGTCGTGCCAGTTCGTCCACATCCCCATGTCGCCTTGCGGCACCACGATGACCGCGCGCGGGACCCGGCCGTCCTGCAGTGCCTGGTCCAGCAGGGCCGCCGCGCCGTGGCTCTCGAACGAGCGGGGGCTGTCCCCGGCGCCGTGCAGGAAAACCAGGAGCGGAAGGCGCTCGCCCGGCAGGAAGCCCGGGGGCAGGTACGCCGCGTACTGCATCGGCCGGCGCATCGACGGGCTGTCCAGCGTGACGTAGTCCAGTCTCTGCGGGCCGTGGGCGCACGCCGCGATGATCAGGGTGGCCAGAAGGGCCGGGACGAAGGGACGATGCATGGGGGGCCTCCCGCCGGTTCCCACGCTTCCAGGAGTAGAAGGAGGCGGGAACGAGGTCAATCCCCGGGCGCGGATGTGCCGGACGGCAGGACGGTAATGTCTGCACGGGCGAAGACCCGCCTGCCGTCCAGCCCGACCTCCTCGGCCTCGATCCAGGCCGGGCCGGGACGGGGGAACACGAAGGTCGGGGCCGGCCCTTGCCGCGGTGACAGGCCGGAGGCCTCCCAGGCGGTCTCGCGCGCGACGGGTCCGGACGGCTGGACCTCCAGGCGGGGCGTCACGGCCATGCCCGCGACGATCCGTGCCGGAAGCCCGCCGATCCACGCGGTCGCCTGCCGCCACGGCTGGCCTCGCAGCGCGCTGCGCCCCATCATCGCCGCCGCCGCCGCCAGCGCCTGGCCCTGGGCCACGACCGTCGCCTCGGCCTTCACGTTCCACATGTCGGTCCAGCGGTCGAACATCGGGTACGGGTCCCGGGTGTTGCGGTCGCCGTCCGGCGGGAAGGCCAGGCGTCCCAGGTCGCGCTGGTAGTCCGGGGTCCACGAAGGCCCTTCGGTCACGTCGCCCACCAGCAGGCCCGTCGGGGGCAGCGCGCGCCCGTCGTTGGCCGCGAACTGGCTGACGGGATTCATCGGCCGGTTGCGGCCCAGACCCGCCAGGAAGCACACGTCGACGGGATTCGCGCCCAGGGCGTAGTCGAAGTCCGACTCGGCGAAGGCGTGCAGATCCGGCCGGTTCCGGCCCAGCGCCGCGACCTCCAGATCGAACGCGTAGGCCGGCGAGAAGTGCCAGGCTGCGGTCGCGAACCGCTTGTTCTCCAGGGGGAAGGTCACCCGCCACGCCGAGGCCAGCGCCCACGACGCCAGTTCGTCGCCGACCCGGTCCAGTTCGGTGCGGCAGCGGGCCTGGAGGTCCCGGTCCAGGCGCGTGGCGAACGGGTGGCCGGTGCGCGGGGCCAGCGCGCAGGATCGCGTCGCGTTCCCGTAGCCCTCGGTCAGCGGCACCCATCCCCATCGGCGGGTCCGCGAGTGATCAACCGGATCGAACCCGTCCCGCGCCACCCGCGCGAAACGTTCCTCGCCCGTGGCCAGCCACAACTCGACGGCAGCCCACGCAATCTCATCGGAGTCCGCGAACTGGTTTCCGTAGTGCGTGACGTGCTGGTAGGCACCGTTGCGGCCGTGCGCGCGCCACGCCGCCTCCAGGAACTCCCATCCCTTCCGGGCCTTGTCCAGGTAGCCGGCCGCCTCGTCCGGGAAGGCGCGCCGCATCCATGGCGAGGACCCCGCCTGGGCCAGGGCGGCCACGGCGGCGGCGGTGGCCGAGGTGTTCTTCGGGAAGACCACCTGGGGGTCGCCCCGGTCCGGCATCACGTCGTCCTCGTAGGCACGGTCGCGGGGGTACACCAGGAAGAACTCGCCGCCGTCCCGGTCCTGCATCCGGGCCAGGAAGTCGGCCTCCCACTTCGCGATCTGCAGCAGGTCCGGCAGGGCATCGCCGCTGTCGGGCAGCCCCAGGTTGTCCAGTTCGGCCACGCCGGGGAACGCGTCGGTCGCCAGGACCAGCGCGTGGACCAGGGCCGCGCTGTTCGTGACGTACCGGCTGTAGTCCCCCGCGTCGTGGTGCCCGCCGCGGACGTCGACGGGACCCTCCTGCGAGAAGGGGTACAGCGCGCGGTCCATCGAGTCCAGCGACGGGGCCTTCTGGTCGCCCGGCGAACGGCCCTGCTGGAGCCCTGCCAGCCGGGCGTCGAAGTGGCGGTCGCCTGTCCGCGGGATGGCGGCCGGGGCCAGGTGGCAGGCGTCGTGCGTGAACCGGGTGAACGGCGCCTCCAGCGCCGCGCCGCACCGCTGGTGGTACAGCCCGAGGGCCAGCGTCCGGGCCAGCAGCGCCGGGCGCCCGTCGTCGATCGGGAAGGGGGGCGAGGCGCCCAGGCCCGCCACCCGAAGGCGGTACGCCCCCGGCCGGTCCAGCGGCGTGAAGTCCGCCTCCCGCACCTGCCGGTAGGGCGGCACCGCCGTCTCGAAGCCCTGCTCATGGGTGCGGGACAGTCGCCCCTGGAACGCCACCTGCCCGGTGGCCGCATCGACCACCTGGAACCCGGCGTCCTCGGGAACCGGCAGTTCGCCCAGCGTCCCCGTCCACGTCCCCACCGCCGCCCTTTTCGAACCGTTCGTCGCGTACCCCACGTGGGGCACGTGGATGGCCGTCGAGGGCCGCATCGGGTCCAGGGGGGCCGCGATCTCCACGGGGGAGGAGAAGACGTCCTTCCCCGGGTTCCCGAGGTGCAACTCGCCACGTGCCGGCAGCGGCGATGCCAGCCGCAGGGTCAGCACGTTCCGGATGCGCAGGTCCCGTCGCCCCTTGGCCGCGAAGGCCGGGCGCCGCCGGAACCCGACGGCCTCGACGGCCACGACACGGTCACCGACCCGGGCCCGGAACGAGGCCGGGGGAGGCAGGCGCGCGGCGCCGTCCCGGACGAAATCCCAGGTGGAAGGGTCGCGGCCGGGCGCCGCCGTGTTGATCCAGGTGACCTGCAGGAACCGCGGGGACACGACCCGGAGATCCCACGCTCCGACCGGCGGCGGTTCCAGGGACGGTCCGTCGGAGATCCGCAATGCCGGGGCGAACGTGGCCGGGGTGGGGCGGGGGGGCGGGCCGGCGAGGGCGGGCACCGCGAGAAACCCCGCCAGCACGGTGGCCAGCGCCGGAACGAATGCGGCGCGCCGGATCCGGGGAACGTCACGCACGGTACCTCCCGGCCCATGTAGGGCGGGGGCCCTGTCCCCCGCCATCACAGGAGGGGCCCTGTCCCCCGCCTCCTGATTCCCGCGTTCCTTGTCGCGATCCGGACGTCCTGGGCAGGGCACGGGGGCCCTGCCCTACATCAGGCCCTGGGCAGGGCACGGGGGCCCCGCCCTGCATCAGGTCGGCCCCGCCCCCCCCGCCTTCCCCTTCAATGCGTGCGTTCGATCGCGCGCCACGCGTCCAGGGCGCCTTCCAGGATGGCGGTGAACGCCTCGGGGCCGTCGGTGCCCAGCACCTTGCTGCGGGGCAGGCCGAAGCGGTCGTCCGTGCGGCGAAGGCCTCCGGTCACCGCCAGCATCGCCGCCTGGTAGCCGGCCTCCTGGGCCAGCCGCCGGTCGCGTGCCGAGACCGTCCCCGGCGTGCCGTACGGGTACGCCAGGAACGCCACCGGCGCGCCCAGCAGGTCCTCCAGTTCGCGCCTGGATTCCACGATTTCGTGACGGGCGGAGTCCGGGTCCAGGCGCGCCAGCGGCGCATGGGTCTGCCCGTGGGATCCGATCGTCCAGCCCAGCCCGGCCAGTTCCCTCACCTGGGGCCCGTCCATCAGCGGGCGGCGCACCTGGAAGTCCGCGTGGGCCGCAGTCGCCCCCCCGCGTACCAACCCGGGCGAAACGAAGACCGCGCCGGGGACCCCGTGATCCGCCAGGATCGGGGCCGCCAGTTGCAGCACGTCGGCGTACCCGTCGTCGAACGTCACCGCGACCGCGCGGGGCGGCAGGTCGGATTCGCCGCGCAGCCACGCCAGGATGCGGGCCAGGTCGACCGGCGTCCGGGTCCGCCGGACCTCCGTCATCTGGTCCCGCAACTGGTCGGGCGTCACGCACCACTCGTCCTCGCCGCGGGACGACACGCCGTGGTAGCAAAGGATGCGCGGCGATTCCGGGTCCAGCCGGCCCGCGATGCGCGACAGCCGGGCCGTTGCCAGGCGGGCCGCCCCCTTCACCTGGCTTCGCAGGGTCGGCGAAGGCACCGAGAACGATCCGGCTTCGGGACCCGGCCAGGAGTGGGTGCCACGCGCCTCGGCGGCGATCACGCGGCCCAGGAAGCGGGGGATGCCCTCGAAGTAGCGGCGCGCCTTGTAGGGCTGCTGCGAGACGATGAACAGCCATTCCAGCCGCGCCCGGCGTGCCCACGAAGGCGCGCGCACCAGCGTGCCGCCCCAGTACTCGAACAGCCCGCCCACCGCCAGCCACAGGATGCCCTTCAGGCGGGGATCGTCCAGGCGGCGCCCGATGAACCGGACCTGCCGCGGGTTGCCCATGCCGACCAGCACGATGTCCGGCTTGCACCGTGCGATCTCCGCGGTCACCGCCTCCTCGCCCGACAGGTCGAAGAAGCCGTGGTCGTGGCCCACGAAGACCACGTTCGGGAAGCGCCGGCCCATGTGCTCCCGGCAGCGTTCCACGACGTCGGGCCTGGCCCCCACCACGTACACCCGCGTCCCTTCCGGCGCGGCGTCCAGCAGCGCCGGGACCAGGTCGGTTCCGTTCAGGTTCGACGGGAAGGATGCGCCGCGCCGCCACGAAGCCCAGGCCAGGCCGGCGCCGTCGTTCAGCACCAGGAATCGCTGCTGCAGCAGCCGCCGGAAGTCGGGCTGCTCGCATGCGACGTTCATGGACGACATGTCCGGGAAGCAGACGCCCGTGGTCTGGTGCTGGCGAAGCCTCACCAGCAGGTGCTGCAGCGCCTCGTCACGCGACCACAGGGGGAACCGGATCCCCAGGATGTCCACCGTGCCCGTGCCGGGGGGCGGCAGGTCCGACATCGGCCTCCTCGTCATTCGAGATCCAGGAACGACCTGCGCACGCCGACCAGCACGACCCCAAGGATCGGGGTCTGCGCCAGTTCCAGGTGCCTGACGGCCCGCTTCAGCGCCGCGGCCTGCGTCCGCCCCGCCCGGACCGCCAGGATCACGCCGTCGCAGTTGCGGGCGACCAGTTCGGCGTCCACCGTCGGCAGGGCCGGGGCCGAGGTGACCAGGACCATCGACGCGTGCGTCGACAGTTCGTCCAGCACCTCCTTCATCCGAGGCGAGCCCAGCGGCTCGGGAGCGGAGGCGGGGCGCCCGCGCGGCAGGATGGCCACGCCGTTCAGCATCGTCTTCAGCACGATGTCGCCCAGGGGGCTGCGGTCGCCCTGGACCAGGTCCCCCAGGCCCCTGACCGCGTCGTGCCCGACCGGGCTCAGGAACTCCAGGCCGACCGGGTTCCGGGGCTCGCGCACCTCGGCGTCCACCAGCATCACGCGTTCGCCGCGCTGGCCCAGGGCTGCCGCCAGGTGCGCCGTCACCAGCGTCCGGCCGTCGCCTCGCCCCGCGGACGTGATCAGGATGCGGGCACCGGCCTTCGGCACCCGGCTGCGGATCCGTTCGGCCATCAGCCGTGCCGACTCGACCAGCGCCCCGCCCGGCTTCCACGGCAGCACCAGGCCTTCCCGCCGCGCGAACGGCAGCACGCCCAGCACCGGCAGGTCCAGCTTGGCGCGGACCTCGGCGGCCGATCGCATCACCGGGTGCAGGATCTCGAAGGCCGCCACGCCGACGACCCCCATCCCCAGGAGGCCCAGGAAGATCGCCAGGGCCAGCGCCTTGCGGGTGGACTTGGCGGGGAACACCGACGCCTCGGCCTCGGACACCACCTCGAACACGCCGCCTTCGCTGCCATAGGACGTCAGCACGCGGGTCAGCGTGTGCTGCAGCGACATCCGGTCCTGCCCGGGCGCCTCCCCGATCCCCATCGACGGGTCCGTCGGCGGCGTCAGCGCGCCCGACGGCTTCTCCATCACGGCCGTCCGCGCCTTCACCTCGACCAGCATGTCCAGCGCCGCCCCGATGTCCGCCACCTTCTGCTGCGCCGTCACGCGCTGCATGTCGATGTCGAAGGACCGCATCAGCGTCGCCTGCAGCAGCGACAGCGTCGAGTTCCCCTCGGCGCTCTGCGCCGCCAGTTGCTGGTTCAGATCCTCGATCTGGGCCTTCCACTGCCGGATCTGGCCGGTATCCACCGTCACGGCCGCCTGGCTCTTGTACGAGGCCATCGTGCGCTCGAACTCGGCCGGAGAGATGAGATCCTGCGCCCGCAGGGTGCGTGCCCGCGCCATCTCCGACTCGCGGCGTGCCAGTTCCGCCATGTTGGCCCGGCGCGACTGGTCCTGGGCGATCGCCGACTGCAGCGTGGACAGCTTGAAGGACGCGTTCCCCTTGCCGGACTTCGCGGCGGTCTCCTGCTCGTCCTGCGCCTTCTGCTCCAGATCCCGGATGACCTGGCCCATCTTCTCGGCCTGGGCGTCCAGGTTCTTCAGGTCGGACTCGGCACGGTCGTACAGCAGCCGCATGTTCACGGCCTGCGCCGACAGCCAGGCGTCCAGGTAGATGTCGCGCAGCGTGTTGGCCATCGCCGCGGCCATCTCGCCGGTCTTCCACGTGGCCCGGATCACCATCAGGTTGCTGTTGGGGGCGGTCGTGACCCCGATGGCGGCGCCGATCTGCTCCAGCGACGCCTCGATCGACAGCAGCATCCGCAGGCGGGCCAGGTTCTGGCTGATCTTGACCTGGTTCTGCTCGGTCTGCAGGGCGGTCCCGGCCGAGGCCATCCGGTCGCCGACCGGCGTGTACCGCATCACCGTCTCGGAAACGTAGGTCCGGGTGCCCAGCAGCATGCCGCCGACGCCGCCCGCCACCAGGGCCACCGCCCCGATGAAAGCCAGCAGGAGGGCCCGGCGCCGGATGGCGACGAGGATCGTCTTCGGCTCGAACGGGAGTTTCAACTCCTCGCCTTGCAGGTCGTCCTGCGAAACGGGCACCTGGAACCTCCCTTCCGTCGGGGGCACGGTATCGCGCAGGGCATGCAGCGTCAAGAAAGGCCGGTCAGTCCGCCTTCGCCCGGTAGGCTTCGGGCAGCGAACCCAGGGCCCGCCGCAGGGCCGTCCACGCCAGCCCGACGTCGAACTCCGCCTGGACCAGTTCCGTTTCCGCGTCCGAAGCGCCCCGCCGGGCGTCCATGAACTCCACGGCGTTCCCCTCGCCGGCCTTGTAGCGTTCCTCGGCCAGCCTCAGTGCCTCCATCGCCGCCCCCATGCCGGCCCTCAGCGGTTGCAGCCGGGACGTCGCCTCCAGCACTCTCAGCCGCGCCTGCTCGACCTCGGCCCTCACGCCCAGGTCGAACTCCCGCAGCCGCACCTTCATCGCGTCCACCGTCGCGCAGGCCGCCCGGTAGGCCCGCCAGGTCGCCAGGCCCGAGAACACCGGCCACGTCATCGCCACGCCCACGCCCCAGTTCCATGCCATCTGGTCCAGTTGCGTGCCGCCGTCGGTGAAGCTCGCCCCGGCCGAGAACACCGGGAACCACTCGCCCATCGCCGCCTTGCGGGCCGCCTCGGCCGCCTCGATGCCCAGTTCCAGGCGTGCCCGCTCGGGTCGGGTCTTCAGCGCCTCGGCCACCGCCGCCTCCAGGTCCGGCATCGGCCCCGCCGCCCCCTCCTCGACCGGCGCCACCAGGAACGCGAACCGGTCCGACAGGCCCATCGCGGTCAGCAGCGCCGATTTCGCCAGTTCCAGCCGCTCGGTCGCCATCGCCAGGGCCGCCTGGGACGCCTGGGCCGTCGCCTGCGCCCGCACCATGTCCAGCTTCGGCCGCGACCCGACCTTGTAGAAGGCCTCGGCCACCTGCGAGTGCCGCATCGACGCGTCGCGCAGCCGCGTGGCCACGTCCAGCAGCCGCTGGGCCGCGAACACCGCGTAGTACTGCGAGACCACGCGGTTCCACAGGTCCAGCCGGGAGACCTCGATCCCCTTGGCCGCCACCTCGGTACCCGCCTGGGCCGCCCGGTAGGCCCCCAGCGTGCGTCCGAAGTCCCAGATCGGCTGGTTCAGCGTGACGCCCAGGTTGTAGTAGTTCCAGGAATCGTTGGAATTCCCGCTCCAGTCCGGGGTCGCCGGGTCGTTGTCCGTGTCGAAGGGGTCCTGGCCGGGCCTTGTCGCGTAGTTGCCCGTCGTCCGGTTGTAGCTGGCCGCCACCCCCAGCTGCGGCAGGAAGCCCGCCAGCGCGACGCCCTCCTGCTCCCGCGCGACGACGAGGTCCAGCCGCGTCGCCTGGATGGCCGGGTGGGAGTCCAGGGCCATGCGCACCGCCTCGTCCAGGGTCAGCACCCGCTCCTGGGCCGCCGCCGGCACAGCACCCAGCAGGATCGCCACCAGCGCCAGGGGGGGAAGGGCCTTCGCGTTCATCCGGTCCTCCGTGGTCGCACGATCATCGGTCGTGGTTCACCTGCATGTTAGGGGAAGCCGGGGGTCGCCGGGTAGTTCGCGACGTTTTCCCGGGCCTCCCGCCTTGCGCCGCGTTGAAAACGCCGGCCGCCGATGGTAGCGTTCCGCGACTTCGAGGAGCGTCCCGACGCGATGAGGATCCTGCTGGTCCTGGCCGCCTCCCGCACCGACCCGCTGCGGCGCAACGACCCGTTCATGCCGCTGTCGCTGCCGCTGCTGGCCGCCACCGCCCCGGGCCACGACTACACGCTGGCGGACCTGCTGTGGGACGACGACGTGGACGTGTCGATGGACGTGGACATGGTCGGCATCAGCATGCGGCTGACCGGCGAGAACCGCGCGTACGAGATCGCGGACGCCTTTCGCCGCCGGGGCGCGAAGGTCGTCATCGGGGGGCCCCAGGCCTCTGCGGTACCCGCGAGGGTGCGGGAACACGCCGACGCCGTCGCGGTGGGCGAGGGCGAGCCTCTGTGGCCGGTCATCGTGGCCGACGCCGCCGCCGGGGACCTGAAGGACGCCTACGTCTGCCAGCCGGCCCCGTTCGCCGCGCCGGACGGCTGGCGCGTGCACCAGGTGCCGGGCCATGCCGATCTTTCCGCGCTGCCCGTGGCCCGGCGCGACCTGTACCGCCGCGCCTACAAGTTCGACACCGTGTTCGCCATGCGCGGCTGCCCCATCGGCTGCGACTTCTGCGCCGTCCCCTCGCTGTTCGGGCCGAGGTTCCGGACGCGCCCGGCCGCCGACGTCGCCGCCGAGATCGACACCTTCCGCAACTACTACTACCTGCTGGACGACACCGTCTTCGGCAAGCCGGCGACCTACGACTACTACCTGGACCTGTACGCGCGTGTGGCCGGCCTGAAGAAGCGACGCTTCTGGTGCGGGCAGGGCAACCTGGACGCGGTGGGCGACCCGCGTGGCCGCGACGTCATCCGCGCCGCCGTGCGCGCCGGCCTGGTGTATGCGATGGTCGGCATGGAGTCGATCTCGCCCGCCACCCTGCGCGGCAAGATCGGAAGAGCACACGTCTGAACTCCAGTCACCGAATACG
>CALJUR010000104.1 GCA_937975765.1 uncultured Myxococcales bacterium
ATACAACTCCCGACGACCATGTCTCGATTTCTACGGATCTGGAGGTTCAGCGACAAAGAGCCTAGTGGTCGCGAAGTTCCAAGGCCCTTCTAAAGATCGGACTGATGAAGACACGTGACTGTTCGGTGATTACGTTTGCATCTGGTTCCGCGGCGGAATGAACAACACGGGTGCCACGAAGGATTCCGCCACGCGTCGTATACGAAAGGAATCCAATCGAATAGAGCAGCATCAGGAACTCCGCGTCATCGGCCGGTATCCATGGGAGCGATGTTCCAAGTTCGTCGCAAATCTCAAGTAGAAGTAGCCTGAGTTCGTCCTGCTCAAATCCGGCTGGCTTACGCCGAAAACGCTGCAGAACCGAATCAAGTCCAGGGAAGCGATAGGACCACTCTGCAACGAGGTCCTTAAGCTTCATGAGGCTGTATTCTTTCTCCGAGGTTGCAAGATCTTCAATAGTTACATGTGGGTTTCGATTTCCGATAGCCAAGTACTGCGCCATCGTCGCAAACAGGATAATGTCGCGTGGACGGAAGAGAGTTCGCTCAATCATGTAGGCATGCGATGGGATGGGATTCTTCTTATATGGAATGTCTTCTGGGAAAACCAATCTCCACAAGGCCTCGGGATTCTCGTCTTGAACGCGATCGCCCCGACGTGTAAGTGAACTAGAAATCCTCAACGCCACCATCTCCAGAAGACTCTTCTCGTTCCACCTGATCTGCTCGATCTCCATTCGGTAGTGATCAATGTGCTGGAAATCTCGCGTTACCTCATCAAAGATGTCGTCACGGAGAAACACAACGGGACAGATTCCGGGACAGGCCGCCTTCAAATCCTTGATGGCAAGAAACAGGCCCTGAAGGAATCCAACGTGAAGTTCAGACCCGTCCCACCTCTCATCTAGGCGATCGAACAGCAGGTAGACCTTCTTCCCCTTCTTCGTCACCCGTTGAACCGCACCCACGATCATTTGCAGGAGACGAGGCTCATCCAGGAAGTTGCCCTTCGCGTCCGTGACCTCACGGGTCGCCGGCCCAAGGGACTTCAGGTTCTTGATCCAGGAGGTGACATAACCTGCGATGGCAGAAACGGGATCCGCCGGATCATAACTGAGGTTGTTGAGCGCAAACTCGTGAAGGTCCCGCTCCTCCTTTGTCACTGCCACGGTCGTTTCGTTCGTGAACCGTTCTACGAGTGCGAGAAGGGTCGTAAACAGCCATCCGAGTTTGAAACTCGAATCCAGGTTTTTCACCTGGGAAACGAACGAACGGAGGTTCTCGTCGATCTTCACGTAGGTCGCATGTGAAGACTCGATTTTCACAATGTATTCTTGCGAGGTCCGCTCGCTCTCTACGAGGTATCGAACCAGCGCCGTCTTCCCAGTGCCCTTCCTACCGATGACGATCGATTTTTGCCCATCGACGATGTGCTGATAGGTGGACGTCTTCAGGAAATAGTCGCTCAAATGCTGATCGAACTCGGCGGTGTCTCGGCCGAAATGTACATGGCGAAGTTCCATGAGCACTCCATGGCATGCACGGGTTGCCGAAGGCTAGCACAATCGAGGAGTCAAGTCGCCCCACCAAGTGAGCGCCGGAATCCCGGACACTGGAGCCTGTCTGGTCGGGCCAACTACCTCTAGACAGTTCCCTTCAAGTGCCTACGGGAGACGGCAATCTGGCGATGGTTGGGCCCGCTGATGCACCGCTGGCAGCCGGGAAGTTGCCGTTTTCGCTGGTAGTGGCTTGGAGGTAGGCGGTTCCTGGTTTCTGCGGGTTTTCGTGCAGGGAGGACGGTACGGCTCTCGGTCGGTCCCCGAGGCGTCTTCATAGCAGGTCGGCCGGGCTGCCGACTCCCGAGGGGCCGCGATTCAACACGTGGGTGTAGATCTGGGTGGTCCGGACGCTGCGATGACCCAGCAGTTCCTGGACCGTCCGGATGTCGTGGCCGGATTCCAGCAGGTGGGTGGCGAAGGAGTGCCGGAAGGTGTGGCACGAGGCCCGCTTGCCCAGGCCGGCCTGCGCCACGGCCGAGGCGACCGCGCGCTGGATCAGCGTCGGGTCCTGGTGGTGCCGCCCCTGCCGGCCCGTACCCGGGTCCACCCAGCGCCGGTCCTGCGGGAACACCCACTGCCAGCGCCAGTCGGTCGGCGCCGACGGGTACTTGCGCGCGATCGCGTCCGGCAGGGCGACGCGGCCGAAGCCGTCGGCAAGATCGCCCTGGTGAATCACGCGTACGTTCTCCAGGTGCCGGGCCAGGGGTTCCTTCAGGCTCTGGGGCAGCATCGTCATGCGGTCGTGACGGCCCTTGCCGTCCCGGACGAACAACTGGTTGCGGTCGAAGTCCAGGTCCTGCACGCGCAGTTCGAGGCATTCGTTCAGGCGCAGGCCGCTGCCGTACAGCAGGCTGGCCATCAATCGATGGACGCCCGACGTGCAGGCCAGCACCCGGCGGACCTCGTCCCGCGTCATCACGACCGGCAGCCGGTAGGGCTTGCGCGCGCGGATGACGTCCCCGAAGTCCCCGACGTCGATGCCCAGCACCTTCCGGTACAGGAACAGCACCGCGCTCAAGGCTTGGTTCTGGGTCGATGCCGCCACGTGGCCCCGGACGGCCAGGTCGGACAGGAACACGTTGATCTCCGGGGCACCCATCTCGGCCGGGTGCCGCATGCCGTGGAACTGCAGGAACCGGCGTACCCAGAAGGCATAGGTCTCCTCGGTTCGCGGCGCGTAGTGGCGGGTGCGCAGTTCGCGCCGCAGGCGGTCCATCAGGCGAGGCGCCCCGGACGGGGTCGCGTCCTGCGGGCGCGAGATGGCGGTCGGCGAGGACTGCGGGATCGGGTGAAGGCGGGCGTCGCGATCGGGTTTCATCAGGGCCTCCGGACAGGGGCCGGGCCGATTCCCGGCGAAGGGATATCGTTCCATCCATGCCCGGCGTTTCGGCGGTTCCGCGATTCCTGCGCGCCGCATGGGACCCGGCCCGTCGGAGCGGGTTTTCCGCATCCACTCCACCGGCCGACCTCTGGCGGTTGACCTGACGACAGGGTTTCGTAGGATCTGCAGGCCGCCGGAGATCGCCGGACAAGGAGGTTTCCCGTGTTGTCACCGAAGGGTTTCCGCCGGATCGCGGCGCGCCTGGCCGCGCCCCTGCTGCTGGCGCTGCTGGCGTCGCCTGCCCCCGCCGCGGCCGCCCCGGCGCGGGCCGTGCCCCTGGACGTGCGCGACGCGCGCGGGAGCGTGCCGGGCCTGTTCGCGACCGGCGACGAGTTCCACCGGCGGGTGCACGACGCGAACGGGTTCACGGTGGTGCAGGACCCGGCGACCGGGAGGGTGGTCTACGCGAACGTCGCCAGCGGCCGGTTGGTGCCCACGCGGCACGTCGTCGGACAGGTGGACCCGCGGCAGGTCGGCCTGGTCCCGGGCCTGGACGACGACCCCCTCGTGGTGCGCGGCGAAATCGCCTCGAAGCGCGCCTCGCTGCCCGGCCCGCTGCGCAGCGCCCCGAAGCGCGGCGTGCTGAACAACCTGGTGCTGTTCGTGCGCTTCGCCGACGAGGAGGAACTGGTCACCCCCGTGGCGAAGTACCTGGAGATGCTGAACTCGCTGGAGGACGGCGTCGCGTCGCTGCGCGGATACTACCGCGAAGTCTCGTACGGCCGACTGGACATCGTGTCGCACCTGCTGCCGGCCCAGGAGGGCCCGACGGTCGTGTCCTACCAGGACATGTACCCGCGGTCGTACTACCAGCCGTGGATGTTCAAGGCCAACCCGAACGGGTACCGGGACCAGGGCTCCCAGATGATGCGCGAACAGCAGATGGTGCGGCGCGCGCTGGAGGCGACCATCCAGGATCTGCCGGCGGGCACGAACCTGGACGGCGACGAGGACGGGTTCGTGGACAACCTGACCGTCATCGTGTCCGGCAAGCCCGACGGCTGGAGCGACCTGCTGTGGCCGCACATGTCGCTGCAGATCGCCGACCTGATCTACCTGGACGAACTGATCGTGCTGACCTACAACTTCCAGTTGAACGACTACGTGCTGGACAAGGCCGGCGTGGGCGTCCTTGCGCACGAGATGTTCCACACCCTGGGCGCGCCGGACCTGTACCACTACTCCGACGACAACCGGACCCCCGCAGGGCCGTGGGACCTGATGGAGTGGGACCGCAACATCCCCCAGCACATGACGCTGCACCTGAAGGTGCGATACGGGCGCTGGGCGGACCGGCCTCCGCTGATCACGGACAGCGGCACCTACACGGTGAACCCGCTGACCTCGCCGACGGGCCAGGGCTGGCTGCTGCCGGTTCCTGGGCAGCCGCAGCAGACCATCCTGGTGGAGTACCGCAGGAAGGCAGGGACCTACGAGTCGTCGCTGCCCGAGTCCGGCCTGCTGTTCTGGCGCGTGGACGAGCGCTGGTGGGGAAACGACGACGGCCCGCCGGACGAACTGTACGTGTTCCGCAAGGGGGGGACGAAGGACGCCGACGGGGACGTGCGGCAGGCGCAGTTCTCGGCCGACGTGGAGCGCACCCGGTTCTCGCCTGCGACGGACCCGGCGCCTTTCGACCAGGCAGGCAACCCGATCGGCCTGCACGTGACGGACATCTCGGCGACGGGAGGCGACACGATGTCGTTCACCGTCTGCATGGCGTACAGCACCTGCTTCCTGAAGCAGTGCGGCGACGACGGGTGCGGCGGCACGTGCGGCACCTGCGACGACGGGCAACTGTGCGAGGACCGACTGTGCGTGACGCAGCAGAAGTGCGGCACGCTGCACGCGTGCCTGGAAGGCTGCGGGGAGGACGAGGCGTGCGCCCAGGCGTGCCGCATCGTGCCGGCGGCCTGCCCGGCGCCCGCCACCTGCCGGTCGGAAGGGGCGTGCGACGAGGCGACGGGCGAGTGCTCGTACCCGCTGGCGGAGGCTGGCACGCCCTGCGACGACAGGGACAAGTGCACGATCGACGACGCCTGCCGGGCGGACGGCACCTGCGGCGGGAACCCGAACCCGGCGTGCGCGGCCCCCGAAGTCCCGCCCGAGGCGGCCGCGGAACCGGCGCCCGAGCCTATGCCGGAGGCCGCCTCGGCGGACGAGGCTGCCGACCCGGCCGGCCCCGACGACCCCGTCGCCGAGGAAACCGCCGACTGCGACGCCTCCATCGATCCCGAGGCCACGCCCACGGACGCCCTGCCCGAGGCCGCGACCGACCTGCCCCCCGTGACGCCGAACCGCGCGTCCGGCGGATGCACGGCCGGCGCCGGAGCCGCCCCGGCGATCCTGATTCCCGCCCTGCTGGCCGCGTTCGCGCTGGCCGCCCGCCGCCGCCGCCCCTGATCCAGCATCCGGACGGCGGGGGGCGGGGCCCCTGCCCTACACGACCACGCAGGAACGCGGGCCGGGTCCGGGGGTGTTCCGGAGGGAGCCGTCGGAGGCGCGGCCACCTTGCAGGGGAAATCCACATCCCGGCCGCGCCGGAGAAAGCAGGAGGCCGGTGGGGGCAGCGCCCCTGCGGGCCTCCGTTCCCGGAGGGGCACCCCCGGACCCGGCCTTCCCGGAAACGATCGCAACCGCCACCAGGAGGCGGGGGACGGGGTCCCCGCCCTACAATTTCCCCGCGCGCCGGTGTAAATATCACCTGTCAGCAGGGAGGTCCCCATGAAGGATACCGTGGCGTTGATCCTGGGCGGCGGTCAGGGCAAGCGCCTGTACCCGCTGACCCTCGAGCGCGCGAAGCCCGCCGTCAGCGTGGCCGGCAAGTACCGGCTGATCGACATCACGCTGTCGAACTGCATCAACAGCGACATCCGGCGCGTGTTCGTGATCACGCAGTTCCTGTCGGCCAGTCTGCACCGCCACATCAACGGAACCTACCACTTCGACACCTTCTCGGACGGCTTCGTCGAGATCCTGGCCGCCGAGCAGACCCCCCACCGGGACTCGTGGTACCAGGGCACCGCGGACGCCGTGCGCGAGTCGCTGCGCCACGTGCTGCGGTACCGTTCCGACGCGATCGTCATCCTGTCCGGCGACCACCTGTACCGCATGGACTACCGCGAGATGGTCCGCCGCCACCTGCACCGCAACGCGGACATCACGCTGGCCGTGCAGCCGGTGCCGGGTATCGAGGCGCCGCGCATGGGACTGCTGCGTGCGGACTCGCGCGGGTCGGTGCTGGAGTTCGTCGAGAAGCCGCAGGACCCGGACGTCATCGAGCACTTCCGCGCACCGAACGACCTGCTGCGAGCGTGCGGCATGGCCGGCAGCGATCCGCACTACCTGGCCTCGATGGGCATCTACGTCTTCCGGCCGCAGGTTCTGGCCGACACGCTGGCGGACCCGTCACGGCTGGACTTCGGGCGCGAGGTGATCCCGGCCGCCATCGGCACCTACAGCGTGCAGGCCTTCCCGTTCGCGGGCCACTGGGAGGACATCGGGACCATCCGGTCCTTCTTCGACGCCCACATGAAACTGGTGCTGCCGGACCCGCCGTTCCCGCTGTACGAGCCGGGCTGGCCCATCTACACGCACGCCCGGAACCTGCCGCCGGCGCGCGTGATGGAGTCCGACATCCGCAACAGCCTGCTGGCCGAGGGCGCGAACGTGCTGGGCGCGACCATCGAGGACTCGGTGATCGGCGTCCGGTCGGTGGTCCGGAAGGGGTCGCGGCTGAAGCAGGTCGTGATGGCCGGCGCGGACTACTACGAGGGCGAGGAGCCGATGCGCCACCTGGAGGCCCCGGCCCCGGGCGCGCCCGAGATGGGCATCGGCGAGAACTGCGTGCTGGAGCGCGCGATCGTGGACAAGAACTGCCGCATCGGCGACGGCGTCGTCATCACGGCCAAGCCGGACGATACCGAGTTCGAGGGCCCCAACTACTGGGTGAAGGACGGCATCACGGTGATCCCGAAGGGCGCCGTGATTCCCTCCGGAACGCGCATCTAGGTCTGCCGGCGACCTGACAGGAGACACCATGCCCCGAGAGACCCCGTTCGACCGCGGCGACCACCTGATGGAGAGGCTGTCGCGGTTCCAGCGCCCGCTGTTCTTCATGGCCCACCACGACGACGAGATCCCCACGGCCGGCCTGCTGCAGCGCCTGCCTGCCGGGAAGCGCTGCGCGTGGGTGACCAACAGCGACGGGCTGTACACCGAATCGGACCGGACGCCGGCAGAGTACGGCGCGATGCGGACGGCCGAAGGCCTGGATTCCGTCGCGAAGGCGGGCGTCCCCGCGGACCACGTCACGAACCTGGGCTTCTCCGAGGTCGAGATCTACCGGCACCTGAGCCGGCTGCACTCGGGCGCCGAGTCGATGGCCGAGGCCCGCCCCTTCTTCCAGCAGATCCGCGACCGCGTGCGCGAGACCGTGCTGGACATCCGGCCCGACGCGGTGTTCACGCTGGCGTGGCAGGGCGGCCAGCCCGAGCACGACCTGGCGCACTTCTTCACGATGCTGGCCCTGAAGGACCTGGAGAAGGCGACGGGGGCGCGCCCCGAGTTCTTCCACATGCCGGCCTACGAGTACACGATCCTGGTGGCGATGCGCTTTCACCCGCTGTACAGGGGCCCGCGCATCCGGCTGCGCCTGACCCCCGACGAACTGGCGGTCAAGATGGCAATGATGCAGGCGTACCCGTCGCAGGTGCGCCTGTTCACGGACTTCCGGAAGGT
Organism: uncultured Myxococcales bacterium; assembly: GCA_937975765.1. GTDB lineage: Bacteria > Myxococcota_A > UBA9042 > DTJE01 > DTJE01 > CAIZWN01. The sequence goes on from CALJUR010000104.1 coordinate 7,680, forward strand.
GTTCCGCCTGGTTGGCGCGCTGGGCCGGGTGACCGGCGGACCACGGACCGCCGAGGAGTACGTGACCATCGAGGAATTCGGCCCGGTCTCGGCCGCGATCGACTACACCCGCAACACGCACACGTTCGACTACTTCACCTACATGTTCGACGACTTCGAGGGGGTGCCGGTCACGTTCACGAAGTCGGTCCGGCCGATCGCCGCGGCCTTCCTGAAGGACCCGGGCTAGCGGCTAGAAGTTCGTCGCCGCGCCCGTCCCGTCGGACCCGGGATCGCCCTGGGCACCGATGGAAGGCCCGCCCGAGCCGCCCGTGCCGCCGAAGCCGGCCGTCAGCGAGTTGCCGCTGAGGTAGGACGCCAGGCTGACGCCGCCGTTCCCGCTGGCGTAGATCGCGTAGGAGGGGCCGCCGCAGCCGCCGCCGCCGCCCTCGCCATGTCCGCCGTTGCCGCCGTTGCCGCCCTCCGCACCGGCCGTCGCGCACTTGAGGTAGCCGCTGAAGGTGTACGAACCGCCCGCGCCGCCCGAGCCTCCGGGCCCACCCGAGCCGCCGTTGCCGCCCGCGCCGCCGTTGCCGCCCAGGCCGCCGCGGACCGTGTTGCCGGACACGGTGGGGACGCTGGCCGGGGTCGAGCCCCAGGCCAGGAAGATGCCGAACGAGGCGCCGCCCGAACCGCCGCCATCGCCGCCCAGGCCGCCGCAGCCACCCGATCCGCCGCCGCCGCCGCTGCCGCCCACCTGGGTCCTCGAACTGCAACTGCTGCCGTTCTTCGCGCCGCCGCCCGCGCCGCCGCCGCCGCCGCCGCCGCCGGCCGTGCCGGCCGCCCCGGTCTGGGCGATGGCCGGATTCCACAGGCCGCCCGTCACCGATCCGGGCAACGCGCACCCGTTCGATCCCGCAGTGGTGCCGTTGCTGCCATCCGCGCCCGCGACGCCACGCCCCGGCACCTCGCTGCCCGAGGTCGGCTGGTGGCACTCGCCATAGGGCGAGTCCAGCGAGGAGCAGTACCAGGATTCGCGGTCGTAGCCGCCCGTTCCGCCGCCACCGGCACCGGTACCCGATCCGGAGACGCCGTTCTCGTAGGAGATGGGAGCCGAGTTGTAACTGATGGTGCAGGAGTTGCCGCCGCCGGCGCCGCCGTTGACGCTCCCCTGCGCGCAGGTCCGCGCGCCGCCTCCACCGCCCGTGCGCGGGACGGCCGGGACCAGCGACGAGCAGTTCGTCGTGCCCTGGGTGAATGCCGCGGCGCCCGAAGACCCGTCCAGCCCGATCAGGCCGTTGTCGCCGTCGTCGCCCCTCTGCCCGGTGCCCCCGACGCCGCCCTCGACGATGTTGTTCGAGATCGTCAGCGCGTTGGTGCTGCCGTATGCGTAGATCGAGTAGCTGCTGGCGCCCAGCGTGATGTTGTTCCGTCCCAGGATCGTGAAGCCGTCCACGACCGTGCTGCCGGCCGTCCCGGTGACGTTGATGGCATTCACGGCGCCCGGCTTCTCCAGCGTGGACTCCTGGCCGCGGATGACCGTCACGTTGACCTGGCGATCCTGTTGCCACGTGATCGAGTTGTAGCCGCCCAGGACCGAGATCCCCGCCTCCAGCAGGAGGCTTTCGGCATACAGGCCGTTGGAGACGACGACCTTGTTCCGCGACGTGTCGTGGGCCCGCCCGATGCCGTACTGGATCGTCTCGCAGGGGCTGGTGAAGGTGCCGCACGACGTGCCGTTGATGCCGCCGTTGTCCGGCGTGGACACGTAGATCGCCAGCAGGTCCGGCGTGAATTCGCAGCCGTCGTCCAGCACGCCGTTCAGGTCGTAGTAGCCGGACAGGCAGTTCATCTGGCAGATCGGCATCCCGGTCGCGTTGCAGGTCCCGTACGCGTACGGCAGGTCGTAGATGTCCGTGCAGTCGGTGAAGCAGTTCCCGCACGCCTGGTCCTGGTCGTACTTCAGGGTGACGGGGTTGAGGTAGCCGTCATCCGTGCCGCCGTCGCAGTCGTTGTCCAGCAGGTCGCAGGTCGTCTCGGTCGCCTGGTAGTCCGCGCCGTACCGCGCCGCAGTGCACGCCTGCCAGCCCGACAGCCCGCCGCACGTCTGGGTGCTGCCCGCACATACGCCGTCCTGCTCGGCACACAGCGGCGCCGGCGCGTCCGTGTCCGTCACGCCGTTGCAGTCGTTGTCCTTCGCGTCGCACGAGACCTCGGTCTGCTCGTAACTGGCGCTGTACCCCGCGTACAGCGACGGCCCGCAGGACTGCCATCCGGACGCCCCGCGGCATACCTGCCGCGAACCCAGGCACACGCCGGACTGGTTCGCGCACAGCGCTCCCGTCATCTCGTCCGTCGCGCCGTCGCAGTCGTTGTCCAGGCCGTCGCACGTCGTTTCCGTCGCCTGGTAGCTCGCACCGTACCGTGCCGTCGTGCACGCCTGCCACCCGGCCGTGCCGCCGCACGCCTGCGTGCTGCCCGCGCACACGCCGTCCTGCTCGGCGCACAGCGGCGCCGGGGCGTCCGTGTCCGTCACGCCGTCGCAGTCGTTGTCCTTCCCGTCGCACAGCGTCTCGCTCTGCTCGTACGACGTGCTGTAGCCCGTGAACAGCGACGGCCCGCACGGCAGCCACCCGGACGCGCCGCGGCACACCTCGCGCGACCCGCTGCACACGCCGGCCTGGTTCGCGCACAGCGCACCCGTCATCTCGTCCGTGCTGGCGTCGCAGTCGTTGTCCAGCCCGTCGCACGTCGTCTCGGTCGCCTGGTAGTTCGCGCCATACCGCGCCGCCGTGCACGCCTGCCACCCGGCCG
>CALJUR010000105.1 GCA_937975765.1 uncultured Myxococcales bacterium
CCAGGCCGCCCAAGCTCCAACGAGGCTTCCAATGACCCCGTCCCGGTTTGAGGGGGTCACTCAGGTTTGTGGTCGAGGATCGAGCCCCCGTCGCACCGGGAGGATATCCTTGGGGGGCGGAGGGAGATGCCCGGGTTGCAGCGGTCGGCGGGGCCGGGCCGCGGGCGGGCTGTGCCGGGGAAGGAGGTCTGGATGGGCATGGAGATCCAGGGGCGGGCGACGTCGGCGGTGGTGTTCGCCGGGGAACTGGAGGCGACGGCGGAGCGGCAGATCCGGGCGTTCCTGGACCACCCGGCCTTCGAGGGGCTGAAGGTCCGCATCATGCCGGACGTGCACGCGGGGGCGGGGGCCGTCATCGGCTTCACGTCGAACCTGGGCCCGCGGATCATCCCGAACGTGATCGGGGTGGACATCGGGTGCGGGGTGGCGTCGGTGTGCCTGGGGGACGCGACGCTCGACCGGGCCGACCTGCCGGCGTTCGACCAGGCGCTGCGGCGGACGGTGCCCAGCGGCTTCGAGGTGCGGAAGCGCCCGCTGGACCGAGATGCGCTGGGGCGGCTGTTCAACGACCTGGGGCCGCAGCCGCGGTGGCGGGATTGCGATGCGTACCTGGAGGACCTGGCCGAGGCGTGCCGGCGCACGGGGCAGGACGGGCAACGGGTGCTGCGCTCGATCGGCACGCTTGGGGGGGGGAACCACTTCGTGGAACTGGACCGGTCGCGGGCCAGCGGGCTGGCCTGGTTGACGGTGCACTCGGGATCCCGGAACTTCGGGCTGCGGATCGCGCGCCACCACCAGGACGCGGCGGTGCGGGCGTGCGGGCGGCAGGGAGGGCTGGAGTACCTGGAGGGGGATGCGGCGCAGGCGTATGTCCGGGACATGCAGGTGGCGCAGGTGCTGGCGCTGCTGAACCGGCGGGCGATGCTGGCGGAACTGCTTGTGCACCTGCCGGCGCGGACGCGGAGCGGCCTCCAGGGGCAGCCGGGGAACGGGTGGGTGGAATCGGTGCACAACTACATCGATTTCGGGGATCGCGTCGTCCGGAAGGGGGCCATCCGGGCACACCGGGACGAGGCGGTGGTGATCCCGTGGAACATGCGGGACGGCATCGTGCTGGGATTGGGCCTGGGGAACGATGCGTGGAACCGCAGCGCGCCTCACGGCGCCGGGCGTCGCATGGGCCGGAACGAGGCGAAGCGGACCCTGCGCGTGGCCGACTTCGTGGCGCAGATGCGGGCCGCAGGCGTATGGTCGTCATGCGTTGATGCCGAGACGCTGGACGAGGCGCCGGACGCCTACAAGCCCGCCGCGGCGGTGGAGGCGCAACTGGCGGACACCGTGCAGGTCCTGGACCGGCTGGCTCCCCTGTACAATTTCAAGGCCGGCGCGGAGTAGGCGGCGGGGCGGTCCGAGGGGGCAGGTGGACGCGCAGGCAGTCGCGCAGGCAGTCGCGCAGGCCGGCTCGCGGGCCGACGGTCGGGCCGACGTGAAGGCCGCCGCGTGGCCGGAAGGAGGGGGGATGCGCTGGACCGAGCCGGTGTTCAGGCCGCCGAGCGAGGCGGAGAGCCTGCTGCTGCCGGTGACGGTGGGGTGCAGCCACAACCGGTGCGCGTTCTGCGCGATGTACCGGACGAAGAAGTTCGGGGTGCTGGACCTGCCGGGGATCCTGCAGGACATCGAGGAGGCGAGGGGGTGGCCGGGGGTGCGGAGGGCGTTCCTGCTGGACGGGGACGCCCTGGCGGCGCCGACGGACCTGCTGGCGGAGGTGCTCGAGGCGATCCGGGAACGGCTGCCGTGGATCGAACGCGTGGGGGTTTACGGGGACGCGATGGCGATCCTCCGGAAGGGGCCGGCGGACCTGGCACGGCTGCACGGGCTGGGGCTGGGCATCGTCTATCACGGCATCGAAAGCGGCAGCGACGAGGTGCTGCGGCGCGTGGGGAAGCCGGTGTCGCGGGAGCAGATGGCCGAGGTGCGGCGCGCGATGAAGGGGTCGGGGGTGCGGCACTCGGTGATGGCGCTGCTGGGGCTGGGGGGGACGGAACTGACGGAGGAGCACGCGGCGGGGACGGCGGAGGCGCTGTCGATCCTGGACCCGGACTACGTGGGGCTGCTGACGATGATGGTGGTGCCGGGGACGTCGCTGCACCTGAGGATGCAGCGGGGGCAGTTCGCGCTGCCGGACCGGTGGGGGATGCTGCGGGAGTTGAGGACGGTGCTGGCGGGGCTGCGGGTGACGGGGGCGCGGTTCTCGGCGAACCATGCGTCGAACTTCCTGCCGATCGTGGGGGATCTGCCGCGGGACCAGGAGGGGTTGCTGGCGCGGGTGGACCGCGTGCTGGAGACGGGGGACGAGGGGCTGCTGCGGCCGGAGTGGCGGCGGGGGTTGTGAGGGGGGAGGCAAGGCCGCAAGGGCGAGGCCCGTTGAGACATCGGGCGCGACATGAAATGGGCATCCGGATCGGACCGCGCGACCAATGTCGCGACCCGATGGTATCATCCGGCACGTCTTGCAGGAGGAATCCATGGCAGTGAAGCGACCCGCGAAGACGAGCCGTACGGTCGAGACGGAAACGCTGGACCTGGTGACCAGCCCGCCCGCCGGAGACGGGGGGGAAGGCGGCGAGGGTCTCGGGGAGATCGCCGCGCGCGTTCGGGAGCGCGAGGCGGCACTGACGCCCGCCCGCCGGGCCCTCCAGGAACGTCACGAGAAGGAACTGCTGGACGGGGCGGCGGAGGTGACGGTCGAGACGGCGCTGCGGGGGGCGGCCGACATCAAGATCGGGATCGACGCGGCCCTGGACAAGGTCGCGGAGAGCGTGGTGGCCGAGGCGAAACGCCTGGCCCAGTTGCGCGAGGCGGCCCAGGTCCTGCAGCGGCGAATCTCGGAGATGCACGACATCGAGGTCGTTGCGAATTCGCTGGCGACGCTGGTCCGTGATCACGGGGTCCGAACCGCCGAGTTCGAGGCGAACGCGGCGGCCAGCAGGAGGGATCTGGAGGAATCGCTGGCCGCCCGCAAGGCCGACTTCGAGCGCGAGGCCGTCGAGACGCGGTTCGCCTGGGAGAAGGAGAAGCGGGCCTGGCGCGAGGCGTTCGATCTGGAGAAGGCTGCCGCGAAGCGCGAGTGGGAACGCGAGCGGGAGGAACACGAGTACACGGTCCGGACCCGCCAGACCCGCGAAGAGGCCGAGCACGAGGCGGCTCAGGCCGCGCAGGAGACGGCGCTGGCCGAGGTGGAGGCCCGCCACGAGAAGGCAATGACCGAGCGCGAGGCCGCGGTTGCGGCCCGGGAGCGGGAGACGAACGAACTGCGCGATCGGGTCGCGGCATTCCAGGCCGAACTGGACCGTGCGGTGCTGAAGGCCCGGGAGGAGGCGGTGGCTTCATCCACGGAGCGGGCTCGCCACGAGGCCGAACTGCGGGCGCGAGAGGTGGATGGCGAGACTCGCCTGCTGAAACTGCGCATCCAGACGCTGGAGAACACGGTCAAGGAGCAGGCGATCCGGATCGGCGAACTGCAGGCCGAGCAGAAGGAATCCACGGAGCGGGTTCGCGACATCGCGGTGAAGGCCATCGAGGGTGCCTCGGGGGCCACGGCCCTGTCCCGCGTCAACGAGATCGCCATGCAGCAGGCCCGCGCACGAACCGAACCGAAGGCTTGAGGCCCGGGTGGTGCTGGTGGACGTTCGGCCCGGCGGCGGGTTGGGGAACCGCGGGGGGTACGCCAAGGGGAACCCGGTCAGGTACCCGGAGGGCGTGAACCGCCAGAGTCCTTGCGGGGTGGAAGGCGAATTCCGGGTGGAAGGCCTGTTCCACCCGAGCGCCACGCCACGCCACCGCAAACGATGAAGGCCAGGACCGACACCAGCACGGCCCACTCCAGTACGGTGTGCATCCAGACGGCGGGTCGGGGGACGCCAGAGATGGGGTCCAGCATCCGGGTGTCCGGCGGGCCGTCGTAGAAGGGCCAGGCCAGGAAGGCGGCGAACGCGACGATGGCGACGACGCCCGGCCCGGCCAGCCAGCGGGGCAGGTGGCGGCCGCCGTCCCGCAGTACCGCCGACGTGAACAACGCGACCGCGGCCAGGCCGCCCCAGAAAAAGGTGAAGGCCATCCTCAGGTGGGGCACCAGGTCGTTCATGGGGGTCAGGCCGACCGCCGACGCGCCCAGGCCCGCCACGACGCCGGCGACCGCAGCCAACTTGCCGGTTCGCGATCCCAGCCGCCATCCCAGCACTCCCAGGAACGCGGCCATCAGCAGGCCCGACACGAACAGGCTGGCGTTGAAGACCCACGCCAGCGGCGACACGCCGATCTCGCCCAGCTCCGAGATGAAGTGGTTCAGCGGGGAGTAGGGTTGGCCGGCGCGGCCGACGTACGCGACGGCGGGCACGACGACGCCCGCGACCATGATCGCGGGGCCCAGCAGGCCGGCGACGCGTAGCGGGCGGGCGAACGGCGGCGGTCGTCGGACGGGGGCGGGGAGGGGGGCGGGCGCGTTGGTCATGAAGATCCTCCTGCCGGGATGATAGCCGGAAGACGGCGGAGGTGGGCCACCCATTCGCCAATAATTCAACAGGTTCCATCACCAATAATGGTGACTGTCCCTGAATTGCGCTGAATTGCGGCGGCGGCCCGGCGGCCTTACCATGAAGGGTCCGCAGGACTGCGCACGGAGGCGACCATGAGCGGCGTGCCGCTGAACCTTTCGACGACGATCGCGGTGAAGGTCTGGGACCAGGAGTTCCACACCTCGCGCGGGACGCGGGTCAAGCCCTTCCTGCGGCGCTTCCTGCCGGAGATCGAGCCGGAGTGCCTGGGCGCGGTGGTCGCGAACCGGCTGGTGGACCTGGAGACGCCGCTGGGGTCGGACTGCACGCTGGTGCCCGTGACCTACGGGTCCAAGGAGGGCGCGCGCATCTACCGGGCGACGCTGGCGGTGCTGCTGTCCGAGGCGGTCGCGCGGCGCTTCCCGGGGGCGCGGGTGCAGGTCGGGCAGTCCTTCGGGGACGCGGTCTTCTTCGAGGTGGTCAAGGAGCCGTCGCTGTCGCCGGCGGACGTGCAGGCGATCGAGGCCGAGATGCGGGACATGATCCAGCGGAAGGACCCGATCGCGGTGATGCGCGTGCAGAAGCAGGAGGCCATCGAGGCGCTGCGGGCGTCGGGCGCGGAGGCATCGGCAGACGTGGTGCGGACGTCGCGGCGGTCGTGGGTGCCGCTGGTGACGATGGGGGGGCGCGTGCACCTGTGGTTCCAGCCGCTGCTGCCGACGGCGGAGGGGATCCGGGAGTTCGCGGTGCGGCCATGGGCGGGGGGGCTGGTGCTGTGCCCGCCGCCGGCCGGGAAGCCGGACGCGACGCCGGAACCGATGCGCGGCGCGGAGAGCCTGTTCACGGTCTACCGCGAGACGCGCGAATGGAACGCGCGGGTGGGCGTGTCGTCGGTGCCGGACCTGAACCGGGCCGTGATCGGCGGGGCGATCGGCGAGGTCATCCGGGTCGCGGAGGCGCTGCACGAAAGGAAGCTGGTCGCGATCGCGGACGCGGTGGCGGGGCGGCGGGCGTGCCGTCTGGTCACCGTGGCGGGGCCGTCGTCCTCGGGCAAGACCACGTTCATCAAGCGGCTGCGGATGCAACTGCTGGCGGCGGGGCTGCGCCCCAAGGAACTGAACCTGGACAACTACTACGTGGATCGCGACAAGACGCCGCTGGACGAGAACGGCGAGTACGACTTCGAGAGCATCGAGGCGATCGACCTGGACCTGCTGAACCGGCACCTGATCGCGCTGATGCGCGGCGAGGAAGTGCAGACGCCGCGGTATTCGTTCCCGAAGGGCCAGCGGGAGGAGAAGACGGTGCCGGTGCGGCTGGGGCCGGACGAGGTGCTGCTGGTCGAGGGCATCCACGGGCTGAACGACCGGCTGACCGAGGCGGTGCCGAACGACCGGAAGTTCCGGCTGTACGTGTCGGCGCTGACGCAACTGGTCATCGACGACCACAACCGGGTGTTCACGTCGGACGCGCGGCTGATCCGGCGCATCGTGCGGGACCGGCTGTTCCGCGGGTATTCCGCGTCGCAGACGATCCGGCAGTGGCCGAAGGTGCGGGCGGGCGAGGAGAAGTGGATCTTCCCGCACCAGCCGCTGGCGGACGCGACGTTCAACAGCACGCTGGTGTACGAGCCGGCGGTGCTGAAGGTATTCGCGGAGCGGTTCCTGATGGAGGTGCCGGAGGACGACCCGGCACACGTGGACGCCATCCGGCTGCTGGAGTTCCTGGACCTGTTCGTGCCGGTGTTCGCGGAGGACGTGCCGGCGACCAGCATCCTGCGCGAGTTCGTCGGCGGCAGCGCGTTCCGGTACTAGCGGGGGAGGGAAGGATGCGGGTGCGGGCGGGGTTCGCGGCGATCGTGGGCGCGGGGTGGCTGCTCGCGGCGGGCTGCGGAGGCGGCGGGTCGGGGGATGCGGGCCCGGGGGACGCCGGGGGGGAGGAGGTCGGGGCACCGGCCGACGTGACGGACGCGGTCGAGGCCGGGGGCGACGCGGACGGGGGTGCGCGGGACGAGGACGGCGAGGCGGCGGACACGGCGGAGGCGGGGGACGCCTTCGAGGCCGGGGACGTCGTGGAGGGAACGGACGAGGCGGAGGCGACCGACGTCGACGACGCGACCGGGGAGAACGGCGTGGACGTGCAGCCTCCCGTCGATTCCGACCACGACGGCCTGATGGATGGCGACGAGATCGCCCGGGGCACCGACCCGAACGACCCGGATACCGACAAGGACGGCGTGCTGGACGGCGAGGAGGTGGCCCAGGGCACGGACCCGGCCGACCCGTCCAGCGCGACGGCGTGGCACCCGGAGTGGACGGGGCACCCGCGGCTGTTCTTCGACGCGGCGGACATCGACGCGATGAAGGCGCGCACGGCGGTGGCGGACGGGCCGTGGGCGGCGCTGTGGGCGCGGGTGCGGGGCGCGGCGAACGCGGCGATCCCTTCGTACCCGGCGGGCCCGTACGACCAGTTCGTCAGCGTGGCGCTGGGCGGCATCTCGGAGACGGCGGCGCTGCGCGGGCTGCTGGCGGACGACCCGGCGTACACGGCGAAGGCGCTGGCCGCGATGGCGGTGGAGTTCCCGGACCCGTGGGACCTGGCGGCGGACTCGGACTACGACTTGCGCGAGGCGGAAACGCTGGTCCCGATGTGCATCGGGTACGACCTGGCGGCGGGCACGCCGGGCGTGGACGTGGTGGCGCTGGCGGCGGCGCGGGCGAACCTGGTGAAGCGCATCGACACGTACCGGTGGATGGGCCACGAGGGGCCGATCACGTTCATGCTGCTGTCGGCCCGCAACAACCACACGATGAAGTACTTCGCGGCGCTGGGGATCTGTGCGCTGGTTCTGAACGACCGGCCGGAGGCGGCGGCGGACCTGTCCGAGGCGATGACCGGCCTGGACTGGATGATGAACCACTGGATGTCCACGGAGGAGGGGGCCTGGGGCGAGGGCTGGAACTACCTGGTATACGGGGGGAGGTCGTACGTGCCGTTCTTCGTGGCGTACCACCGGTGGGCGCAGGGGCGGACGTTTCCATACAGCGGCGCGACGATCCTGCTGCCCGAAGGCGCGACCCACGCGGGGCGCATCGAGCCGATCGCGGACTTCGCGACGAACGCCCGGACGCAGGCGGTGTTCGAGAGGGCGCTGTGGTCGCTGCAGCCGGACGGGCGGATGCCGAACACCGATGACGGGAACCCGGAGGTGCTGCCCGGCGGGATGCTGGCGGAGCTGTTCGACGACCCGCGGTTCCTGTACGCGTGGTTCAGGCCGGGCGCGGGATTCCCGGACCAGGGGTCGCCGGCGGCGGCGTTCGCGACCTATGACGGCGCGCAGCCGCCTGCCGACCCGGGCGTGGACCCGCAGAACCTGGGAATGCCGGAGGGCACGGCGGCGCTGCCGCTGGAGGGGGTGGCCGCCGACGCGGGCTTCGCGATCTTCCGGTCCTCGTGGGCCGCGGACGCGACGTACCTGGTGCTGCAGGGCGAGCACGGGGCGGCGCGGACGGCGGACCCGGGCCACGAGCACGCAGACGAACTCTCCTTCCTGTTGTGGCACGGCGGACGGCCGCTGCTGATCGACCCGGGCTACATCAACTACCCGAACCACGGCCTGGTCATGTGGCCCGAGGACCACAATGTCATCCTGGTGGACGGGCTGGCGTCACCGGTGGACCTGCTGGCCGGGTTCCCGACGAACGTGGGCGTGGACGCGTTCCTGGACCCGTGGGTGCAGGACGGCTGGGTGGCGTCGACGCGGGTGAAGGCGGCATACCGGGGGGTGTCCTTCGCGCGGCGCGTGGCGCGGGTGGACGGGCGCTTCTTCGTCGTGGAGGACCGCATCGACGGCGGCGGGAAGGGCCACGAGTACACGTGGCTGATGAACGGCATGGGCGGCGGCGACGTGCCGGACGGCGACTTCGCGCTGGTGGCCGACGGCGCCACGTGGCGGAACGGGACGGCGAAGGTGGATGTGCGAGTGGCGGCGGCGGAGGGCACGCTGGCCCTGGGGTCGGACCTGCAGGAGCACTGCACGGTGTGGGGGCAGTGGGCGATGCACGCCCGGGTGCAGGCGAAGGCGACGATGGGCGACCTGGCGGGATTCCTGGCGGTGGCGGTGCCAACGGCGGAGGGCGAGGCGGGGGCGGACGGGTTCCTGGTCGCCCGGCAGGCCCCCGGCGTCACGTCGATCGGCTGGTCGGCCGGGGGACCGATCTACACTGCCTACCTGAACCGGACCTCGACGACCTGGAGGGCGCCGCTCGAGGCCGAGGTGGCGTGGGACGTCCCGCCGGGCCTGACGATCGTGCGGGTGCCGGGCGAGGGCTCCGCCTACGACCGGGTCGTTCTGCCCCCGTGATCCTCGCGATACCCCATGGGCGGGGGCCCTGTCCCACGCCATCGTGCCTGCGCGATCCCGAAGGCAGGCCCGGGTTCACGAATCCGTGAAAAGGCGGGGCACGGGGGCCCCGCCCTACACCCCCCCTACGGCACCAGCACCAGGGACCCGGTCGTGGCGCGGGACTCCAGGTCGCGGTGCGCCTGCGCGGCTTCGGCCAGCGGGTAGCGCCGCGTGATATGCACCCGGACCGCCCCGGCCAGCACCACGTCGAACAGCGCGGCCGCGGATTCCAGCAGTTCCTCGCGCCGGGCGTTGTACGTGAACAGCGTGGGGCGCGTCAGGTACAGCGACCCCTTCGCGGCCAGCAGCGCCGGGTCGAACGAATCGACCTTGCCGGAGGCCTGGCCATACAGCGCCATCACGCCGCGAGGGCGCAGGCAGTCCAGCGACTTCAGGAAGGTGTCCTTCCCGACCGAGTCGTAGACGACGGCGACTCCCTTGTTCGCGGTGACGGTGCGGACGCGCGCCACGAAGTCCTCGCGCGTGTACAGGATGGGGATGTCGCAGCCGTGCGCGCCCGCCAGTTCGGCCTTGGCCTCGGTCCCGACGGTGCCGATGACGAAAGCCCCCAGCGCCTTCGCCCACTGGCACAGCATCAGGCCGACGCCGCCCGCCGCCGCGTGCACCAGGATCGCGTCGCCGGGCTTCACGGGATAGGTCCGGCGCAGCAGGTACTCGGCGGTCATGCCCTTCAGCATCATCGCGGCGGCGGCGTCGAAGGGGATCTCGGGGGGCAGCGGGACCAGCCGGTCGGCCGGCAGTGCGCGGGCCTGGGCATAGGCGCCCACCGGTCCGCCGGCATAGGCCACGCGGTCTCCGGGGGACAGGTTCCGGACGCCCTCGCCCACGGCCAGCACGGTGCCGGCCGCCTCCAGGCCCAGGCCGGAGGGGAAGCCGGGCAGCGGGTACAGGCCGGACCGGTGGTACGTGTCGATGTAGTTCACCCCGATGGCGGCGTGGTGGACGGTGGCCTCGCCGGGACCGGGGGCCGGTACCTCGACCTCCCGCAGTTGCAGGACCTCGGGCCCGCCGTGCCCGTCGATGACGATGGCGTTCGCGCGCATGCTGCCTCGAAATCAGGGACAGTCACCATTATTGCACGCTCAACCTATCGACATGACAGCGTTCTGATGAATTACCGAGGGAAATCGAGGGGTCTGGCCTGACGACCCGCGACACTCCGGGTGCGGAAACCAGGGTTCCATCGGGCCGAACGTAATGATTCCCGTTAGTTCAATCGCAAATAATGGTGACTGTCCCTGAATTTCAGGCGTCCTCGGCGGCCAGGGTGATGCAGAGGACCAGCAGGAAGAGGACGGCGGCGGGGGCGGCGACCAGCCAGGGGGACTCGGCCAGGCGGCCGGTGCCGTCGGCGATCAGGGTGCCCAGGGAGGCGCGGGGGGCCTGCACGCCCAGGCCCAGGAAGGACAGGAAGGCCTCCTCCTTGATGGACGCGGGCACCAGCAGGGCGGCCCAGGCCAGGATGGGGCGCCGGGCGTTCGGGACCAGGTGCTTCGCGACCAGGCGCACGGGCCCGCAGCCCATCACCTCGGCGGCCTCGATGAACGGCGCGGTCCGCAGCGACTTGACCAGCGACCGCACGGTGCGGGCCATCGTCAGCCACTGGACGCCGGCGATGGCCAGCAGCACGTTCAGGGTGGACGGCCCGACCAGCGAGATCAGCAGGATCACCAGGAACAGGAAGGGCAGCCCGTAGATCACGTCCACGACGCGCATCATGCCGGCCTCGACCGCGCCGCCGGCCATCGCCGCCGTCGAGCCCCACGCGATGCCGATCAGCGCCGCCGCCACGGCCGCCGCCAACCCGACCGCCAGCGACATTCGCAACCCGTCCAGCAGGCGCACCGCGGTGTCCCGGCCCAGGTCGTCGGTGCCCAGCAGGTGCATCGACGTGCTAGGCGCGCCCCGGAACTCGCCGGCCGTGACCGCACCGTCCCCGTCGGCATCCATCGCCGCCAGGTGGGCGGGCGCGACCCGCAGGAACCGAGACGCCTCCACGAGGCCGGCCAGCGGGCACCCGTCGCCGTCGCAGGCCGGGTGGATCGCCGCCATCCACGCCTTTGAACCGGCCGCCTCGCGAACCGCCTGCACCGGCACCCGGCCCTCGAGGCCCGCCACCCCCCACGCGTCCGACAGGGCCATCGACAGGCGTCGCCACGCTGCCGCTGCAGCGTCCAGGTCCGGCGACCGCCATGCCCCGGACGCGTCGCGCGCGATGGACAGGCGTCCGTCGCCATCGACGTCCAGCAAGGCCATCGCCGCCGCGTCCCCGTCGAATGCCGGCCTGGCCGCCGGGACGTCCCGGAAGCCCGGTGGCGCGAACGGGAAGGTGGTGTGCTGCTCGTCGTATCCGAAGCCCGTCGCGAGGGTCCCCGCCTCGGGGCCGGCCACAGCCGCCGCCGCCAGCAGGGCCAGCCCGCCAAACGCCAGTCCTCTCGTCCAGGAGGGGTGCTTCATTCCCCCCCCCAAGGCCGCGCGTCGCGCCCGCCCCGAAGCCGCGGGTCCAGCACGGGGTGCAGCAGGTCGGCCAGCGCCGTTGCCGCCACCAGCAGCACGCTGTAGGTCAGCACGACGCCCATCACCATCGGGTGGTCGCGGTTCAGGGCGGCGCCCACGAGGTAGCGCGCGACACCGGGCAGGTGGAAGACCGTCTCGACCACCACGGACCCGGTCAGCAGCGAGGCCAGCGCGGGCGGCAGGAAGCCCAGCATCGGGATCGCGGCGTGGCGCAGCGCGTGGATGCCGACGACGCGCCGTTCCCGCAGGCCGCGGGCGCGCAGCGCGAAGGCGACCGGCGATTCCAGGAAGGTGGAGGCGCCGGCCCGGGTCATCCGCTGGAAGACGGCGGCCAGCACCAGCCCCAGCGTCAGCGCGGGCAGCACCAGGTCCGACGGCCCCTCCAGTCCCCCCGGCCGGAACACCCGGAACCGGATCGCCAGCAGGTACATCAGGAACGGCCCCAGCACGATCGCCGGCGTGCTGACGGCGGCGGTGGAGGCGGCGGCCAGCAGCCGGTCGGCCCACGTCCCGCGCCGTGTCGCCGCCCACAGTCCCAGCGGGACGCCCAGCAGCATCGCGAAGGCCAGCGCCAGCCCGCCGACCGCCATCGACACCGGCAGCCCGTCTGCCAGGTTCTCCCGGACCGTGCGCTCGCCCCGGCTGCCGTAGGTGACTCCCAGATCCAGCCGGGCCAGAGCGCCCATCATCCTCGCGTACCGGGTTGCCAGCGAGGGCCGCACCGCCAGGACCGGCTGGTTCCGCCGAACCTTCTCCCCGGCCTGCGCCAGCGCCAGCAGCACCGTGCCGCCCCGCCCGGGCCGCAGTTCGCACGCCCCGTCCGGCCCGTCCACCGTCCCCGCCGCCGCGTCGGGGCTCGCCTCTGCCCCCTGCACCTCCACGTCCCGCAGCGTCCCGTCGCACGGCGCGCGCACCAGGTCCGCCAGCCCCATCTGCGCCAGGTTCGCGGCCTCGACCGCGGGCTCCAGGCGCCGCTCGCCGGACAGCGGCCCGCCCGGCGCGTTCTCCATCAGAAGGAACGTGCCCGTGGCGATGGCCCACAAGGTGACCAGCGAGGACGCGAGGACCTTGGCGATGCGGCGGATCATCGTGGCGAGGATACCACCGGGCGCGGCACAGGCGGGAGGAGGGGTGGGACGGCCAGCCCGGCCGCGGCGGGCGTCCAGATCGTGATCAGTTCGCTTCGCCGGCCTTCACCGGTGTCCCCGGCGCGCCCGGCATCGACGCCACGTGCAGGGTCTGCGTCGGGAACGCGAACTCCACCCCCTGCTGCTCCGCCAGGCGCAGCAGGGCCAGGTTGATCCCGGACCGCACCTGCAGTTCCGTCGGCCAGTCCGGCACGTCCAGGTAGCATTGCAGCAGGATCGACAGGGCGGAATCGCCCAGGGTCACGAAGGCGACGTTGGTCCTTCCCTTCACGACCCGGTCGTTCGCGTCCAGGAGCCCCCGCACGCCCTCGCAGAAGGCCTGCACCTTCGCGGGCGGCGTGTCGTACTGGATCCCCAGCGTCGCCCGGTACCGACGGGACTTCCGGGCCCCCAGGTTGTCCACGATCGACTCGGCCATCTTCGCGTTCGGCACGGTCAGCAGCGAGTCCTCCAGTGTCCGCACCCGCGTCGACCGGAAGCCGACCTCCTCGACCGTCCCTTCCACGTCGGTGCCGACCTTGATGAAGTCCCCGATCTGGAAGGGCTTGTCCAGGAAGATCATCAGCGACCCGAACAGGTGGGCCAGGCTGTCCTTCGCGGCGAAGGCCAGCGCCGCTCCGCCCAGCCCCAGGCCGGCCAGCAGCGACCCGACGTTCACGTCCAGGTTGTGCAGGATGAAGACGCCGCCGACCAGCAGCAGCACGACCTTCAGGAACTTGCGGACGATCGGCACCAGCTGGTCGTCCATCTTCGTTTCGGTCTGTGCCGCGCGGCGGGCCATCACGTCGCCCAGCACGTCCACCAGCCGGTATCCCAGCCAGACCAGCGAGGCCGCGGCCAGCACCCGCGCCGCGAACAGCCCGACCCGGTTGACCGCCACGCTGAACTGCAGCAGCGGCATGCCCGCCGCGAACATGCCGGCCATCGCCAGCCCGCCCAGGGGCGCCGCGGCGCGCTGGGCGACCTCCCTGGCCCAGTCGTGGCTCAGACGCCTTGCCAGCCGGTGCAGCCCGGTGGACACCAGCACGATCACCAGCCGCTGCAACAGCACTGCCAGCAGCGCCAGCGCCAGCAGCCCCAGCACCTGCCACACCGCGACCCCCGCCACCTGCAGCCGCAGCCAGGAGGGGCCCGCGCCGACCATCGCGGCGAGGTCCAGCGGGTAGATCTCGCGATACAGGTCGTTGATGCGGTCCAGCGTGGACGGCGGGAACACCCAGCGCCGGCCGTCGCCGGCCAGTACCACCCCGCCCAGCTTGTCCGGGTGCAACTCGAACGACGGCTGCCCGTTCCCGTCCTTGTAGTCGGGGTCGTCCGGCAGCGTGTCCATTTCCACGAACAGGCCCAGGCCGTCCAGCACCTTCTTCAGCTTGGCGGCCATCTCGGGCGCGTCGTGGGCCGGGTCCTCCATCTCGCGGCGGTCGATGCACGCGGCGGCGCGCACCGGGTCCAGCGTGGGCGGGACCTGCCAGTGCAGCAGGGTCCGCATCGCCTGCCGGGGGGTGGCACAGGGTCGATCGTAGCCGTTCTGATCCCCTGCCGGGGCGGCCGGGGGACTCTCGCTCCCGGCCGTGGCGACGGCGGGGGCGCATAGCAGCAAGGGCAGCAGTGTCGCGACCAGCCGGCGCGACGAGGTTCGTTGGCGCTTCATGGACCCGACCTCCCGAACGGGCGAAGCATACCTCGGAACCCTCGGGGAAGGTACAATGCCGCCCGGCCCCCGCCTGCCGGGTGCCGGCCTGTCGAGGTGGAAGATGAATCGTTTCCCGAATCCTCCAGCGCTTCGCCCGGTCGTCGGCGCGACCCGACTCCTGGCGGCCCTGGTGGCGGTCCTGCTGGTGCCCGCGTGCGCCCTCGCCTCGGGTGCGTCCGAGACCTCCGGCGTCGTGATGCCGCCGGAATACGCCGTCGCGCCGTTCGTGCTGCTGCTGCTGGCCATCGCGGTGCTGCCGCTGGCCTGGCCGCATTTCTGGGAGAGAAACCGCAACAAGGCGATCGTGGCGGGGATCGTGTCGCTGCCGATCCTGGCCTACTACCTGGCGAACGACGTGCCGCGCCTGCTGGTGACGCTGGAGGACTACCTCGGCTTCATCGTGCTGCTGTGGTCGCTGTACACGATCTCGGGGGGCATCGTGCTGCGCGGCAACCTGACCGCCACGCCGGGCACCAACACCGCCTTCCTGGCCATCGGGGCGGTGCTGGCGAACCTGTTCGGTACCACCGGCGCCTCGATGCTGCTGATCCGGCCGATGCTGCGGACCAACCAGGACCGCCAGCACAAGACGCACACGTTCGTGTTCTTCATCTTCATCGTGTCGAACATCGCGGGCTGCCTGACGCCGCTGGGCGACCCGCCTCTTTACATGGGCTTCCTGAAGGGCATCCCGTTCGCATGGACGCTGGTGCTGTGGCCCGAGTGGCTGTTCCTGAACGCGGCGCTGCTGGGGATCTACTACCTCTGGGACCGGCGGGCCTTCGCCCGGGAGGCGCCCGGCGAACTGGCACAGGACATCGCCGACAACGAGCCGGTGCGCCTGCAGGGCTGGCTGAACGTCGCCCTGATCGCGGGCGTGCTGGTCACGATCTTCCTGTCGGGCCAGGTCGGCCTGCCCTGGTACGTGCGGGACGCGGTCATGGTGGGGCTGGGCCTCGCGTCGTACCTGCTGACGCCGAAGGCGCTGCACCGGGCCAATGCCTTCACGTTCAACGCGATCATCGAGGTCGCGGTGCTGTTCCTGGGGATCTTCGTCACGATGGTGCCCGCGCTGGTGCTGCTGCAATACCAGGGGCAGGAACTGGGCGTCACGGAGCCCTGGCAGTACTTCTGGGCGACGGGGGCGCTGTCGTCCTTCCTGGACAACACGCCCACCTACCTGACGTTCCTGGCGCTGGCGCAGGGGTCGCTGGACGCGCCGCAGGCGATCGACCTGCTGAAGTCGGTCGACGGCATGGCGATCCTGGAGGCGATCTCGCTGGGTGCCGTGTTCATGGGCGCCAACACCTATATCGGCAACGGCCCGAACTTCATGGTGAAGGCCATCGCCGAGGAGCGCGGGAAGACGCGCGTCGCGATGCCGTCGTTCGGCGGCTACATGCTGTATTCCTGCGCCATCCTGCTGCCGCTGTTCGCGATCGTGTCGGTGCTGTTCTTCGTGCTGCGGATCGCGGGCTGAGGCGGGCCGGCGCGACGGGCGTCAGGCGGGCGGACGCTTCCGGGAGGCGCCTCGCAGCCGGCGCGCGGACCCCGGCGGGGGCCCGTCGGGCACGCGTTCCATCCGAAGCCCGTTCCGGTCCACCACCGCCATCGTCCTTCGAGGCAGGTGCACCTCGCCCGTCGCCCCCGGCGTCGCCAGCAGCCGCGTGACGGCCAGCAGGTGCGTCCGGGACAGGCCCAACGGCGCGCCCGTGGCCGCTTCGAAAGCCGCGCGCACCCGGTAGGGCAGCAGCGGGTCGGGCCCGGTCGGCCGCGGCACGCGTGGCAGTTCATCGCCCGGCATCGCGACCGCCTCGCCGATCGCCCGGGCCAGCGTGGCGGCATCCTCGGCCAGGTCGGCCAGCAGGAACTCGATGCGGGGGTTCTCGACCCGTAGCATCGGCAGCAGCGTGTGCCGGACGCGGTTGCGGAAGTGGCGCGGGTCGCGGTTCGAGGGGTCGTCCAGGGTGGGGATGCCCGCGTCGGCGGCGTACCGGCGCACCTCGTCTGCGGTCACGCACAGCAGCGGCCGCACGATGCCCGCGGCCGTTTCCGCCCCGATCCCGGCCAGCCCTAGCGGCCCGGTACCGCGCAGCAGCCGCATCAGCACCGTCTCGGCCTGGTCGGTGGCGGTGTGTCCCGTCGCGATGGCCCGGGCCCCGGCCTCGTCCGCCATCGCCTGCAGCGCCTCGTACCGGGCCTCCCTGGCGGCGGTCTCGATGGAGGCTCCGGTGTCGCGCACCCTCGCCCGCACGTCCACGCGCCGGGACAGGAACGGCAACCCCAGCGCGGCGGCCTGTTCCGCGACGAACGCCGCGTCCCGGCGCGATGCCGCCCGCAGCCCGTGGTCCACGTGGGCCACGACCGGCGCGATCCGCAGCACCCTTCGGGCGTCGGCCAGCACGCGCAGCAGCACCATGCTGTCGGGGCCGCCGGACACCGCGACCAGCACCGTCCCGCCGGCGGGAAACATGCCGCGGCAGCGCGCGAACTCCAGCACCCGGGCGGGGAGGTGGGCGCGCCGGCTCACGGATGTCCTCCGGGCGCGGGGCGATGCACGGCGGGGCCAACGTCCTCCCGGACAGGCGCCGGCAGGGTGGAGGGTGCGGCAGGCGAGGCGGGGCCGGGCGGAATCGCTGCCCGCGATCCCGGCGTCGCGGCGGCCTCGTCCCCCTCCTGGGAGGGCTCCGGTCCCGGCAGCGTCATCACGGCAGCCAGCGTGCGGTCGGTTCGCACCGGCGATGTCCGCACCGCGATCGCGACCACGTGTCCCACCGGGTCGAACAGGACCGTGCCAGGTGTCAGCGTCCCGGCGACCGTGATCATCGCCTCGAAAGGCTCGCCGGCCCGGCCCAGCGAGGCGGTGTGCGCCAGCACGGGCTGGCCGGCGATCGCGGGCACCAGGAAGAACACCAGCCGCCCGATCCCCCACGCCTCGGGTTCCGCCGCCTGCAGGGCCGGCATCGCCTCGCAGGGCGCCCCGCAGTCCAGCCGGGCCAGCAGCGTCGCGTCGTCCGCGTGCGCGACCCTCGCCGGGACGTCCCCTTCCTGGCCGGTCCGCGCCAGCCGCACCTCGGCGGCATCCGCCACCACCAGTGCCGCCGTCAGCACCTCGGTCCGCCCCTCGCGCGCCACGCGCGCCGCCTGCCCGTAGCGCTGCGCCAACAGCGTCGGGTCCTCCATCGACCCCGCCTGCGGCCGCACCGCGACCAGCAGCAGTCTCTCCCACAACCGCGCGCGCAGCGCCGCCTCCCCTTCCAGGGTCAGCAAGGCGTCGCGTGGGCCCTCCTCGGCCCGGGTAGTCGGTGCGACAGCCAGCAGCAACGGGAGGGCGACGGCGAGGATGGACGGCCGGCTCATGCCGGCATGGTACACGATCTGCAAGCGGGGGACGGGGCCCGCCGATACGATGGCGGGGGACGGGGCCCCCGCCCTACAGGGGGTTCAGGCCCCTTCCCAGAAGTACTCCTCGTACGGGTCCGCCAGCACTTCCTCGACGGTCTCGTACGACAGGTCCAGGCGGCCCGCGGCGGCCTCGTCCACGACGACGAACGCGTGCGGGTGCATCTGCAGGATGCTGGCCGGGCACTGCGCGGTCAGCGGCCCCTCGACCATCTGCTGGACCGCCTTCGCCTTCGACGCGCCCGACGCCATCAGCAGCACGAACCGCGACTCCATCACGGTCCCGATGCCCATGGTGATCACGTACCGCGGCACCGTTTCCGGGTCGCCGAACTCCGGCGTGTTCGCCAGGATCGTCTCGGGCGACAGCCGCTTGACGCGCGTCCGCGACACCAGGCTGGACCCCGGCTCGTTGAAGGCGATGTGGCCGTTGCGGCCGATGCCCAGAACCTGCAGGTCGATGCCGCCCGCCGCCCGGATGCCCGCCTCGTACCTCTCTGCCGCCTCGACCAGCCGGTCGCTGTTCCCGTCCGGGATGTGCACGTTCTCAGGGTGGATGTCCACCTGCTCGACGAAGTTCCACCGCATGAAGCTGTGGTAGGACGCGGGGTGGTTGGGGTCCAGGTTCACGTACTCGTCCAGGTTGAAGGTCGTCGTCTTGGCGAACGTCACCTCTCCGGCGCGGTGGCGCTCGACCAGGTCGCGGTACAGGCCCTGCATCGTCCGCCCGGTCGCCAGGCCCAGCACCATGGCCGGCTTCCGGCGCACCTGCCGCGCGATGAAGTGCCCTGCGAACGAGCACATCTGGTCGTAGTCGCGTGCCCGGATGACCTTCATGATCCGCCTCCGTCCCCGGCCGAAGCGTCGTGCGGCCGGCAGTCCCGAACCTTCCACCGGGCCTCGCCGGTCCGGTCGTCGATCTCCACGTTGAAGGCCGCGTCGACCCGCTGGCCCGGCCCGGGCACGGGCCCCGCAGCGGCCCCGCCGAACCAGATCCCGCCGATCGGGCCGCGGGCCGTCGCGAACGTCATCTTCAAATGCGTCCGGTCCCGCCCCACCGGGCGCGCGTCCAGCACGGGCACGTCGCGCGACGCGAACACCGGCTCGGGGTTGCCCATCCCGAACGGGGCCAGCCGCGCCAGTTCCTCGGCCAGCGGCCGGTCCGTCTCCCCGGCATCGATTGTCGCATCGATTCCCAGGTGGGGTACCAGCGATGCCTCCGGGACCGTTGCATCCGCGCGGTCCAGGAAGGCAGCCGCGAACTCCTCGACCCTGGCCGCGGGCAGCGCCAGGCCCGCCGCCATGGGGTGTCCGCCGAACCGGTCCAGCATCCCCGCGAACTCGGCCAGCGCCGCCCCGATGTCGAAGCCGCGCACGCTGCGGCAGGACCCCTTCGCGGTGCCGTCCTCGATCGCCAGCACGATCGCCGGCCGCCGGTACGCCTCGACCAGCTTGGACGCGACGATCCCGACCACGCCCGGGTGCCAGCCCTCGCCGGCCACCACGATCGCCCGCCGCGTCGCGCCGCCCGCGGCCTCGACCCGGGCCCGCGCATCCTCCAGCACGACTCGCAGCACCTCGCGCCGCGCCTCGTTCTCGCGGTCCAGCAGGTCCGCGCACCGCTTGGCCTGCTCGGGGTCGCGGGCCAGCAGCAGGTCCAGGCTGACCCGCGGGTCGGACAGCCGCCCCACCGCGTTCAGACGCGGCGCCAGCGCGAATCCCACCGTGCCGGCCGTCACCGGCTTGCCGTCCACCCCGGCCACCGCCTTCAGCGCCACCATCCCCAGGCGCGGGGCCTCGTTCAGCCGCTTCAGGCCCGCCGAGGCAAACACCCGGTTGTCCTTCAGCAACGGCACCACGTCCGCGATCGTTCCGACCGCGACCAGGTCCAGCAGCGGCCGCAGGTCGATGGCGCCCGCTTCCAGCAGGCCCGCCTCCACCAGCCCCCGCCGCAGGGCGCCCGCGAAGTAGAACGACACCCCCACCGCGGCCAGGCCCTTGAACGCCGACGGGCAGTCGTCCCGGTGCGGGTTCACCACCGCGGCCGCGTCCGGCAGTTCGCCGTCCGGGT
The DNA here is from genome assembly GCA_937975765.1 of uncultured Myxococcales bacterium. Taxonomy (GTDB): domain Bacteria; phylum Myxococcota_A; class UBA9042; order DTJE01; family DTJE01; genus CAIZWN01. The sequence continues at coordinate 19,811 of CALJUR010000105.1, forward strand.
CGTGGTGGTCCAGCACGATCATGTCCGCGCCCAGCGCCTTCGCGCATGCCACCTCGTCCCGGCTGCGGATGCCGCAGTCGGCCGCGATGACCAGCCGCGCGCCGCCCTCGACGATCTCGTGCAGTCGCGCCGCGTGGATGCCGTACCCGTCCCGCATCCGGTCCGGCACGAAGGTCGACACCCGGTACCCGGCGGCCGACAGGAACTCGGCCAGCAGCGCCGTGGACGTCATGCCGTCGGCGTCGAAGTCCCCGTAGATGCACACCGGTTCGTCGCGCCGACGCGCCAGAACGGCCCGCGCCACCGCCCGGTCCATGTCCTTCAGGCATCCCGGGTCCGACAGGTGCGCCAGGCGCGGGTCCAGGAAGGCCGACGCCTGGTCCACGTCCGCGACCCCGCGGTTCACCAGGGCCGCCGCCGTCGGCACGCGCAACCCCAGGTCCCGTGCCAGGCCGGCGACGGTTTCGGGGGAGGGCCGGGCGATTTCCCATCGGGGGTTCAGGGCAGCCATGGTGCAGGACCTCGAGGTCCAGGGAGGGTCGCCGGACTCAGGCGCGGGCGACGGAGGTACGGCGGCGACGGGTGACCTTGTCGATCCAGATCGTCAGGGGCGCCGCCACGAAGATCGACGAGTAGGTTCCCAGGACGATGCCGACCAGCAGCAGCAACGCGAAGTCGCGGATCGTCTCGCCGCCCAGGAAGGCGATGAAGAGCAGGGACATCATGGTCGCGATACCGGTCATGAGGGTGCGCGACAGCGTCTCGTTGACGGCGTCGTTGACCATCCTCAGCATGTCCCCGCCGCGGCCCTTGCCCATCGTCTCGCGGATGCGGTCGTACACGACGATGGTGTCGTTGATGTCGTATCCGATGACCGTCAGCAGTGCCGCGACGACCGGCAGGGTGAACTTGATGTCCAGCAGGACCATCACGCCGAACACGACCGCGACGTCGTGGAACAGGCAGATGATGGCGCCCGGCGCGAACCGCAGGTCGAACCGCAGGGCGACGTAGATCAGGATGCCGATGATCGCGTAGAACAGCGCCAGCATGGCCGTCTGGAACAGTTCCTTGCCGACCGCGGGGCTGACCGAGGCCGTGGACAGGACATCGACGAAGCCGTCGCCGAACTTCCCCTTCAGCGCCGCCGTCACCGAGTCCCGGATGGCCTGGACCTCGATGGTGAACCGCGAGTCCTTCAGGTTCGCGATCTTCCCCTTCGCGTCCTCCTCGACCCGGGCGGCCTCGGCCTTCACCTCGTCGTCCTTGGCCGACAGCAGCAGGTCCTTCTCCCGCAGCATGTCGGTCCGGATCCGGTCCTCCTTGTCCGAGCGGACGGAGACGCTGTTGTAGCCGCGCTCCGCCATCACCTTGCGGATCTCGGCGGCGGCGACGTCCAGCGGCCACTCGTCCGGCAGCGTGACGTAGAACTTGTCGCCGGCCTCGGCGGGAGTGTCCGCGACGGTGCCGACGCCGAAGTGCTTCTCGACCGCCTTGGCCGTCTCCAGCTTCTTCAGCGGCGTCAGGAGACTGGGCAGTTCCGTGAAGACCTGGTACTTCACGGTCTCGGCCGAACCGCCCGCGCCGACGTCGAAGTCCTGGACCTCGACCTGCGTCCCCTTCTGGCTGGTCTGCTGCTCGACCAGCTCGTCGACGGTCGCCTTGATGTCCTTGCGGTCGATCTTCGCGTCGGACCGGAACGCCACGATGATCTTCGTGCCGCCCTTGAAGTCGATGCCGCTGTCGAAGCCGAAGACAAGGGCCGCGATGACGCTGATGACCGCCAGGGACACCGAGAAGGGCACCCAGAACCGGGCGGCCTTCATGAAATCGTAATGGGTACCGGGCTTGAACCACTCCATCGTCGCCTCCAGCCGGTCAGATGCCCACGCTCAAGCGCTCGGGCCGGAATTTCTCCAGGATGACATCGAAGATCATGCGCGTCACGAAGACCTGCGTCAGGAACGTCACGACGATGCCGATCAGCAGGGTGACGGCGAACCCGTACACGGGGCCGGTCGAGTAGTTCAACAGGATGATGCCGGCGATGGCCGTGGTGAGGTTCGAGTCGAAGATCGCGCTGAACGCGCGCGAGTAGCCGGCCTCCACGGCCGCCCTCGGTCCCTTGCCGGCGCGCATCTCCTCGCGGATGCGCTCGTTGATCAGCACGTTCGCGTCGACGGCCATCGCGACGGTCAGCACGATACCGGCCATGCCGGGCATCGTGAGGGCCGCGTTGAAGCCGATCAGAACGGCCAGGGTGAACAGCAGGTTCAGGATCAGGGCGACGTCGGTCACCAGGCCGGAACGCGCGTAGTAGACGACCATGAAGACCAGGATCGCCAGCATCGACACGACCAGCGCGATGACGCCGGCGTCGATGGTGTCCTGGCCCAGCGACGGGCCGACCTCGGTGTCGTGGACCTTGTGGACCGGGGCCTTGTAGGCACCGTGCGTCAGGACGGTCGTCAGCGACTGGGCCTCGGCCAGGACCTCGCGCGGGTGGCGGGCGCCGCCCAGGGAGATCTTCGCCCGGCCGCCGCCGATGCGCTCCTTGATCACCGGCGCGCTGTTGACCTCGTCGTCCAGCATGATGGCCATGTACTCGCCGGTGTTCTTCTCGGTGACCTCCTCGAACTGCTTCGCGCCGGTGGCGTCGAATTCGAGGCTGACGTAGGGCTCGCCCTGGGTCTCGAACAGGACCATCGCGCGGGTCAGGTGCTCGCCCGTCACGTCGGCCTGCGACCAGAGGTAGTGCGTGCGGAAGAAGCGCTCCTTGACGATGTTGTCCTCGCGCTGCTCGACCAGTTCGTAGCCGACCATGTGGTCGTCGCCGACCTTGATGGTCTTCAGGAAGGTGAACAGCGCGTTCTTGGCCAGCGAGTCGCCGGTGCCGCGGGTCAGGCCGGCGTCGGCGCGCAGGTACCACTGCCCGGTGGACGAGTCGCGGTCCATCTTCAGCAGGGCGCCCTTCTCCGGGTACTTCTCCTTGAACGCCGTCAGCGCGGGCTCGTGGTCCTTGAAGAAGGCCAGGGCAGCCTGGCTGCGATCGACGATCCGGAAGGCCAGGCGGGCCGTCTGGCCGATGCGCTCGCGGACCTGGTCGACCTGGGCGCCGCGCACGCCGGGCATCTGGATGTCGATATCGGTATCGCCGTTCTTGCGGACGTCGGGCTCGACCAGACCGAAGGCCTCGACGCGCTTGCGGATGACGTCCAGCGTCTGGTTGACGACCTCGTCGCGGATCATCGAGACGCGACGATCGTCCATCTTCAGGTCGACCTTGTTGCCCGACGGCACCTGGCGGACCATGTCGCTGCGCAACTCGTCGACCAGTTCGGGCGTGACCACGTCCAGGTCGGCCTCGTTCGCGAACGCCAGTTGCAGCGTGTCGAAGTCCATGCGCTCGGCGGTGAAGCGGGCCTCGACGGCCTTCTTCTCCTCGTCGGTCAGCGCGTCCGGCTCCTTCCCGTCCTTGCGGGCCAGCGCGGCGGTCACCGATTCGATGACGGCCTGGCGGGTGCGCAGCAGGTTGTCGCTGATGGCCTTCTTGTAGTCGACCGTGTAGCGCAGCTCGAGGCCGCCCTGCAGGTCCAGGCCGAACGCCAGCCGCTTCTGGAAGGGGAACCAGGACGGCACCTTGCCTTCGCCCATCAGCGTGGGCGAGACGTACAGCCCCGCGAACAGCGTCAGCAGCAGCATCAGGATCGGCTTCCACAGGTTCCTTCGGTTCATTCCGGTCTCCCTCGCGCCGGTGGATCCTCGGAGACTCCGGGGTGACCCCCGGGGCGGGTTCAGGCCTTGGCCTCGCCCTCTTCCTTGAAGTGGCTGGCGATCTGGGACTTCACGACGCGCACGCGCACGTCCCTGTCCAGTTCGATCGTCACCACGTCGCCGGTCATGCTGGCGATGCGCCCGATGAAGCCGGAGGCCAGGACGACCTTGTCGCCGGTCTTCAGGGACGTCAGGAACTGCTCCTGCTTCTTCCGCTGCTTCTGCTGGGGCCGGATGATCAGCAGCCAGAAGACCAGGATCATCACGCCGAAGAAGATCAGGGTCTGCCACATCTGGCCCTGGCCGGCCGGGGCGGCTTCGGCGGGGACGCTGGCCGGTGCGGCGGCGACCGGTGCGGCGGCGGGCGCGGCGGCCTGGGCGGCAGCCGGGGCAGCCTGCACCGCGGCGGGGACGGCCTCGGCGGGCGGCGTGGCCGCACCGGGAGGCACGGCGCCGGGCTGGGCCGCCTGGGCGAAGAACAGCAAACCGAGAATCGCGTTCATGACTCCTCCGTCGTCCGGAGAACGGACGGGGGTATTTAGCAGAAAGCCTTGTGAAGGTCAAACGGAATCCGGGCGAAGCCGCGGGGATGTCTTGACAGGCCGGGGACGGGGGGCTACGGTGCCCGCCTGGCATCGAGACGGAGCGGCACGATGGCATCGCGCAGGGACCAGGAGGCGCAGCAGGGACCGCAGGCCGGCCGGGACGAGCCCGCCGGCATCCTGGAGCGGCTGCTGAAGACCCGCACCATCCTGCTGTCGTCCGAGGTGTCGCCTGCGTCGGCGCGTCGGGTGATCGAGCACCTGCTGGTGCTGGAGGCCGAGGACCCCGAGGCGCCCGTCACGCTGCTGCTGAACTCCCCCGGCGGCGAGGTCCATTCGGGCTTCGGCATCTACGACACCCTCCGTTTCATCCGGCCGCGCGTGCGCATCGTCTGCACTGGCCTGACCGCGTCGATCGCGACGATCATCCTGCTGGCCGTGCCGAAGGAGGACCGCCTGGCCCTGCCCAACGCGCGGCTGCTGATCCACCAGCCCCTGTTCGGGGGCGAGGTGTTCGGGCCGGCGTCGGACCTGGAGATCACGGCCAACGAGATCCTGAAGACGAAGGAGCGGATCAACCGCCTGATCTCCGATGCGACGGGCCAGTCCCTGGAGAAGGTCCAGCACGATTCCGAGCGCGACTTCTGGCTGTCCGCCGACGAGGCCGTCGAGTACGGCCTGGTCTCCCGCGTGATCCGGTCCCGCGACGACCTCTAGAAAATAGGGACAGCCTCCCTTTTCCCCCTGACGGGGGCCCCGTCCCCAGCCTGTTCCCGCCCGGGTATCCAGGCCTCCCCCTACAGATCGATCTCCAGCACGCCCGCCAGCCGTTCGGCCGTCTCCCGCCGGTCCACCAGCGGGTGCGCCGCCAGCGCCAGCACCGCCAGGTTGCGCCGCCGTTCCCGGATGGCCCGCACCCCCAGGCGCTCGTACGCCTTCACGCGGGTCGCCAGCGCCAGGTCCTCCGGCGGCAGAGGCCCGCGCGGGTTCGGCCGCACGCCCGTCCCGTCCACGCTGCAATCGCACTCGACCACGTCGCCGTCGGCCAGGCCCGGCAGCGCGCCCCGGTTCGGCACGTTCAGGGCCATCCGGCGCGGCCGCGCCCCGGTCCGCCCGGCCAGCAGTTCCATCGCGACCTCGGCGTACCCGCCCGTCTGCGTCTTCAGGAACTCCACGGCGTCCGCCGCCGACATTGCGTCCGGTGCCGCTCCGCGCACGTGCCCGCCGCGCGCGTAGTCCATGTACGTGGAATTGCGGCCCGACAGGTACCCCGCGTACCGGACCAGCCCGTCTCTGACGCGCCCCTCGGCCGACAGCCTGCCCACGTCGTCCAGCATCGCCCGGTTCGCGGCGACCAGCGCCTCGCCCCGCGTCTGCGGCTCGGCCCTCAACGCCGCCACGGCGTCGGCGGTTCGGTACCAGTAGTACAGGTACTCGTTCGGGATCCGGCCCATCGCGGGCGTCTCGTGCACCCACCACGGCACCAGTTCCTCCAGCAGCGCCCGGTCGTGGATCGCGTCGGCCAGCAGGTCCCGTCCTGGAACCGCGACCCTCGTCGTCCACGACAGGTGGTTCAGCCCGTGCACCGCGAAGTCCACGTCGTCGAACGCCACCCCGGCCCGGCGCGCCACCGCCTTCGCGGCCACGGTCGCCGAGTCGCAGATGCCCACGGCCCGTTCGAAGCCCTCGTCGCACAGCGCCTGCGCCACCATGCCGGCCGGGTTCGTGAAGATCACCGGCAGGAACCCCGGGCTGCGCCGCTCCGCCTCCCGGCAGTATCCGACCACCGCCGGGATCGACCGCGTCGCGAAGGCCAGCCCCGCCGGCCCCGTCGTCTCCTGGCCCAGGATGCCCGCGTCCAGGCAGGCCCGCTCGTCCCGCGCCCGCGCCTCCTCGAAGCCCGGCCGGATCGTGAAGATCGCCGCCGCGATCCCCTCCAGCGCCTCCGGCGCCGATGCCGCCACGCGCACCGCCGGCAGCCCCCCGCACTCCGCCGCCAGCGCCCGCGCTACCGGCAGCAGCGCCTGCACCCGGTCGGGGCGCGCGTCGAACAGCACCACCTCGTCCAGCGTGCAGTGCCGCGCCGCCTCGGCCACCGAGGCCAGCATCAGCGGCAGCCGCGTGGACCCCGCGCCGACGATCGCCAGTCTCATTTCGTGCTCCCGGAAACTGGAGAAATCGGAGGCTGTCCCTCTTTTCCGGACGAACGGTCAGGCCGTCCGGCCGCGCCTTCCGTGGCCCCGCCCGTCCCGCAGGAAGATGTGCAGCGGCGGACCGTCCGGCCGGATCTCGACGCGCGTCCCGAAACGCAGCCGCACCGCCACGCGCCGCCCGTCCAGGAAGGCCCCGCCGCGGATCATCCGCGAGACCACCGTCACCGGCCCGTCCACGACGCCGCCCAGCAACTGCCAGTGGCGCGCCGGCGGCCCCTGCAGGCAGGGCTCGCGCACCATGTACTGCAGCCGCCGGTCCCGGATGTCCATCTCGACGCCGCCCGCGGACCCCATCGCGCCGGTGGACCCCGCCGCGGTCGACACCCACACGCCCGACGACTTCTGGTCCTCGGACGCGTCCCCGACGTGCAGCACGTACCGGGAGGTGGTCGACGGCACGATGTCCGCCAGCAGCACGTCGTTCAGCACGGGCTGACGGTGCCGGTGCCCGTCGATCACCAGCTGGATGCGCGCCAGTTCCACCGGCTGGACGTCGTCGTGCCGGACGCGGTCCAGCATCGCGGCGAACCCCTCGGCGGTCACGCAGGTGAAGTGCCCGTAGGACGTGGACGGCGACGAGTTCACGGCCAGCACCGGGGTTCGGTTCAGGAAGCGCGCGATGTCCAGCACCGTGCCGTCCCCGCCCACGGTGATCACCAGGTCGAACCTGCCGTTCGGGATGGGCCCCATCCGGCGCATCCCGCGCACCTCGACGCCCGCCGCCAGCAGGGCCTCCTGCACGACGTTGCGCGCGTGGACCGTTTCGTGGTGGCTGGACTCGATGCGGGACACCAGCGGGTCGCCGGCCTTCAGCAGCGCCGACAGCCGGGGGTCGCGGCGCTCGAGGCCCGGCATCTCGAACAGGGTGGTCTTGGAGGTCAGCAGGACCCTCCGGACCTTCATCGCGCCTTCCCCTTGCGGGCCAGGATCGCCGCTCTGCCGGCCTTCTCCGGCTCCTTCTCGGCGGGCTCCTTCTTCTCCTTGTCCTTCTCGGCCCACTTCGACAGCCGCGCCGCCACCCGCCCCATCACGCTGTCCGGCGGGTAGTGGCCGTCATCCTGCGGTTCGCCCGCGGGCTGGCCCGTCAGGATGTGCAACGCCTCCTCGACCGTCTGCACCGCGTACAGGTGGAAGCGCCCGGTCTCGCAGGCGTGCAGCACCTCGGGATCCAGGATCAGGTGGCGCACGTTCGACGCCGGCAGGATCACGCCCTGCCGCCCGGTCAGCCCGCGCGACGCGCACACCCGGAAGAAGCCCTCGACCTTCTCGTTGATGCCGCCGATGGCCTGCACGTCACCCGACTGGCTGACGCTGCCGGTGATCGCCACGTCCTGCCGCAGCGGCATCCCGGACAGCGCCGACAGCAGCGCGCACAGCTCGGCGCACGAGGCCGAGTCGCCGTCGATCTGCGCGTAGGACTGCTCGATCGCCAGCGTCGCGCTCATCGACAGGGGCCGGTCCAGCGCGAACCTTGACCCCAGGAAGCCCGACAGGATCAGCACGCCCTTGTTGTAGGTGCTGCCCGCCAGCCGCGCCTCGCGCTCGACGTTGACCACGCCCGCCTTGCCCTGGAACACCTTGGCCGAGATCCGCAGCGGCCGCCCGAAGGCCAGGTCCGCGAACTGGTACACCGCCAGCCCGTTCAGCGTGCCGACCTGCGTGCCCTCGGTGTCGATGCGCAGCAGCCCGTCCACCACGTCGTCCAGCGACTTCTCGGCCATCAGCGAGATCCGGTCGTACCGCTGGCGCCGCGCGCGCTGGACGTGGTCGTCGCCGATGACCTTCACCTCGTCGCCCCGGGCCAGCGCGTCCGCCTCGATCAGCAGGTTCGTGATCTCGTTGAACCGCAGCGTCATCCGGTCCGCGGTGCCCGCGCGCCGCATGCCGAACTCGATGATGGCCGCCACGCCGTCCCGGCTGACCGGCAGCAGCTTCTCCCGCCGGCAGGTCGTCGCCACGAACCGCGCGTACTCCATCACCGCGTCGGGCGTGCATCGCACCTGGCTGTCGAACTCCGCCTTGACCTGGAACAACTTGGGGAAGTCCTCGTCGTACGTCGTCAGCAGGTGGTACAGGTAGTTGCTGCCGATCAGGATGACCTTGCACTGCACCTGGATCGGGTCGGGCCGCAGCGCCGTCGTCGGCAGGAACTGGTACGCCTCGCCCATCTCCTCGATGACCAGGCGCTGGTTGCGCAGCACGGACTTCAGCGAGTCCCACGCGAACGGGTACTGCAGCAGCTCCCGGATGTGCAGCACCAGGTAGCCGCCGTTCGCCCGCAGTAGCGCCCCGGCCTTCACCATCATGTGGTCGGTCGAGTAGATCCCCTGCTCGACGCGCTTCTCGATCTTGCCGACGAGGTTGTGGTACGTCGGCGTGTTCTCGACCTGGATCGGCGCGCCCTTCGTGTCGGCGTTGTCCACCAGCACGTTGACCTGGTACTCGACCATCGGCCGACGCATCGCGCGCTCGGCCTTCTGCGGGTCGCTTTCGTCCGGCAGGAAGCGCGGCAGGTTCTCGACCACGTGCGACGACACCGCGTCCAGGTAGTCGGCCACCGGCTTGCTGGCCTTGAAGTCCTCGCGCAGCGGCTTCAGGTAGCGTTCGACCACCGACCGCCCGAGTTCGCGCTGGGCGTCCTGGATCTTCCTGTGGACGGCGACCTCGATGTCGCGGGTCTTCTCCAGGAAGTGGCTGACGACCGGCTCCAGGCGCTGGCGGTTGCCGTCCACCTCGGCGCGCTGCTGGTCCGACAGTTCCGCGTACTCCTTGTTCCCGACCGGCTTGCCGTCCACCAGCGGGATCGTGACCATCCCGTCCTTGGTGTGCTTGACCAGGAAGCCGATCTCGGAGGCCTTCTTCGACAGGGCGATGAACGCCTTGTTCTCGCTCTCCAGCCCCTCGTTCAGGATGCGCTGGATGCGCTCCTGGTGATTCTTGCCGTGGAAGGCCTTCGGGATCTCGGTCCGCAACTCGGTGATGAACGCGTCCATCGTGGAACGCAGCACGACCGCGCGCCCGGGGGGCAGCGGGAACGCCACCGGCGCCTCGGTGCGCTTGAAGTTGTGGACCAGGCACCAGTCCGGCGGCACCGGGTCCTTCGCGGCCATGTCGCGCAGGATCCGCTTCAGGATGCTGGACTTGCCGGTGCCGGTGCTGCCGCTGACGTAGAGGTTGAAGTTGCGCTTGCGGATGCGCAGGCCGGTCTCCATGGCCCGCATCGCGCGCTCCTGCTCGATGACCTCCTCCAGGGTGGCCAGGTCGCGGGTGGTGCGGAACTTCAGGTGCCGGCGATCGACGCGATGGTTCAACTGGCGCATCGACAGGTGGCAACGCTTGACCGTCGCGGCGACGACCGCCGGCTGTTTCGCCGCCTTCCCCGCCCTGGACGCCGACCCGTGCGACTTCGCTGCGCCTGCCATCCCGCCTCCGACAGCAAGGAACCGGGCGAAACATACCACAGCGAACCGGGTGTCAACAGCGGGAGCGGTGCGTCCGGGGGCGCCTGCCGCCCGTCGCGGTCGGGACGCGCGGAGGGACGCGCGGAGGACGGCGTCCGCTGCCGGCGGGCGGGGAAGTCGTGATATCCTTGCTTCCCTTTCGGAAATGGTGCGAACCGCATGACCCTGGAACCCGAGGTACCCGAGATCCGGATCGGCCTTCCCAAGGGCCGCATGCAGGAAGGCGTGCTGGCGCTGCTGTCGGAGGCGGGCATCCACGTGCACTTCGACAGCCGGGGATACCGGCCCCGCGTCAGCCTGCCGGGCTTCCAGGCAAAGATGCTGAAGCCCCAGAACATCGTCGAGATGCTGTCCTCGGGTTCGCGCGACCTGGGGTTCGCGGGCGCCGACTGGGTGGCCGAACTGAAGGCGGACGTCGTCGAGTTGCTGGACACGGGGCTGGACCCGGTGCGGCTGGTGGCGGCGGCGCCGGTGCGGCTGCTGGCGGACGGGGCGCTGCCGGCGCGGCACCTGGTGGTGGCGTCGGAATACGAGAACATCGCGCGCGGCTGGATCGCGGCGCAGGGCCTGGACGCGCGGTTCGTGCGGTCCTACGGCGCGACCGAGGTCTTCCCGCCCGAGGATGCGGACTGCATCGTGGACAACACGGCGACCGGGTCCACGCTGCGTGCGAACGGGCTGGAGATCGTCGCTGACCTGATGCGGTCCACGACGCGGCTGTATGCGCACCCTGCGTCGCTGGGCGACCCGGCGCGGCGCGCGGCGATCGAAGACCTCGTCATGCTGTTGCGGTCCGTGCTGGAGGCGCGCAAGCGCGTGGTGGTGGAACTGAACGTGCCTGCGGACCGCCTGGAAGCGGTGGTCGGGATCCTGCCGGCCATGCGGGAACCGACGGTGTCGCCGCTGCACGGGGACGCCGGCTACGCGGTGAAGGTGGCGGTGCCGCGTGCGGACCTGCCGCGGCTGATCCCGAGGATCAAGGCGGCGGGCGGCTGCGACATCGTGGTCACCGCGCCGTCGCAGATCGTGGCATAGGCGCCCGCGGCGCGGGTGCCCGTGGAGATTGCGGTGGGTTCGCGAGACCCCGAACAGGACGTGCAGCCCGTGCCGGCGCTGGCCGGGATGTCCGCCTACGCCCCGCCCCGGCACCCGGCGCCGGTGGACCTGCACCTGGACGGCAACGAGGGCGCGACCCCTCCGGAGGCGCTGCTGCAAGGGCTGCAGGGGCTGCACGCCGACGAGTTGCGGCGCTATCCCGACGCGCGGCCGCTGGAGGCCGAACTGGCCCGGCGGTTCGGCGTGGAGCCGGGGCGTGTCCTGGTAACGGCGGGCGGGGACGACGCGCTGGAACGGGCGCTGCGGACGGTGGTGGGGCCGGGGCGCACGGCGGTCCTGCCGACCCCGTCCTTCGAGATGCTGGGGCGGTTCGTGCGGCTGTCGGGCGGGGAGGTCGTCGAGATCCCGTGGCCCGAGGGGACGGCCTTCCCGATCGAGGCCTTCCTGGCCGCGCTGGGGCCCTCGACGGCCGCGGTGGCCGTGGTGTCGCCGAACAACCCGACGGGGATGGCGGCGACGGCCGACGACATCCTGCGGATTGCGCGTGCCGCGCCGGCGGTGCTGGTGCTGGCGGATCTGGCCTACGTGGAGTTCGCGGACGAGGACCCGACACCGGCGCTGCTGCCGCAGCCGAACGTCGTGGTGTTCCGGACGCTGTCGAAGGCCTGGGGCCTGGCGGGGCTGCGGGTGGGATACGCGATCGCGCCCGCGAAGGTGGCCGGATGGATGCGCGCCGCGGGCCTGCCCTACCCGTGCTCGCGGCCGTCGCTGGCCCTGGCGGGGGCGCGGCTGGCGACCGGCGAGGCCGGCGTGCGGTTCTTCGTCGCCACGGTGCGGGCCCAGCGCCAGCGGCTGTCGGAACTGCTGGCATCGCTGGGCGCGCAGCCGTTCCCGTCGCAGGCGAACTTCCTGCTGGCGCGGTTCCGGGACGCGGCGTGGGTGCGCGACGGACTGGCGGGGCTGGGGATCGCGGTACGGGCCTTCACCGGGCATCCCCGGCTGGAGGGGCGGCTGCGGGTCACCTGTCCCGGCGACGCGGCCGACTTCGAGCGTCTGCAGCACGCGCTGCGGTCGGTGATGGACCCGCAGGCGCTGCTGTTCGACATGGACGGGGTGCTGGCGGACGTCCGCGATTCCTACCGGCAGGCGGTCGTGGCCGCCGCCGCGGCCTTCGGGGTGGCGGTGACGCCGGCCGAGGTGGCCGAGGCGAAGCGCCAGCCGGACAGCAACAACGACTGGGTGGTGACCCGCCGGATGCTGGGGGCGCGCGGGGTCGAGGTGCCGCTCCAGGCGGTGAAGGACCGGTTCGAGGAGGCGTACCAGGGCACGCCGGACGCCCCGGGGCTGTGGACGCGCGAAAGGCTGGCGGTGCCTCGCGAGGCGCTGGCGCGGCTGGCGGCGCGGCGACCGCTGGGCATCGTGACGGGCCGGCCGCGCGGGGACGCCCAGCGGTTCCTGCGGCACGCGGGCGTGGAGTCGCTGTTCCGCGTGATGGTGTGCATGGAGGACGGCCCCGGGAAGCCCGACCCGGCGCCGGTGGTGCTGGCGCTGCGGCGCCTGGGCGTGGACCGGGCGTGGCTGCTGGGGGATGCCCCCGACGACGTGCGCGCGGCGCGAGCCGCGGGGGTGGTGCCGCTGGGCGCGGTGACGCCGGGCGAGGACGCGGACGAGGCCGGCGCGGCGCTGCTGGCGAGATCGGAAGAGCGTCGTGTAGGGAAAGAGTGTAGATCTCGG
>CALJUR010000106.1 GCA_937975765.1 uncultured Myxococcales bacterium
GGCGGGGGATGGGGGCTCGGCCCAGCGGCACCTCGACGTGGATTGGGGGCCGTTCACGCGGCGTCGGGCGGGACCGGGTGGTCCAGCATCGGCGGCGGCGCATCCAGCACCTTCTGGATGGTCGCCAGCAACTCGCGCGGCGAGAAAGGCTTGCCCAGCAGCCGGATGCCCGGGGGCAGAACCGTCTGCCGCTCCAGCACGTCCTTGGGGTAGCCCGAGATGAACAGGATCCGCAGGCCGGGCCGCTTCGCCTGCAGCCGTTCGGCCACCACCGGCCCGCTGAGCCCCGGCATCACGACGTCGGTGACCAGCAGGTCGATCGTGCCCTCGTGGGCGTTCGCGAGGTCGAGGGCCTGTTCCGGGACCGGCGCCGCCAGCACGTGGTAGCCCGCCGTCTCCAGGACGCCGCGCAGCAGCGAGAACAGGTTCGGGTCGTCCTCAACGAACAGGACCGTGGCTGGCCGCGTGCGCTGCACCAGGCCCGACGGGGCCGCGTGGTCCTCGGACGGCTCCTCCTCGACGCGCGGCAGGTAGACCTTGAAGACCGACCCGCGCCCCGGCTCGCTCTCCACCGTGACGTGGCCGCCGCTCTGCTTGACGATGCCGTAGACGATCGACAGCCCCAGGCCCGACCCCAGGCCCTCCTGCTTGGTCGTGAAGAAGGGCTCGAAGATGCGGGCCGCGATCGCCGCGTCCATGCCGATGCCGCTGTCCTGGAAGGACATCATCACGTGCGGCCCCATCCGGGCGCCGACGTTGTGCCGCACGTACTCCTCGTCCAGCACGATGTTCCGGGTGCGGATCGTCAGCCGTCCTCCGCCCGGCATGGCGTCGCGGGCGTTGACCACGATGTTGGCGACCACCTGCTCGACCTGCTCGCGGTCGGCGCGCACGCAGCCCAGGTTCGGGGCGGCCTCGTAGGCCAGGGTGATGCTCTCGCCGGCCATCATGTTCAGCGCGCCGGTCATGTCGGCCAGCACGCGGTTCGGGTTGAACACCGACAGGCGACGGACCTGCTTGCGCCCGAAGGCCAGCAGGCGCCCGGTCATCGTGGCCGCCCGGTCCGAGGCCCGCACCACCTCGTTCAGCAGGGCCAGCGATCGCGCGTCCAGCCCCTGGCCCTGCAGCAGGTCGCAATACCCGCGGATGACCATCAACTGGTTGTTGAAGTCGTGCGCGATGCCTCCGGCCAGCTGGCCGACGACCTCCATCTTCTGCGACTGGCGCAGCTGCTCCTCCAGCGAGGCGCGCTCCTCGTCGGCCCGGCGCCGGTCGGTGACGTCCAGGATGGTGCCGATCACGCGATGCGGCAGGCCCTTCTCGTCCTTTCCCACGGCGCGTCCGCGGACGTTCACCCAGCGGAACTCGTCGTCGCGGCCCCGCATCCGGATCTCGGTCTGGAACACGGACCTCCGGCCCGCGAGGTACTCCTGGAACTCCCGCTCCAGGCGGTCGAAGTCCTCGACGGGGACATGCTGGGTCAGCGGCATCGGGAGGTAGTCGAAGGCCTCGTCCGGGTACCCGAGGATCTCCTTGAAGCGGCGCGACACGAACATCCGCTCGTTCGCGACATCCCAGTCCCAGACGCCCTCGCCGGCCCCTTCCAGCGCGAACTTCCAGCGCTCCTCGGAATCGCGCAGCGCCTGTTCCCAGCGCGCCCGATCCGAGATGTCCAGCACGTTGGTCAGCAGGCACGGGCGGCCGCCCAGGTGGATGAGGTCCGCCGCCACCAGGGCCCGGATGATCGTGCCGTCCTTCCGGCGCAGCCGGATCTCCTGGTCGCGCACCATCCCCCGGGAATCCAGTTCCTCCTTGGTCCGGATGCGATCCCGTTCGTCCACCCAGATGTTCATCTCGGTGGACGAACGGCCCAGGGTCTCCTCGCGGGTGTAGCCCAGCACCTTCTCGAACGCGCCGTTGACGTCCAGGTATTCGCCGGTAAGCAGGTCCGAGATCCCCAGGATGGAGGGGCTGTTCTGGAATGCCAGCCGGAACTGCTCCCGGGACTGCTTCAGGGCCTCCTCGGCCTTCCTGCGCTCCTCCAGTTCGACGCGCAGTTCGCGCGCCTGCCGCGCGACCTTCCGCCCCAGCAGCAGCGACAGTGCCCAGCCCAGCGCCAGCAGGCCGGACACGATCGCGAGCATCCAGGGGAGGTTCCGGGCGATGAAACGGGTCAGGGCACCGGGCTCCTCCCGGCTTCCGAACCAGCGGTCCTCGATCGCCTGAAGCCTGCCGGTCGTCCGAAGGATCTCCATCCCGCGGTTGATGTCGGCCAGCAGGGCGGCGTCCCCCTTGCGGACCACCAGGCCGTAAGGGCGGGGCAGCAGCGGCGGGCCGGACGTCCGAAGCGTCTCCAGCCCGGGCAGCTCCTGGGTCAGGCGCCCGACGATCTGGGCCACCAGCGCGACGTCGCCGCGCCCCTCGGCCAGTTCGCGCAGGGCCGTGATCTCGCTGCTGACCGGGATGCGGGTCAACGTCGGGTCCCAGGCCTCCAGGTACTCGTCGATGTAGCCGGTCCGGTGCACCAGCACGTGCAGGCCGCGCAGGTCCTCCAGGCCCGAGATCTCGGAGATCGGAAGAGCACACGTCTGAACTCCAGTCACCGAATACGA
>CALJUR010000107.1 GCA_937975765.1 uncultured Myxococcales bacterium
AGCCTAGACCCTGACGCACTGCCGATCAAGTTTTAGCTTAACGCGTATGGGGCAGCGCCCCCGCGGGCCTCCGTTCCCGGAGGGGCACCCCCGGGACCCGGCCCCCCCCAACAGCAACGAGTCCGGCTTGACCGGAAGAATCGACCGCCTATGGCACCCGTCCCACCCGCATGCCCAGCGGCCAGCGGACCGCCCGAACCCGTGCCGGGTCGCCCCACGCCGCCCGCAGGCCGGGCATCACCTGCTCGATCGGGTCGGTCCCCATCGCGCGCGCGGCGCGCTGCGTGGCCGACCAGGTGCGCAGGTATCCGACCAGGTGGGCCAGGTCCCAGTCGACCGAGATGGCCGTCGCGGGCGCCTCGATCTCCGGGAAGGGGAAGGGGAGGTTCGCGTAGCCGCCCTCGACGACCCGTCGTTCCATCGGCCAGTAGGGGCCCACCACCCCGGCGTAGAACCCCTCGATCACCCCGTCGATGACGGGGGTGATGCTGGCGCGCGTGTAGCACCAGGCGGCCAGCACCGCCCCGGGGCGGGCCACGCGGCGCACCTCCGGGTAGAAGAGGTCCAGGTCGAACCAGTGCAGGGCGACCGCCACGGTCACCAGGTCCACCGAGGCGTCCGGCAGGCCCGAGGCCTCGGCCGGCGCGACCGAGTACGCCACCTTCGGATGCGTCAGGGCATTCGCGATCTGGCGATCCGACGGGTCGGTCGCGAAGACGCGGTCGAAGTGGGCGGCCAGCCCGACGGCGGCCTGGCCCGTGCCGGTCCCGCAGTCCCACGCCGCGTCGTGCCGCCGGCAGCAGGACGCCAGCCACGCGAACAGCGACGCGGGGTAGGTCGGCCGGTACCGCGCGTACGATTCGGCCACCTCGCTGAAGTGATCCTCGAACCCGTCCGAACGCACCCTGATCCTCCGCTGCATCCGGTGTGGACTCTCCCAATCCGCAACGCCTTCGTCAATCCCGGAAACAAAATTGGGGTTGATCTTGCGATTCCCAATGGGTAGAAGGGGACCGGGTCCGAACCGAGCCGAATCCGGAGATCAACGAGGAGGTCCAAGTCCATGGCCGAACGCGAACTTCTTTTGGGCGACGAGGCGGTGGCGCTGGGCGCGATCCACGCGGGCATCAGCGGCGCCTACGGGTACCCGGGCACCCCTTCCACGGAACTGTTCGAGTACGTGCAGGGGAAGGCGCAGGAGGAAGGCATCCACGCGGTCTGGTCCGCGAACGAGAAGGTCGCCTACGAGGAGGCCCTCGGGATGTCGTTCGCGGGACGGCGCTCCGTCATCAGCATGAAGCACGTCGGCCTGAACGTGGCCGCGGACGCGTTCGTGAACTCGGGCGTCACGGGCGTCAACGGCGGCCTCGTGCTGTGCGTCGCGGACGATCCGGGGATGCACTCGTCCCAGAACGAGCAGGATTCCCGATTCTACGCGAAGTTCGCGCTGGTGCCGTGCCTGGAACCGGCCGACCAGCAGGAAGCCTACGACATGACCCGGAAGGCGTACGCCCTGTCCGAGTCCCTGAAACTGCCGGTGGTGATGCGCCTGGTCACCCGCCTGGCGCACAGCCGCGCGGACGTCGCCACGCGCGAACGCGAACCGCAGAAGCCGCTGGACCCGCCGACGGATTTCTTCAACTTCACGCTGCTGCCGACGAATGCCCGCGTGATGTACCAGCGGTTGGCCGACCAGCAGCCCCGGCTGCAGGAACTCTCCGAGGCCTCCGAGTGGAACACCTTGACGGACGGCCCCGACCACAGCCGCGGCATCATCGTCAACGGCATCGCCGTGAACTACCTGGGCGAGGTCTACGGCGGCAAGGTCCCGCACCCCGTCCTGAAGATCGGGCAGTACCCGGTGCCGGTGGGGAAGATCCGCGCGCTGCTGGAGAAGGTCGACGAGGTCGTCGTCATCGAGGAGGGATACCCGCTGATCGAGGAGATGATCCGCGGCGTTTCCGGGGTGGCTGGCAAGACCATCCGCGGCAAGCTGGACGGCACCGTTCCCCGCTGCGGCGAGATGACCCCGTCGATCGTGGCGAAGGCGATGGGCCTGCCGGCCGCCGAGAGCGTCAAGGCGTCGATGGACCACGTGCCCGGCCGCCCGCCCAAGCTCTGCCCGGGCTGCGCGCACGCCGACGTCTTCGCGATCGTCCACGAGGCGCTGTCGCCCTGGCCGGGCCTGAAGATGTTCTCGGACATCGGCTGCTACACGCTGGGCTTCTACGCGCCGCACAACGCCATCCACTCGTGCGTGGACATGGGCGCCAGCATCAGCATGGCGGCCGGCGCGGCGCACGCGGGCTTCCACCCGGCGGTCGCCGCGATCGGCGATTCCACCTTCGGGCATTCGGGCATGACCGGCCTGATGACGGCGATCCGGGACAACGCCCCGATGACGCTGATCATCCTGGACAACGGCACGGTCGCCATGACCGGCACCCAGAAGACGATGTGCACGGGCGAGGACCTGGTGAACATCGTCAAGGGGCTGGGGATCGACCCGGACCACCTGAAGGTGATCGAGCCGCACCGCGCCCGGATGGCCGAGCAGGTGAAGATCCTGCGCGACGAGTTCGAGTACCGCGGCACGTCGGTCATCATCGCCCGGCGTCCCTGCGTGCAGTTGAAGCGCAAGGGCGGCTGACCGGGGCGGGCACTGCAGGAAACGGCGTCCGGCGGCCGGGTGCGGCGGCCGGCGCGAACATCGGAGGCGTCCATGAAGTTCGACATCATCCTCGCCGGCGTCGGCGGACAGGGCATCCTGACCATCGCGTACCTGCTGGACCACGCGGCGATCCGGAAGGGCCTGCGGTTCAAGCAGGCCGAGGTCCACGGAATGGCCCAGCGCGGCGGCGCCGTCTACTCGCACATGCGCATCTCGGACCAGCCGATCCTGTCCGACCTGATCCCGGAAGGGCACGCGGACATGATCCTCAGCGTGGAACCGCTGGAGGTGCAGCGGTACATGAACTACCTGCGCCCGGGCGGCGTCGTCATCAGCAACGACGAGCCGGTGAAGAACATCCCGGACTACCCCCAGGACCCGGGCGTCATCGACGCGCTGCTGGCGCTGCCGCGGGCCATCCTGGTCGACGCCGCGGGCATCGCGACCGCAGCGAAGATGTCGAAGGCGCAGAACATGGTCATGGCGGGCGCGGCCACCCCGTTCCTGCCGTTCGACATCCAGGAATACCAGCCGATCATCCAGGGGCTGTTCGGCGCGAAGGGTGATCACGTCGTCCAGGCGAACATGTCGGTCCTGGAGGCCGGCTGGAAGGTCGGCGCGTTCACCAAGGCGCTGCTGGACAAGGGCGTGTCGTCCGCCGTCGCCGGTCGGCTGGTCATGCGGCTGGACCCCCTGACCCTGCAGCCCGCGATGGCCGGGGACCTGGCCGGGGTGCTGGAAGGCCCGAATGCCCGTGCGTTCCTGGCCGGCACCGGAGACCGCGTCGCCTGCGACGCCGCGATGCTGGAGTCCTTGTCCGCCTGACGTCCCGCGAATCCTGGAGGGTGCTGGAATGTCGATGGAAGAAGCTGCCGTCCGTTTCATCCGTTCGGCCCTGGCCGAGGGCCGCAACACGCTGCTGGAACCCGAGTTGTACACGGTTCTGCAGGCGGGAGGCGTTCGTACCCCGCGGTTCTACAC
The DNA here is from genome assembly GCA_937975765.1 of uncultured Myxococcales bacterium. Taxonomy (GTDB): domain Bacteria; phylum Myxococcota_A; class UBA9042; order DTJE01; family DTJE01; genus CAIZWN01. The sequence continues at coordinate 3,653 of CALJUR010000107.1, forward strand.
CGTCCCGGCAGGCCGCGAAGGCGACCCGGCGCCCCTGACGCTGCCGGGCGATCGGGCGGTCGTGAAGGTCGTGTCGCCCCTCATCACCCACAAGACCGAGATGGGCGGCGTCCGGATCGTCCCCAACCGGCCCGACACCATCGCGGCCGCCGTGCGCGAGGTGCGCGAGAACGTGCGCCAGCGCGGCGGCGACGAACTGGCGGCCTCGGTGCGCGAAGTCCTGGTCAGCGAGTTCGTGAAGGGCGACGACGCCCTGGGCGGCCAGTTGTTCGTGGGCCTGCGGCACAGCGAGGACTTCGGGCCGATCCTGGCGGTCGGCTTCGGCGGCCTGGACGCCGAGGAGATGGCGGAACGGTTCGGCGCGGGGCAGGGGACGGTCCTGTCGTCCCCGGTGATCACGTCGCCCGCGCAGGCGAGGGCCAAGCTGGCCGGATCGTACGTGGGCCGCCGGGTCTCGGGGGCCACCCGCGAGGCCCGGCGATTCGCGTCCGACGAGGCCCTGGACCAGGTGCTGCGCTTCTTCTCGGACGTGGCCACCCGGCTGTCCAACCGGCCCGAGACCGGTTTCGTCGTGACCGACTTCGAGGTGAACCCGTTCTTCGCGACCGGTGGCGAACTGGTGGCGGTGGACGCGTTCCTGAAGTTCCGCGAAGGCGTCGTGCCCTTCCGGAAGACGATGCCGGAACAGGTCCGGACGCTGCTGCAACCGAAGACCGTCGCGATCATGGGCGCGTCGGCCAAGGATCTGAACCCGGGCCGCGTCATCCTGCGCAACCTGATCCGCGAGGACTTCCCGGTCGACGGCATCCGAGTCATCCGGGGCGACTGCGAAGAGGTCGACGGCGTGAAGTGCTGCCCGTCGCTGGGCGACCTTCCCTGGCGGGCCGACATGATCGTGGTGGCCGTGGGCGCCCAGCAGGTGCCCGACATCATCCAGGAGGCCCTGCAGACCGGGAAGGCGGCGTCGATGGTCCTGATCCCCGGCGGCATGGGCGAGACCGAGGACGGCAAGGAGGCGGATCGCGCGGTTCGCCAGGCGATGGCGAAGGCCCGCGACGAGGGGAAGTACACGCCCGTCCTGGTCGGGCCGAACTGCCTGGGCATCCGCTCGCACCCCGGCCGCTACGACACCCTGTTCATCCCGTCGATGAAACTGCCCCAGCCCGCAACCGGCGGCGCCCGCAACATGGCGCTGATCAGCCAGAGCGGCGCGTTCATGATCACCCGCATGAGCGACCTGCCGTTCCTGGATCCCCGGTACTCGATCAGCACCGGCAACCAGATGGACCTGTCCCTGACGGACTTCGTCGAGGCCCTGCTGGACGAGGGCGTCGTCGACGTCATGGGCCTGTACATCGAGGGCTTCCACCCGCTGGACGGCCTGCGGCTGGCCACGCTGGTCCGCAGGGCGCGCGAGGCCGGCAAGGACGTCGTGGTCTACAAGGCCGGCCGCACGTCGGAGGGCCGCACGGCCACGTCCAGCCACACCGCGTCGATCAGCGGCGACTACGCCTCGTGCGCCGAGGTGCTGAAGGACGCGGGCGCGCTGGTCGCCTCGACGTTCGAGGAGTTCAACCTGCTGCTGACCTTCGCGTCGCTGCTGCACGACAAGTCGGTGCGCGGCACGCGCCTGGGCGCGTTGTCGAACGCCGGGTACGAAACGGTCGGGATGGCGGACAGCCTGGTCTCGTCGCCCGTGAAATTCTCGATGGCGACCTACAGCCAGGCGGGCGCTTCCCGGATCCAGGCCATCCTGGACAAGTACCGGCTGACGTCGTTGTGCAACCTGCGAAACCCGCTGGACTTCACGCCGATGGCCCCCGACGCGGTCTACGCCGAGTGCCTGCAGGCCATGGTGGACGACGACGCGATCGACGCGATCGTGTGCGGCGTCATCCCGCTGACCCCGAAGATGAAGAGCCTTCCGCCGGGCGTGGACCCGGCCGGACACGACACGCTGGACGCGTCGACCAGCCTGCCGCACCTGTTCCCGCCGATCGTCGCCGCGTCCAGCAAGCCGATCCTGGTGACGGTGGACTCCGGTCCGCTGTACGATCCGCTGGCCGAGGGCCTGCGCAAGGGCGGCGTCCCGACCTTCCGCAGCGTCGACTCGGCGATGCGGGGCTTCCAGCGGTACCTGGCCTACCGGCTGGGCCACTGATCCCGGATCCGCCCGGAGTCTCTTGACGTTGGGGTCCCCATGAACCCGGATCGCCCGGACGCCTACCTGGCCGCGGTCCTGGACCCGAGGTCCGGGCTGCACGTTCGCGCCTACTTCCTGGAGTCCCTGCACCGCGAGTTCGCCTACGCGTCGCGGCACGGGACCCTCGTCAGCGTCGTGATCGCCCGGCTGGACGGGATGGACGCGCTGCGCGCGGAGTGGGGGGGGAACCTCGTCGACCAGGCCCTGGCCGCGGTGGCGACGTGCCTGCACCACGCCGTGCGTGCCGAGGACCTGCTGGCCGACTGGCAGGTGGGCACCTTCGCGCTGCTGCTGCGGGACGTGGACGCCGGGACGGCCTCCCTGGTGTCCGAACGGCTTCGTCGGACGGTCGGCCGGCTGCACGAACGGGAGGGGGACCTCCAGTTCCCGGTGACGATGAGCGCCGGGGTCGCGACGACGCGACCGGACGGCAAGGAGGACCCCGCGGACCTGGTCCGCCAGGCCGAGGCGAACCTCCGGATGGCGGCGGAGCAGGGAGGGGACCGGGTGGTGCCGGGGCTGTAGCGCCCGGGCATGCCAGGGGACGCGATGCACAGGGCTTTCGTCATCGGGATCGCGGGGGGGACGGGCTCGGGCAAGACCACCGTCGCCGAACTGATCGCGGAGGACCTGGGTCCCGACCGGGTCGCCGTCATCGTCCAGGACCACTACTACCGGGACCTGTCGCACCTGCCGTTCGAGGATCGTGCCCGGTTCAACTTCGACCATCCCGACGCCGTGGACGCCAAGACGATGGCGCGCGACGTCCGCGAACTGAAGGAGGGCCGCGCCATCCAGCGGCCCGTCTACGACTTCAAGACCCACACGCGCCTCAAGGAGACCGTCCGGGTCGAGCCCCGGGAGACCCTGATCGTGGAAGGGATCCTGGTGCTGGAACTGGAGGAGATCCGCAACGAGATGGACGTCAAGTTGTACGTCGAGACCGACGACGACCTGAGGTTCATCCGGCGCCTGCGCCGCGACATCGCCGAGCGCGGGCGCACCGTGGACAGCGTGGTCGACCAGTACCTGAACACGGTGCGGCCGATGCACCTGGAGTTCGTCGAGAAGAGCCGTCGTCACGCGGACATCATCCTGCCGTGGCGCGACTTCAATCCCACCGGCGTGTCCGTCCTGATCCGCATGCTGCGGTACGGGCTGCGGCAGGACTGACGGGTCGGCGTCCTTCGCGAAGGGGAGGTGCCCGATGAGACGATGGCTGGCGGTGGCCTCGGTGGTATTCCTCTTCGCGGGCTGCGGAGGGGGAGGGGGCGGGAAGGACGACGCCCGGGACGACGTCCGGGCCGACGTGCCGGCGGACGCGCAGGACGAGGTCGCCCCGGAGACGGGGGCCGACGTGTCGGACGATCCTCCGCAGGATCCCGCCCCCGAGGAAGCGGGGGGGGACGAGTCCTCCGACGTCGCGGATGACGGGACGCCCCCGGACGCGATCGTCGACCCCGGGTACCAGCCGGTCGACGTGCTGCCCGACCCCGCCTTCACGTACGCCGTGCGCCAGCATGCGAACCGGGTGGCGGATTCCTCGTACCTGGCGGACGAACCGGTGCAGTACCGGACCCCGGACGTCCTGCCGGACCTGGACGTGCGGGCGATCCTGGCGGTCGGGGACGACGTGTGGGTCGGGACGCCGACGGGCCTGTTCCGGTGGACGGAAGCCGCGGGCCTTTTCCAGAGGATCGCCCTGCCCGACGAGGGCGGAAGGACGCCCCCGGCAGCGATCGTGGACATGGCGTTGTCGCAGGACGGGGCCACCGTCGCGATCGCCCGTCCCGATTCCATCCTGTTCCTGGCCTCGGACGGCTCGCCGCAGACCGGGTTCGGCGGGGCGGTGACGTACACCTCGCTGGCGTTCCTGCCCGACGGCATGCTCCTGGCCGGGACGACGACCGGCCTGTACGAGGGGCTCGCGGGCGGGTTCGGGCCGGTGGAGGGAACCCAGGGCTGGTCCGTGAGGGACGTGGCCGCGGTCGGCGACAGGCGCCTGGCCCTGCTGCACGACGGCACGGTGCGGCTGGATCTGGACGCGGTGACTCTGCCCGCCGAGGCAGCGGGCTGCAACGCGGTCGCGGGGGGCGAGACCGCAGGCCGGGTCGCCTGCGATACCGGCGTGTTCACGCTGGGCACCGGCGGCGGGGCGGCGTCTGTCCTCTTCCTTCCGCGGCCGGGGGAACTGCCCACGGACAAGGTCCGATCGGTCGTCCAGGCGGGCGCAACCCTGCTGTTCGGACACGAAAGGGGTGCGTCGTCCGTGACGCTGGTGCCGGGTCCCGGACCGCTGGCCTTCGAGCACCACGTCTCGGGACGCTGGCTGCCCTCGGACACCGTGACGGGCGTGGCCATCACGGCGGACGGAACCCGATGGGTGGCAACCCCGGCGGGCGTGACGGCCATCGTGTACCGGACCCGCAGGCTGGCGGACAAGGAGGCCTCGACCTTCGACCACTGGATGGCCCGCTTCTGGCGGATGGACGGTTTCCTGATGTCGGACGCCTACACGGACGACGAGTGGGACCCGACGACGTGGGGACGCAGCGACTTCGACAACGACGGCCTGTGGACCCAGATGGGCATCGGAGCGCTTTGCTATGCCTACTCGATCACGAAGGACGAGAAGTACTACCAGGCCGCGCGCAAGGCGATGGACAACATGTTCCTGCAGATCGACGTGCCCGCCGTGGACTTCCAGGCGGCCGGCCTGGGGCGCGGTTTCGTCACGCGGTCCCTGGTGCGGGACGACGAGGGGGACCTGTTCACCAGCAAGTCCACGCGGTCGAACTGGCACCTGGTCACCTACGGGGAGCACCAGTACTACTGGAAGGACGACACCTCGTCCGACGAAACCACGGGGCACTTCTTCGGGTACCCGTTGTTCTACGACCTGTGCGCGAAGGACGACGCCGAGCGGGCCGCGGTGGCCGACCACGCCGGCGCGCTGGCCCGGTACATCGTCGAGGGCGGGTACACGCTGCGCGACCTGGACGGGATTCCCACTTCCTTCGGCCACTTCGAGCCCACGCACATCTCCATCGCCGTCGACGGCCTGGAGGAGTGCGGCTACAACTACAGCATCGAGGACTGCATGGGCGCCATGTACGGCGCCGGCTGGCTGAACTCGATCGAGATCCTCGGCCACCTGCTTTCGGCGTGGCACATGACCGGCGACCGCTACTTCTACGACGCGTACGACCGGCTGATCCGCCAGTACCGGTACGACGAGGTCGCGGTCACGTCGCGCGTGGCCATGACCGTCGTGAACCGCAGCATGCAGAACCACTCGGACCACGAACTGGCGATGCTGGCCTATGCCACGCTGATCCGGTACGAACCGGACGACACACGCCGGGCGAAGTGGATCGACTCGCTGGAGGGCCTGTACGAGTACGAGGTGGCCGAGCGCCAGCCGCTGTGGGCGGCCGTCGTGTCGCTGGCGAAGGCCGGGGTGGCGGACGTGGGCGCGGCCGTGCAGACGCTGCGCGAGATGCCCGGCGACCTGCGCGACTGGCGCGTGGACAACACGCACCGCAGGGACGCCATCGAGGACGTGCACGACCGCTTCGACGACCGGCAGTGGGACCGCGTGTTCCCGTATGACGAGATCCGCACGATGTGGTGGAACGGCAACCCGTACGAGATGATCGGCGGGGGTTCGGGCCGCAACCACGTCAGCCCGACGGCCTTCCAGTTGGCGTACTGGGCGCAACGGTACGCGGGGATCCTGGAGGCCCCGCCGCCCAGGTGAAGAGGGGACCGGGGACCTACGCGGACTGCACGACCCCGGCGGCCAGCAGGACGATCGTCACCACCGCCAGCGCGATCCGGTACCAGCCGAAGACGTCCAGGCTGCGCCGGGACAGGTAGCCGATCATCCACTTGACCGCGACGGCCGCGGACAGCGCCGCGACCACCAGGCCGATCGCGACCTGCATCCGGCCCAGGTTCTGCAGGATCATCTCGCCCGAGAAGACCGCCTCCTTCATCGTCGCCGCGAACAGGGTCGCGACGCCCAGCAGGAAACTGAACTCGACCGCGGCGGTCATGCTGAGGCCGACTGCCAGGCCGCCGAGGATCGTCGCCAGGCTGCGGCTGACCCCGGGCCAAAGGGCCAGCACCTGGAACAGGCCGATGACCAGCGCGCCCTTGAAGGTCAGCATCTCGATCGTGCGGCCGTCGCCCGGGGCCTTGCCCCGGCGGTGTCGGGTCAGCCACAGGATGACCAGTCCGCCCAGCAGCCATGCCGGTGCGATCACCCACAACTGGTACAGCGTCTTCTTGACGCCCTCGCCGAACGCCAGGCCGACCACGCCCGCCGGCAGGAATCCCAGCACGAGGTTGACGAACAGCCGCAGCCCGTCGCGGTCGCGGCCGAGAAGCCCGGACAGGACGGACTTCACGCGCCCCCAGAACAGGCCGACGACGGCGACGATCGCGCCGAACTGGATGAGGATGGTGAAGGCGTTGTAGGCTTCGTTCTCGCCCAGCCCCATGGCGCGTTCCGCCAGGATCAGGTGGCCGGTCGAGGAGACCGGCAGGAACTCGGTGAGACCTTGAACCAACCCGAGGACCGCGGCCTGGATCCAGTCCATCCCCATCTCCCGAAGGCCCGCCCGACTGTACGCCGGACCCGCTCGAAGGGGCAACGCGACGCCGGCCGCGGTTGACAGCGACCCGTGCGGCCGGTACATTCCGCGGCCATGAAAAAGCGCATTCTTTCGGGCATCCAGCCCTCGGGTCGGCTGCACATCGGGAACTTCTTCGGAGCCATCCGCCAGCACGTCCGGCTGCAGGACGAGGGCCACGACTGCTTCTATTTCGTGGCGAACTACCACGCGCTGACATCCACCCTGGATCGCGGGAAGGTCGCGTCGTCCACGCTGCACGTGGTGATGGGCTACCTGGCCCTGGGCATCGACCCGGGCCGCAGCACGCTGTTCCTGCAGAGCGACGTCCCGCAGGTGACCGAACTGACGTGGTTCCTGAACTGCGTCTGCCCGATGGGGCTGCTGGAGCGCGCAACGTCCTACAAGGACAAGGTCGCGAAGGGCTTCATGGCGAACGTCGGGCTGTTCGACTACCCGATCCTGCAGGCGGCGGACATCACGGCCTACGACGCGAACCTGGTCCCGGTCGGGGCCGACCAGAAGCAGCACCTGGAGATCACCCGGGACCTGGTCGGCAAGATCAACCAGGCGTTCGGCGCCCCCCTGCTGGTCGAGCCCGCGCCGTTCATCGTGGACGCCGTGGCCGTCGTGCCCGGCATCGACGGCCAGAAGATGTCGAAGTCCTACGACAACACCGTCGAGATCTTCCAGGCCCCCAAGGCGACCACGAAGCGCGTCATGCAGATCGTGACGGACTCGACGCCGCTGGAGGCGCCGAAGAACCCGGACGACTGCAACGTGTACGCGCTGCTGAAGCTGTTCGCGACCCAGGCCGAGGCCGCGGAGATCGCGGACGCCTACCGGCGGGGCGGCTACGGGTACGGCCACGCGAAGAAGCGCCTGGGCGAACTGGTCAACGAGGCGTTCGGCCCGGCCCGCGAACGCTACGCCGACCTGGAGGCGCATCCCGACCACGTGCGCGACGTGCTCCGCGACGGCGGGGCGAAGGCGCGCGCGGTGGCCGAGGCGACGCTGGCCCGCGTCCGCGAGGCGGCAGGCATCCTGACCCACCGGTGACCGCCGTCAATCCTCCCGGGCAACCCCAGGCTCCAGCGGCGCGTAACGGGACACGATCGACTCGGCGACCCGCAGGCCGTCCACCGCGGCCGAGACGATGCCGCCCGCGTACCCGGCGCCCTCGCCGGCCGGGAACAGCCCCCGGATGGACGACTCGCATGCCTCGTCGCGGACCATCCGGACCGGGGACGAGGTGCGCGTCTCGATCGCCGTGAGGACTGCGTCCGCGTCCGCGAATCCGCGCATCCGGGCATCGAGGGCCGGCAGCGCGGCCCGCAGCGTCCAGGCGACGGACGGGGGAAGGCAGGCGTCCAGCGACGCGGGGACGACCCCCCGGGGAAAGGTCGGCAGGACCCGGCCGAAGCGGGAGGAGGAGCGCCTGGCGAGGAAGTCGCCGACCGCCTGGGCGGGCGCGACGTGTCCCCCCCCGCCCGCATCGAAGGCACGACGTTCCCACTCGCGCTGGAACTCGACCCCCGACAGCGGGGAGGTTCCCCCGAAGTCGTCGGGCCCGACCGTCACGACCAGCGCGCTGTTGGAGTTCGTGCCGTCCCGGGCGTGCAGGCTCATGCCGTTGGTCACCAGCCGGCCGGCCTCGCTGCACGCTGCGACCACCAGGCCTCCGGGACACATGCAGAAGGTGTAGGCGCCGCGCCCTTCCGGGGACTGCCAGGCCAGCTGGTAGGATGCGGGTCCCAGCGACGGGTGCCCCGCCAGTTCGCGGTACTGCACCCGGTCGATGTCCGCCTGCAGGTGCTCGATCCGGACGCCCACCGCGTACGGCTTCGGGGTCATCTCCAGGCGGTGCCGGTGCAGCATCTCGAAGGTGTCCCGGGCGCTGTGCCCGATGGCCAGGACCGCGGCCTGCGCGGGAAGAACCGTCCCGTCCGCCAGTTCCAGGGCGTCCAGCCGCCCGTCCTGCACCCGCAGGTCGTGCAGGCGCGCCCGGAACAGGACCTCGGCCCCCAGGCCCAGCAGCAAGTCGCGCAGGCTGCGGATCACCCCTCTCAGCAGGTCGGTGCCGACGTGCGGCCGCCAGGACCAGGCAACCTCCGGGGGGGCGCCGGCGCGCACCAGTTCCTGCGTCACGAAGGCGCACCGCGGGTCCCGGATGCGCGTCGTCAACTTGCCGTCGCTGAAGGTGCCGGCGCCGCCTTCCCCGAACTGCACGTTGCTGTCGGGGTCCAGCGGGCCCTTCCCGAAGAACCGGGTGACTGCCGCCACGCGGGCCTCCACCGGGTCGCCGCGCTCCAGCAGAAGCGGACGGTACCCCATCCTCGCCAGCAGCAGCCCGGCGAACAGTCCGGCGGGGCCGGTTCCAACGATGACCGGGCGCGAGGGCAGGGGGGATCGTCCCGGACGCGGCGGCAGGTACCGGGCCTGCGGGGTGGCCTCGACCTCCGGATCGCCGGACAGACGGGCCAGAAGCACGGCCTCCTCGCGGACCTCCAGGTCCATCGACAGCACGAAGGCCGTCGGACCCCTCCGGCGGGCGTCGATCGACCGCCGCACGATCCGCCAGGAACGAACCCGGTCCCCGGGGATGCCAAGGCGCCCGGCGGCCATCGCGACCGCGGCCTCGTCCCCCCCATCGACCGGCACCCGGATCCCGGAAACGCGGATCAAGCGCACCCCTCCCCGGACCTCCCGGTCGCGAGGATACGGGACCCCGGGCCGGTCGGTCAAACGCGGCCTGGCACGGGCCGCGCCCGCACGGGAACTTGCGAAGGGTGCCGGTCCGGTGTAATGGCGTTCCACTGGGCGCGGGGCGAGGCTCGGTCGGTGCGGCGATGACGTTCGACTACGAGAAGTTCAACCGGCGGTACGGGCCCTGGATCTCTCTGGGCCTGGGCGTGGCGACCGTCACGTTCGTCCGCCGCGGGGCCCGGTACGCCCCCGCCGCGGTGGCCTTCCTGGCGCTGGGCTGGTTCCTGGCAATCGGGGTGCGGCGGTTCCTGACCCGTGCCTCCGCGTCGCAGGCCGGGGAGGGCCCGGAAGGCGCGAACGATTCCACACCGGCTCCGCTGGCCCCGTCGCGCCTGCGCCGGATGCTGCCCGCCGCGGCCTCCACGGCCTCGGTGAACCTGTACCAGAACGTCCTGTTCTACCTGGTGCCCGTCTGGGCCAACTCGGCCACCTGGCCTTCCTCGAACATGCTCTTCCCGATCCTTCTGGGCGGCATGGCGCTGTTCTCCTGTTTCGAATACCCGTACCGGACCCACATCCTGGACCGCCCCGTGGTCCTGGGCGTGTTCAGCGCGGTCACGCTGTTCGCGGCCCTGGTCCCGATCTTCACCGCCCTGCTGGAAATTCCGCTGCGGTGGGCGCTGGTCTCGTCCGCGCTGGCGGCCGGGGTCGCGGTTGCCTCGGCATCGATCCCGCGGATGCGCATCGGCCTTCGGCGAGCGATTCCCGCCTTCCTGGGGGTCGTCGGGCTGTCGCTGGGCGCCCTGGTGTCCGCCGGCCCGTACCTGCCCCCGGTCCCGATCGTCTGCACCGAATCTTCCGCGGGCACCGGCGTCCTGCGTCGCGAACTGCAAGGGGAGGGGAAGAACTTCCCCGCCGGCACGGAACGCGTTTACGCATGGTTCTCGGTGGCGTCCCCGGCCCGGTGGAGGCAGCCTGTGCAGTTCCACTGGTTCCGGGACGGCCGGCCTTCCGGCGATCCCCTGGATCACGAGGTGACCGGCGGCCGCGAGGCCGGCTTCAGGACCTGGACCTGGCGCAGCCGGCCGCCCTCGGGCGACTGGCGCGTGGACCTGGTCACCGATTCGGGCCAGTTGGTCGGCCGCGTCCGGTTCCGCGTGGAGTAGGGGGAAAGGCAGGGGACAGGAAGGTCGGTCAGGCTGCGCCGCCGCCAGGGGATCCGCCGGGGGCGCCGCCGCGGCCTCCCCCTCGACCGCCGCGACGGGAACGCCCCCCACCGCCCTGGCGTGGCGGGCGATCCGACGGGCCCGCGTCCCCCTCGCGACGACGCGATGCGCGCGGGCTGTCGACCGGCATCTCCTCCAGCGGCTTCGAGGTCAGGAAGGCATCCACCAGCGTCGCCACCAGCGACTCGCAGTCCGGGTCGGCCAGGATCTCCTTGGCCATGACCTGGAACTCCTCGGGGATGACCCGGCCGGCCTCGATCATCTCCTTCATTTCGCGGATCCGGCGGTCTGCCAGCATCTTCAGGGTCTCCTCGCGCGAGGGCGTTTCCAGCACCTTCAGCTTGATCCCGTAGGACCACTCCAGGCGCCGGATCGACGACGTGTCCTTCAGGGTCACCAGCGAGATCGCGCGCCCGTGCCGGTCCACGCGCCCCGTCCGCCCCGTCCGGTGGATGTACTGCTGGACGTCGTCGGGCAGGTCGAAGTGGATCACGCAGGGCAGGAACGAGATGTCGATCCCGCGGGCGGCGATGTCCGTGGCGACCAGCAGCCGCTGATGGCCGGACTTCATTCGCGCCATCACCTTCTCGCGGTCGGACTGGCACAGGTCGCTGTTCAGCATCGCCGCGTCGAATCCGCGCCGCCGCAGGTAGGCCGTCACGGTCTCGGTGGTGTGCCGCATGTTGCAGAAGACGATCGCCGCCGACGGGTCCTCGGCCTCGATCACCGCCATCAGCGTCCGCAGCTTGGACCCCGTCGGATCGACCGGGTACGCGACGTTCTCGATGCGGTCCACGTCCACCCGGTCCTGCGAGAGGTCCAGGCTGACGGGGTCGGGCATGTACTTGCGGATCAGCCCCTGCAGGTGCGGCGGCAGCGTCGCCGAGAACAGCAGCACCTGCTTCAGCGCCGGCAGCGCGTCCAGCACCTTGCGGATGTCCTCGTAGAAGCCGGCGGACAGCATCTCGTCCGCCTCGTCCAGGATCAGGGTCTCGACGGACTCGGTCCGGAAGGTGCGGCGGCGGTGGTGATCCAGCACGCGCCCGGGCGTGCCCACGACGACCTGCACGCCGTTCCTCAGCGAGTCCAGCTGGTCGGTGAAGCCCGTGCCGCCGTAGATGCACACCGACTTCATCCCGGTGTACCCGCCCAGGCGCTGGAACTCCTGGTGGACCTGCAGGGCCAGTTCGCGCGTCGGCGCCAGGACCAGGACCTGCGGCCTGGGATCGTCGATGCGGATTCGATGCAGGACGGGCAGGGCGAAAGCCGCGGTCTTCCCGCTGCCCGTGCGGGATTGCACCACCAGGTTCCGGCCCTGCCGGGCGGGATCGTAACTGGCGGCCTGCACGGGAAGGGGGGCCTGGTAACCGGCCTCGCGGACGGCCCTCAGGACGGGCTCGCAAAGGCCCAGGGCCTCGAAAGTCGTCGGGAGATCGTCGGGGAGGCTTTTGTCGTTTGGCTCCAGCACGGCGCGGAGTCTAGCAGAGCCCCCGGTTCATCGCAAGGACGAAGGGCCCGGCCCCACACGGCCCAGGACCACCACCGCGTGCAGTCCGCCGTGGAACAGGCGCAGCCTGCGCCGGATCGGAAGCGACAGGGCGTCGGCAGCCTCCGCGGAAGGGGCGACGATGGCGAACTCCCATCCCCTCCAGGACCGGGCCAGCCGCCTCCCGATCGCACCGAATGCATGGACCGCGTCACGCCCCGCCTCCAGGCGCAACCCGTAGGGCGGGTTCATCACCACCCATCCCGGGGCGACGTCCGGCGGCCCTTCGCGCAGGAAGTCCGCCGTACACAGGGTCACGTCGTCCGGGACCCCCGCCCGTTCCACATGGCGCCGTGCCACCTCCAGCACCGCGCCGTCCGCGTCGCGGCACACGATCGGCGCCGGCGCGTGCGACAGGGAGGCATGCAGGGACCTCGCCCGCATCTGCCGGAAGGCGGCCGTCCGGGCCGACGGCCAGCGCAGGAACAGGAATTCCCGATCGCGCCCGGGCGGCAGCCGCCTGGCGATCGCCGCGGCCTCGACCCCGAACGTCCCGGACCCGCACATCGGGTCCACCAGCGCCCCCGTCCCGTCGTAGCCGGCCGCCAGCAGGATCCCCGCGGCCAGCGTCTCTCGCAGCGGCGCCCCGCCGTGCTCCAGACGATGCCCGCGCAGGTGCAGCAGGTCCCCGCTGGAATCCAGCGACAGGTCCAGGTGGTTCGCTTCCAGCCACGCCAGCAGGCGCTGCAGCGGCTCGCGGTCGCTCCCGTCCAGCCCGGGTGCGGTCATGCCCATGTCCCGGAACCGCCGCCGGATCGCGTCGCGCAGGGGCCGGCCCAGCATCCCGCCTCCGAACAGCCTCGATCGCGCCGTCGTCGCCTCCAGCAGGACCGGCACTTCCGTGGCCAGCAGGGCCTCCCAGGGCACCTCGCGTGCCTCGCGGAACACGTCCTCCGGGGCCCGGGCCGCGAACGATGCCACCCGCAGCCACACGCGGCTGGCCGTCCGCAGGTGCAGGTTGGCCGCGTATCCCGTCTCCAGTCGCCCCCGGAACTCCACGCCCCCGGGGGCCGCCGTCACGGCCTGGCCGCCGATCGCCCGGACCTCTTCCGCCAGCAGTTCCTCCAGCCCGGGCGAACACGCCGCAAACCAGCCGTGGACCGGGGCATGAACGTGCCTCCGGACCCTGCGCTCGATGTTGATGGCCGGTCCTTCCCCGCCCCTCCCCTCGACACCTCGCGTGCTGCCGGCCTGCTGCTTCACGGCGCCGAGTGTACCACCGCGATCCTCCCGCGTACCCCCGCCCCGGACCTGTCTTGTCATCGCGCGTGCATGGTGCTACTTCTGTTGCGCCCCGGGGCGCCCCTCCAGCCCTGGTGACCCGCCACTTCACGGAGACGGAAGCGATGTCGACCCCGATGGCAGCCGGCCCAGCGACGACCGACGCCCGGACCCTCTGGCGCTGGCAGGTCCAGACCTTCACCCTCCTGTGGACCGCCTACGCCGCCTACTACCTGTGCCGCATGAACTTCGCGGTCGCCCAGCCCCTGATCCCCCAGGAGTTCGGCTGGACCGACGCGCAGATCGGCGCCATCCCGTCCTGCTACGCCGCCTGCTATGCGATCGGGCAGTTCGTGAACGGCCAGCTGGGCGAACGGCTGGGCGCGCGCCGGATGATGACCGGCGCGATGGCTATAGCCGTCCTGACGAACCTCGCCTTCGCGTTCAACACGTCCTACCCGGTGATGCTGGCGCTATGGGGCATCAACGGCTACGCCCAGTCGGCGGGCTGGTCCCTGGTCGTCAAGACGCTGACCAACTGGACCACGGTCCGGCGGCGCGGCCTGCTGATCGGCCTGATCAGCACCTGCTACCAGGTCGGCAACGTCGTTTCCTGGCTGCTGGCCGGATGGCTGTGCGAGGCCTACCTGGACTGGCGCCCCGCTTTCTTCGTCCCGGCACTGATCCTGATGCCGGTGACGATCGCCTTCGCCATCGCCATCCGGAACCAGCCGCAGGACGCGGGCCTGCCGCAGGTCCGCGACGATGTCCAGCCCGCCGCCCGGCCGGCCGCGGGCCCCGCAACCGCGCCCGAAAAGGCCGGCGCGCTGGAGATCCTGCGCCTGACGCTGTCGAACCGGATCCTGTGGATCCTGGCGATCGGCTACTTCTGCCTGAACTCGGTCCGGTATGCCTTCATGAACTGGGCCGTCACCTACATGTCCGAGTTCCACCACCAGTCCATCAAGGGCAGCGCCTTCACGGCCGTCGCCCTCCCCCTGATCGGGGCCGTCGGCGCCGTGTCGGCCGGCTGGTTCTCGGACCACCTGTTCGGCCGTCGCCGCGCCCCGGTCTGCGCCATCAGCCTGCTGCTCCTGGCCGCGGTCTGCATCGGGTTCGTGTTCATCCCGCAGGGCCAGTGGCTGGTCGCGACCGCGATGCTGGGCCTCGCCGGCTTCCTGATCTACGGCCCCGACATGCTGATGAGCGGCGCCGCCACCGCCGACATCGACCCCCGCGCGACCGCCGCCGCCACCGGCTTCACGATGTGCATGGGTGCCACGGGCTCGATCCTGTCGGGTGGCGGCGTCGGCTGGCTGAAGGACGTCACCCCGTCCCTGGTCGCGAAACTGGGCGACTCGATGCCTTCCTGGATCCCGCCGGGCGCCCTGTCGCAGTGGTCCCTGATCTTCCTGCTCCTGGCGGTCCTTTCGATCGTGTCGGCGCTGCTGATGGTCTCGATCTGGAACCAGCGCCCGAAGGGTGCGTGACCGGGCGAATCCCGTGGGACCGGCGGCTTCCTAGCGCTTCCAGGTGTTCCAGCCGCGCTCCCGGGCCAGTTTCATCATCTCGTTGTCCTCGCAGCCCTTCTCTCCGATGACCAGGCGCCAGCGCGCGACGTCCATCAGTTCGTGGTCGCCCAGGCCGTTCCCGATCACGAACGACGGCAGGCCGACGTGCTGGTCCAGGACCTCGACCTTCCCCCCGTTGCAGGTGACGGGCTGCACCAGGCGGTCGGACAGGACCAGGCCCACGCCGGGGATCGAGTCCATCTCGGTCTCGATGCCGTACGCACCATCCACCTCGACGCCCATGTAGAACAGGGCACGACGCAACAGCCACGAGTTGCAGGCCGAGACGACGTGGACCTGCAGTCCGCCTTCATCGCGCATCCCGTTGATCAGGTCGGCCATCTTCGCGCTGTAGTGCGGCCACTTCGAGGCGACCAGGTCGACCCACGCCGCAACGTCGCCGTATTCCAGGCCGGCCATGCACTGCACCGCGTGCCCGCAGGCCGCGATGCGGTCGTCCTTCGCGATCTCCTCGTACCGGCTCCAGTACTGGGGGGGCAGCACCGGCATGTCCTCGGGGTCCTCGGACTGCGTCAGGACCTGGAGGAAGAATTCGCCGATGCTGTTCTTCCACAGCGTGTTGTCGGCGCCGAAGGCCACGATCCGCGAATGGTCCTTCGCGTCGATGGCCTCGATCACGTCGTCCTGGAATCGCTTGGGGAAGCCGTTCAGCCAGTCCGGGCATGCCCTGGTCATTCGAGAATTCCTCGGTGGGAGACGCAGCGATTAGACTCTTCCCCCCGCGGGCTGTCAATCGACGCCCGGGGGCCAAGCGGGGTTGACGTTTCCACTACCCGCTGGCGGCACGTGCTGGTATCCTTCGCGCCGCGACGGCCACGAGGGCCGGCCTGCCGCCTGTCGAGGTGCGGATGATCGAGACGACTCCCGGTGCGCTGGAACGGTTGAAGGGGATCGGCGCCTTCGCGATGGACATGGACGGGACGGTGTACCTGGGCGGCCGGCTTCTGCCCGGCGCCGCCGAGTTCGTGCGCCGTTTGCGCGAACGCAGGACGCCATACGCCTTCATGACGAACAACTCGTCGAAGAGCCGCGCCGAGTACGGCCGCAAACTGCAGGGCCTTGGACTGCCCTGCGGCGAGGGCGACGTGATGACGTCCGGAGAGGCGACGATCCGGTACCTGCTGCGCGAGCGTCCCGGCCAGCGCGTGTACCTGTCCGCGACCCCCTCCTTCGAGGCCGAGGTGCGCGAGGCCGGCATCCCGCTGGCGGAAGGGCGGCACGATGCCGACCTGGGCGTGCTGGGATACGACACGACGCTGACGTTCGCGCGGCTGGTCGTCCTGTGCGACCTGCTGCGAGACGGCAAGCCCCTGGTCGCGACCCACCCCGACGTGAACTGCCCCGTGGAAGGAGGCTACTGGCCGGACGTGGGTGCGTTCCTGGCGCTGATCCGGGCGTCCACCGGCAGGGACCCCGACGCGATCATCGGCAAGCCGGGCCCGCTGATGGTGACCGCGCTGTCCGAGCGGGTCGGCATGCCGCCGTCCCGCATCGCCTACATCGGCGACCGCCTGTACACGGACGTCGCGATGGCCCGGGGTTCGGGGATGCTGGCCGTGCTGGTGCTGTCCGGGGAGACGCGCCTGCAGGACCTCCAGGACCCGCGCGCCCAGCAGCCCGACCTGGTCGTCCGCGGGCTGGACGAACTGGCGGAACTGATCTGACCGGGGGGGCGTTCCCCCCTGCGATTCCCCCCGCACCCGGCACCGCCACGCGACTTCCGCACGGCCAGGGCCAGTCCCCAGGCCATCCCCAGGAGCAGCAGGGAAGGGATCCCGTTCGCCGAAGGTCCGGCATCGCACCCGCACGACTTCGTCGGGCATCCGCAGGGTTCGATGGATGCGTCGCCCGGCGGGTCCGGGCAGGTCGCAGCCGGATCCTCCTCGGCGACCTCCGGGACATCTCGCGGCTCGGGCACCGGTTCGGCAGCGGCCTCCTCGACGGCCTCGGGCGGTTCGTCGGCGCCGGGAAGCGTGCCGCGGGTCACGTTCAGCACCAGCGAGGACGGGTGCGCCGCGTCCCGGTAGACCGTCAGCGTGGAGGACACCGGGGCAGGGTTCGAGGCCAGCGCGGCGGAGGTGCCCGGGTTCGGCTGGTACCTCGGGGACGAGGTGCCCGAGATCCCGACCTGCAGGGCGTGACCGGCCGACAGTTCGAACGCGACCGGTCCCAGTTCCACGTCGAACCTCGCGGGAGTCCCGGGGACCAGGGGGCGTGCCGCGTCCGTCCCCTGCGCGTAGCGCCCCCGCCGGATGCCGTCGGCCAGCATCATGACCTTGCCCGACGGGGTGACCTGCGACAGCCGGACCACGACATCCCCGTCGTCGGTGCTGGAGGCCGCCCAGATCGTGGCGCGTACGGCCCCCTCGACCTGGACCGGTTCCGTCGCGAAGGGGGTCCGGGCCGCCAGGACCTCCGGCATCGCGTCCAGCAGGGCCTGGTCGGCCGGGCCGGCCATCGTGGTCAGGTTGCCGCCGCCCACCGACGGGACGGGGTGCGCGGGATCGACCGGCAACCCCGCCGGGGCGCCCGTCGCAGCCGGCGGATCCTCGCGAAGGGCGCCGTCGTCGTGCAGGTGCAGGGGCACCTCGTCTCCCGGAGGAGGCCAGGATGGGGCGGTCCTCCACTCGGCCTCCGCAAAGGTCCCCTCGTCGGACAGCCGCGTCATCGCGTACCGCACCGGGGCCCAGGTCGGACGGCTGCCGTCCTTCAGGCACCACTCGAAGTAGTCCAGGAAGTCCCGCCAGACGTCCCGGTATCCCGCCGAGGCGGGGTAGGCGACCTGTCCCTCGTGCACGGGACGGGTGCCGTCGTCTGGGGAGGCGATCCCCCCGTGGGTCCAGGGCCCCAGGATCAGGAACTGGTCGTCCCGGGCCCCGACCGAGGCGCCCTGCTGGTACGACCGGTGGGTCCGCGGCTGGCCGATCGAGAAGATGTCGAAGAACCCGCCGACCAGCAGCACCGACGCCCGGATCCGCGCGACCTCGGCCGGGTCCAGGCGGGCCGCGTCCCAGTACCCGTCGCCCGCCTCGTGCAGGAGCCACTCGGCCAGCGCCTCCGGTTCCTTCAGCGCGTTCAGCCAGGATGTCGTCATCTCCTCGCGCCACGCCCCGCCGGGCATCATGCCCTCGTAGACGTCGTCGGTGGCCATCAGCACCAGGGCACACCGCAGGGAATCGGGGGCATCGGGCAGCGCCATCAGTTGCACGACCCCCTCCGCCGAGCCGCCGTACGTCCCGATGCGCCCGTTGCTCCAGGGCCGCGAGGCGATCCACGCCATCGTGTCGGGCCCGTCCTCCCGGTCGTCGAAGAAGGGCAGGAACCGCCCCTGGCTGTCGCCGCGACCGCGAACGTCCTGCGAGACCAGCGCGTAGCCCATGTCCGTCAGGGCGTTCGAGAACCCTTCCTCGACGGCACGGCCGTAAGGCGTACGCCGCAGGATGACCGGGTGGCCGGTGACGGCGTCCCCGCCGGGCAGGAACACGTCGGTGGACAGCGTCGTCCCGTCCCGCATCGGGACGTCCTCGTGCAGGGTCGGCGTTGCGGCGCGGGCGGGCAGGGCATTCCAGCACGCAAGGGCGAACGCCGCCAGGACGATGGTTCGATGCCGGTTCACGGGTCCCCCCCGGGTCGCGTGGGACGGGATCGTACCATGACGGGCCGTCCCCGGGCCCGGGGGGACAAGCGCCAACCCGGCTTGACCTCCTCCCGACGGTGCCGCCAGAATGGGCAGGGCCTGGAGGAGGACGGGCGTGCTGCTGCGCGAAGTGACGACCACGATCGATCCCCTGCGGTGCATCGGGTGCGGCAAGTGCATCCCCGTGTGCCCGTCGGACACCCTGGCGATGCGGGACGGGAAGGCCGTGGTCGTCGGGAAGGAGTCCCTGCAGTGCGGGCACTGCGCCGCCGTGTGCCCCGCCGACGCGGTGTCCGTGGGCGCGCTGGACCCGCGGATGCTGCAATTCGAGACCTTCCCTTTCGACCCGTCCTGGCTGCCTCACGGGAAGGCGGACGCCGGCGCCCTGGTCCGGCTGATGGCGTCGCGACGGTCCTGCCGGAACTACCGGAAGGACCCGGTGCCGCGCGACGACCTCCGGGACCTGGTCAAGGTGGCCTGCACGGCCCCCTCGGGCACCAACAACCAGCCCTGGTCCTTCACCATCCTGCCCGACCGGCCCGCCGTCGAGGCGCTGGCGAGGCGCGTCCTGGCGCTGTTCCAGAAGATCCTGTCGATGGCCTCGAACCCGCTGCTGCGCACCGGCCTGAAGTGGATCGGCATGCCCGAACTGGACGCCTTCCACCGGGACTACGCCCCGTCGGTCCGGGAGGGGATCCGGGAGTTCCGCGAGACCGGGCGGGACCGACTGTTCCACGGCGCCCCGGCCGCGATCGTGATCTCGACCGCCCCCGGGGGATCGACGCCCGGCGAGGACGCGATGCTGGCCACCCAGAACCTGCTGCTGGCCGCCCACGCGATGGGCTACGGGACGTGCCTGATCGGGTTCGCGGTCGAGGCCATCGCCCGCGACCGCTCGATCGCGAAGGCCCTGGGGATCCCGGCCGGCCACAAGGTGCGATCGGTCATCGCGCTGGGTCGGCCGGCCGAGCAGTGGCACACGGTCGCGGGCCGCCGGGGCGTGGAACCGGGATTCCTGGATGCCGACGCCATCGATCGGGGCGACGGGAGGGCTTCGTGAACGCCGGTTCGATGGGCGTCATCAAGGGCTGACCCGGGCAGCCTCGGCCAGGGCATGCTCCTTGCGGGCGGCGACCTTGCCGACGGCCTTGCAGACCAGGACGTAGACGGCGTTCGACAGCCGGTTGAACCCGTGCAGCAGGCGGTCCCGGTTCTCCGGAGCCAGGTGCGACTCGCCCCCGAAGGCGTCGGTGGCGGCGATCTCGACCTGCCGGCAGAAGGCCCGAACCAGGTTCATCTTCACGACGGTCGGGCCCATCGACGCATCCGGTAGCACCCAACCGACATTCATGTACTTCAAGGTGTTATGCGACAACCTGTGAAGTTCCTCGGGCGTGAACCCGGCGACCACCGGCTCGGGCATCGGGCGTCCCAGCACCTCGGCGGCCATCACCTCGCGCAGGAACCGCAGCACGTCCTCCAGGTCCTTGGCGACGTCCTCGAACCCTTCGGACAGGGCCGCCAACTGCGCGTCCAGCACGTACGCCTGCAGCAAGTCCAGCTGGCCGCGGAACCGGATGGCGGCGTGGCCCTTGGGGACCAGCGATCGGTTGTCGAACAGGTGCGTGTATCCGTCGGGCTTCACGTCCAGTTCCAGGCCGCTGTCCAGGATGCGGTACTTCGCGGCACCCGCGGACCCCTTGTCGGCCCGCGCCCGCCCGAACCGCTCGGACAGGCACTCCACGCCGGGCGCCGGGGTGATCGCCTGGGGGCGCACGGCCAGGTCCAGCACGGTCTCCTGGAAGGCATGCGCCGCCGCCTCGACCGCCTCGATCGTGCCGACCAGCAGGCCGCCGGCGTAGTTCGTCTCGGACGGAGGCGCGTAGAACGCCTTCATCTGCACGTCGGCGACCTTCAGCGCGGCGTCCAGCCCCAGCGTGGCCTCGATCGGGGGGGCGATCAGGTACGCCATCGGGGTGCCCGGCAGAACCCCGGCGACGCCCGCCAGGTACCGGCCGACCGAGGGGATGACGTGCGGGAAGAAGGCCAGCCGGCCCGACTCGTCCGCCGCGTAGAACCAGGCCTTCGCGTCCAGGTAGCGCAGGCAGGCCTGCACGCCGCTGCTGACCGTTTCGGGGTCGGGCGCGGCCAGGATGCCGATCACCTCGCCGGACAGCGGCCCGGACGCGTGCGCGGACCCGGCATAGAAGGACTTCGCGTAGACGACATCGACCTCGGCCGCCTTGGTGGCCTCGTCCAGCGAGGCGTACAGCGCGTCGTCCGAGGTGCAGGTGATCAGGCCCAGGCTGCGATGGTGCGGCTGCAGCTTCAGGTCGCGAGCGAGGTCGGGCGCCACGTCCGGGATCATCCGGAGTCCCAGCACCCGGGGCTTGATGGGTTCCAGGATCATGGCTACCCGTTCGCGTCCACGCCGGTCCGCTTGTCGCGCAGCGCCTTCTGGATGTTGGCCATGATCCCGTCCACGGCCTGCTCGGGCGGCAGCCCGGCGGCGTGGATGTTCGAGATCACGTTCCGCATGGCCTCGTTGAACTGGCGCACCTTCATGTAGGTGACGTAGGCGCCCATCGACTCGGCGGTCTTCAGGCCCGGCCGCTCGCCGACCAGCAGCACCAGCACCTCGGCATCGGACAGCCGGGCCACCTCGTCCGCGCACACGACGCGCCCCAGAGTCACCACGTAGGGCGTCCCGACCCGGATGCCGGACTTCGACAGTCCGGCGTTCAACAGGGGCAGGATCCCCGGCAGGTTGACGGACAACGCGGTCGCGGACAGCCCGTCCACGGCGACGATCTGCACCTGGGCCCCACGGATGCCCTGCTTCTGCACGATGTCGCGGGACTTCTCGTCCAGCCGTCGTCCCAGGTCGGGCCGGCGCAGGAACTGGGCGCGGTCCTTCGCCGCCGAGTGCAGCGGCACCAGGCCCAGGGTCGCGACGACCTGGGGGTCCACCACCGAGGCGACGGCGTCCCGGGCGGCCGCGTGGTCCGCCAGGAACTTCAGGATCGTGTCGGTGCGGTAGCGGACGCCGGCAGCCCCCACGCCCAGGCGGGCCGGGGTCCGTCCGAGGTAGAACGACCGGTCGCCTTTCGGGCGCCAGCGCTGCAGCGCCGGGGGAGGAGGCAGGCCGGCCCCGATCCAGACCGCCGCCTTCTTCGCCAGTTTCAGGTCGTGCGGGGACAGGGTATCGCGGACGGGCGGCGCGCACACGGCCGGGCGTTCCTCGCCCGCGGGGGACATCGCCCCCAGCACCACCGACCGGACCAGTTCCCGCAGTTCCTTTTCGTCCATCATGTCTTGCGCCCGAGCGTCTACAGGAACACCCGCACGTCGCCGGCCAGCGTGGTCAGCCGGCCGTCCTTCATCAGCCCCATGCGCTCCATCCACGCCTCGAACTCGGGCGTCGGCCGCAGGTTCAGCAACTGCCGGATCGACGCGTTGTCATGGAACGACGTGGACTGGTAGTTCAGCATGATGTCGTCGCCCATCGGCAGGCCCATGAAGAAGTTGCAGCCCGCCGTGGCCAGCAGGATCGCCAGGTTCTCCAGGTCGTACTGGTCCGCTTCCATGTGGTTGGTGTAGCAGACGTCGCATCCCATCGGCAGTCCGTGGAACTTGCCCATGAAGTGGTCCTCGAGGCCGGCGCGCGCCACCTGCTTGCCGTTGAACAGGTACTCGGGGCCGATGAAGCCGACCACCGTGTTGACCATGAAAGGCTGGTAGTGGCGGGCCAGCCCGTAGCAGCGCGCCTCCATCACGACCTGGTCCGCGCCGTGGTGCCCGCCGGAGGACAACTCGGAGCCCTGTCCGGTCTCGAAGTACATCAGGTTCGGGCCGGGGGCAGTGCCGCGCTCGTCGATCATCGCCTTGCCCTCGGCCAGCATCGCGTTGGTGATGCCGAAGGCGCGGCAGGAGATCTCGGATCCGGCCAGGCTCTGGAACATGACGTCCATCGGGCAGCCCTGTTCCAGGGCCTGCATCTGCGTGGTCAGGTGCGCCAGGCAGCAATGCTGGGTCGGCACGCCCCACGAGCGGGTGAACTCGTGCAGCCTCTCGAGGACGGCCCGCGTCGCCTGGACGCTGTCGGTCACCGGGTTCACGCCGATCAGCGCGTCGCCCGATCCCCAGGACAGGCCCTCCATGGCGGAGGCCAGGATGCCGTCGGGATCGTCCGTGGTATGGTTCGGCTGAAGACGGACGCTGTGCCGGCCGCGCAGTCCCAGCGTGGTGTTGGCATGCGTGACGACGCGGATCTTCGACGACGCCAGGACCAGGTCCATGTTCGTCATCAGCTTGGCGACCGCCGCGATGCACTCGCTGGTCAGCCCGCGCCCGAGGCCCAGGATGTCCTCGCCGGTGGTGGTCGTCGCCAGCACGTACTCCCGCATCTGCGCCACCGTCCAGTCGCGCACGCGGGCGAACACCTGGGCATCCACGTCGTTCTGGATCAGCCGGGTCACCTCGTCGGCCTCGTAAGGGGCGACGGGGTTCTCCTTCAACTCGATCATGCGGATGTCGGCCAGCACCCGACGCGCCGCGACACGCTCGGTGTCGTTCTCGGCCGCGACGCCCGCGAGCTCGTCTCCGGACTTGCCCTCGTTCGCCTTGGCCAGGACCTCTTTCAGGTCCTTGAACGTGTAGTGGCGGCCCCGCACCTGGGTCGTCAGGTTCATGCGCGGTAGGCTAGGCCATCGCGCGCCCGCCGTCAACGAGGATCGTCCGGTCCACGGGCAGCCCGGGGGCCCGTGCCGACCGTTTTCGATCCTGCCATGCATTCCGTTGTCATCCCGTCGGATCCTGGACTAAGGTTGCGGCCCGAATCGACCGAAAGAACGATCACTGCGGATGGATGGACGAGGATGAGCCCCAGCGCACGCCGTGATCCCCCCCTGGTTGGAAGCCTTCCCGGGCGCGTGGAAACAGGTTCCCCGGGCGTCGAGTTCCTGGCTTCGGCGGCACTGGATCTCTCGGACGAGTCGCTGACGGAACGCGAACTGAACTCCCGCGTCGCCGAACGGATCCTGGCCTGGGTCGGGGACGGCGTCGTGGCCGTATCGTCCTTCCATCGCGAGATGCGCACCTTCCGGATCGAGGCGTTGGCCGGGGACGGGGACCGGCTGTCCCGGGCCCTGAAGACCCTGGGACGCGACCCGATGGGGCTGGCCTTCGAGGCCAGCGACGACCTTCCCTGGAGCGACCTGTCCACCCCGGTGCTGAACCCGGTTCCGGGCGGCATCCACGACCTTTTCTTCCGCCGGTTGGCGCCCGAGGTCTGCGGCCGGATCGAGAAACTGCTGGGCATCTCGGAGGCCTGGGTCATGGGACTGGGCCATGGCAGCCGGCTGTTCGGCACGCTGGCGATCTGCCTGCCCCCGGGGGCGACGATCCGGGAGCCCCGGGTCATCGAGGCGCTGGCGTTGCTGGCGACCCTGGCCCTGCGCCGCCGCCGCGCCCAGGACGAACGCAGGGTCGCCCTGGGCAGCCTGCCGACGCGCGAAACCCTTCCCGCCCGCCGGGAGGACGCCACCGAACTCACCGCCCAGATCATGGACAACAGCGCGGTCGGCATCCTGGTGCTGGACCCGTCGGGGCGGATCGAGTTCGCGAACCGGCGCGCGCAGGGGTTGCTGGGAGTCGCGCTGGGCCAGCCGCGCGCGGCGGAGGGGGCGCCGGGCTGCCTGGACCTGTCCGACCACGAGGGGCGGCCACTGGACCTCGAAAGCCTCCCTTCCCGCCAGGTGATGATCACCGGGCGGCCGGTCAGCGGGGTCCGGATGGCCTTCCGGGACCCGAACGGACGCCGCACCTTCGGCGTGTTCAGCGCGTCCCCGCTCCTGGGCCCTTCCGGGGACATCGAGCGGGTGATCGAGACCATCGAGGACGTGACCCGCGACGTCGAGGCGCAGCGGCGAATCAAG
The DNA here is from genome assembly GCA_937975765.1 of uncultured Myxococcales bacterium. Taxonomy (GTDB): domain Bacteria; phylum Myxococcota_A; class UBA9042; order DTJE01; family DTJE01; genus CAIZWN01. The sequence goes on from CALJUR010000107.1 coordinate 28,357, forward strand.
GACAGCGGGGACCGGTTCCAGCGGATCGTGGACGACCAGGTGGACCTGATCTGCCGGTTCCTGCCGGACGGGACGCTGACCTTCGTCAACCCCGCCTTCTGCAACGAGTTCGGCCAGGCCACGGACGTCCTGCTGGGGTCCCAGGGGTTGCGGCTGGTGCACCCGGAGGATCGCGATCGGCTGGAGCGTCACGTGAACCTGCTGACGGCACGCCGGCCCGTGGGGACGATGGAGCACCGGATGGTCCGGTCGGACGGTCGCGTGCGCTGGCTGCAATGGACGACCCGCGGGACCTTCGACGAGAAGGGCGCGGTGGTCGAGTACCAGGCCGTCGGTCGGGACGTCACCGAGCGCAAGGAGGCCGAGGATCGGCTGGCGTGGCTGGCCACGCACGATGCCGTGACCGGGCTGCCGAACCGGCTCCTGCTGCAGGATCGCCTGTCCGCCGCCATGGCCCGCAGCGCCCGCAACGAGAGGCTGTTCGCGGTTGCGCTGCTGGACCTGGACCGGTTCAAGGAGGTCAACGACCAGTACGGCCACGCGGTGGGCGACACGCTGCTGAAGACCGTGGGCGAACGGCTGAAGCGCGCGATGCGCCGCAGCGACACCGTGGCGCGCGTGGGGGGGGATGAATTCACGATGATCCTCTCGGACCTGAAGGACATCGACTCGATGGAGCGCTTCTCGCGGAAGATCCTGTCGGCCTTCGGGACGCCTTTCGAGGTCGAGGGGCTGGTGCTGAACGTCACCGCCAGCATCGGGATCGCGATCGGCATGGGCCTGACCGTGGACGGCGACATCCTGCTGCGCCGCGCGGATCGGGCGATGTACCAGGCCAAGAGGGCGGGGCGGAACGCGATTCGTCTGTTCGAGGACGTACCGGGAACCTCCATCGAGGATGCCGAGTGACGCCTCGCCCGCCGGCATCCAGCGACTTGCCGGCCGCCGGTCCCTGCGCTATACCCCAGCCGTCCCTCGCGCAGGTGCGGACATGGCCCTCGTCCCGCGTGCCCTGACCATCGCCGGATCCGACTGCAGCGGCGGCGCCGGCATCCAGGCCGACATGAAGACCTTCCACCGCTTCGGCGTGTTCGGGCAGTCGGCGATCACCGCCGTGGTGGCCGAGAACACCCTCGGCGTGCAGGGGATCCTGCCGGTGGACCCCGCCTTCGTGGCGATGCAGATCGACTCCTGCCTGTCGGACGTGGGCGCGGACGCGATCAAGACCGGGATGCTGGTGGACGCCCCGACGATCGCCGCCGTCGCGGACGCCCTGGTTCGCCACGCCCCCCCCAGGCTGGTCGTGGACCCGGTGATGCGCGCGAAGGGAGGCGACCCGCTGATCGCCCGGGAGGCGGTCGAGACGCTGGTGCAGCGCGTCTTCCCGCTGGCCCTGGTCGTCACCCCGAACGTGCCCGAGGCCGAGGCCCTGGTGGGATCGGCCCTGCGGACCCGGGAGGATCTGCGGCAGGCGGCCGAGGCCATCCGCCGCACCGGCCCGCGCATCGTCGTGATGAAGGGGGGGCACAGCCCCGCGAACCCGGAAGGCGAATCGGTCGACTACGCCTGGGACGGCACGACCTGGCGCGCCTACACGGGGCCTCGCTCCCCCGACCGGAACACCCACGGGACCGGCTGCACGTTCTCTGCGGCGATCGCCGCGATGCTGGCCCGCGGGGACGACCCCTTCGACGCGATCGGCCGCGCCAAGCGGTACATCACGGAGGCCATCCGGACGGCGCCGGGGCTGGGGCACGGCCACGGGCCGGTCAACCACTGGGCGGACTGACGGGAAGGGGAAGGTCGGGGCGACGACGGGCCCCTACCAGTCGGCGGGGACCTCGAAAGTGCCGGGCTGCTTCGCGCGGTAGTTCGCGTTCACGAAGTCGACGACCTCGAACAGGCTGTCCTCGTACTTCATCAACGTCGCGGCGGCCGGGTCGCCCCAGATGTTCACCTTGTGGTTCACGAAGAAGTGCCCGCTGTTGCACTCCTGGCGCAGTCCGCTCTCGTTGTCGTAGTGCGTGACCTGGCAGGTCTCGTGCGGGCCCGTGCACTCGTCGTCCACGCAGTCGATCCCGCCGTTCAACGCGTCCACGCAGCCGGGCATGCGCTTGCCGTCGCTGGTCCGGACGAACGTGCACTGGCCGTCGGGCAGCAGCGTGATGAAGTGCGGCATGCGGCCGTTCGACTGCAGCAGGTCGAAGACGGCGGTCGTCATCGCCATGTCGTTCAGGGGCATGCCGATCCCGGGCAGCATGATGCCGACCGGGTAGGTCCGGTCGGCGTTGGCCGGGTCGTCGTACCCCGGGGGCAGCGCCAGCACGAACCAGCGGCGTCCGTGCAGGGCCTCCGAGTAGTACGAGGACCAGACCTGCTTCCCCTGGCTGAAGTCCTCGCTGTAGAACACGCCGGGCATCCGGTTGAACGCCAGTCCGAAGAAGACCGTCGCACGCAACGGGACCTCGGCGCCCGCGCCGACATGCCCGCCGTCGCCCGCCAGGATCGCGGCCAGGTCGGCGTTGGGGTCGCCGTACTGCACCATGGCATTCCGGCCGAACTTCGCCGGCGACCAGTCCACCATCGACAGGTCCATCGCCAGTTCGTTGATGTCGGCGTTCGGCACCACGGCGTTCGGGGTGCGCCCGAAGTCGTCGTAGATCCGGAAGTCCTCGCCGCGGGACTGCAGGCGGGCGATGATCTGGCGGTTCGATACCAGCGTGTGCATCGCGTCCCGGATGCCGCCGTCGAAGTACCACGTGTGGTTGCGGATCTGATCGTCGGAGGCGGTCGTCACGAACGAACGGATGTCCTGGTCGATCAGTTCCTTCAGGTTCGGGCTGATCGAGAACTGCCCGTCGCCCTCGCCGTGGTCCTGGGTGCCGGAGACCCCGTCCAGCCCGAAGTCCTCGTAAGGCTCGTGCCGCAGCGACGCCGCGTCCTCGTCGAACCAGAAGTTCCCTTCGGTGCCCAGCGGGCGGGTCAGCAGGTCGTAGTCGTCGCCGTTCGGGTCTCCGGCCGGGTTCGCGCGCGCCCCCTGCAGGCAGCCGCCCAGGCCGTCCTCGAACGCGTTCGCGCAGCCGTCCAGGCCCACGTCCTGGAAGCGTTCGGCCGAGTTCACGACGATCGGTTCACCGTAGTCGCGCCGGAGGTTGCCGTTGTAGTCGACGGCCAGGATGTAAGGATAGGGATGCGGATGGGGCTGGGAGGGATCGAACCACGAGGCCAACTGGCGGTAGTCCGGGTTGTTCCTTCCGCACAGGTTCGGATCGCCGTCCTTGCAGCCGACCACGGGATCGCCGTCGCAGACGGTGATCAGGTCGTAGTCGCCGTTCGGGTTGTACTCGGCGTTGTAGCAGTTCTTCGACTTCTTCGGGATCACGTACGGGTTGGCGCACTTCTCCTCGCGCGAGGTGTCGCGCATCCACTCGTACGGCACCCCCGGGGGCAGCAGGGCGTTGTCGGGGTTGTAGTACAGCATGTTGCCGAACGCGTAGGAGAAGCTGCCCAGCACGTCGAGGTAGAACTCGCGCGCCCAGGTTCCGCCACTGTCGTTGAAGTGGAACTGGTTGTAGCCCCAGTCCCATTCCCACGGCTGGGCGGCCTGGACCGGCCCGCACCACAGGCCCGGGGTCGTCGGGTCGTCGATCGAGTCGATGCGGTCCAGGATGTCCTGCATCGGGCAGAAGCCGCCCATGATCAGGTCCCGCATCACGTGGCCCATGTACCGGTAGTCGATGTATCCGCCCATCGCGCCGATGACGTCGAACTCGGTGCCCCCCCGCGCGAAGGAGTGGCCTGCCACGGTCATTGCCGCGGCGCCCATCGACATGCCGCAGATCGCGCGGAAGCTGAAGTCCTTCATCTTCGTGGCCGGCACGTCCGGGGGCACGTCCTCCGGGGACACGTCCTCGGCGGTCCCGTCCCCCGCGACGTCCAGGGCCTCCTCGATCGTGTCGGCAACCTCGACCGCGTCGGTCGTGGTGCCTTCGTCCCCGGCCGTGTCCGCGACCTCGATCCCGCAGGCATCGCCGGTGCAGGTCGCGTCCTTGTCGCCGTCCGATCCGCCGCACGCCGCGCCCCAGGCCGCGAGGACCAGCACCAGCGCCGACAGGGCCGCCATTCTCTTCCGAAGCTTCATCTTGCCTCTCCCGGAAGGTTCCGTCGCGCGGCACGAGGGTCCCGCGCCGCCCCAAGGGTCGGCGTGATTCTCCCCAGGAGCGGGGAATCGCGCAAGGACGTTTCTGGGGTGGATCACGGGTCCAGCAGGTCCCGGGCGTCGGCGTGCAGGGAACGGGCGTCCGGCAGGAAGCAGCCATCCTCCTCGGACAGCAGCCGCACGAACCGGTACGGCACGTATCCCAGTTCCTCGTTGCACCGGTCGCCCAGGGCCGAGATGTAGAGGAGTTGCAGGGCGTCGGTGCTGATCAGCACGGGCTTGTCCGCCGGCACGCCGGCACGCAGCAGGATGCGGGCCGCGTTGCGCAGGTTGGTGGTGGTGTGGCGCGCGTACGGGTCCACCAGCACCTGGTCGTCCCGCACCCCGTAGGCGTCCTTCAAGAACTTCTTCATCTCGATGGCCTCGGAGTAGGGCGTGCGGTCGGGGTGGACGTGCCCGCCCGACAGCAGCAGGAACGGTGCCACGCCGGCCTGCAGGCGCTTCACCGAGATGTCGCAGTGATCCCGGCCGATGGCGGACAGGGGCGTGTCGTAGTCCTCGGGACCCCAGCCCGGGACCAGGATCGCGGCAAAGCGCCAGTCCTTCCAGTCCAGGGTGTCCAGGCGGGCCAGGGCCGCGGCGTTCTCCCCGGTGTCCAGCGGCTCGTACCGGGTGGCCTCGTCGCGACCGTCCAGGGACACGGCGTCCAGCACGACCTCCAGGAGGGGTTCGTAGAAGGGCAGGGCACCGGGGTGCGCGGCAGACAGCGCGGCCACGCGATCGGCCAGGTCCGACCGGCCACGCGCACGGCCGTCGAAGGCCGCATCCAGCGCGGACAACGCCTCCTTCGTAGCCGCCTGCACCAGCGCCTCGTCGTCCAGCGCCGCGTGCAGCGCGAACCGTCCCGACGGCCGCAAGTGGGAGGCGACGACCCCGGTGGGAGCCAGGACCCGGGCCAGTTCGCCCGCCAGTTTCCCGGCCTCGTCGGCGCCGAATTCCAGACGCGTCGCCAGGCACTCGGCGTCCCCGGCACAGTCCCCCGCTGCCGTCCGGAAGGCGGCCACGCGGGCCGCGGACGCCGCCACCAGGATCGCGTCCGCCCCGATGGCGTCCCGTGCGGCGGACACCTGCTGCAGCACGGCCAGCAGGAAGAATGCCTTGTCCTCGAGGACCGGGGCCCCGGCAGGGAACCCGTACGTGCGGTCGTAACCCAGCAGGTCCGGAGGCTCGGCCCCCAGGCAGGCCTCCGGGTCCAGTTCCGGGTAGGGAACCTCGACCGCCGCATCCTCCCCGGTCGCGTCCGTCGCGTCGGCCCCGGCCACCTCGTCCAGGCCCACGTCCAGGCCCTCGTCCAGGCCCGGATCCAGGCCCGGTTCCGTGCCCGGGTCCGCCGGCGTTCCGTCGCCGCCGCCGCATCCCGCCGCCAGCAGCACCGGCACCAGGAACGACAGGAGCCGGGCCGTGCCCGTCCCCCCCATCCGTTTCATCCCGCCGTTCATCGGGCCTCCGCCGAGTCCTGCAGGAACGCCTGCACGATCGGCCTCACCGACCGCACGAAGGTCACACGCGTCCCCTCGAAGTCGTCGAACATGTAGGTCAGCGCGTCCCACCGGTGAGGCTTCCGGGTGTAGTCCAGGTCTTCCGGCACCGGTCCCAGTTCCTCGACGGACATCAACTGTTCCAGCGATCGGGGCCCCCCGAACGGCAGGCCCAGCGGCGCCACCGCGTTCACCACCTTGCGGAACTTCGCGAAGCCCAGCGCCTGCGACCCGAACACCCCGGTCAGTCCCAGCTTGGTCTCCAGTTCCGCGGGCGTCAGCCGGAATCGCATCCGCGTGCCCCGGTACAGGGGGTGGAACCGGAAGGCGATGGCCACCGTGTACTCGTAGGCCGGCAGGTGGAAGAACGGGACCTCCTCGCCGGTCTCGCGCCGGTAGTCCCGCACCGCCAGCCGCGTGAAGAAGTGCGTCAGGTCGTGCTCGGGCTGGCCGCCCTGCCAGGCCTGGGTGAACACCGCGTCGGGCCGGGCGGCGAACACCGCCTCCCGCACGGACCGGCGGATCTCCTGGAAGAACGGCTTCACCTCCGCAACGGACTTCCGCCCCGCATACAGCCAGGCGAACCGCCGGTAGATCTCGACCTCGGAGAAGCCCAGGTTCGCGACGTGTCCGGCGGGGACCCCCAGCAGTTCCATCGCCCGCGCGCTCTCGGCGACCCGGACCTTCGAGTACTCCGGGGGCGTCAGGGCGGACTCGTAGTACAGGCCGTCGCTGTTCGTCGTCCAGACGACCCGGACCCGCGGGGCCAGGCGCTGCACCAACCCGGCCGTCGAGATCTCGTCGTCGTGGTGCGCCAGGGTGACCAGGGGCCGTTCGTATCCCGAAAGGCCGCGGCAGAACTCGTCCCCCAGGCGAAACGCATCCTTCGACATCGTCCCTCCGGAGGCGGGCGGGCCGCGGGTCCCGGACCGTTCAGCGGCCGGTCGGATGCGGAGGCAGGTGGTCCGGGAAGTCCGCCGGCACCATCACGTCGGCCTCCTCCTTGATCCGGTACTCCTGCTCGACCGCGCGGATGACCTCGATCAGGGCGTCCTCGAAACTGTTGGTCGAGTCCTTCGTCAGGTCCTCGCCCCAGCGGTTCGTGACCTGGTTCACGAAGAAGTGGCCGCTGTTGCACTCCTGGACCAGGCCGTCGCGGCTGATCTGGTAGACCTCGCACTCGTCGTGCCGGCCGGTGCACTGCGGTTCCGAGCAGGTCAACTGGTTCCCGCTGTCCCGGTAGCAGTTGCAGAACCGTTCGCCCGTGGCGGTGCGGCGGTAGCAGCACTGGCCGTCCGGGGCCAGCAGCACGAACCGGGGCGTGGTCCCGTAGCCCCAGGTCAGGTTCATGACCGACGTGATGCTGATGGTCTCCTTCAGCGGCATGCCGACGCCGGGCAGGATCAGTCCCAGCGGGTACTTCGTGTCCGCGTACTCCGCCGAGTGGTACTCGGGGGGCAGGTTCACCGCGTACCATCGCCGCTGGCCCAGGATCGGGCTGTAGTACGACTTGTACTGGATCTCGCCGTCGAAGACCCAGTTGTCCACCCACAGGGGATCGGGCAGGCGGGCCATCGTCATCGTGTAAAGGACGCCCGCGCGCAGGGTCACGTCCGTTCCGTCGCCCACGTGGCCGCCGCTGCCGGACAGCGGGTCGGCGTCCGGGTCGCCGTAGCCCATCACCACCGCTTCGCCCAGCGCCTTGCGCGACCAGTCGACCCGGCCGAAGTTGTCCAGCACGCTGTCGCGCGGGACGTCCGGCAGCAGCGCCTCGGGGTTGCCGCCGAAGTCCATGTAGCGCCGCACGTCGAAGCCGCGCAGCTTCAGCGCGTTCGACGTGTGCACCATGTGGGTCAGCGCGTGCAGCGCATCCCGGATGCCGCCGTCGAAGTAGTACTGCTTGTCCTTCAGCAGCTCGATCGGGGCCGTCCGGTAGAACGTGCGGGCGTCGGCGTCCAGCATCTTCTGCAGGTTCGGGTTGTTCGTGTACTTGCCGTCGTCCTCGCCGTAGTCCTTGAACCCGGTCCGCGATTCGGGAAGGCCGTCCAGACCCAGGTCGCTGAAGATCTCGCCCTCGTCGTACTCGTAGTTTCCATCGGTGCCGCCGGGGTTCGTCAGCAGGTCATGGTTGTCGCCGTTCGGGTCGGTCCCCTCGACGTACGCCGGGTCCGGCCCGACCTGGCAGCCGCCGTTCCCGTCCTCGCGGACGTCCGGGCAGCCGTCCACGCCCCAGTCGCTCCAGCGCTCGCTCATGTTGATGACGACCGGCTCGCCGTAGTCGTGGCGCCCGTTGCGGTTGAGATCGACCGACAGGATCAGCGCCACCGGGCGCGAATAGGCGTGCGCCGGATCGTACGAGGCCACGATCTCGCGGTAGTCCGGGTTGCTCTTGCCGCACAGGTTCGGGTCGCCGTCCTTGCAGCCGACCGGGGTCTCGCCGTCGCAGTAGGACACCAGGTCGTACTCGCCGTCCGGGTTGTACTCGGCGTTGTAGTTGTATGGTTTGCCCACCTTGACCGGGGTCGCGCAGCGATCCTCGTCGGTGCGTTCCAGTTCGGAGGCCGGGACGCCGGGGGGCAGCAGCGGGTGGTCCGGGTTCCAGGAGATGATGTTGCCGTACGCGAAAGACATCGACTCCAGCACGTCGTTGTAGAAGTCGCGGTCCCAGGTGCCGCCCTGCGTGTCGAAGTGGAAGTGGTTGAAGTCCCAGTCGTACTCCCACGGCTGCTTCTTCACGTCTTCCGTGCCGCAGAACACCAGCGGATTGTCCGGGTTGTTGATGTCGGCCAGCACGTCGGGCTGCAGCAGCTGCTCCAGCGGGCAGAACCCTCCGCCCATGTACTCGCGGATCATGTGGGCCAGGTAGTGGAAGTCGATGTACCCGCCCAGGCCGCCGGCGGCATCGAACCAGTCCGGGTGGTGCGCCGCGACGGTCAGCGCCATCGCGCCCATCGACATGCCCGCGACGGTCCGGAAGGTGAAGTGCTTCTTCACCATCCCGACCTCCTCGGGGGCGTCCTCGGCCTCGACGGCGTCCGCCGGCGGGACGTCGGTCACGGAATCGTCCGGGACGTCGGGGGTCCCGGTCTCGTCCACCGCGTCCAGCCGGTCGGCGGGCACGTCGGTGGCGTCCTCGGGCGGGAGGGTGTCGGGAGCGTCGACCTGACCGGGGTCGGTCCCGTTGTCCGTGCCGTTCGAATTCCCCTCGCAGGCCGCGAGACCGGCCGCCAGCGACAGGCCGGCGATCGCCAGGACGAAGCGTTTCACGATACCCTCCGGATTGAGAACCGCGGGCGCGAGGCCCGATCCCGGGGCATTGTAGGGAAGCGTCGCGGGGCGCACAACGGGAAAACCGCGATACCCGGCCACCCTGCCGGCACCGGGTCCGCCCCCCGACCCCTCACATCCCGGCGCCCTGGCACTGCACCGCCGCGCCCACCCGGCACGTGGCGGCCGCGTCCATCGGCTTGCCGTCCAGCCGGTCCTTCAACCAGGCCCTCTGTTCGGGCAGCGACCAGAAGGAACCGTTCTGGTGGGTGGCGCCCGCGCACTCCAGGTATTGGATCCGGTATCCCTGGGCGCACAGCGTCGCGACCGAGGCCCGTTCCGTCGGCGTGTCCACCAGGTCGTCCGCCCCGGCATTCACCCACAGGACGGGGGCGTTCGAGCCGCGCGGCATCGATGCCTGCGGCAGGGTGTTCTCGCGGAACCAGCAGCCCCAGGGGTCCATCTGCAGCAGGCCGGGCGAGTCGAGCGCGGCCAGGAAGGGCGCCTCGAAGAACTGCGTTGACGACACGTCGTCGATGGTCGCGTAGAAGTCGCACCGGCTGTCCAGAGCCGCCGGAAAGGTCGTCCGGTAGTGCCCCGGATCGGTGTCGGTCAGGGCCGTGGCGATGGCCTCCTCGTGGCCGTAGTACCGGGCCGCCGCCACCAGGAAGGCGCTGAGGTTCGGCATCGACAGGCGGCTCTCGCGGATCGCCAGTTCGGACTGCCTCGCCAGGTTTGCCGGCGGCACCAGCGCGATGGTGGCCGGAACCTCGAACTCCGGGGCATACCAGCGCGCGATGCGGTCGGCATACAGCGCCGCGTGACCTCCCTGCGAGGCGCCCCACGGGACCACGCGACGCTCCGGGCGCGCCAGTTCGCCCTCGATCTCCCCCGACTCCAGCAGGGCGTAGGCCGCGCGAACGGCGTCCCAGCCGGCGATCGCGGTCGGCTCGCCGACCAGGTACGGATGCCGGATCTCGGAGGCCGCTCCGAACCCGTTCATCCCCAGGTAGTCCGGCGCGACGCTGATGTAGCCCAGCGCCGCCCACAGCGCGGCCAGGGCGTTCCCCTCGATGCCCCGGGACGGCGCGCACGCGTCGCACGCGCCCGAGGTCCCGTGCATCCACATGACCATCGGGTAGGTGCCGGCGCCCGCGTCCTCACGCTGCGGGACCGCCACCAGCGTCGTGGCCTCCCGCGTGACGCCCCGGTCCTGCGTGGTGTACCGCACCTGGTACATCCGCGTGCCGTACACCAGGGGCGCCGCGGCGCCGAAGCCCGCGCCGACGACGGCCTCCTCCAGGGTCTCGCGGGTCTGGGCCCACATCGGGTCCTCCTGCCAGGACACGACGGTCCCCACCTGGGGGGCCTTCAGCCACTCGTAGGCCTGCAGGCCGCATCCCCCGGGAACGATCTCCGGCGAACCCGGATCCCACGGGGCGTCCTCTTCCGCGTCGCCGGCCGAATCGGCCGCATCCTCCCCGGCCGCCTCGACGACGGCATCCGCCGCCCCCGGGTCCTCCTGTCCGTCCTTCCCGTCGCCGCACGCCAGGAACGCCATCGCCGGCATCACCGCCGCAACGTACCGCAACCGCATCGGGGATCCTCCTTGCCGCCCGGGCGGCCGTAGCGTACCTCACGACCCGGCAACTTGCACCCGTCCGGCCGGACCCGTCGCGGTCCTGCCGGCCACGGGTCTCCCCGACCTTCCCGGCTGACGGCGCGCCTTGCACAGGTTCCCCTTTTCGGCCTACGATCCCGTCGCTACCGGAACCGGAGGTCCCATGCGCAATTTCTTCAAGGCGGTCCTGCTCCTGGCCTCGGCGGCCGTCCTGGGCCTCGTCACGATGGGGTCGGGATGCCAGCCCACGTGCGGCGACTCGTGCGACTCCGACAGCGACTGCGGCGGCGACCTGGTCTGCTACGCCGGACAGTGCGCTCCCGAGGAGTGCGAGGACCGTTGCATGCACTCGGGCGTGAACGTCTGCTACTTCAACCGGGCGACATGCACGTACATCAGTTGCGACTGACCCCCGAGGTCCCGGTCGCCTGCCCGCGATGCCGCGTCCCCGGCGCCCCCGGCCTGCGGGTGGAAGCCCGCCCCGTCCCGGGCCCAGGGGGCATGGCCTGCCCGCGTTGCGGCGCCGTCTACCCCGTGATCGACGGCATCCCCTGCCTGTCGGCGGACGTCCCGGCGTTCCTGGCCGCCCAGGAGACCTTCCTGGCCCCCGGGGCGCCGCCCGCGGACCCTTCCTCCGGTTCGAGGTGCTGCGACGACGCGTTCCGGCTGGACCCCGCCTCCTCCGCCTTCCGCGAGGTCTCCCTTCTGGGCCAGCACGCGGCTGCCCACTACCCCGGATCCTTCGCCGGCCTCCCGCTGGGCCCCGGCCTGCACGCCAATGTCGCCACGGTCGAGCGCCTGGCCTCGATGCTGGCCTCTCAGCCGCTGCCCAGCGACGCGTCGCATCCCGGGATCCTCGAGGTCGGCTGCGGCCCCGGACGCCTGGCGATGCGCCTGTCCTCCCTCGCGCCGGTTGCCGCCTTCGACCTCCGGATCGCGCCGCTGCGCCTCGGGGCGCACGTCTCGTGCGGCCATCGCCCCCTGGTCCCTTTCCGGGTCGAGGGACGCCGCTTCCATCCCGTCGAGGTGTCCGGCCCGGCCCCGGTCGGCGCCTGCAGTTTCGTCCAGGGGGACGTGCTGTCGCCGCCCTTCGCGGCCGAGTCCTTCGCGGCCGTGGTCGCCGTCTCGCTGCTGGACACCGTCCCCGACCCCACCTTCGTGCTGGGCCAACTGGACGCGCTGCTGGCCCCGGGCGGCCTGCTGCTGCTGGCTTCGCCCTGGCAGTGGGAGCCCGGGGTCACGCCCCCCTCGGAGTGGTGGTCCGCGGGGCCCGGCCTGTCGTCGGATCACCTGCTGGCGTCGCTGCGAGGGGAGGATCCCCGCCTGCCCCACCTGTCCTACGAGGTCCAGCGCGTGGAGGACGGCCTGCCCTGGACGCTGCCCGGTCACGCGCGCCTGTCCTACCGCTATTCCCTGGTGGCGTTCCTGGCCCGCAAGGCCCGCCGGCGTTCCCGGTGAGGCTTCGTCCCCGGCTCTACGGCCAGGGCGTCACGTTGCCGAAGTCGTCCAGGAACCCCCCGTCCCCCTGGGGTCCCGGATCCGGCACGGGCGCCAGGTCCTCCGGCGGCATGACATCCTCGACCTCCGGCACCACGTCGCCCGGCACCAGCCCTCCGTCCCCGTTGATGACGTCCTCGGGCGGCGGGCAGACACCGTCCTCGTCGACGAGGCAGTCGCAATCGTCGTCGCGGCCGTTGCAGACCTCTTCCGTCACGATCCAGTCCCCGTGGTGACGGATGTGATGCAACGCGGCGTGCCAGTCCACCTCGATGATGAACGGGCACCGGTGATGCCAGTTGCCCTTGTGGCACAGCAGCACCTTGTGCGGAGGACGCGGCTGGTGGTTGCCGCACGGGTGGTCGCATCCACCGCATTCGTGACCTCCGCCGTGCAGGGCCGCGGACAGGCTTCCATCCCCGTCTTCGGAGGACCTGTCGCATCCCGGCACCACCCACGGAAGCAGCCCAAGGAGCCCGATCAGAAGCACCTTCATCACCATCCCACACCTCCTTGCCGGCACCGGCCGGCGACCTCGCCCCCTGCATCCCGTCGCGAGGCGGACGACGGGACGCGGGCGCCTTCCCGGACTTCATGCCTCCAGGTTACAGGATAGTGCAAGGGCGGCTGGTCGACTTGCCGCGTCGCGGGTTTCGGACGGATTCCTACGGGGTTCTAGGAAGAAGAGTTCAGTCCCTGCCGGGCAGGCAGCGTTCCAGGCGGTACGGCAGGTAACGCGGCGTCCACTGGGCCTTGCGGACCATCCGGTCCAGCGCCTCGTCATCCAGGCGGCGGCCCAGCCCGCTGTCCCGGGCCTCCTTCGCCACGGCCAGCGCAGCGCGCGCGGACGCCTCGCGGATGTTCTTGATCTCCGGCAGCATCCAGCCCGCCTTGCGTGCCTCGGGGGTCACCATGTCCGCCAGGGCCTTCGAGGCGGCGGTGAACATGCGGTCCGTCACCTTCGGCGACCCGGACACGATCGCGCCCAGCCCGACGCCGGGGAATACGAACAGGTTGTTGCACTGGGCGATGCCCTGGACGCCGTCCGCGGTCTCGACCGGCGGGAACGGGCTGCCCGTGGCCATCAGGAAGTTCCCGTTCGTGGCCTTGGCGACCTCCTCCGGCGTGCACTCGACCTTGGAGGTCGGGTTCGACATCGCCATGATGATCGGCCGCTGGCAGTGCGAGGACATCTCCCGCAGGATCTCCTCCGAGAACAGGCCGCGCTGGGCCGTGACGCCGACCAGCACGTCGGGATGGACGTTGCGAACCACGTCCATCAGGCCGATGCGGTCGGGGTGGTCCAGCTTCCAGCCCGCCACGTCGGCGCGCGCACGGGCGAACGGCTTCTGCTGGGGTTCCAGCGTCGGGTCGTCGGCCAGCAGCAGCCCCTGCTTGTCCACCGCGAAGACCCGGGCGCGGGCCTCGGCCTCGGTCAGCCCCTCCTCCTCCATGACCGTGCGGACGTTGTCGCTGATGCCGCGACCGGCCTCGCCGAATCCGCACATCACGTACTTCATGTCGCGCATCCGCACGCCACGGATCTTCGCACCCGTGACCAGCGCCGACAGCGCCGTCGCGCCCGTCCCCTGGATGTCATCGTTGAAGGACAGGATGCGGTCGCGGTAACGCTCCAGCAGGTCGAACGCGTGGTGCTTCGCGAAGTCCTCCCACTGCAGCAGGGCATGCGGGAAGGCGCGCTTGACCGCCACGACGAACTTCTCGATGAAATCGAAGTACGCGTCTCCGGTCAGGCGCGGCTTGCGATATCCCATGTACATCGGGTCGTTCAGCAGGCGCTCGTTGTTGGTGCCGATGTCGATGCACATCGGCATGCAGCAGGACGGGTGCAGGCAGCCGGCGGCCACGTACAGGCCCACCTTGCCGATCGGGATGCCCATTCCGTCGGCGCCCAGGTCGCCCAGGCCCAGGATGCGCTCGCCGTCGGTCACGACGATCAGGCGCAGTTCGGGAAGGGTGACGCTCTCGAAGATCCGGTCGATGTTCTCGATGTTGTCCGGGTGGATGTAGATGCCCCGGGCGCGCCGCATGATGTGGCTCATCTGCTGGCACGCCTGGCCGACGGTCGGCGTGTAGATGATCGGGATCATCTCGACCATGTTGTTCAGGATCAGCTTGTAGTACAGGGTCTCGTTCCGGTTCTGCAGTTCCATCAGGTAGATGAACCGCTCGAGGTCGTCGTTCTTGCGGCGGTAGTGCTCCAGGCAGACCGTCGCCTGGTCCTCCAGCGTCGATACGCCGTGCGCCAGCAGGCCGCCCAGTTGCAGTTCGTGGCGCTCCTCGCGCGGGAAGGCCTGGCCCTTGTTCAGGCACGGGGTGTTCAGCAGCCGCTGTCCCGTGACGTAGACCTCGTAGTACTCCTCGCCCGTGACCGGATCGACCTTGAACGAGAACGACTTCATGGTGCTGCTCTCCGCAGGAGATGGACCGGACCCGAACCGTCCGGCCGGATTCTAGGCACATGACGCAAGGCGTTGGAAGGGAAAATCGTCACCTTCACCCCGCGGGGTTGCGCGCGGCGGGGTGGCATGCTACCCAGCGGTCATCTTTCGCACGGAGACGGGGGATGCCGCGCATCGCGATCGAGAAGAACCCTTCGGACGTCCGCCTGCAGCAACTGGGGGTGAAGTCCTGGCCGATCTGGACGAAGGAGGTCAGCGAGTTCCCGTGGGAGTACGACGAGCAGGAGGTCTGCTTCTTCCTGGCCGGCGAGGTCGTCGTGACCGCGGACGACGGGGTGCAGGCGCACTTCGGGAAGGGGGACCTGGTCACGTTCCCGGTCGGCCTGAAGTGCACGTGGAAGGTGATCCAGCCGGTCCGCAAGCACTACCGGTTCGGGTAGGCCGCGCGCGGGGCGCTACTTCGCACGCACCTCGTCCGGCAGGTACTCGCAGGTCGAGGTCGCCAGGCAGGTGTCGTCCTTCAGGGTCTTCCCGCCCGACGTCATGAACAGGAACGCCTGGTTCTCGAAATAGTTGTTGATGTTGAACTGGCGCGACGGGTTCGACGGCTCGACGCCGTGGGCGCCCAGCGGGTAGGTGTAGGGGAAGCGCAGCGCCAGGGTGCCTGTCTCCGTGACCAGGGTCTGCGGCACGTACCCCGGTACCGGCGGCTCGCCGTACTCGTCGATGCCCCGGTCGGCGTTGTCCGGATCGGCGTGCAGCGGCAGGGGCCGGGTCGGATCCTGGGCCGCGGCCTCGGTGAACTCGTCGGTCCAGCGCGCGTCCACGACCTGCGGCTTCCTGTCCAGCCAGTCCTGCAGGGTCAGTTTGCTGCTGAGGTGGCGGCCATAGGCCTCGATGCCCTCGGGCACGTAGGCCTCCAGCAGCAGGTCGTTCGGGGTGCGCGGCGCCCTGTCGTAGGGCAGCACGCCGGTCGCCCTGGCCAGCGCCATCGTCATCGACACCGACACGTTCGGGTCGCCCACCGAGTGGTACATGACCATGTTGCTTTGCGGATGCTTGCAGGTGCCGCCCGGGCAGGACAGTTCGTCGTACCCGCAGCCGCAGTCCACGCGCTTCTTCATCAGCCGCGCGTACCCGATCGGGTCGCCGCGCTCGACCAGCATGGCGGCCAGGTTGATCAGGCGACGGAAGTCGGGGGTGTTGCGGGTGCGGCCCAGGCCGGTGCCGATGGCGACCAGCGGGGTGCCTTCCGAGAAGATCGCGCCGCCGAAGGTCACCGGGATCCGGAAGGTGTCGATCGGGGTGAGGTTCGCGGCCTTCGTAGGATTCTCCTTCGGCTTGGCCTGCGCAAGGTCTTCCACGTACCCGGAATAGACCTGGATCGAGATCGAGTCGCCGAACAGCAGGGACCGGGCCTTGTCGGACGCGGGCGCATCCTTCGACGTGTCGCAGGCCGCCGGCCCGGTCGGGGCGCCGGCCTCGTCCACCGGGATCGTCCACCAGCCGGCCGCGCACTCGACGGGCACCGGCTTCGTGTCGCCGTCCTTCAGGCCCAGCAGCGGGCGCTTCTCGATCGCGGACAGGGCATCCGCCGGGATGGCCAGCCGGAAGCCTCGCCACCGGGCGCACTCGGGTGCGTTGCGGCGCACCGGATCGACCTGGCATGAGGCCTTCTCGTCCAGGCACGACAGGCACGCGGGGTCGCACGGGCACTGGGAAGCCTCCTTCCCGGAATCCATGCAGTCCTTGCACTTGCTGTCCTTGCTGCACCCGCAGTCCGTCGAGGTCTTCTGGGCCAGGCAGGCGGAGTCGCCGCCGCACGCCGCCAGGGCCTCGGACGGGATCGGCATCCGGAAGCCCTTGCGAACCTCCCCGTTCTTCAGGTTGCGGACGACGACCGTGTCGCCGGGCAGGATGTCCGTCACGCGCGCGAACGGATAATAGTGCGGACGCCCCACCAGCCGGTCCTTGCCCGTCGCGGGCCGCGGGTACTCGCGGTGCAGGTGGTTGATCAGCCACGCCACCTCGACGGTGCCGTCCCCCATTGGCGTGAACACCACGAACGGGCCCATCATCGGCATCCAGACGCCCTCGGGCACGCCGGGGTTGATGGTGCGCAGGCCGGCCGAGATCAGGCCGCCGCCGCCCGAGACCGGGGTCGATGCCGACACCGCGGGATCGACTGCCGACTGGATCTGCGCGATGAAGGCGCCCATCGACTGGCCCCACACCGGGATGTCGGGGTTCGCGGCGGTGCCCAGATCCGGGACGCCGTTGCCGTCCCAGTCGCCCATCAGGTCGTTGGCCGTCTTGTCGTTGTTCGAGTCGGCGGCCCAGTTCGGCCCGTCGGCGCCGCCCAGCGACCGCAGCACGCGCACCAGTTGCATCTGGTCCACGACCGCCTGCCGCACGATGTCGCGGGTGTGCGTGATGTCGTACGACCAGAAGTCGCCGCCGTTGTCGAACGAGGACTTCACGCCGTCGTTGTCCAGGTCGCGGATGCGCCCCCCCGCGAATCCCTCGTAGAAGGTCTTCAGGTACAGGCCGCCCAGCAGCGAACCCACCAGCGAGTTCCAGTCCGTCGCGTCGTCGGCCGGCAGCGCCAGGCCGTGGCCGGGGGCGTCCATGCCGCACAGCGCCCAGCCGTACTTGGCCAGCCGCCCCGAGAAGCCGAAGACCTCGAACGGCGCGCCGCTGAATCCGTGTCCGTACAGCATCACCGGGAAGGGCTGCCGGTGCTGGGCGGTCTCCTTCGGCACGGCGCAGATGAAGGTGGCCTTCTGGCGGCCGACCTTCGCCTTGCCCTTGACGGGGTCCACGTCGAAGGTCTCGTCCTCGTCGCCGGGATACAGCGGCGTGGCGTTGCCGGACGTGTCCTCCAGGAACCAGGGGGTCGTGAAGGTGCCCATCACGTAGTGGTCCACGGCGGCCGTGTCGTCCACCAGCGCGCGGACGACCTCGTCTGGGTACGTCAGCACCGGGCCCAGGATGGTGACCAGCGGGGCCATCACGTCGCCAGGCAGCATGTACAGCCGGTCCGGGGGCGTGCCGTCGTCGTCCGGGTCCTGCGCCGGCTTCGGTTCCAGGTCGACCGGGGCGTACTCCTTCAGCCAGCCCAGCGGGCCGTCGCCGTAAAGCCCGCGGCGGATCGCGGTCAGATCCGACGTGATCGTCTGGGTCGTGAAGGTCCAGGCGAAGGAGACGTCTTCCAGGTCCAGGCCCAGCGTGTTGGACGGCCCGAGGATCTCCTCCAGCGGCCGCAGCGCCTCGGTCTGGTCCAGGGCATTCACGTAAGGGAAGGGCGATCGCACGGGCTCGCCCTCGACGCGGACGATCTTGCCCTGTTCGTCCTCCACGTACTTCACGCCCTTCAGACGGGACGTCAACACCACGGCGTACGTCGTCGCCTCGCGCATCGGGACGACGGGGTACAGGATCAGGGTGTTCGTCTCCCGCTCCCAGAACGGGACCAGCGGGTCGATCGCGTCCGGGCCAGGGTTCCCGCCATCCCAGGTGTCCGGGTGGTCCAGCACGCCGTCGAAGTCGATGTCCTCGTAAGGGTCCAGTTCGTTGTCGCCGTCCAGGTCCTCCTCGTGCGTCTCGAACAGCAGGTTCGGCGAGTCCGCGTGAGGGTCGAAGTCCCAGTACTGCCACGGCCACTTGATGCCCAGCGGCATGTTGCCCTGGCCCGCGTCCAGCGGGATGGCCTTGCCGAAATCGGGCGAGTTGCGGTCCACGTCGACCAGGTACACGAGGTCGTCGGCCAGGTCGTGGTTGAACCGGTGGTGCGCCTCGTAGGCCTCGATGAAGATCTCCTGGTCGAACGACACCCATAGCGGCGAGAACGTCCCGAACCCGTCCAGCTTGTTGGCCGCGATCCGGACCTTGGTCTCGGCCAGCGTCGAGGCCTCGGTGCTGACGTCCAGTCGCCGTCCCGTGGGGGAATCGGGGTCCAGCCGAGTCGCGCTGTTGTTCGGGAAGGGGATCTCCGGCAGGGGCTTGGCGGTCGGGTCCCATCGAACCATCGGCCCGCCTCCGGCCGCCGTCGGGAGCAGGCCGGACGGCTCGGGGCCGACGCAGGCGAAAAGCACGGTGCAAAGCACGGGGATCAGGCGACGCATGAACGGACCTCCACGGAATGGAACCGGCCCAGCGGCCGGAATTTGTGCAAGGGTCCGACAGGAAGGTCGCGATGTCAATCGCGATGGGAGGGAAAACCGCTAGAGGGTCGTGCAGTCCGACGCCTCTCCGGCCCGGCCCGCGTTGCCCGGCTGATCCGCGGAGTTCCCCCCGGCGCCGCCCGGACCGCCGTCTCCCAGGGCGTCGAAGACGTTCCCGGCCGCGCCGCACCAGGCCGGCACATCGCCCGAAAGCCCCGCGCCCAGGATGCCCCACGAGGCCCCCCCGCAGCCGCCCCCGCCGCCGCCGCCGGCGCCGCCCTGGCCGCCGTCCCCGCCGGTGCCGCCCTTGCCGATGCACACCTTGAACCAGTAGGGACTGCCGGCCGAGTTCTGCGCGCAATCCACCGATCCGCCCTCGCCGCCGGACCCGCCGACGCCCCCCGTGCCACCGCTGCCGCCCTGGCCGCCCGCGCCGCCTTCGTTCCGCAGCACGCGGTTCCCGGAAAGGGTGGGGTACAGCCCGGCGGTCGAGGTCGTCCGGATCGCGAAGATCCCGATCGATGCGCCCCCGCTCATGCCGGCGCTGCCACCCGTGCCGCCGCAGCCGCCGGCGCCCCCGCCGCCGCCCGCCGACCCGACCCGGTCGTTGTAGCCGCAGGCCGGGTCCATGTCCACGCCGCCGCCCGCGCCGCCGCCGCCGCCGCCCGACCCGTTCGTGGCGTCCCCCCCGGGGTCCGACGTGCCGGACAGCCACTCGCTGCCCGAGATGCGGCCGTTGTCATCGGTGCAGCCCTGGCCCGCTTCGCCGCCCGTCCCGGACCCGCCGCGAGCGCCGTCGAACCCGAAGTCGGTCTTGCCCTCGCTGCGACAGACCGCGCATGCCGAACTGACGGTGTCGGACCAGCCCCCGGCCCCGCCCAGGCCCCCGGACGTGCCCGATCCGGCCTCCCCGGAGGGCATCTGGACGATCCCGTCGGCACACACCGAGTCCGCCCCCCGGCCGCCCGCGGCGCCGCACGTGCTGCCGCCCGCGGACCCGCCGGCGCTGAAGACTCCCGAGCACGCGCCGACCTCCCCCGAGTCCGTGCAGGTCGCTCCCGTGACGCCGTCCTGGCCGTTGGCGCCGCGCGCGCCGTTGCCGCCCGAGTTCCCCGGCGCACCCCGGCCGGCGTAGATCACGTTGTCCTTGACGACCAGCCCCGGGCCGCAGTCCTTCAGCCACAGGGCATAGGAGTTGCCTCCGCGCCCGTCGCTGCGCCGGCTGTAGGCGTTCTCGCCGTAGACCGTGAAGCCCGAGAACTCGGTGGGTGCCGTGATGCCGATCGCCACCACGGCCTTGCGGTGCGGAGACGTGTCGGTGGCGGGCGTGACCCCCTGCAGGATCGTGATGTTGGTCGCGGGGTCCCGCTGCCAGGTGGCCGCGTTGTACCCCCCCTTCACCGAGACGCCGTCCTGCAGCACCACGATCCCGGCGTAGATGCCCTCGGACACCAGAACGCGCACCTTCCCGGTCCCGTCCGCACGGTCCAGGCCGGTCTCGACGGTCGCGCACGGGGAGTCCCACGCGCCGCAGGTGTCCCCGTCGATGCCGCCGTTCTCCGGGGTGGACACGTAGATCGCCAGCGGGTCCAGTTCCAGTTCGCAGCCGTTGTCCGGGTTGCCGTCCGCATCGGCGTATCCCTGCACGCAGTCGTACCCGCAGCGAGGGGCAGGACCGGTCGCGTCGCACCTGCCGGTGGCGTGGTGCGCAGCCCCGGTGAAGATCGCCGTGCAGTCGACGTAGCAGTTGCCGCACGCCCGGTCGGTCGCGTACGCGCCGGATTCCGTCCGGAAGTCCTCGTCGGTCGCGCCGTCGCAGTCGTTGTCCAGCAGGTCGCACACCTCGACGTGCTCCTGGCCCTCCTCGACGGCGCACCTCAGCCCCAGGTGGTCGTCCGAGCAGGCGTACACGCCCTGGGCCCGGCAGGCGCCCACCCCCTGGAAGCAGGGGCCTCCGATCTCGGGGAACGCCTCGTCCACCAGCCGGTTGCAGTTGTCGTCCAGCCCGTTGCAGGTCTCGGCCTGCGGTTCCGGGGCGTCGCACGCCCAGCCCGTGTCCGGGTCGCAGGTCTCGAATCCCAGGCAGGTGCCCTCGTCGTTGCTGCGCGCGCAGGGACGGGCGGCCCCCTCCATGGTCCGCAGGCAGTCGCACGCGCGGCTGACCGGGACGCACTGGCGCGCCGTCCCGCCCGACGTCGGGACGTCCAGGCAGTCGTAGCCTTCCGGGCAGTCGATCTGCGAGCAGTCGCGGCCGCAGTAGTTCCCGTCGCCGACCTCGATGCACGCACCGCCGCTGCACTGGGTGTCCACCTTGCAGGGCTTGCACAGGTCCGCGCCCAGCGGGATGCACAGGGAGATCACGTCGCTGCCGATCAGGCTGGCGCGGCACAGCCAGTCCGCGGGGCACTCCAGCACGCAGGTCATCGTGCACATCGGGCCCTGCAGGCCCTCGACGCAGTATCCCGAGATGCAGTCCGAGTTCTGGATGCACGGCTGCCCGAACTCCCCGGGCTGGGCGGTGTCCTTGCCCGCATCGACACCGGGGTCGGGCAACTCCCCGGTCCCGTCGTCCGTGCCTGCGGGGATCTCGCGGCCGGTCTCCTCCCCGTTGTCCGGCATGCCGTAGTCGATCGTCGCCGACTCCGGCGCGGGATCGTGCCCTGCGTCGCCGCCGGAGGATCCTCCCTCGCAGGAGGGCAGGGCGATCGCCAACCAGCCGATCGCGAACAGGAATCGAATCGCTGCAGCACGGTCACGCGTCATGGGTCACCTCGGACGTTCGGCCCTTTCACCCGATGCCGTTCGGAACGGACGATCCTAGGACCATCAGGCCCCGGATTCAACCGGCCCCGGGGATCCGTTGTCCACCGCCTGGGGAAGATGGGCTCCGTCGAAGGCGAGGGCCCGGACCGCCGGTCGGGAACGGGAATCGTCGCGAAGGGCGGCACCGGTCTACACCCGGACTCGATACTCCGAACGTTTCCTTGACGTACCGGATTCGGGAATCGAGTCGTGGCAAATCCGGCCGCGAAATCAGGCGGCGGCGATCAGGTCGGCCGGCCCGGATCGGTCGATGGTGACGCGGCCCTCCATCGCCAGCAGGTCGATCGCGCCGCGCACCTCGGACAACGTCAGGAAGATCTCGAACGCCTGGACCCGGCCGAACAGGGCCAGGCTGATCTGCTTCTGGGTCATCGGGCCGTTCTCGGAAAGGATGCGCAGCACGTCCCTCATGCGCCGGTCCTGCAAGGCCAGCAGCGTCCGGCACCGATCCCCCAGGCCCGTGAAGGGCACCTCGTGCCCGGGGCAGGCGAGCGTGCACTCCATTGCCATCGTCCGGCGCAGGCTGTCCCGGAAGGAGGGCAGGGCGCGATACGGCTCGGCGTCGCCGGGCTCGGGGCCCTCCAGGGTGGGGTTCGGCGTGATCGTCGGCAGCACGTGGTCGCCGGTCACCAGGATGCCCGTGCCGACGACCTCGTACACCAGGTCAGAGGAGGAGTGCCCCGGGCGCGCGTGCACCCGGATGCTGCGGCCGCCTCCCCCCACCACCACGTCCCCGTCGTCGATCCCGGCGACGCCCGGGCACGAGTGGCTGATGCGGCGCATCCGCTGGATGAACCATCCGAACTGCCGCACGGTCTCCTCCGAGAACCCGCAGCGGCCCAGGAACGCGACGATGCCGGGCACGTCGGCCTCGCTGGCCGCCTCGACGTCGGACAGCCGGCGCACCGCGCGCCGCCGGACCCGCACGTCGCACCCCGAGGCTTCCCGGATGCGCCAGGCGTTGGCGGCGTGGTCCACGTGGCTGTGCGTCAGCAGCAGCGTCCGCACGTCCTCGACGCGGCGCCCGCCCGATTCCAGCGCCCGGCACAGGTGGTCGAAGGAGGCGTCCCCCAGGACGCCGGTGTCGATCAGGATCGGGTCCTCGCCGTCCAGCCAGTACAGGTTCACGTCGCCGGCGGAGTAGCCGGTCGGGATTGGCATGCGCCAGATGCCCTCGGCCACCTCGAACCGGCGCTCGCCCAGGCGGCGCCCCTCGCACATGATCGGCCCGGACTCGGCGGGCCCGGGCGGCGTCTCGTCCGCCATCACAGCGTCTCCGGCAGGAACCCGAAGTAGCGGCCCATCCAGTAGGGCAGCAGGTAGTCCGCGGGCATCTTCACCACCCACGGGTTCGCACCGCAGGTCTCGCGGTCGTAGGGGTCGCCCCACCACTCGAAGGTCGAGACGCAGCGCTCGTTCACCGGCACCGGGAACTCGCACGCGCTGCCGCCGTTGCGCTGGTCGCAGTAGTGGGGGTACTTCGACTCCGTGTCCCTCGCGACCTGCACCTTGCTGGCCGGGAACTGCTTCAGGCTGCAGATGCCCTCCTCGACCGCCTGCGTCGCCGGGCCGTCGCTGCCCGGGCCCAGCCGCTTGAAGGCCGCCCAGCCGAAGTTGAACCAGGGGTTCTTCTGAACGATCAGCGCGCGGGGCTGGCCGGCCTCGCGCATGAAGTTCTCGTCGAACACCTTCTGGACCTGCGCGTGCAGCGCGGGACGGGTCTCGAACCAGGTCAGCAACTGCAGCGACGAGAAGACCATGCTGAAGTTGTTGTAGTTCGCCAGGCAGCCCTCGGGTCCGATGTACATCAGCATCATCGACAGGTAGTCGGGATAGGGGTCCTCCTCTGGATACGGCCACCCTTCGCACTGGCCGTGGGTCTGGACCAGGCAATCGTCGTAGTAGGCACGCAGGGACGCGTCGCCCGACGCCTCGGCGCCCATCAGGATGTAGGCCATCGACATCGCGGACAGGAAGCCGGGGCTGTCGGCGAAGGACAGGACGTGCAGCTTGCCGTGCTCGGTCTCCCGGCCATCCCAGTCCACGAAGTACAGGTCGTTCTGCTTCAGGTGCATGGCCACCTGGGTCAGCAGGTCCTTCACGGTCGCCTGCACGCCCGGGTCGTCCACCAGCTTGTACAGGGCGCCCAGGGCCAGCATGTGGCCGGCGTACTCGTCCTGCGACACGTTGTCCAGCCAGCACCAGCCGGCGTAGTCGTCCAGGCCGCAGTGCGGCGTCGCCACGCCGGCCGGGGTCTTCGTCCACTCGTCCGTGGCCCGGTCGACCACCCACGCGCAGCCGTCCTCGCGAACCTGCACCCACCGGTTGTCGTCCTTCTCGGCGTCGGTCGTGTAGGCCGCCTTGTCCGCCACGGGGTCCGGGCAGGAGATGCCAGGCACGTTCGGCGGGATGAACTGCCGCGTGAACAGGCCGGGCACGCCCGTGATCCGCATGCGGGTGACCTCGCCTTCCAGCAGCACCCGGATGATCACCAGGGCGTCCTCCGACCGGGTCGCGGCGTACCGGAAGGCCTGCGAGGCCAGGTACAGCGCGCTCCACAGGCCGTCGTTCTCGCCGGTATGCCACGAGGCGACATCACCGAAGGTCGCGATTCCGGGATCCGGGTCGGCCCAGCACGGCGGCGTCCCCCCTTCGGGGCACTGCGTCTCCGTCTTCTTCAAGGTGGCGGACATCATCCACTGCAGGTCGGGATGGATGTGCAGCCGGGACGCGATGGCGTCGTAGTAGGCCGCCTTCTGCGCCAGGGTTTCCGCCGTCCCGTTCTGCACGTCGCCGCACGTCCCGAACCCCGGCGCGCCGTACCTCCAGGGTTCGACGCAGGCGCCCGCCTCGCACAGCCGGCCCCGGTCCTGCATGCACCGGGTCTCCACCGGCTGTCCGCCCGTGCATGCGTAGGCCGAGTAGCCGTCTTCGGAGCACCAGGTCGCGCCTTCCTCGCAGCCGGTGGCCTCGGCCTCCGGGGAACCGTCGGACGTGGCCTCGTCGCCGGCGACCTCGGACGTCGCGTCCGCCAGGTCCCCGGCCGTGTCGCCGGGCGCCTCGTCCCCGAACGGCAGTTCCGCGTCGGGCGAGACGTCGGCCGGGACGTCGACCGTCCCGGGATCCGGGGTGTCCTTGCCCTCCCCGCCACCGCATGCCGCCGCCGCCAGCAGCCCCGCGACCACCAGGCCGCCGATCCCGCGCAACCCTGTCCTCATTCGAATCCCCCGCGTCGATGCCTGGCCCGGATGCCACCCCCGGACCCGGACCGCATCCTACCAGAAACGCCCCCTTCGGATCGCGCCTCCCCGGCGCGGCCATTGACGCGGTGCGCCGCGCGCAATATGGTGGACCCGTACCCCACGGGAGGAATCGCGATGAGGAACCTCGCCTTTGCGGCAGCCGCGCTGCTGCTGTCCCTGTCCTGCGCCAGCGCCGACAGCGAGTCGTGGCTGATCAGCGAGGAACAGGAAATCCAGATGGGCGCCGAGTACCACGTCCAGTTGCTGGCCGAGATGCCCGAGTACAAAGGCAGCGCGGTCGTGAGGAACTACGTCACCGAGATGGGCGGCGCCATCGCCCTGAACTCGGGCCGGCCGAACCTTCCCTACCACTTCACGGTCGTGGAATCGGACGAGGTCAACGCCTTCGCCGTGATGGGCGGCTTCGTCTACGTCACGACCGGCCTGCTGAAGATGGCGGGCAGCGCCTCCGAGGTCGCGACCATCCTGGCGCACGAACTGGGCCACATCTCCGCCCGGCACGGCGTGAGGGCGATGGAGACCTATATGATCGAGCAGGGGCTGACCAGCCTCCTCTTCAAGGAAGGGCAGACGAAGGAACTGGTCACGGCCGCCCTGTCCACGCTGACCACGCTGACGTTCAGCAAGGACCAGGAGCGCGAGGCGGACTCGCTGGGCGTGCAGTACGCCGCGGCGACGAAGTGGAACCCCTGGGGGATCGTCGACTTCTTCAACGGCCTGGAGGTCCTGGGCGCGACTTCCGCCGACCCGAACAGCACCCTGTCGAAGATCGGCGAACTGTTCAGCACCCATCCCTCGAACCCCGAACGGATCTCGAACGTCTCGACCGAACTGGGACAGATGGGGATCGGGAAGGACTCCCCGGGCTACAACTACGGCCGCGCGACCGAGGACGCATCGTTCGCGAACGTGAAGGCGATCCTGGGCGGCTGACCCCTGTAGGGCGGGGGCCCCGTCCCCCGCCATCGCATTGGGGGGCCCCGTCCCCCGCCATCGCATTGGGGGGCCCCGCCCCCCGCCTCCGGGTCCTACGCGCTCTTCCGGGTCCACACGGCCAGGATCTGCAGGGTGGTCTCCACCGCGCCGACCATCCAGTCCAGCGAGACCCATTCCTTCAGCGAGTGGAAGTTCTGGCCGCCCGCCCACACGTTCGGCGTCGGCAGTCCCATGAACGAGAGGCGCGCGCCGTCGGTGCCGCCGCGGATCGCCTTCCGCACGGGCTCGATCCCCTGCAGCCGCGCCGCCTCGAACGCGTTGTCCATCACGGCCGGGTGCTGCGCCAGCACGAAGCCCATGTTGCGGTACTGCTCCTTCACGTCCACGGAGACCTTGGCGCCCGGAAAGCGGCGCTCGACCTCGGCGGCGGCGGCCCGCAGCGCGTTCGCGCGGTCGGCCAGGTCCTCGACGGTGAAGGCCCGCAGCAGCACCTTCATCTCGACCTTCGAGACGTCGCCCTTGGATTCGTAGGGGTGCAGGTAGGGTTGGCGCCCCTCGGTCGTCTCGGGCAGTCGGTCGCGGGGCAGGGCCTCGACCAGCGCGGAGGCCACGCGAACGGCGTTGACCATCTTGCCCTTGGCGTACCCGGGGTGCACGTCCGCGCCTTCCACCACCACCTTGGCCATGTCGGCGCAGAACGTCTCGTCCTCGATCTCGCCCAGGTCCGAACCGTCCAGGGTGTAGGCGTACCGGGCGTCGAACGCGGCCACGTCGAAGTGCTCGGTGCCGCGGCCGACCTCCTCGTCCGTCGTGAAGGCGATCCGGATCGCGCCGTGCCGGAAGTCCGGATGGTCGCGCAGCCACTCCACGACGGTCACGATCTCGGCGATGCCGGCCTTGTCGTCCGCGCCCAGCAGCGTGGTCCCGTCCGTGGTGACCAGGGTGTGGCCCTTGCACCGCAGGAGGTTCGGCTCCTCGGACGGGCGCAGCACCAGGGAAGGGTTCGCGGGCAGCGGGATGTCGTTCCCGTCGTAGTCCGCCCGCACCTGCGGCTGCACGTTGGCGCCGCTGCACCCGAAGGCGGTGTCCACGTGGGCGATCAGGCCGATCGCCGGGACCTTCCCCTCCAGAGCAGGCGGGTTGGCCGGGACCGAGGCGTACACGTATCCCCACTCGTCCATCCGGGCGTCCGCGCAGCCCAGTTCACCCAGTTCCGCGGCCAGGATCCGGGACAGGTCCTTCTCCTTCTCGGCCGACGGGCTGGTCGTCGAGTTCTCGTCGGACTGGGTGTCGATCCGGACATAGCGAAGGAAACGTTCCAGCAGCGACTGCCGGTACCGGGGCTCCATCTCGATCCGCATGGTCATCCTCCTCGAATCGGGCGGCCCTCCGGCCGCTCCGGGGCGAGTGTAGCAGCGCCCCCGGAAAAAGGAACGGGTCCGGGGACGGGCCGTGTCGCACCCGGGGTCTATTCTTGCCGACGGGTGAACGGAGGTTCAGTCATGGGGATCCGTAAGGCCGAATTGCAGGACCTGGTGCTGGTGGCGATCGCGATGGTCTCGGTGCTGGCCTGCCTGTACCGGTGACGGGGACGCCCGTTCCCGCCCGGTGCGATCCGCGGTTGACCCGGGGCGGACCGCTCCCCTATGCTGCGGCAGGGGATTCGGGTCGCGCATCGGGAGGGCAGGGTGCCGGTGAGGGTGGCGGTGATCGGGGGCGGCGCGGCCGGCCTGGCGGCGGCAATCGCGGCGGCCCGTGGCGGCGCGTCGGTGACGGTCCTCGAGAAGGGCGATCGCGTCGGCCGCAAGTTGCTGGCCACGGGCAACGGGCGCTGCAACCTGACCAACCTGGAACTGCGCGCCTCCCGCTACCACGGCTCGGTGCCGGGCTTCACCACGCGCGTGCTGGAACGGTACGGCGCGCAGTGGGCCCTGGACTTCTTCGGACGGCTGGGCATCCACCCCGTGGTCGAGGACTGCGGCCGCGTGTTCCCGCGCTCGGGCCAGGCGGGCAGCGTGCTGGACGTGCTGCGCTGGGAGGTCGAGTCGCTGGGCGTCCGGGTCGCCTGCGACGCCGCGGTGCGCGAGGTCCGGTGCGAGGGGCCGGGGTTCCGGATCCTGGCCGGCACGGACCCGTCCCTCGACGCGGACCGCGTCGTCCTGGCCACGGGCGGTCGCGCCGCGCCCAGCCTCGGATCGGACGGCAGCGGCTACGCCCTGGCCCGCGCCTTCGGCCACCCGATCGTGGATCCGTTCCAGGCGCTGGTGCCGTTGCGGCTGTCCTCCCCCTGGCTGCGCGCCCTGCAGGGCGTGCGGTTCGAGGGGGCCGTCCGGGTGCTGTCCGACGGCCGCCCGGTCGCCGCCTCCTCGGGCGAGGTCCTGTTCACCGAGCACGGGGCCTCGGGACCGGCCGTGCTGGACGTCAGCCGCGAGGCCTGCCTGCACGCCCGCGCCGGGCACGCCGTCGTTCTGGGGATCTCTCTGGTGACCGAGGTCCCTCCGGACGAACTGCGGGCCACCTTGTCCCGCCGATTCGCCGCCCTGGGTTCCCGCCCCGCGTCGGCCGCCCTGGTGGGCTTCCTGAACAAGCGCATGGTCCTGCCGGTGCTGCGCCAGGCCGCGATCCCGGACCTTCATCGCCGGACGGACACCCTGTCCCGGGACGAGATCGACCGGATCGCCCAGGCGCTCCAGGACTGGGGCTTCGACGTCCAGGGCCCGGGCCCATGGGCCGCGGCTCAGGTGACGGCAGGCGGCGTGGACGTGTCCGGGATCGACCCGGACACCCTCCAGTCGGGACGGGTCCCGGGGCTGTTCTTCGCCGGGGAACTGCTGGACGTGGACGGCGACTGCGGGGGATTCAACCTCCAGTGGGCGTGGGCCTCCGGGTTCCGCGCCGGCGAGTGTGCCGCGTCGGCCGTCTCGCGGGCCCCCTGACCGGCCTGCGCTGCCCGCCGAACGCTCCCGCCTCCATCATTCCAGTCGCCGCTGCACGTTCCGCCTTGCCTTGCCCGCCGGTTTTCGCTATTCGGAATCCCGACGCGGAAACGGGGACCCGGTGTACCGCTACGCCTACCTTCACGGCTTCGCCTCCGGCCCTGCCTCGTACAAGGGCCAGGTCCTGTCCCGCGCCTTCGACCGCCACGGGGTCCGACTGGAACTGCCCGACCTGAACGTCCCCTCGTTCCAGCACCTGACCATGACCGACATGCTGGACGCGATGGACCGCATGGACGCCGGGACCGGGGGCGAACAGGAATGGCGCCTGGTCGGTTCCAGCATGGGGGCGTACCTGGCCGCCCTGTGGGCGCAGTACAACGGCCTGCGCGTCGACCGGCTGGTCCTGCTGTGCCCCGGTTTCGGCCTCCAGGACCACTGGGATCGCCTGGTGGGCCCCCGCGGGCTCGTGAACTGGCGCCGGGAGGGCGCGATCGAACTGCCCGACGCCTCCGGCCAGCCGGTCCGCGTGCACTGGGATCTCGTGGAGGACCTGGAGATGTACCCCCGCGTCCCCGAGGTGGCCTGCCCGACGCTGATCCTGCACGGCACGAAGGACGACGTCGTCCCGATCGAGGTATCGCGCGCCTACGCCCGCGAACGCCCGAACGTGCGCCTGGTCGAGGTGGACGACGACCACCGCCTGCACGACTCGATCTTCCGGCTGGAGTCCGAGATCGCGAAGTTCTTCCGGCTGGGCTGAACGCCCCCTGCAACGGTTCCTGGGCTACAATCCGGTCATCCAGGAGCCGGAATGCAAGAGGTCGTCCGCTTTCTGCAAGAGCATCCGCCCTGGCGGGACCTGCCTGCGGAGTCCATCCGCAGGGTGGCCCAACGGATCGAGATCGAGTTCTTCCCCCGGGGCGGCCGGGTCCTCTCGGCCGGCGACCGGGCCCCGTCCGCCCTGATCCTCGTCCGCAGCGGTTCCGTCCAGGCGTCCTTCCCTTCCCCGGGGCCCGGTCCCGGCGTGGACCGGTTCTCCGAGGGCGATGCGGTCGGGCTGGATGCCTTCGTGCAACGGCGGACGCCGGACGTCGATTTCACGGCCCTGGAGGACACCCTGGCGTACCTCGTGCCCCGGGACGTCCTGGAGCCTGTCGCCGACCTGCCCCCGGTGCGCCGGTTCCTGTCGGGCTCTCCCGGGGAGAGGGTGCGGGAAGCCCTGTGGTGCGCCGGCGCCGCGGACGCTTCCGTATCGCCGGCCGTGACCGTCGGCGATCTCCTGTCGCGTCCCCTGGCCAGTTGCCCGCCCGGCACCTCGATCGCCGAGGCTGCGCGCAGGATGAAGGACGAGCACGTCGGAAGCCTGGTCGTCCTTGGCGATTCCCCCGGCATCGTCACCGACCGGGACCTGCGCGACCGCGTCCTGGCATGCGGGATGGACCCGGGCCTCCCGGTGGACCCGGTCTGCTCGCGCCCCCTGCTGACCCTGCCGTTCGAATCGACCCTTCCCGAGGCCTTCGAAAGGATGGTCGAGACGGGGGTGGGACACCTCCCGATCCTCCGCGACGGCGCCCTGGTCGGCATCGTGTCGGACTCCGACCTCCTGCGCCGCCAGTCCCGCAGCCCCCTGCTGCTGCGGGGCCTGCTGCAGCGGATCCGAGATGCCGGTGACGCCGCGGCCTGGGTCCGGCAGGCGGGGGATTCCCTGCAGGGGATGATCGATTCGGGCGCCGATGCACCGGCCGTGGGCCGCATCGCGGCGATCGCCTCCGACGCCCTCCTGGAAGGGTTCGTGGACCAGGTCCGCTCGCGCCTGGGCGACGCGCCGTGCCGATGGGCCTGGCTGGCCACCGGGTCGGAAGGTCGCCGGGAAGCCGCCTGGCCTCCCACGCGCGCGGGATTCGTCCTCTTCGAGGAAGACGCCGCCCGGGAGGGCATCGAGTGGTGCGCCGCCCTGGCCGCGGACGTCTCGACTCGTCTCCTCGAATCGGGTCTTCGCCCTGCCGGGAGCGCCCCCGATCCCTCGACCGCGGAAGGGAAGGGACCGGCCTCCCGCGCCGCCCTGTCCGCGATCGCGTCCGGGCCCCCGGTCCTCCTCGCCTCCCTGCTGGATGCACGGCAGGTCGCGGGGAACCTCGCGGCCCGGTCGTTCCTGTCCAGCCTGGCCGACACCGCACGGGCCTCGAGACCCCCCGACGGGCCGGTCGCCCGGATCTTCCCCGATCCCCCCCGGGCCATCTTCCGGAACCAGGTGCTGGAAAGGGACGGGCGGCTGGACGAACGCCTGGACCTGGACGGCAGGTGTCTCGATCTCCTGCGCAGCCTCGCACGCCGCCTGGCGCTGAGGGGGGCCATCGCCGATACGGCCACCCCGGTCCGCCTGTCCCGGTCCGGGGAACTGGGCCTGCTGGAACCGGCCGTCGCCGCGGACCTGGCGGACGCATGGCGGTACCTGGACGGCCTTCGCCTGCGCCTGTCGGGAATCCGCCCCCTCCCATCGGAGGGATTCCTGGACCCCGGCCGGATTCCTTCCGCCGAACGCCGGGTCCTGCGGGACGCGTTCGAGGTCATCCGCCGGGGCACGGCCGCCGCCCTGGACGCGGCCGGCAGACGGGAGGCAGCGTGGACCACCTGACGCGATGGCGTCGCCGGCGCGCCCTGTCCCGCCCCGGTGTCCCCGACGACGTTCGCCGGTTCCTGGGCTCGTCCTGGCCGGATGCCGGGCTTCTCTGGCGCCATGCCCCGTTCACCGCGCTGGACCTGGAGACCAGCGGGCTGGATCCCCGCCGCGACCAGATCCTCGCCGTCGGGATGGTGGACATCGACCACGGCCGCGTCCGCTTGGAGACGGCCTTCGACACGCTGGTCTCGCCCCCGCCGGGCCACGTCGTCGGCGTCTCCTCGATCCGCGTGCACGGGCTGCTCCCGGATCGGCTGGCCCGGGCACCGTCGATCGGCGAGGTGCTGCCCGTGCTGGCCCGGCGCCTGCAGGGCAGGGTGGTGGTCGTCCACGTCGCCGACATCGACCGCCCGTTCCTGGACCGGGCCTTCCGTGCAGCGTGGGGATGCGGCGCGTGGATGCCCCTCCTGGACACCGCGCGCATCGCGGCCTGGTTCGACGACCAGCCTCTTCTGGGCACGGGGCGGCGGCCCGACGAGCCCCTGATGCGGCGCCTGCCGGACATCGCCCGGTCGATGGGGGTTCCCGTCGGCCGCCAGCACGACGCGTTCGAGGACGCGTTGACCTGCGCCCAGTTGCTGCTGGCGCTGGCGACGCGCCTGGAAGCCATGGGGATGGGAACGCTGGGCGCCCTGCGACGCGTGGGGACCTGACCCGGTTGAACGGGAGGAGTGATGAACTGGAAGGGATTCGTGTTCCGCATCCTGCTGCCGACCGGCCTGGCGGTGGCGCTGTTCCTGGCCCTCCTGTTCGCGATCCTGCTGCCGGACGTCGAGCGGAACCTCCTGGACCGCAAGCGCGAACTGATCCGCGAACTCACCCGGTCCGCCGTGTCGGTCCTGAAGGAGTACGAGGCGGAGGAGCGCACCGGCCGGATGTCGCGCGACGAGGCGCAGGCCTCCGCAATCGCCCGGATCCGGGACCTCCGTTACGGCCCCGAGGACAAGGACTACTTCTGGATCACCGACACGCTGCCGCGGATGATCATGCACCCGTTCCGCAGCGACCTCGACGGCAAGGACGTCTCGGGCTTCACCGACCCCAACGGCAACCGGGTGTTCGTCGAGTTCGTGCGCCGCGTCCGCGAGTCCGGCAGCGGCTATGTCGACTACGTCTGGCAGTGGAAGGACGACCCGGCCAGGCTGGTTTCCAAGGAGTCCTACGTGCAGGGCTTCCCGCCCTGGGGCTGGGTCATCGGCACCGGGATCTACACCGACGACGTCCGCGCCGAGATCTCCGCCCTGACCGACCGGATGGTCCGGGTCTCGGCGGCCTTCATGGGGATCGTGTCCCTGATCCTCCTCTTCGTCGCGCTGCAGAGCCTGCGGTTCGAGCGCCAGCGCGGCAGCGCCGAGTCCGCCCTGCGCGAATCGCACGAACGGTACCGTGCGCTGGTCGAGGCCTCCACCGAGGGAACCCTGATGGTCCTGGAGGGTCGCTGCGCCTACAGCAACCCCGTCCTGCAGCAGATGCTGGGCCGCGATGCGGACTCCCTTGCCAACCTCGAGTTCCGGGACCTTTCGGCCGACCCGCAGGACGATCCCTCGATGCGGTACGTGGACGACGTGCTGCAGGGACGACCCGCACCCACGCAGTTCGAGGCCCGGTTGAAGCACTCGGACGGGACCCTGGTCGAGGTGCTGCTGACCGCCACCCGGATCGTCGTCAGCGACCGGGTCGGCGTGATCGTCACCGCCCGGGACGTCGGCCGTTCGAAGAAGGTCGAGGCCGAACTGGGCGAAAGCCGCGAGCGTTACCAGGCCCTGCGCGAGGCGATCGGCATCGGGATCTTCCGGACCACGGCCGGTCGACGCGGCCACCTGCTGGAGATCAACCCCGCGGGCCGCGGCATCTTCGGCTTCCCGGACGACCCTGCCGCCTCGGGTATCGCCTTGATGGACCTCTGCTTCGACCCCGAGGATCGGGCCGCCATCCTGGACACCCTGTCCCGGGACGGCCGGATGAGGGACCGCGTGCTGCGCATCCGCCGCCTGGACGGCCAGTCCCGGACCGTCCGCGTGTCGGCGGTCCTGGTCCGCGACGAGGGCGGCTTCCCCCGCTATTGCGACGGCCTGGTCGAGGACATCACCGAGGCGCGACGCCACGACGCCGGGCGCGAGGCGCTGATCGAGGAACTGCAGACCTCGCTGCGGTTCCTGGACGACCCGGTCTCGCTGCGGTCCGCGCCCGTGGTTTCGTGCCCGATGGACACCCCTGCCACCCGCGCCGCCATCGCGATGACCCGCGCCTCCCGCGATGCCATCCTGGTGACCGGCGCCGCCGGGGCGCCCGTCGGGATCGTGACCGATCGGGACTTCCGGGAACGGATCGTGGCGGAAGGCAGCGATCCGAATCGCCCCGTGTACGAGGTCATGACCGCCCCGGTCGCCGCGATCGATGAAGGTTCGCCCACCTGGCAGGCCCTGTTGCGGATGCGCCAGCGCGGGGCCCGGCACCTGGCCCTGAAGGACGCCTCCGGCCGGGTCACTGGACTGGTGGCCTCCGACGACCTGGTCGCATTCCACGGGTACTCGTCGGCAGTGCTGGTCCGCGACATCGGCAGGGCCCGATCCCCCGAGGAGGCCTCCGCCGTCCGGCAGCGCCTGCCCGTCCTGGTCAAGGCGCTGGCGGACTGGGGCGCGCGGCCACGGACCGTGACCCGGGTCATCAGTTCCGTCTCGGACGCGATCACGTCCCGCCTGATCGAACTGGCCCTGGCCGACCTGGGACCGGCCCCGTCCCGGTTCGCCTTCCTTTCGCTGGGCAGCGCGGGACGCGAGGAGCAGACCCTTGCGACCGACCAGGACAACGCGCTGTTGTACGAGGACGTCCCTTCCGATCGCGCGGAGGAGGCAGCCGCCTGGTTCCTTCGCCTGTCGGGAAGGGTCTGCGACGGCCTGAACGAGGCCGGCTACGCGTGGTGCCCCGGCGACGCGATGGCCCGCAACCCGAAGTGGTGCCAGCCCCTGTCGCGATGGAAGGACCTCTTCTCCCGCTGGATCCGCATGGGAACCCCCCAGGACCTCCTGTCCGTGAACATGTTCTTCGATTTCCGCCCCGTCCACGGCGAGGCCTCCCTGGCGACCGATCTGCGCAGGCACATCGACGAGGAACTGGCCTCCCACCCGGCCTTCTTCGTCCAGTTCGCCCAGAACGCCCTTCTGTACAAGCCCCCGGTCGGCATGTTCGGGAAGATCCTCACCGGTTCGGAGGGCTCGCAGGCCGGCACCTTCAGCGTCAAGGAAGCGCTGATGCCGATCGTGAACTTCGCGCGCCTGTATGCCC
The DNA here is from genome assembly GCA_937975765.1 of uncultured Myxococcales bacterium. Classification (GTDB taxonomy): domain Bacteria; phylum Myxococcota_A; class UBA9042; order DTJE01; family DTJE01; genus CAIZWN01. Next base: position 62,951 of record CALJUR010000107.1, read on the forward strand.
TGCGCCACGGAGTCGACCCGACCGGGACCCTCGAACGCCTGCACCGCCTGCGCGACGCACGCGTGCTGACCTCGTCCTCCCACGCCGAGGTCACCGCCGCCTACGACGTCCTGATGGAACTGCGGCTGCGCAGCCAGGCCGCGCTCGCGGTGGAGGGCGGATCGCCGGGCAACGGGATCAATCCCCGCGACCTGTCCGACCTGGAGGAGGCCATGGTCCGCAAGGCCCTGGCCCAGGTATCGCTGCTCCTGAAGAAGATCTCTTTCGACTTCCTGGGCTCGGCCTGACCGTCCCCCGGTCCTCGTTACGGATCTTCCTGCCCCTATTAGAGACATTCTGCCACATCAGATGACGCAATATTTGCCTTGACCTGGTTTTCCATCCACCCCTATATTGTCCGACATCATTTCCTGACCGCTTCTGGCGGAATTCCCGGCAGACGGTGTGCAGAAGGGGCCATCAAAGGAGGTAGGGCGGATGCTCCACGAGCCTGCGGCCAGGCAGGGCCACGACCCGGCATCGCGGTACAAGACCCGACTGGGAGTCTGGATGTTCCTCGTCTACGCGCTGATCTACGCGGGGTTCGTCGGGATCAACCTCCTGTGGCCCTCCGCCATGGGCAGCACCGTCCTGATGGGCCTGAACCTGGCCGTGGTCTACGGCTTCGGCCTGATCGTCATCGCCCTGATCCTCGCGGTCATCTACAACTCCGCGTGCGTGAAGGAAGAGAAGCGCCTGGAAGGCGGCCGCGGCGGGGAGGGCTAAACCATGGATTGGATGCCGGTCATCATCTTCATCGCGTTCGTGGGCGCCGTCCTGGGCATGTCCTTCTACTTCGCCCGCAAGGCCCGATCGGCCGCGGGGTACTACGCCGCCGGCGGGAATATCCACTGGTCGGTCAACGGGATCGCGTTCGCGGGGGACTACCTGTCCGCCGCGTCCTTCCTGGGCATCTGCGGCATGATCGCCACCGCCGGCTACGACGGGTTCCTGTACTCGATCGGCTACCTGGCGGGCTGGATCGTGGCGCTGTTCGTCGTCGCCGAACCGATGAAGCGCCTGGGCAAGTACACCTTCACCGACGCGCTGGACGCCCGCTTCAACAGCAAGGGCATCCAGTTGGCGGCGGCGATCAGCACCCTGGTCGTCTCGATCTTCTACCTGATCCCGCAGATGGTCGGTGCGGGTGTCCTGGTCACCCCGCTGCTGGGGCTTCCGCACGCGGTTGGCGTGATCATGGTGGGCGGGATCGTCATCATCATCGTCGCGACCGCGGGCATGACCTCGACGACCTATGTCCAGTTCATCAAGGGCGGCCTGCTGGTGGTCTTCTCGACCATCGTCGTGGTCGCGGTCCTGGTGCGCGGCCTGACCACCGAACCGGACCAGGGCGGCAAGGTCCCCTTCCACAAGTACGCGACGGTCCTGGCGACCGAGGCGGACGGGGCGCTGGTCCCGGAAGACCCCGCGTGGCAGGTGCAGGGCACGAAGGACGTCGCCGGCCTGACGCTGGTCCGGGCCACCCGGGACGGCCGGGACTACTGGTTCAAGAAGTCCGTGAAGGACGGGAAGACCATCCTGGACGAGTGCCAGTACCAGTCGGTCGGCACGGAAGGCGAGACGATCATCAACGGGGCCCCCGCGTCTCCCGAGAACCCGTTGAGGCAGGTCGGCAACCTGGAATCGGTGGAAGGTCGCAAGGGCTCCGAGGCGGCGACGGGGTCGGTCGGCCCCTTCGACTTCCTGGCGAAGATCGGCAGCCCGGACACCCTCGTGAAGACCTGGAAGATGGTGAAGTTCGAGGACCAGGGCCGGAAGTTGACCCTCTATGCGCCTTCGTACACCTCCGGCCAGAAGATCCTGAAGCCCGGGCAGAAGTTCAAGGTCGAGGGCACGCCGCTGGAGCGCCTGGACTTCATCAGCCTGATGCTGGCCCTGTTCCTGGGCACGGCGGCCCTGCCTCACATCCTGATCCGGTACTACACCGTCGCGACGCCCGCCGCGGCCCGCAAGTCCACCATCGTCGCCATCGCGGCCATCGGCTTCTTCTACATCCTGACGCTGTTCATGGGCCTGGGCGCGATGACCAGCGCGGTCGTCAACCCGGCCGACAACAACATGTCGGCACCTCTGCTGGCGCGATCTTTCGGAACCTTGCTGTTCGCGGTCATCTCGGCGATCGCCTTCGCCACCGTGCTGGGCACGGTCAGCGGCCTGATCGTGGCGGCGTCCGGCGCGGTCGCCCACGACCTGATGGACCGTTTCATGGGCCTGGGAATGACCGATCGCAGCAAGGTCATGGCCGGCAAGATCGCCGCGTTCGCCGTGGGCATCGTCGCGATCATCCTGGGCATCCTCTTCCAGGGGGTGAACGTCACCTTCCTGGTCGGCCTGGCCTTCGCGGTGGCGGCCTCGGCGAACCTGCCCTCCATCCTGATGCTGCTGTTCTGGAAGAAGACCACCGCGAAGGGCATCGTCGCGTCGATCCTCGTGGGAATCGTCGTGTCGATCGGCATCATCCTGTTCTCGCCGGACCTTTACGAACTGTATGGGCGCCAGCGCTCGGAAGCGCCGATCCCCTTCGCGAACCCCGGCCTGTTCAGCATCCCGGCGTCCTTCCTGACGCTGGTGGTGGTGTCGCTGATGACCCAGAAGTCGGGCAACGCCGGCAGCAATCCCGGCGGCCACGTGGAGTAGGGGCGCGTCCCCGGCTGGAGGTGCGGACATGAGGAACACCCGTTTCCTGGCGGCCATCCTGGCAACGGCCACGCTGCTGGCATCCGTGCCCGCGTTCGCGTGGAAGATCGAGATCGGCGAGCACACGAACCTGAACATCGACTACCTGCTGCAGGTGCAGGCCCAGTTCCAGGAGGACGCCGCTCCCAACAAGAACGACTACAGCAAGGACTTCTTCATCCGCCGCAGCCGGATCCTGCTGTTCGGCGACCTGTGGAAGGGCATCTCCTTCTTCATGGAGACCGAGCAGGCGAACTTCGGCAAGGGCGGCGACTGGTCGGCGTCGTTCTTCATCCAGGACGCCTTCCTGACGCTGAAGGCGCACGACGCGTTCATGGTGGACGTCGGGATGATCCTCCTGCCGTTCTCGCGCCCGAGCATCCAGGGGGCGATCGGGTTGAACGCCATGGACTACCACACCGGCGTGATCCGGTTCCTGGACGGTTCGCACAAGGTCTGGCGGGACGTGGGCGTGCAACTGCGGGGCTATGCCGCCGGCAAGACGTTCCAGTACCGGCTGGGCGTGTTCAACGGCGCCCAGAACCAGGGCCTGATGAAGGACGCCAAGGGCGCCGTGATGCCGAACGCCGACGGCAAGGCCGCCCTGGCCTCGAACCCGGAGGACTGGCCGCGCTTCACCGGCATGGTCCGGTACGCCATCCTGGGGAAGGAACCGGACTTCTTCCCGAAGGGCATCTACTTCGGGACCGAGCCCCTGCTGTCGGTCGGGGTGGGCTTCGACTACCAGCACGATGCCGTGATGGACCAGGACGCGAAGCTGGACGGCGCGAAGAAGGTCACCACGCCCGGGAAGCTGCGCGACTACTGGGCGACGTCCGCCGACGTGTTCCTGGACATCCCGCTGGGCGCGAAGAAGGACCACGAGATCGTCGTCCAGTGCGCCTTCCTGTGGTACGACCACGGCCGCGAACTGAAGTGGGCCAAGGACGGCACCTTCTCCCTGGTGACATCGAAGAACTCGGGGCTGGGTTTCATGACCGAACTGGGATACCGGTGGACGTTCATCGAGCCGGTGCTGTCCATCGACTACTTCAACAACGCGTCGTCCGCGGAGAACATGGCTTCCCAGGTCAACAAGCCCGGCGCGCAGGATCTCCTGTCGGTTCGGGGGGGGCTGAACTTCTGGATCCGGAAGCACGGCGCCAACATCAAGATGGAGTTCGGGGGCGAGAAGAAGGGCGACCTGTCCAAGGCGGACTGGATCAAGACCTTCACCGCCCAGGGCCAGTTGTTCTTCTAGCCCCCCCGGCGGCAACCGCCCGCACGAACCCCGCCCGCGCCGCGACCTTCACGCGCCCTGCCTGCGGGCCTTCTTCGCCCTGGCGCTGCCCGCCCCTTGCCTGAGGGCGAGGGCCAGCACGCAGGGGAGGTGCCGGGCGACCGCGACCGCCGCCTTGCCGTGGCCGGTGATGACGGCCTCGCGACGACGCGCCGCGATGGCATCGACCATCTTCCGGGCTGCCACGTCGGTCCGCATCATCAGCCACGCCGGCACCGGGTCCCTCGCGTCGGGGTGCAGCCGGCCCTGGTTGTCCAGTTTGCGGATCTCGCTGTCGACGTAGCCCGGCTGGATCGTGGTCACGGAGACGCCGTCCCGCGCCAGTTCGCCCCACATCGCCTCGCCCAGGGACCGCACCGCGGCCTTGCTCATCTGGTAGGGCGACCCGCCCGGGCTGGAGACGTAGGCCGCCACGCTGCCCATCAGGGCGAACGACCCCTTCTGCGCCTTGACGTCAGACATCGTGGCCTGGACGGTCCGCAGCACGCCGAACACGTTCGTTTCGAACTGCCGGCGATAGTCGTCCAGCGACAGGCGGTCCACGCGCCCGACCACCCCGAATCCGGCGTTCGCGACGACCACGTCCAGCCGGCCGAACTCCGAACGGATGCGCTCGACGGCCAGTTCGAGGTCCCCGTCGACCGTGACGTCGCACCTCAGGGCCAGGGCCCGTCCGCCCTGGCCGCGGATCGCATCCTGCAACGCCAGCAGGCGATCCTCGCGCCGCGCCCCCATGGCCACCGCGGCGCCACGCCGGACGAACTCCCGCGCCAGGCACTCCCCGATGCCGGAGGACGCCCCCGTGATGAACACGACCTTGCCGTCGAACCGCCTCATGGCCGCCTCGTGCTGGAACTGCGGAGGTTGTATCCGGAATCGGGCCGCGAGGGAAGGGGAGGGGCGTTCAAGGCTCGCGCGCGCCCAGCCAGGCGCAGGCGCGGGCCCCCTCCAGCGCGGCGAACCGGCAGGCCTCGTCCAGCCCCTGTCCGGAAAGCAGCGCGCGCAGCAACCCGGCCGCGAAGGCGTCCCCGGCGCCGGTCGGGTCCAGGAACCCCGTCACCTGCGCGGGCGGCACGATCCAGGGTTCCCGCCCCCGCTGGACCGCCATGGCGCCCCGGCTCCCCCGGGTCGCGACCGCCCGCGGCACGAACCGCGCCAGCCGGGCCAGGCACCCGGCGACCTCGTCGTCCTGCAGGTCGCGGGACAACCCCGCCGCCGGCGGAGTCCCGTTTTCGTTCGCGACGGCCGCCTCCTCCCCGGCCAGCAGCCGATCGACGCCCGTCAGCGCCTCCTCGCGCACCTGCAGCAGGGCCAGCCGCGGCAGCATCTCCCGAAGTCGCCGGCGGGCCCGGGGACGCAGCGGCACGTCGTGCAGGTCCAGCGAGCACGGCCGGTCGCCGCGCCTTTCCAGCATCGCCGGGGCGCCGGCCATGACCCGGTCCAGGTGCAGCCAGGCTGCCTGCTGCAGCAGTCCGTCCTCCAGCGACCCCGGCGCCATCGGGGGGACGGCGCCCGGGGGGACCTCGACCCGGAACTGCACGCGCCCGCTGCCCGCCTCCACCAGCAGCACGCTTCGCTTGGTCCGTCGCCCGGGAAGGAGGTCGACCCGCGTCCGGACCCCTGCTTGCAGCAGCGCCTCGACGCATTGCCGCCCCTCGGGGTCGTCGCCGACGACTCCCGCGAAGGACGAGGCCATCCCCGCGCGGGCGACGGCCACCGCGACGTTCGCTGCCGAACCGCCCCCGCCCTGGACGACCCTCAGGGCCCCATCGACGATCGGTCCGATCCCTTCGAGGTCCGCGCGGTCGCCCGGCGGCAGCGCCTGGACCAGCGCGGCCGTCTCCCAGGTGGGGGTGCCGATCGCCAGCAGGTCGATCCGCCCGCTCATTGCACGCACCGGAAATCGACCGTCTCGACGAAGCCCATCCGGACCAGTTCGTCCCGCACGATCGGCCGTGCCCCCTTGGTGCCCACCGCTACCAGCAGCGGGCAGTCCCGGTGCCGGGGGACCCGGCGCCAGTCCAGCACCAGGGCCCCGCCGCCCAGCACCCGCCCGATCTTCCTGGGGTCGATGTCGAAGAACCGAACCACGCGCACGCCCTGTTCCGCCAGGGCGCGCCGCCATTTCCGCCCGTCCGGCCCGGCGCCCCAGACCTGGACCTCCGCGTGTCCCGCCAGGAACGTCCCGGCCAGCGAACGCGCCTTCAACCGCCGGAACGCATCCGCGCCGTACCGCGGGTCGGTTCGCGTCAGGCGACCCGGGCCCTCGCGCCACTCCAGCAGGACCTCGGGCACCTTGCCCATCGCGTGACCCGCGGCGTGCAGGCGCAGCCAGAGGTCGTAGTCCTCGGGGAACGCCCCGTCGCGATACCCCCCCGCCGCCAGCACGACCTCGCGCCGCATCAGCACGGAGGGGTGGGCGAAGGGCGACTCGACGTAGAGGTCCCGGCCCACCTCGTCCGGCGTGATCACCGAGTCCAGCCAGGCGAGGTAGTGGCGCATCCCGTCGGTCAGCGCCTCCTCGGGCAGGGCGCGGACGCGGCACCCGATCACGGCCAGGTCGGGTCGCCGGTCCGCCAGTTCCACCTGGCATTCCAGGCGCCGCGGCAGGGACACGTCGTCGGCGTCCATCCGGGCGACCAGGGGGGCCGACGACAGGGCGATCCCGGCGTTCAGCGCCGCGACCAGCCCGTCGCGTCCCCGGCGGATCACGCGGACCCGCGGGTCGTCCCCGGCCGCCGCCAGGGCCTTCGCGACCGTGTCGTCTCGCGACCCGTCGTCGATGACCAGCAGTTCGAAGTCCCCCCGCGTCTGGGCCCGGATCGAGGCGACGGCGGCCGCGATGGTTCCGGCCGCGTCGCGCGCGGGAAGGACGACCGTGACGGCGGGGCGGTCCATGGCAGGGGATTACCCCGGATGCACCCGGCTTGGCAAGGGCCCCGAAACCTATCGCCCCAGCAGGTCGCGGATCCTGGCCTCCAGCACCCGTGGCGTGAACGGCTTCTGCAGGAACCCGTTCCCGGGCGCGTCGGGGGGCGGGGCGTCCGTGTATCCCGAGATGAACAGCACGGGCAGGTCCGGGCGCAGCGCCCTCAGGTTCGCGGCCAGTTCGCGGCCGGTGGGCCCGGGCATCACGACATCGGTCATCAGCAGGTCGATGCTTTCCCCGTGCTGCGCGAACTCGCGCACGGCGTCGTCGGCGTTCACGGCCGCCAGCACGTCGTACCCCAGCGCCTCCAGCATCGCCCGCAGGGTTCGCCGCACCAGGTTCTCGTCCTCGACCAGCAGGACGGTGCCGCGCTTCCCGTCGACCCGCGGCAGGCTCTCGTGCGACGGAGGCTTCTTCGGGACCTCCGAGGCCCCGCATCGCGGCAGGAAGATCCGGAAGGTGGTGCCGGCCTGCGGCTCGCTGGTGACCACGATGTCGCCGCCGCTCTGCTGGACGATGCCGAAGACGGTCGGCAGGCCCAGCCCGGTCCCTTCGCCGCGGGCCTTCGTCGTGTAGAACGGCTCGAAGATGTGCGGCATGATGTCAGGGTCGATCCCGGACCCGGTGTCCCGGACGGCCAGGAAGACGTACGATCCCGGCGGCAGGGACGGCGCCGGCGCCATCGTCGGGTCGGGAAGTTGCGCGTTGGCGCAATCGATCGTCAATCGCCCGCCGGACGGCATCGCGTCCCGGGCATTCACCGACAGGTTCATCAGGACCTGTTCCATCTGGCCCGGGTCCGCCATCACCAGCCCCAGGTCCGGGGCGATGGACACCCGCAGGTCCACGTCCTCGCCCAGCAGGCGCCGCAGCATGTCCTCGGTCCCGTGGACGACCTGGCCCAGGTCCAGCACCTCGGGCACCAGCACCTGCCGGCGGCTGAATGCCAGCAGTTGCCGCGTCAGCCCGGCGGCCCGCTCGCCCGCCAGCACGATCTGGCGCAGTTCGTTCCCGTTCTCCCCTTCGGCATGGGCCTTGTCCAGCAGAAGGTGCGCGTAGGCCAGGATGGCCGTCAGCATGTTGTTGAAGTCGTGGGCGACGCCGCCGGCGAGCCGGCCGATCGCCTCCATCTTCTGCGACTGCCGCAGCGCCGCCTCGGCCTTCATGCGTTCCTGGATCTCGCGCTGCAGTTCCGCGTTCGCCCGGACCAGTTCCTCGGTGCGTTCCCGGACGCGGACCTCCAGCTGGGCGTGCGCCTCCTTCAGGGCGTCCTCGGCCTTCTTCCGGTCCGTGATGTCCAGCGAAATCCCCAGGAGATACAATGGTTTCCCGTCCGCGTCCCGGATCGGGATCTTCTTCGTGTGCAGCCACCGCTCGCCCTTCGCCGTCCGGATGGGCTCCTCGGGGATGTCGACCGGTTCCTGCCCGTCCAGCGTCGCGCGGTCCAGTTGCTGGAAGTGATCCGCCTGATCGGGGGGGAAGAAGTCGTAGTCGTTCCTTCCGATCAACTCCTGGCGAGGGATCCCCAGCAGTTCCTCGCCGGCGCGATTGAAGCGTTCGAACCGCAGTTCGGACGCCTCCTTCACGAAGATCATCGCGGGGACCGTCTCGACGATCGATTCCAGGAACATCCGGTTCGTGCGCAACGCCTGGATCTCGCGATGCAGGTCGGTGACGTCCACCAGGATCAGCACGGCGCCAACGGGCCGCCCCCCGGCATCCAGCACCGGCCCCGCGGACGGGATCACGGAGGCCCCCTGCGGGACCCGGCTGTTCACGACGCGGATCACGGGACCTTCGACCGACTGGCCCTTCAGTGCGAGGGCCAGCGCGAATCCTTTCGCATCCAGGGGGGTCCGGCCGTCCTCGGCGAACAGGCCCCAGGCGCGCGGCCAGTCGCCCGCCTCGGTTTCGGGACCGTCCAGGGGCAGCAACCGCCGGGCCGCGTCGTTGGCCCGGACCACGCGCCCCGCTGCGTCCACCAGGACGGCGGCGGCGGGCAGGCAGTCCAGCAGGCTGGAACCGGCTTCCCCGTTCATTTCGCTGCTTGCATGAATCTCCCGATAATTGTGCGTTCTGGCGCCCTTCAACGCAAGGGGGGCATCATCCTGGTCCTGCGAGGACGGCACTTCCGCCCCGCGGACAACCGTGCCACGATCACCCCCGCGTCGCCGCGGCCTCCGGGTCCGTGGCGCCCACACCACCAGCACGGGGGAAGGGAATGCGGGGAAGGACGGCGGGAATGGCTCTCCTGGCAGCGGCGGTCCTGTCGCTGCCGGTCGCGGAAGGGGCACGGGCGGCCGATGCTCCGGGTGCCTCGAACGGAGGAAAGACGATGCGGTTCATCGACGATGCCCGGGTCGCCACGACGGTCCAGGCACTGGTGGACGAGCACGGGGCGGACATCGCGGCCCGCGCCCGTCAGGGCGTGTCGCAGGTCGCCGGGTTCTGGCGCGAGTCCGACGGGTCGCCCGACGCCTTCCAGGCCTTCTGCACCGCGCAGTTCGTGGCCGAACCGGCGCAGGTCGCACGCCTCCTGGCTCGTTTCGAGGGCAACATGGAGGCCGTGACGGGGCACGCCGTGGCCCTTTCCCGCAGCCTGCGGCAGGCGGTGGACCTGGACCTGGACGAACCCCTCCCGGTGGACCTTCTGTTCGCGACGCTGAACCCGTTCGACCACCTGTCGGACGACGTCTTCAAGACGCGGGTGGCATTCGTGGCCCTGCTGAACTTCCCGGTGGTCCGCGCCGTGGCGGCCGGCGACCTGTCGCGGCGGGAATGGGCGGCGGCCCGGCTGACCGGCGCCTTCGCGCTGCGCATCCCCGGCGAGGTGCGCCAGCAGGTCACCACGGCCTACGCGAAGGCCGAGGACTACATCTCCAGGTACAACATCCACATGAAGGACCTGGTGGACGCCGAGGGCCGGCACCCCTTCCCGGACGACCTGGTCCTGCTGAGCCACTGGGGGCTGCGCGACCACATCAAGGCGCTGTACAGCGACCCGGCGAGGAACCTGCCCGACCAGCGGTTGATCCAGCAGGTGATGCTGCGGATCGTGCGCCAGGAGATCCCGGCGGTCGTGGTCGACAACCCCGACGTCGACTGGGACCCGGTCGCGAACACCGTGAGCGCACGCGCGCAGGGCGGTCCGACGCCGTCCGCCAACCGCGAACCCGATACGCGGTTCGCCCGGCTGCTGGAGGTCTTCCAGGCCGAGCGCAGCCAGGACGCCTGCTCTCCGCTGTACCCGTCGCACATCGCCCGCAAGTTCGACTTCGAGCGAGAGATCCCCGAGAAGGCCGTGGAGGCCCTGCTGACCGCGATCCTGGCCGACCCCGTCGCGAAGGACATCGGCAGGCTGGTCTCGACGCGCCTGGGACGCCCGCTGGAACCGTTCGACATCTGGTACGACGGCTTCAAGGTCCGCAGCCACTACGACGCCGCCGACCTGGACCGCCGCATCCGCGAGCGCTACCCGACCCTGGCGTCGTTCCAGGCCGACCTGCCGGCGCTGCTGGGCCGCCTGGGGTTCGCCGCCGACACCGCGAAGTTCCTGTCCGGGCACATTGTCGTCGATCCGGCCCGCGGATCGGGCCACGCCATGGGCGCCGGCATGCGGACCGACTCGGCCCACCTGCGGACCCGTGTCCCGCGGGGCGGCATGAACTACAAGGGCTACAACATCGCCCTGCATGAACTGGGACATTGCGTCGAGCAGGTCTTCACGCTGAACCGCGTGGATTCCACCCTGATGATGGGCGTGCCGAACACCGCCTTCACCGAGGCGTTCGCCTTCGTGTTCCAGGATCGCGACCTGGAGATGCTGGGCCTGGGCAGGCGGGACGACCTGTCGAAGGCCCTGTCCGCGGTGGACACCTTCTGGATGACGTTCGAGATCGCCGGCGTCGGCCTGCTGGACATGGAGACGTGGCGCTGGATGTATGCGCACCCGGACGCCACGCCCGCGCAGTTGAAGGACGCCGTGGTCGCAAGGGCGATCGACATCTGGAACCGCTACTACGCGCCCGTGTTCGGCATCCGGGACACGCCGCTGCTGGCGATCTACAGCCACATGATCAACAGCGGCCTGTACCTGCCCGACTACCCGATCGGCCACCTGATCCAGTTCCAGATCGAGCGGCAGATCGAGGGGAAGAACCTGGCGTCCGAGATGGAGCGGATGTGCGTGCAGGGCCGCCTGGCCCCCGACAAGTGGATGCGCGGCGCGGTCGGCGGGCCGCTGTCGGCGAAGCCCCTCTCCGACGCGGCGAAGGCCGGGCTGAAGGTCCTGGCCAGGCAGAAGTGGTAGGATCCGCCCCGGCCGGCCAGGCGTGGCGGTCTTCCTTCCGCGCCCGCGTCAGGGCGCCAGTCCCACCGTGTACTCGCGGCTGTAGACGTCGAACGGCCCCGCCGTGCATCCGGCGGCGGAGAGGGGCAGGTCCGGCTGGCAGCCGGTCCAGTACTGCCCGTGCAGCCGCCAGGAAGGGTACGGGGACGTCTCGAATTCCGGCGGCAGGGCCAGCGGGAAGTCCCGGTACGCCTGGCCCGCGGCCACCCTCTGCGCGATGCCCTCCCATCCGCACATCACGGGCGGCCCCAGATCGATCCACTCGCCCTGCATGCCCTCCCGCTTCTCGACGGAGTACTTCGAGCAGCCGGGCAGGTAGATGTCGTCGTCCGTGAAGTCGTACCAGATGGGCAGAAGCGTCTCGCCGGGGGCGAACATCGAGCCGGGGATCCACAGCAGGACCACGGCCTCCTGTCCCTGCTGCAGCCGGCAGGAACCGGGCCGATCCTCCGCGTCGCAGACCGCGCACGGCGGGCAGGTCTCGGCGCCGACGCAGATCGCCCCAGTTGGACAGTCCGCGCTGGTCCAGCACCCGATCGCCTCGGCGGGCGGCGCCTCGCAGACGCCCATCACGCCCGTCGGCACGGAGGCCCCGTGGCACGCCATCCCGTCGCCACAGTGCGGGTCCACGTAGCACCCGCCCTCGCAGGGAGCCGTGACGCAGTAGGCGGGCGGCAGCATCCCGCAGTGCGGGCAGGGCGTCCGGACGCAGGCCTGGCCGGGGTCGCAATCGCCCGGGATGCCCTCGTTCCAGCATTCCCGGGGGGACGTTTCCCCGCACATCGCGTCGCAGTCCGCCGAGCACTCCAGCAGCATCGGGGGCGGCGGGTTGCAGTCGTCGAAACACCCGCCGTACGGCAGCATCCGGCCGTCGGAACACGTGCACGCGCAGTCGATGCAGATCACCTGGCCGCACTCCGGCGGCACGTCCTCGTCGGTCGCGTCCACGACCTCGTCGGGGGGGAGATCCAGGTCGCCGTCCGGCGGCACGTCGAACGCCTCGTCCGGGGGGACGTCCTGGATCACGTCCTGTCCGGGGCAGCAGACCTGCGTGCGCCCGATGCCCAGGCCGCTCCAGGCGCAGCACTCGAAGCACTGCCCGGCAATGGCCTCGGTGCACCCCGCCAGCACGACGTCGCAATCCGGCAGCGCCCCGCAGGGCTCGGCATCCGCCAGGTCGATGTCGCACGGCACGTCGCGGGCATCGGCATCGTCCCGCACGTCCGCGTCGTTCCGGATGTCCCCTTCCTCGAAGGGATGCGCGTCGAACACGCATCCGTTCGCGCAGAGGGCCAGCGCCAGGGCGGCCGCCAGCCCGGCCGGCCTCCCGCCACCCGTCCCGATTCGATCCCGCATGGATCCCTCCCTGTCGAAAGCCCTTGCCGCCCGATCATAGCAAGGACGTTGCGGACATTCCGTCCGGGGTTTGCCGGGATCGCCCCGGCGCGCTACCGTACCTCATCCCGTGGATCGGAGGCCCCGTGAAGCCGCTGGACTGGGACGAAGCCCTGGCGCTCCTCTCGCCGCACTCGTACGCCCTGCTGTCGACCGTACCGAAGGAAGGCAGGCCGAACCTGATGGGCCTGGGCTGGTGGACGATCGTCTCGTGGTCGCCGCGCCAGGTCGCCATCTCGGTGGGTCGCGGGCAGTACTCCCGGGAGTGCCTGGACGCCGTGCCCGAGTTCGGCCTGTCCTTCCCGTCCGAGCGGCAGTCCCGCGGCGCCTGGATCTGCGGCACCGTCTCCGGCCGGGACGGCGACAAGTTCGCGATGGCCGGCTTCCAGCCGGTGGCGTCATCGCGCATCCGCCCGCCGCTGGTGGAGGGGGCGACGGTGGCATTCGAGTGCCGGGTGACCCAGCGGATCGAGACCGGGGATCACGTGATGTACATCGCCGACATCGAGGCGATGCACGGCACGCCCGAGTCCCCGATGCACCTGTTCTCCATCCACTACAACAAGCTGGTCGGGATCGACAAGGACCTGCACGTGACGGACACGCCCGGGCAGGAGTGATCCCCAGGGCTCAGGGCGCAGGGGTCGGGCACGTCGCGAAGTCGGCCGAGCACGTCGCGAAGGGGACCTTCTGCCCCGCGTATTCCGCGCCCGTCGCCGGATCGGTGAACGTCGCCGCGGACGTGCTGCCCGGGGCGAACCTCACCTCCCAGTCGGCCCGGTATCCGTCCCTCTCGTGGCAGTAGAGGTTCAGGGCCAGCCGGATGCCCAGCACGCCGCCCGACGCGGACAGCGGCTCCCAGGTCCCCTGCTGCGGGTAGACCGGGGCGGTCTCCTCGCACGGCAGCGCCGGCAGCACGTCCGCCACCTGGTCCGTCCCCTCGAACCGCGCGTGGCTGGCGGCGCCGTCGAACTCGAACCGCAGGTAGCCGGCCGCCACGGGCGTCCCCGGCTTGCGCAGCAGCCACGACCCGTAGAGGTCCGAGGCCCGCGGGTCGGGGT
>CALJUR010000108.1 GCA_937975765.1 uncultured Myxococcales bacterium
ACGCCGCCTGACTACCCCCCCAAATGGTCATGTGATTTCCGCTCCCGGTAGTAACGAGCCTCCCCGATGATGCTGAAGTTGTCGTTGATGTTCTCGCAGTTTGGCAGCGCATAGGCACCAGCCCACGGCACGAATCCGGCCAACACCACGGTCGCCATCAGCGTAACCCGCCGTGCCACAAGGAGAGTTCCGACCGGCAATCGCATTCTGCTTCCTCCTTCTTCTTCTCCTCGACCCCCATCTGCTCAGTTGCTGGGGTAGTTGTCGAGGCTGCAGGTGGTGTCGACCAGCGGGTCCTCGAGATCCCGGTCCTCCTGGCGGGTGCCCAGGATCATGCCCTGGTCGGATTCGCCCCCGCTCTCGCAGACCGACGGCAGACGACCTCCCACGACCGCGCCTGCCGTGGGCTCGCCCTTCTCGTTCCGACCGATCTGCACCCACCCCAACAGGCCGGGCATCCCGGACCGAAGTACCGTCCTCATGTACCCATCTCCCTCCTCATTCCACGGAGTGCAGTTCCTGCCCTGAGTGTCCGTCTTGCAGAAGTCGCAAACACCGTAAGAGACCAGTACGATCCCCAGCGATACGTCGCAGATCGAGACCGTCACCGGCGAGGGATTCGTCGTCGCCAGGTTGGCGATGCTTTCCGGAACGCGGATCATCGAGTACGACACGTCCCCACGTGGCACGAAGGTCCCCGTCCGCGCGATTTCCTGGCTGACCTCCTTGCCCAGGTAGAAGTCCACGTAGCCCGCGGGTGTATCCGCGGTCACCAGAGGCAGTTCGCGCCACACCAACTGCTCTTCGGGATGTGCGGTCGAGACATCCTGTTCCCCCTCGACCGTCGCGTCGCCTCCCGCGGACGCCCCGTCGCAGCCGAACATCGCCCACGCCAGGCATCCAAGACCCAGGATCCTCCAGTTCTTCAGCGTTCTCATGACACCCTCCTAGTTGTAGGGATAATTCACCAGATTGCAGGCGTTCTGGTCGTACACCTCCCAGCAGCCGGTATCGGTCGTACTGCAACCGCCACTCGCGCCGACCGAGATGACGCTTTTCCAGTAGCGCCGGAACGGCAATCCATGAACCCCGAACTCCTTCCCTCCGTATGCCAGGCAACTGTCGCCCGAGCAGCCCCATCCCGGGTTTGCGGAGTCGACGATCATGGACGCCGTCCAGGTGGACAATGTCCCCGACGGGCAACTACTCGAAACGTTGTTCGACGCGGACAGCGTGATCGAGAACGTCACCTGCGACCCGTCCGCGGTGGTCTCGTCCCGGTGGATCCCGTACACCAGGAACTTGAGGTTGTCGGCATTCGTGGAACAGGAATCCGTTCCGCTCAACGTGGTGTATCGCGCCTCTCCAACGAATTCCCAGCGATCCTCCAGGTTCTCGAAGTTCGGCAGGGCCCGCGCCCTGGTCGGGAGGACAGCTGCCACCACGACCAGCACGCCGAATGCCAGAGGCAATCGGCCCAACCTGACCCTCTCCGCATGCATGCTCACCTCCTTCGCCTCCGCAGGAACCGTTCCCGCGTATACCCTTTAGAACGAACGAGAGAGGAAAAACGTTACAAGCGAATCGAGGAAGAGACATGACAACGGATCTGCCGGATGACGACCGCATGACCGTCCGGTGTCTCGCCATCCTGGAAACAGTTCCAGAAGCCGACGGCAAGCGGGACGGTACGCGCAACGACCCGTCGCCACGCCCGGCATCCGTCCAGCCTCCTCGACGCCCGGCCCTGCATTCCGGTATCCTCGCGGCCGGTGGGTTCCGGAGGGACGCGATGCGGCGCGATGGCGGGTTCCTGGCGGCGTTCCTGGCGATGGCGATCGGGGGGATGGCGGCCCTTGCAGGCTGCGGCGGCGACGGCGGGTCGGGGCCGGCGAACGATGCCGTCGTCGACACGCCCGATGCCGCGGCCGAGGTCGCGACCGACGCCCTCCCCGACGCGGCCGAGGAGGTCGCCTCCGACGTCCCGCACGAGCTCCCCCCGGCGGGCCCGGTGTTCGAGAAGGGGCTGGTCCTGCCGCTGGACTCGATCCCCTGCACCGCGAAGGACGGCCTGCCCACGAACGCCTGCAACCACCATGGCTCGTCGGTGGCGGTGCAGGCCGACGGCACGGTGCTGGTCGCCTGGTACACCGGCCTGGGCGAGTACTCGATGGACTCCCGCATCGTGTGGGCCCGCAAGGCGCCCGGCGAGGAGGCGTTCGGGGAATGGAGCGTGCTGTACGACGAACAGACCGTTCCCGAGGGCAACCCCGTGCTGCACGTGGACGACCGCACCGGCGACCTGTGGCTGTTCTATGTCAAGGTGGATGGCACCAGCTGGAACGACGGCCTGATCCGCCTGATTCGCAGCACCGACGGCGGCGCGCACTGGAGCCCGCCGCAGACCCTGCGGTCGGAAAGGAACTGGATGACCCGGAACCACCCGATCCGGCTGCCCTCGGGCGAGATGCTGCTGCCCTGCTACAACGAGACGTTCTATGTCCCGACGTTCCTGATCAGCCAGGACGACTTCCAGTCGCGGTGGGAGGAGGTGTCGCCGCCCGAGGAGACGCTGCTGCTGTACCTCGGCCAGATCCAGCCGACCGTGATCCTGCGCGACGACGACAGCCTGTTCGCGCTGATGCGCAACAGCGACGGCCCGCACCCTGGCCACGCGATCCAGTCGATCTCGACCGACGACGGGCGTACCTGGACCGAGGGCGCCGCCAATCCCCTGCCCAACCCCGGCGCGGCGATGGAGATGGTCCGGATGCCGTCGGGCGCGGTGATGGCCACGTTCAACAACCACCCGGAGGCCCGGCTGCCGCTGGCGGTGGCGCTGTCCGACGACCAGGGCGCCACCTGGAGCGCCGTCGCGAACGTCGTGGAGGCCTGCGAGTCCGGCGAGTGCTCGTACCCGTCGATCGCGGTGGACCCGACCGACGGCACCGCCTGGGTCACCTACACGCACGCGCGGCGCTCGATCGGCTGGGTGCACGTCAGCGAGGCGTGGGTGCGCGCCAAGGGGGACGCGCTGGCCGCGATCCCGAACTCGTTCTGACACGCCGCCGGCGGGGTCCTTCGGGTCCGTCCCGGTCCTACCGGCTGCCGCGCTGCACCATCAGGTCCAGATCCTCGCGCAGGCTCTGCAGATCCTCCTCGTGCTCGACTTCCTGTTCGAGGATCGTCAGCGCCAGGTTGTACGTCACCATGTCCTTGCCCTGGGTGAAGTCCATCAAGGCCTTGTAGGTGTCGATGGCGCACTGCTCGCCGGCGATGTTCTGGTCCAGCAGCACCGCGACGTACGGGTCCTCCGGGGCGTCGTACGCGCACGGGCTCTGCGCCAGCCACCCGGTGGGGGTCAGGACCGGCGTGCCGCCCAGCTGGATGATGCGGCCGGCCAGCAGCACCGCGTGGTTCATCTCCTCGGTGGCGTGCAGGGTCAGTTCGGCCGCCACGGCATCCTTCATCGGCCCCTTGATGACCCTCGCCCCCAGCCAGTACTGGTAGTGGGCCAGCCACTCGCTGGCATACGCCGCGTTCAGCCGCTTCAGCAGTTCGTCCACGTCGATCCCGACGATCTCCCTTCCGCGCGTTCCCATGGCATCCTCCCGTTTCAGCGCCCCGTGGCCGCCTTCCCCTTCCGTCCCGTCTTCGGGTCGGACCCGTATCCTAGCGCCTTCCAGTCCATCCGGATCCCCCCGTCGTGGCAGTCGGCACATTTCAGCGCATTCTCCTTCGGCACCACGCCGTGGAAGATGCCCATCATCCGCTCGGTCTCGACCCAGCCGATGTCCTGCACCTCGTGACCGGTCCATTCCTTCGCACCCGCCCGGACCGCCGCCATCGCATCGCCGGTCTTGAATGCCATGCCCACCTTGATGGGCAGCAGCTTCCGGGTGGCCGGGTCGAAGGGCAGGCGAGCCGTGTGGCGCTTGAAGGGGAAGATCCGCGCCGCGGGGTCCTTCCGGCTGCCCTCGGGGGTGTAAAGACGGACCCGCTCCCCGGGCCCGGTGTCCGGCAGGGGCTCGTCCAGCAGCACGATGCGGCCCCGACCGTTCCACCACGCGTAGGCCGGGGTCACGTCCTTCGCGAAGGTGATGGCAGGCTCGAAGCGGCCCTCGCCCTCGACGGGCTCGGTGCGGCTCCAGTCGCGATGCATGCCGGTAGCGTCCTTCCTCGCGAAGGTCGGAACGTGGCAGGTGGTGCAGTCGATGCGCCGGGCGTGCCGATCCAGATCCTCCCGGGCATGGATGGCCCCCCGGTGGCACCCCTCGCAGGCGGGCCGCTTCCCCTCCGGACGGTCGCTGCCGGCCATCTGGGTCCCGCTGCCCAGCACCTGGTGCCGTTCGAACTTGTGGCACTGGGTGCAGCTCATTCCGCTGCCCAGGTGCACATCGAAGTCCCTGCGGGCGCGGAAGAGCCCCGTTTCCAGGTCGCCCCGCTTGAAGTTCAGGCCGCCGCCGGCCCCCACGTGGCACCGCAGACACGCCGCGTTCCCCGGCGAGACGGGGTGCTGGGCGATGTTCCGCATGGCCTCGGGGTTCTGCAGGGCAACGGGCTCCCAGCGCAGGGAACCGTCCTCCCGCTTCACCACGTGGCGGCGGTAGTTGTCGCTGTGGCAGACCAGGCAGTCGATGTTCTCCAGCTGCTCGCGGCTCTCCTGGGCGGCGGGCTTCAGGCCCAGTCCCGCGTGGCATTTCGAACAGCCGTTGGCGATGACCTTCCCCTCGTCGTTCTTGAGGATGGCGATCCAGGAGATCGACGGGTTGGTGCAGAAGTCGTTGGTGGAGTTGATCTTCCCGATCTTCCGCCCCCCGGCGTTGGTCACGTCGGGGGCGTCGCCGCTCCACTGGTAGTGCAGGGATCGAAAGACGTCCCGGGCCTCGTCCTCGTGGCACTCCAGGCACGTCCGGGTCCCCTCGAACTTCGGCACGTACTCCCGGTGGGGGTCTTCCCACAGCACCCCCTCGCCCCCCGACTGGGCAAGGGCCAGGACAGGCAACCACACGATGGTCCAGGCAAGGACCGGCAGGATGCGGGGCTTCATGCGACCTCCTTCTTCGGACAACGGCGACCCGTGAGGTGCATGATAGCATATGCCCGGAATGCGGAGTCCCCCGTTGCGGGATCGGGGGGTCACTGCTGGGCGCGGGAGCGCCATGCCTCCAGGGCGGCCCGGTTGGATGCGCCGTCGGGGGAACTCCACGGGTCGAAGCCCTGGTCGGCGACCCCCAGCGCCGCCATCAGGGCGTGCAGCGCCTCGTCCCGGAACAGGGGCGGCGTCGCCGGGTCGGACATCAGGCCCAGCAGCCGGGCCGTCCCGTCGGCCCGCGCCAGTTCCAGCAGGCGCTCGGCCGCGACGAACCGGACCTCGACGTCGGTGGCGGCGTCGGCCAGCCGCGCCAGGTCCCCGGCCGATTCCACCCCCCGCATCGCCCGGCGCTTCTCCACCAGGTCCAGGCCCGACAGGCGCTCGGTCAGCCCTGCCAGGCCGCCGGCATCCCCGGATACGCCGGCCTCCCCGGGTGCGCCCCCCTCGACCGGCGCGGCATGCCCGCGGGCATGGGCTTCCGAATCCGCGGCCCGTTCGTGCTCGGGCCCCTGGGCCAGGGCCGGGACGCCCGCCATGAAGCGGCCCGCCCCGGCGAATGCCAGGCCCAGGACGACCACGACGGCGGCGCCCGCCACCACGTGGCCCAGCGCGCGCAGCCTTTCGGGGGCGCGGATCACGTACACCGCCAGCGCCGCCAGCAGCAGGGCCAGGCCGTAGAAGGCCACGACCGTGGGCCCGCTGGGCAGGTCGCCCCAGTAGCTGAACGCCAGCCCGATCACCGAGACGGCGGTCCCGACGACCCATCCGATGGCCAGTTGCAGCCCCATCCGGTCCGTCAGCATCACGCCCAGGATGGCCGGGACCACCAGGAACACGAAGACCAGCAGGACGCCGGCCGTCTGGACCGAGTGGGTGATGACCAGGCCGAACAGCAGGTAGAACAGGAAGTCCCACCATCGCACCCGCAGGCCCTGGCGGCGCGCCTCCTCCGGGTCCTCGGAGATCAGGCGGAACGGCTTGCGGAACAGGAAGTGCAGGGCCCCCACCACGGCGTATGCGGCCGCGGCCTTCCAGACGTCCTCGGCGGTCACCCACAGCAGCGAGCCCGTCGAGATGTTCTGGATGTGCTCGGCTCCGTGCGGAGCCCCGTACACCGCCAGGATCCCCACCGACGCCGCCAGCGCGTACGACAGGCCGATGACGGCCTCCTGGGGCACCCGGTCCTTGCGCAGGCGGGTCAGCGAGAAGACCGCCGCCCCCAGGAACGTGAAGGCCAGCGAGAACAGGTAGGCGCCCGTCGAGTGGGGGTTCAGGCCGAACAGGAACGCCACCGTGGTGCCCAACGCCGCCACCTGGGCCAGGGCGAGGTCCACGAAGATCACCCGCCGCCGGATCACGTGGAGTCCCAGGTACGAGTGGATGCCCACCAGGACCAGGCACTCCAGGAACGGCAGCGCCATCAGGCTGACGGCGTTCACTGCGAAACCTCCTTCGCGGCCCGATCCGCCGCTGCGAACCCGTCGGCCAGGTGGCGGATCCAGTAGTCCACCAGGGCGAAGTAGTCATCGACCCCCGGCACGCCGGCCACGGACATGGGAACGATGACCGGGGTCGCCCCGACGGCGGCCGCGATGTGGCGAACCTTGTCCTCGTCGAAGTAGTTGGCGGCCAGGATCACCGGGACGCGCCGCTCCTTCATCAGCCGGATCAGGTCCTCGACGTGCTTCGGCGAGGGCGGGATCCCGGGCTTGGGCTCGACCTCGCCCAGGACCTCGACGCCGAAGACCCGCGCGAAGTAGATCCAGTTCTTGTGGTAGGTGACCAGCGAGCGGCCCCGGAAGGCCAGCGCCTGCTTCATCCAGCCGCCCAGCAGGTCCAGCATCGGGCGCCCCTGCACCGTCCGCGACGACAGGAAGGAGACCAGGTTGCCCGACTCGGCCAGTCGCTCCAGGGTGTCGCTGCCCAGCAGCGGCAGCAGGTCCGGACCGAACATGCGGCGGTCGATCTCGGCGGCGAAGGCCCGGGCCCGCTCCCGGTAATCGGCGGCGTGCGCGGCGTCCACCTTCGACAGGCCGGTCGCCAGGTTCCGGGCAACGATCTTCATGTTCAGCGGGTTCGTGTGGATGTGGGGGTTGCCGTAGATGTGCACCCCCCCCTGCCCGCGGTCCTTGATCTCGGGAATCTCCAGCAGCCGTACCCCGGCCGACACGGACACGTACCCCTCCTGGCCCTCCATCACCCTGGGATTGGCCGCCTTGTCCAGCACCGACGGCGCCCACATTTCCAGGTCCAGGCCGGTGGTCACGAACAGGTCCGCCCGGCTGACCCAGATGGCGAAACTGGGCTTGGGCTTCACGAAATGGGCGTCCTGGTCGCCCTCGCAGATGGCCTTCACGTCCACCCGGTCGCCCCCGACGGCCCGGGCCACGGCGGCGTAGTCGGTCAGGGTGGTCACGACCTGGATCCGGCGCCCCTCGGCGCGGGCGTCCCCGGGCCCCGCGGCCAGGAATCCGGCCACGGCCAGCGCCGCGACCCCGATGACAGCGTGCATCCTCATGGCTCCCTCCTTCGTGCGCGGCCGGGAGCGTCCCCGGCCCGCCCCGCGATCAGTACCGGTCGTGCTTGTGCGGCCCGGCGGCGAACACCACCTGCAGCAGGACCCGGTGGTCCCGCGGCCTCAAGTCGCCGTCCAGCAGGTCGTACTCCAGGTGCAGGCGCACGAACTCGCTGGGCTTGTAGTTGACGTAGGGCGCCACCTGCCACAGGTAGTGGCCCTGGTTGTCGGTGTCGAAGGGCTGGGTCAGGTCGCCCTGGATGCCCAGCATCCACCCCTGCCACACCTTCACGTCCAGCGAGGTGTAGCCGCCCATCCAGTGGATCGGTGCCTTGTTCAGCACCTCCTTGTACCCGTAAAGGAACTCGGTCCGCCAGGTGACGCCCGCGTAGTGCGATCGGTTCGCGGGCTCCCAGGACAGCGTCAGGTCGGCGCCCCCGAAGGCCGTGTAGCGCAGGGCCTGATCGGCAGGGGTCGCGGCCGGCTTTGCCGTCACCTGGACCGGGTTGCCGTCCTTGTCGTAGAACTCGATCTTCTTCCCGGTCGAGTCGTACACGTCCATCACCGCGGCCGTGGCGGTCCGGCCCCGGCCGTGGTTGAACCCCAGGACCCCGGTCAGGCCCAGGTCCAGGTAGGTGTCGCGGTTCAGGTCCCAGTAGTTGCGCAGGCGCAGCAGGAAGGTCGGGATGCTGAAGAAGCTGCCCGAGAAGGCCCGGGCGTTCTCGCCGTTGGTGACCTGCAGCGTGACGGTCTCCTCGTGGGCCCACAGCGGCGGCAGCAGGACGTCCAGGGCGACGCCGGTCTGGTTCAGCCCGCCGGCGCCGAAGGGCTCCTGCAGCATCAGCGGGAAGTCGAACTGGTCCAGCGCGTGCTTGTGCCACCGGTTGACCACGCCCAGCTGCTGCCGGAAGCGGCCGGCGGTCAGGTTCACGCGGGGCAGCACGCTGGTCCAGGTGATGTAGGCCTCCCCGAACGAGAAGCCCTCGGGGGACATCGAGACGGCCACCTTGAAGAACGAGAAGGGGTCCAGGTTGGCCTGCAGGTGGAGTCCCACCCCGCGGAAGAAGATCCCCGAGCGCGTCGCGCCGACGTAATCGGCGCCGCTGCGGGTCAGCGCCCGGGCGTACTCCTTCCCGTCGCGGTTCACGTACTGGGCATAGATGTCGCCCGTGATGCTCAACTCGGGGTTCAGGGCCTGCAGGGCCCGTTCGCCTCCCTGGAAGACCCGCGGGCCGGTGTCGCCCTGGGGGCCCTCCTGGCGGGCGGCCGCGGCGGCGGCCTGGCGAAGGTCCTCCAGTTCCCGGGCCTCCTTCCAGGCCTTCAGTTCGTCGATCTGCTGCTGCAGCGAACGCAGGACGTCGGTATCCAGGGCCGGGGCCGCGGGGGCCGCCGGTGCGGACGGGGGATTCTGCTGGGCCAAGGCGGCGGAGGCCGCCAGCGTGGCGACGGCCAGGACCGTCGCGCGTGACAGGAACGCGTGCATGTCGCTACCTCCCGGCAGGGATTCCTCGGGGGCCCGTGCCGGGTGCCCGGTCCTTCCGGCACCCGCGTCGCGAACCCGGATCGTATCAGGCAGGAACCGGCCGGGTGGGGGGCGAGGCCTTCGGAGCGAGGTGCAGCCCCGGAATGCCGGGCACGTCGAGGGAGCGGGGGAAGAACCGCGGCAGCAGGGCGACGCAACCCGCCACGATCAGCGGCGGCGGGGCCGTCACGACCTCGACCGGGGCCTGCGCGAAGGCCATGACCGGGCAGCGGTGGTGTTCGCCCCCCCGGGGGTCCGCGGGAACGCCGTCCGGTTCGCCGGGATGCCGGTGCCCCGCGGCGGGCGGGGGCCGGGCCGGGTCGTCGTCCCCCTCGAACGCGCCGTGCCGCGCGCAGTACCGGTGCGGGAAGACCGCCAGGTGGACGAAGGCCGAGACCTGGGACACCAGCAGGTTCGCGGCAAACGCGACCGCCAGCCAGCGCAGCGTCCTCGACCCGGAACGACCGCCCACGTTCCCTCGCACCCCCGGGGGAATGGGGGAATATTGGGCAAATGCGCAGAATCCGTCAAGGAGAAAAGGCGGGTGCCCGCGGGCCGGACCGGTCACGTGGCCGTGGTGCCCGCAACGGCCAGCGTCCAGTTCTCGCAGGACGACCCGCTGACGAACCGCACCTCGATCTGGATCGTGAAACTGTCGTTGTCCAGCAGGCAGTCGTCGTTGCCGGTCACGGTGACCTGGTCCGTCGCGCCCTCGCCGTTGGTGGAGTGGGCCATCAGCGTGCCGCACGGCTGGTAGACGTACAGGTCGTAGTTGACGCCCGCCGGGACCGTCAGCGTGACCCGCGCGTGCAGGTCGGTGCAGCAGCCCGAGCACTCCTCGATCGTGGCGCTGTACCAGTAGCCGCCGCGGCCGTTCCGGGTCGCCAGCGTGGACCAGGACGTGGACGGGCACAGGAAGCCGGACGTCATGTCGCCGCACTTCGAGCCCAGGTTCGTCGCGCTGCCGCACGCGTTGGCGTAGGTGGACAGGCTGGCCTCGCACCCGTTGACGGCGTTGCCGTCGCAGTTCGCCCAGCCGCTGTCGCACGCCCCCAGCACGCAGGTCCGCGTCGCGCAGGATTCGGCGGCGTGGTCGCGCGCGCACGAGGTGCTGCACGCGCCGCAATGCGCCAGCGTGTCCAGCGACTGCTCGCAGCCGTTGTTCACGTTGCCGTCGCAGGTGCCGTAGCCGGTGTTGCAGTTCGGGGTGCAGACGGACCCCACGCAGGCGTTCGTGCCGTTGACCTGCTGGCAGACCGTGCCGCACGCCCCGCAGTTGTCCGCATCGCTGGTCAGGTCGCGGCAGACGTTGCTGCAGCAGGCCCCGGTCGCGCACTCGGCGCCGCTGGTGCAGGCCTGCCCAGCGTCCTTGCGGCACGTGCCGCCGATGCAACTGTACCCGGTCTGGCAGTCCGACGGCTGGCTGCATGTCGTCCGGCACAGGCCGGTCGCCGGGTTGCAGGCGTACCCGATGCATGCCTGCGATCCGCCGTCCGAGCAGGTGCCGGCGCCGTCGCAGGTGTCGGCCAGGTAGCTGGTGTTGCCCGTGCAGGAGGCCGCCTGGCAGGTGGTGCCCGCGTCGTACAGCGCGCACGACCGGGACCCGGAACACGCCCCGGTCCGGTCGCACGAGGACACCCCGTCCACCGGGCACTCGTTGTCCAGGTCCTGGCCCGCGGGCACCGGGTCGCACCAGCCGGCGCGTCCCGCCAGGTCGCAGGCCTCGCAGGTGCCGCCGCAGCGCGCCCGGCAGCAGACGCCGTCGGTGCAGAAGCCGGATGCGCACTCGGTGTCCGCCGAGCAGGCCACGCCGGCGGATCGCAGGCAGGCCGTCCCGACGCACTCGTGATCCGCCGCGCAGTCCGCGTTGGCGCCGCAGGCGGCCAGGCAAAGGCCCGTGGCCGGCGAACAGACATACGGCGCGCAGGTCTTCGTTCCCGCGTCCAGGCACGACCCGCCACCGTCGCACAGGTCCGCCAGGATGGACGTCCCGGTGCCCAGGCAGGTCGCGGGGGCGCAGGTCGTGCCCACGGGGTACAGCGCGCAGGCGGACGCCCCCGAGCACATCCCGGTGCGGCCGCACGTCGAGGTCGGCTGGTCCGTGCACTCGTTGTCGTAGTCGCTGCCGGCCGGCACGGGCTCGCAGAAGCCCGCGGTGCCCGGCAGGTTGCAGCGCGCGCAGATCCCGTCGCACGCGGACTCGCAGCAGACGCCGTCGACGCAGAACCCGGTGGCGCACTCGGTTCCCGTCGAGCAGCCCTGGCCGGTCGACAGCAGGCAGGCACCGCCCACGCAGGTGCGGTTGGTGGTGCAGTCGCCGCTGCCGGTGCAGGTCGTGCGGCAGGCGCCCGTCGCCGCGTCGCACGTGTAGGGCTGGCAGTCCACGTTCGGCGAGTCCACGCACGTGCCGTTCCCGTCGCACGCGTCGGCCGGGTCCGACGACACGCTGCTGGCGCAGACGGCCGCCGCGCAACCCGTGCCCTCCGGCAGCAGCGCGCAGGACCGCTGGCCCGAACACTCGCCCGTCCGGCCGCATGTCTTGATCGCGTCGGCGGGGCACTCGCCCGCGGGGTCCGTGCCCGCCGGCACCGGGTCGCAGAATCCCTCGCGACCCGCCTGGTTGCAGGACTCGCAGGTGCCGCTGCACCGCGTCCCGCAGCACGTCCCGTCCCAGCATTCGCCGCTGGCGCACTCGGTCCCCGAGGCGCAGGGCTGGCCCTCGTCCTTCTTGCAGGTGGTTCCGACGCACACGTACCCCGTCGTGCAGTCGTCGTCGATCGCACAGGTGGTGCGGCATGCCCCCGTCCCGGCGTCGCACCCGTACGACCCGCAGGGGACCGTCCGCGCGGCGAGGCAGGTCCCCAGCCCGTCGCACAGCGCGGCCAGGGCCATCGTCGCGTCGTCCACGCAGTACCCCGCGGCGCAGACCTTCCCGTCCGGGGCCAGCGCGCAGGACCGCAGGCCGCTGCACGCGCCCGTCGTGCCGCACGACAGGGCGCCGCTGTTCGCGCACTCCCCGTCCGGGTCCTCGCCGGACGGCACCGCGGCGCAGCGCCCCTCCTGGCCGGCCAGCGCGCAGGACTCGCAGAGGCCGTGGCACCGTGCGTCGCAGCACACGCCGTCCGTGCAGAACCCGCGGGCGCACTCGGCGTCCGCGCCGCAGGGCTGGCCGTCGGCCTTCAGGCAGGCCGTGCCGGCGCATGCGTATCCCGCCTGGCAATCCGCGCTGGTGCCGCAGGTCGTCCGGCACCCCCCGGTCACCGGGTCGCAAAGGTACGGCAGGCACTGCACGATGCCCGCGTCGATGCACGCCCCGGCGCCGTCGCACGCGTCGACCGGATACGACGCGTACAGCGAGGCGCACGCCCGGACCGAGCACGGGGTGCCCTGCCCGAACAGCCGGCAGCCTCCCTGCCCGTCGCACGTGCCCTCCGTGCCGCACGTCGAGGCCTCCCGGTTCGGGCACTCGGCGTCGGGGTCGGTCTGGTCCGGCATCCACGTGCACGTGCCCTCGCTGCCTCCCAGGTCGCACGCCTCGCACAGCCCGTCGCACGCCCGGTCGCAGCAGCGCCCGTCCACGCACAGCAGCGTGGCGCACTCCATCCCGTCCGCGCACGAGGCGCCCTCGACCTTCCGGCAGGCCCCCTGCGAGCACCGCGTGCCGGCCTGGCACTGGTCGTCCTGCACGCAGGCCGTCAGGCAGGTGCCGGTCGTGGTGTCGCAGACGTACGGGTGGCAGGCGGTGGTGCCGCCGTCGATGCACGCCCCCTTCCCGTCGCACTCGTCGGTGTTGGCGGAGGTCCCCGCGTCCAGGCACTCGGCCGGGTGGCACGTGGACCCGACGGCCCACAGCGAGCAGGACCGGAAGCCCGAACAAGTCCCGGTCAGCCCGCAGCCCTCCGCACCCGAGGCCTCGCACTCGTCGCCCGGGTCCTGCCCCTCCGGCACGGCCAGGCACTCGCCGACGGCGCCCTCCAGGTCGCACACCTCGCAGGTCCCGTCGCAGCGCGACCCGCAGCACACGCCGTCGGTGCAGAAGCCGGACGCGCACTCGGCGTCCGCGCTGCACCCCTGGCCCTCGTCCCGCAGGCAGTACCCGTCGGCGCAGGCGAAGCCGGGCCCGCAGTCCCGGTCGAAGAAGCACGACTGCCGGCACAGGCCGGTCGCGGCGTCGCACGTGAACGGGGCGCAGTCGATCGTCCCCCGGTCCAGGCAGGCGCCCAGGCCGTCGCAGGTGGACGAGGCGTGCGCCACCGTCGCCGCGTCGCACGCGGAAGGCGCGCAGACCGTCCCCGCGGGCCACAGCGTGCAGGCGGACAGCCCCGAGCACTCGCCGGTCGTGCCGCACGTCGCCGGGTCGGCAGCCGCGCATTCCGCGTCCGGGTCGGTGCCGACAGGCAGCGGCGTGCAGGTCCCCTTCGTCTGGGCCAGGTCGCACCGCTCGCACGTGCCGTCGCAGCGGGAATCGCAGCAGACACCGTCGACGCACAGGCCCCGGACGCACTCGTCGTCCCCGCCGCACGGCTGGCCGGGGACCTTACGGCACACGCCATCGTCGCACGTCCAGGGGGCCTGGCAGTCCTCCGGCCCGGTGCAGGACGCCAGGCACCCCTTCTGCGCCGTCGAGCACACCGTCGGGAAGCACTCGGCCAGCGTGTCCTCGTCGGTGGTGCCGTCGCAGTCGTCGTCCACGCCGTTGCACCGCTCGGTGGCCGTGGGCTTCACCGCGCCGTCGCCGTCGTCGCAATCGCCGCCCGTCGTCACGTCGTAGGGCGCCTCGCCCTGGCACAGGCACTTCGAGTCGCCGTCCACGCCGTAGCGATCCCGGTCCTCGTCCTTCAGGAAGTTCGTGCAGCCCGCGGCACCCTCCTCGTCCACCTCGCGGTCGCAGTCCTCGTCCAGCCCGTTGCCGCACACCTCCGGGGCCGCGGCCGTGCCCTCGCACAGCGGCTTGCCCCCCACGCACCGGGACGTGCCGGGGCACTCGCCATACGCGTTGACGATCGTGCAGGCCTGGCCGTCCAGCCCCTGGTCGGTGGCGCCGTCGCAGTCGTTGTCCGCCCCGTCGCAGGTCTCGGCGACCGGCGTCGCCGCGGTGCACGGCGCGTCGCAGGTGCGCTCGGCCGTGCAGGTCCAGTCGCCCACGGTCACCCGGCAGACCGTCAGCGCCCCCTCGTCCCGGTACCGGTCGGTGCACGGGCACGGTTCGCCTTCCGCCGGCCGGCACTGCTTCGCCGACACGCGCCCGGAGGTCGCGTCGACGCAGTCGTACCCGTCCGGGCAGTCCCCGGCGACCTCGCACCCCGACCCGCAGAAGCTCCCCTCGGGACCCTGCTCGAGGCACAGGAACCGCCGGTTGCCCCCTCCGAGGATCTGGCAGTCCGCCGCAGTCCGGCAAGGGCGGCACAGGTTCGCGTGGCGGTCGATGCACCCGAAGACCGGCTCGTCGCCCACGCTGCTGATCTGCTCGCAGCCCCAGCCCGGCGGGCAGTCGATGCCCAGGCCGCACAGCTTCGAGCAGACCGATCCATCCCGGGTCATCGTGCAGAAGCCGGACAGGCAGTCCGCGTTGTCCGAACAGGCACAGCCGAAGCCGTGGCAGTCCGCCGCGGAGTCGGCCTCGGCGTCCAGCGGTGCATCGCCGTCCGGCAGCGTGTCCCCGGGGGGCAGTTCGCCGCCCGGATCCGCGGGGATGCCGTCCTCCTCGGCCAGGTCGCACCGCTCGCAGCCGGGGTCGGCCAGGTCGGGCAACTCGCCGGTCCCGGGGTCCGCCACGGGGGTGTCGGGCTGGCCGGCGCCGTCGTCCAGCGCCACCTTCCCGTTCCCCTCGCACGCCGCCATCGCCAGCACCAGGCCCAGCGCCAGGATCCCGCGTCGCATCGGATGCCTCCCCGCACCCCGGGCCGGGGCGCGTCCTGGACGGTCAACACTGCCGCATCGAGGCCATTCTACCGGCGAGGGGGCGAAAGTTCGACCGGGATCGCGCCGGGGTGCAGGCGCACGTAAGCACGGCGACGTCCGTCGGCCGGGGGGTTCAGAACGTGTACGCCAGCGCCCAGCACAGCAGCATCACCAGCGGCGCGTGCACCAGCAACTGCAGGATCGAGAAGCCGGCCAGTTCGCGGGCCCTCGCGTTCAGCAGGCCCATCAGCGGCAGCATCCAGAAGGGGTTGACCAGGTTCGGCAGGGCCTCCGCGGCGTTGTAGATCTGCACCACCCAGCCGGCATCCGTGCCGTGCGCGCCGGCCGCGGCCAGCAGGTAGGGCGCCTCGATTACCCACTTGCCGCCGCCGGACGGCACGAACAGGCCCAGCACGGCCGAGTACGCCGCCGTGAACAGCGGGAAGGTGTGCGGCGTGGTCACCGACGTGAACGCATCGGCCAGCAGCGCCGACAGCGCGGTGCCGGTCAGGATCCCGAAGATGCCGCCGTAGAACGGGAACTGCACCAGCACGCCGCCGGTCGCCGGGACCGCGCCCGACACGGCCTTCAGGAAGGACCGCGGCCGGCCGTGCAGCACCATCCCCAGCATCAGGAAGGCCAGGTTGTAGGTGTTCAGGTCCAGCGCCGCCAGGCCGCCCTTCTCGGCGAAGACGATCGCGAGGTAGGCGATGCCCAGCGCCGCGACGGACAGCGACAGCACGCGGCTGTGCTCCAGGCGCTCGCCGGGCGTGGCGGGCGCGTCCACGGTGACGACCGGGGGCTGCAGGCGCACGTCCAGGTCCTCGGCGGTGCGGACGCGGTCCTCGGCGGGGTACGAGAACCAGGCGACGACGACCGACACGGCCACCAGCGCCACGACCAGGACGAGGTTCTGCCACAGGAACAGGGTGCGGGACAGCGGCAGCACGCCGGTGACGTCCTTCAGCGCGGCGGGCAGCGCGTCGGGCGTGGCCATCATCAGCGCGGCCGACGACGACAGGCCCAGCGCCCAGATGCTGCCCAGGCCCAGGTAGGCCGCGGCGCCCAGGGCGCGGAAGTCCACGCGGCGGTGCCGGGTCGCCAGTTCGCGGACCAGCAGGCCGCTGAAGATGAGGCTGAAGCCCCACGACAGCAGCGAGGCCAGCATGGCGAACAGGGCGGTGAAGGCGACGGCGCCGCGCGGCGTGCGCGGGATGCGGGCGATCCGGCGGATCAGGCCGTGCACGGGCGGCGACACGGCCACCACGTAGCCGCCCAGGATGACCATGGCCATCTGCATCGTGAACGGGACCAGCGACCAGAAGCCCTTGCCGAAGGCGCGGGCCATCTCCAGCGGGCCGGCGCCGGCGAGGAGGCCGCCGCAGAAGACGATCGCCACGGCCAGCAGGGCGAAGACGAAGGCGTCCGGGAAGTACCGTTCGGACCAGTCCGCCAGGCCCGCGCCCCACCGGGACAACCAGCCACCACCACCGGGATTCGTTCGCGTTTCCATGCGGCGGTTCTACCACGAGGCCGGGCCGGGGGGCCAGGGCGGGCGAGGTCGGGATGTCGATGCCGCGGCGCCGTGCGGCGGCGACGGCACCGTGGAGATCCCGGACACCGGATGCGCCGACCACATGGCCACCTGCGCGGCCTCCCACTCCGACGCGGTCCAGCCGTTCCGAGGCGCGTCCGGTCGCGTTTTACGCCGAAGGTCCTGGCCCGCCTGCACGCTCGGGAACTCGCACCCACCCCGGGGGGAGGGCAGCATCGGGGGCACAATGTTCCTGCCGGTCGTCGGTGCCTCGCGGGCGATCACCGGACGGCCGCGATCTCCACGAGCACACTGCGCAGCTTGCCGAAGCTCCGGGAGGTGTTCCGAGCGGGCTCCATGCGTGCCGCGATTGCCCGGGCAGCTTCGATCTTGCGCAATCCGCCCCTGAAGTAGCCAGCCCTTTGCAGTTCGCGCTCGAATGCCTCCCAGGTGCCGCCCGCAACGGCATCGGGGTCGCGGAACCCCGCGCGCGAAGGGATCGTTGCCGGAACGTTCGGATAGGCGGCCCGAACCGCCGCCCAGTCCCCGAAATACCAGGCCTCAAGTTCCTCGATGGCAAGGCGGTTGACCACGGTCCATCTGGAGTTGGAACCGGGAGATCGGGGCACAAGGCCGACGTCCTTCACCATCCTGTCCAGTCGCTGCTTCAGCGCGACGCACTGGTCGTTGTCGCGATCGACCACGACCACCACGCGAACGTGATCGCGGAACCAAGGGTCGCTCCGCATCCGGTTGGCATACCCCTGCATGCGCTGGGGCAGGCGCTCCAGGAGTTCGTCCTTGCACTGGAAGGGGAAGACCTCGTGGGGCAGGTTTCCCAGGATCCTGGGCAGCAACAGGCGCAGCGCCGCCTCCATGGAGGGTTCTTCGACCAGGACCTCGACATGATCGACGCTCATCGCCCCTTCCCCGTCCCGGAAGGGGCTCCCAGACGCACCAGCGGATCGCCGACGCCGAATCGGCCCTCCATCCACAAATGGCCCAGCGTGGCGCCCGCCTCCACATGCTCCCGCACACCAGCGATGTCTCCTGCCTTAAGCGTCTGCGAGTATCCTTCCGGGTCTCGCCACAGGACCCGGACCTCGTCCGGCCGCAGAGCGTTCAGGAAGAACGGCGAGTGCGTCGTGACCAGCATCTGCGTCCGCTCGCTGGCCGCGCGACACTCCTCGGCCAGTTCCGGCAGCAGTCTCGGGTGCAGGAAGTTCTCGGGTTCCTCGATTCCGATGAATGGCGGAGGATTGGGGTCGTACAGCAGCACCAGGTATGCCAGCATCTTCAGCGTGCCGTCGGAAGCGAACCGGGCCAGGACCGGATTGTTGAACGGCGCGTCCTTGATCTGGAGAAGCAGCCGGCCGTCCGGCATGGTTTCGGACAGGACCTTCTCGATCCGGGGCACCCGTCGACGAAGCACCTCGAAAATCCGCTCCAGGCGTTCCGGATGGCGTTCCGCGAGGAACTGGATCACGTTCGCAAGGTTGTCCCCGGTCTTCGCCAGGCGCTCCTGGGGTCCCGCCTCGGGCTGGCCGCGCATGCTCTCGGCAGCAAGGTAGGACACGTACCATCCCGTGATGAAATCCCGTAATGCCGCCACGCGGGGGTGTTCTGCGAACTGGCCAAGGGCATTCACTGCCAGCAGGTCCGGGGACTTCAGAGGGACCTCCGCGCGGTGGTCCTGCTCGTCGGGCAGTTCCCCGCTGACCGCCCTCCCCTGGCCCTCGCGATAGTCCAGGAACTTGAACGGCCGGCCGTGGGCACCCCGCTTCCACTGCAACCACTCCTCGACGACGACAGGCGTCCCTGTACCGCGCTCGTCGATGGCGAGGTGGTACGTGATCAGGGGGAACCCGTGTTCGCGATACTTCAACTCGATCGATACGGGGCCTGTCGATCCCCGGCTCCGCAGTTCCTTCGCGCGTCCCCGCTTGTCCCAGGCGCGCCGAAGTCCCATTTCGAAGCACTCGGCCATGAATGCGAACACGTCAAAGACCGTGGACTTGCCGCCGCCATTCGGGCCCAGGAGGACCGTCATCGGCGTCATCGTCTTGAACTCGACCTCGCGCAGGGCGCGGAAGTTCCGGACCTTCAGGTACTCGATCCGCGCCAGCGCCCGCGGTCGATCCGTGGCCGGTTTCATGGAACCACCTCCGGGAATCTCATCGAGTCATCGGCCTCCCACTCGTCCGATGCAAGTCTCGGAACCGGCGAACAGCGCATCCACACGAACACCTCGGCGCTGCCTGGCCGCGTTGCGTCCGGGTTCAATGGCGAGTCTTACTTCAGAACGATGACAGCGGTTTGATGATGACGGGTCACTGGGTGGGCCCCGATGGGCGCAGACAAAAGGGTTCGGCCCGACGGGTTCGAAGGCGGCGGCGACGCCCTGTCCACGGTCTGCCGGCCTGGCCGGAGCAATCGTCGCCACGGCTGCGGGAACCGGGACATGGTGTCACCACGGACCCCGGGATCGCGGCCACTCGCCGGAAGTTTCAGGTGCCCCTGAGCCATCACGCCGCAAGAGGTGATCCGGCAGGACGCGCGCTACGGGGCGGCCTCCGCGGGATGGTACGATGCGGCATCCCTGCATGGAGCCCGGCATGCACCTTCGACCCGTGACCCTGGCAACCCAGGCGGCCGTCCTGATGCTGGCCGCGGCGTGCGGCGGCGGCGGCGACCCGTCGGGCCTCGTGCCGGCGGGGAAGGGACCGTTCGTGGAGGCGGCGCCGACGGCGGCCGAGGTGCAGGCCCGGCTGCAGGTGCTGGCGGCCGAGGGCGAGACGGCCGTGCCCGCGGACACGAGGGCCGCCCTCGCCGCGCACGTGCAGGACCCCGGGGAGATCACGCCGCCGATCGGGACCGAGCACCGCATCCCGGCCGACGCCGCCGGGTACTGGCACGGGCTGGGCGTGAAGGCCTTCGTGAAGGGGTCGGGGGCCACCGCGCTGTGGTGCTTCGCGCAGGCCGCGATGGCGAGGCCCGGCGACGGCTTCCTGCTGTCGCAGGCCGGTTTCGCGCTGGCGTACCAGGACCGGGCGGACGAGGCGCTGCCGCTGCTGCGGTACGCCGCGACGCGCGCCCCGGACGACGCGATCGTCCTGCAGAACGTCGCCTTCGCGTACCGGAAGGCCGGCGACCTGCCCCGGGCGACGTACTGGACGGCGAAGGCCCTGGCGGCGAACCCGGACGACCCGCGGCTGCACCTGAAACTGGCGCGGCTGCTAAAAGAACGCGGCCAGCCCCAGGCGGCCCGGGCGCTGCTGGACGTGGCGGTCCGGCGCGCGCCGCGCGACGAGGAGATCCAGGCGGCGCGCGAGGCGCTGCCGGCGGTGACGGGGGCGCTGGAGGCCGTGCCGCGGTCGTACGGCCGGGCGACGCGGGCGCTGGAGGGCGACGAAGGCGGTCCCGAGACGCTGCGCGAGGACGTCGCCGCCGCCGTCGCGGAAGCCGACGCGGACTACGAGGCGCAGTCGAAGCTGGCCGAGGACGAGATCCAGCGCGAGACCGCCGCGCGACAAGCGGAGCACTACGACCACGTCGCCGACGCCGGGGCCTGCATGAACGGCTGCGGGGGCGGGGAGGGCTGCAGCGCGCAGTGCCAGGCGGCGTTCTGCAGCGCCGAGGAGGCGTCGCACGCCGCGTTCGCGGGCCTGGTGCCGAGGTATGCGCCGCGGCTGCAAGGCCTGGCCGTCGCGCACGCCGCGGCGGTCGAGGCCGCGACCTGGGACGCGGTGGCGCGCTGGCACGGCAAGGCGTCCGACGAGGCGCTGGCCGACGAGATCGACCAGATGGAGCGCAATGTCGCCGGGATGCACCAGGCGTCGACGATGTACTACCCGATGGTCGAGGGGTCGATCGCCGCGGACCGCGCGACGTTCGAGGCGTCCTGCCAGTTGGGCGTGCTGGACCTGGGGGGGCTCTGGGACGCCGAGGACGAGGACCCGCTGCAGTATGACGTCTGCTTCGACGGCTTCCTGTGCCTGGGCGTCAACGACAGCACCGTCACGGTCGAGGGCGGCTTCGGGCCGCTGCAGGGCGAGGTCGGGTTCGACCTGGGCACCGGCGACTTCTCGCTGGGGATCGGGCTGGGCGCGCGGGACCCGACCGGCATGATCCGCGGGACGGCCCTGGTGAAGTTCCACACCGACAAGGGCGTCGGCGTCGGCGTGGACGTGAAGGTGGGCCCGGCGCTGGCGATCAAGGCGTCCCGCGACGTCTGGCTGACGGACTGACCGTGGCGGGGGCCCCGTCCCCTGGCGGCGCCCACGATGGGCGCCGTACCTGTGCGGGAAGACCGCCAGGCAACGCAACGCCCGCCTGCCCGAACCCCCGGCCATGGCTTCCACGCCGGCCCGGGAAATGGCAGGATCGCTGGGCAAATGCACAGAATCCGTCAGGACGGAAGGAGGTCATCATGCGCGCGCTCGTGACAGGGGCTGCATTCCTGCTGTTGTCGGGCGTCGCGAACGCCGACTCGCTTCACGGGAACTGCTTCCAGGAGAAGGGCGCCCCTTGTACCCCGAACCGGAAGATCACGACCGACGCGGGCACCGGAACGGCCCGGATCGATCCCCGCTATGGGAACTACGAACTGGACCTGGGGGACATGGAGGATCGCATCGTGACCGTGTTCTGCGACGGAAGGAAGGTCGGTTCGCTGCGGGTGCAAGGACGGACGCTGTTCGTGGTCCGCTGCGACCCGTACCGCTGAACCGCGCCCTGTCCCTGGTCGGGACGTGCCGTGCAGGTGGGTCCCGCACGGAAGAACAAGGTGTCCCGGGACTCGTCCGTTTCGAACCGGCGAAGGGCCCTGCGGTTCTCGCCGCCTCGATGACCGTCCCGTCGCCGGCCAGCGCGCCGGCCATCGAGCCCAGCCGATTCCCGTCGCCGCGAGGAACCGATCCAGCCGCTGCGTGCCAGTGAACCGGACTTCATCCGCAATCCCGCAAGAAACCAGGACAGCGGTGCCCATTCGCGACACCTTCCGGGGCCCCCGACCTTACATCGGCGGCAGCGGCATCCGGTAGATCCCGCCGTCGTGCCAGTCGGCGTAGCCTTCCGTCACCCAGTACACCCAGCCGGGCGCGGCCGCGACCGCCGTCGGCTGCTCCTGCCCGCCGGCCAGCACCCGCGCGACGCCGGTACCGGGGACCATTCCGAGGATCGCGCCGCACTGGTAGGTGCCCGGGTCGTCGTCGGTCGTCCCGACCCACTCGCCCCAGTCCGCCAGAAGCAGGGTCCCGCCCTGCACCGCCAGGTCCGCGATCGATCGCGCCTGCGGGTCGCCCAGATCCTCGACCGCCCCGCCTGCCGCCGGCACGCGATGCACCCGGCCCCAGGCGACGAAGTACAGGTACCCGCCGGACAGCGCCAGGTACCCGGGCCGCGCCCCGCCTGCCCCGCCGTTGTCCAGCAGCGTCGAGACCGTCCCGTCGGCCCGGGACATCGCCTGCACGTATGCGCGACGGCCCGCGTCGTCACCCGACGTGGCCACGGACCAGTACACCCGGTCGTCGTCCGCCAGCACCTCCCGCAGGTGCGTCAGCCCCGACCGCAGTACCACGGACGCGCCCCCGGTCGCCGGCATCCGGCGCACCTCGCCGTCCGGCGCGCCCTCCTGCAGGCCCCACTCGTCCGACAGCGTGAAGAACAGGTCGTCCCCGTGCACCGCGAACGCGAAGACCCGGCCCTGCACCAGCACGGTCGGCGTCCCGCCCGCGACGGGCACCGATACGATTCGCGCGCAGGTCGGCGCCGGCGTGGGGCAGGGGTCCAGCCAGAACGCCGTCCCGCCCGACACGACCAGGTGGTTTCGCAGCAGTGCTTCCGGGGCGTCCGAGGCCGCCAGCCGCTGCGCCGCACCGCCTTCCGCCGGGACGCGCATCAGCACGCCGCGCACGCTGCTGTCCGTGACGCGTTCGGGGTCCAGCCAGTAGACCCAGCGGTCCGACACCGCCAGGTCCCGGACCGGGTACGACACCCGCGCCAGCCGCGTCCCCTCGGGGTCGCAGGGGCCGCCCGCCCCGGAGCAGTCAGACAGGAATGAAAGTCCCGCCGCCGCCAGCAGCGGCGCGAAGCGGAGGATCCCCTTGTCCACGATCGGCCTCCCCGGACGTCTCCGACCGGATTGTAGGGCGGGGGCCCTGTTTCCCGCCAACGATCATCGCGTTTACGTGGAGTTGCATCATCAATAATGGTGACTGTCCCTGAATTGGGGGCGTCAGTCCAGGGAGCGGGGGCGGCCGGCGTCCTCCTCGTCGCGGGTGATGCAGCGGACGCCGCCCAGGTCCATCGCGGCGACGCAGCGGTTGCAGTGGTCGCAGTCGGACCCGTCGGACTGGCCCCGGGCCATCCGGGACGGCAGGCCGGGGTCGCGGATCAGCGCCCGTCCCATCACCACGAACCCGAAGCCCGCCTCGCGGGCCCTCTCGATGTCCGCCCGGTCGCAGACGCCGCCGACCAGCGCCGCCGGAACCTTCAGCGCCTTCGCCACCGGCGCGCCGTCGCGCAGGAAGAACGTGCGGTCGAACGGGTACTCGCGGACCACCAGCCGCCCGAAACAGGCCAGCCCCAGCCGGCGCAGCGGGTCCGCCTCGTTGCGCACCATGCGGCGCACCGGGACCTCGCCGCGCAGCATGTAGAACGGCGTGCGGCTGGTGAAGCCGCCGCTGGTCACGATCGCGTCCGCCCCGGCCGCCTCGAACCGCGTCGCGACCCCGACCGCCTCCGCCGGCGTCAGCCCGCCCCGGAAGCCGTCGTCCACGTTGGCCTTCACCAGCACGGCCATGCCCGGCCCCGCCGACTCGCGCACCCGCGTCACGACCTCGGCCGGCCAGCGGCACCGCGCGTCCAGGTCCCCGCCCAGCGCGTCGCGCCGCCGGTTCGTGTGCGGCGACAGGAACTGGCTCAGCAGGTACCCGTGCCCGGCGTGCACCTCGACCGCGTCGAAGCCCGCCTCGCGCGCCAGCCGCGTCGTCCGTACGAAGTCCCCCGCCACGCGTTCCAGGTCCCCCGCGCCCATCGCCCGCGGCCACGACAGCCGGAACAGGCAGAAGACCGCCGACGGCGCCACCGCCCGCCCCCCGATGACCCGCGGGTCCGAGAACCGCCCGCAGTGGCCGATCTGCAGGCTGGCCGCGCACCCCTCGGCATGCACCGCGTCGGTCAGCCGGCGCAGGTCCGGCACGATCTCGGGGCGCATCCACATCTCGGTGCCGTAGGAACGCCCGTCCGCGCTGACCGAGCAGTACGCGACCGTGGTCATCGCCGCGCCGCCCGCCGCCACCTCGCGGTGGTGTTCCCGCAGCGCCTCGGACGGCGCGCCGCCCGGGCACATCCCCTCGAAGCAGCCCGACCGCAGCACCCGGTTCCTCAGGCGCAGCGGCCCCAGCGCGGCCGGTTCGAACGCCCAGCCAGCCGCGGAGGTCCCGTCCGTCCCGCCCCCGCTCATCGCGCCGCCTCCCGGCCCATGCCCCCCCCGCCGTCCCGCCAGGCCCGCATCGGCGCCGCGAACAGCCAGCCCAGCACCCGCACGTACAGCCGGAACGACAGCCGCCGCAGGATCCACAGCGGCCACAGTTCGCCGGGCATCAGCACGTGCCGCCGGTTCCAGCGCACCGCCCGCACCACCTTGCGGGCCGCACGTTCGGGCGACGCCGAGTGGCGCGCCATCAGCCCCACCAGCCGGTCCCGCAGCCCCCCCGGCAGCGCCAGCCGCCCGTCGGACAGCACCCGCGTCCGCAGCGACCCCGGGCACACCACCGTCACCCCGACCCCGACCGGCGCGACCTCACACGCCAGCGACTCGGACATCGCGACCACCGCGGCCTTCGTCGCGCAGTACGGCACCACGCCGGGCAGCGGCACCAGCCCCGCCATCGACGCGACGTTGACGACGTGCCCGGACCGGCGTTCCACCATGCCGGGCAGGAAGGCCCGCACCCCGTGTACCGTCGCCCACCAGTTCACGTCCGTGATCCACCGCCAGTCGTCGAAGGGGATCGCCTCGGCCCGGCCCGCCACGCAGACCCCGGCGCTGTTGACCAGCACGTCCACGCGCCCCTCGTCGGCCAGGATGCGCCCGGCCAGCGCCTGGACCGCCTCCCCGTCCGCGCAGTCCGCGGCGTACCCCGCAATCGCCAGGCCCGCCGCGCGCCCCTCGGCCTCCAGGGCCCGCGCCCGGTCCACCTGCACGTCCACGCCGTGCACCCGCGCCCCGGCCCGAGCGAATTCCAGCGCCAGGCAGCGGCCCAGCCCGGACCCCGCCCCCGTCACGACCACCACGCGCCCCTTCAGGTCCCTCATCGGGTTCCCCTTACAGCCGGAACAGCAGGCCCAGGTTCAGCGCGAATTCGTGCGCCCAGAACTTCTGGGTGTCCTCGGCCGTCAGGAGCGGGAAGTCCGGATCCTTGTACTTGCCCTCGTGCTTCATCCAGTGGAAGGAGTAGCCGAACTCCAGGAAGATCCCGTACCGCTTCAGGAACGTCCACGACGCGCCGGCCAGCACCCCGACGTTGGCACCTACCCCGGTGC
This sequence comes from uncultured Myxococcales bacterium, assembly GCA_937975765.1. Taxonomy (GTDB): domain Bacteria; phylum Myxococcota_A; class UBA9042; order DTJE01; family DTJE01; genus CAIZWN01. The sequence continues at coordinate 25,115 of CALJUR010000108.1, forward strand.
GCCCCTCGGTGACGCCTCTCAGTTCCTCGACCACCGACACGGTCAGGCCCACCGGCACCTTGCCGTAGACCTCCAACCGGTCGTCCAGAAGCCGGTACTTGCCCTTGAACAGCGCGTCGATATCCACCAGCGTCCCGTGGTCCGCCATCGGCGTGCCCTTGGGCCAGGCCTCGTCCGCCTGCCACCACAGCGCCGCCACGCGCCCGCCCACGTCCAGGTACGGCAGCACCTCGTACAGCGCGTGCACGCCGAAGCCGCCCGTCGGGTCCAGTTCCGGGTCGTCCTCGGTATCGAAGAACTCGCTGGTGTAGGTCCCCTCGTCGCCGACGCCCAGCATGCCGGCGATGCCGATCTCGACCTTCGCGGGCGAGTCGGCCCGCGCGGGCAGGGCGGCCAGCAGCAGGGGCAGCAGCAGCGCCGGCAACGCGATCCGCGGCGCGAGGAAAAGGGGTTCATGACGCATCACCAGGGCCTCCCGGGTCCAAGTTGGACGCGTATCCTAGCAGTCCGGATGCCCTCCCGGCAACGCATCGAGGTTGACTCAGCGCGTCATCCGGTTTACTGGAAACCCGGCCCCCCTCATGGAGGAAGTCACGCCCATGACCGATCATCGCAACCCCCGCCGGGCCTTCGCGGCATGCGCCTTGCTTGCAGCAACCTGCCTGCTGGCGGCCGCGTGCTCCAGCGTCAGCCTCGAGGAATCCCCTCCCTACGACTACGCGACGAAGCCGATCGCGATCGCGAACCCGGACTGGGGCGTGATCCCGCTGCCGAACGACTTCCTGAACCCGGTGAAGCAGGCGTCCATCGTCCGCATCCCCGGCGTCGAGGCCCCAGCGGCGGCGCCGACCACGATGGCGATCCCGATCCTCGACAGGGCGGCGGCGGACAAGGCCCAGGACCTGGGCTACCCGATCGCCGAGGACGACCCGCTGTCGAAGGCCCTGCTGGCGGGCCAGAACCGGCTGGACGGCTTCATGGCCTCGTTCGCGCCGTCCATCCCGTTCTCGCGCAAGGTGGACATGGCATCGCTGGTGCCCTACCAGGGCGACAACGCGGCCGACGCCAACCTCTTCTTCCTGGACGTGACGGACCCGGCCCAGCCGGTCCCGATCGGCGCGGACGGCTATGCCCGCCTGTTCGACTGGCAGATGGCCGGGCAGATGCCCTACTCGCTCAGCCTGCGCCTGACCGATCCCGAGGCGTATCCCCCGACGAAGGACTTCACGCCCGGCCACTCGTACCTGGTCGTGGCGACCGGCTGGACCGACAAGGGCCTGAAGGCGCTGCCCGACGTCGAGGGCCAGCCCTCCGTGCCGTTCGTGTCCGACTCGCCGTTCCAGTTGTTCGCGGCGCCGGTCACGTTCCCCGACGACGCCGTGCCGGTCGGCGGGACCACCTACATCGGCCCCGACGGCGGCCCCCGCAGCGGCGTCGTGTCGGGCCTGGACGCCGCGCGCGAACTGGAGGGCGGCCGCCAGTTGACCGACTGGGCGCTGCAGGTCTGGGAGGCGCTGCCGGGCGTGAAGGACGCCTGGACCCGCGACCAGGTCGTGGTGGCGTACTCGTTCACGGTCGCCACCAACCCGATGCCGGACTACTTCGACCCGGTGGCCGCCTTCCTGGGCGGCAACGCCGTGCGGCCCCAGCCCTCCGACGCGGTGGACGGCAGCGGTGCGCTCCTGGCGGCCGACGCATCCTGCGACACGACGCTGGACTTCACGCTGGACAAGGAGATCGCGGTCGCGTCCGCGAACGGCGCGACGGTCCGGCTGTTCCGGTACGACGCGGCCGCGGCGAAGAAGTACACCCAGGTGCCCCTGGACGTCGTCGCGACGAACGCGCAGGGCACGGCGTCGGTCACCGCGACCCCGAAGGCGCCCCTGGCCGCCGACAGCCTGTACGTGGCGGCCATCACGAACGGCATCACGAACCCGGCCGGCACCCGCACCGCCGTGGACCAGACCTATTTCGGCCTGACCCGCGCGGCGTACCTGCAGGCGGACGCGGTCACCGGCGCCGTGACCTTCCTGGACACGCCGCTGGTCGGGCAGGACATCGAGTTCCCCGAGGATCCGACGAAGCTGACCTGGAAGTCGAAGTACCTGGACAGCCGGCTGGACACGCTGATCCTGAACGGGGTCACGGACACGGTGACGAAGGAAGACCGCGATGCGGCCGGCGCGACGCTGGTGCAGATCCTTTCCTACCTCGAACGGATGAGGGCGATCTACAAGCCGCACATCGACTGGCTGGTCCTGGGCGACGACGGCCGGCCCGGCCAGCCCGGCGAACCGGACGTCGACAACGTGGTCGCCCAGCGCGAGGACCTCGTGCTGGTCTGGACCTTCACCACCGGCGCCTGCGCGCAGTAGGAAAGGAGGAACGTCGCCATGCGGAAGCACGCAATCATCCTGGGCATCGCGGCGGCGGTCGGCCTCCTGCTGGAGGCGTCCGCGGCGCGGGCCAACGGGTTCTACATCCAGGAGATGTCCGCGGCGGGCATGGGCCAGGGCATGGCCATCGTGGCCGGCAACGGCCGCCCGACCGCCCAGTACCACAACGCGTCCGCCCTGTCGTTCCTGAAGGGCGGCTACCTGGAGTTCAGCGGCACGACCTACCTGTTCACCGGCGGGTACGAGAACCCGCAGGGGCAGAAGACGTCGCCCACGACCGCCCCGATCTTCGTGCCGTCCTTCTTCGCGTCCTACAAGGTCAACGACTGGCTGGCGGTCGGCCTGTCCGAGTTCACCAACTTCGGCCTGAAGATCCGCTGGCCGAAGGACTGGGAAGGACGCACCATCGCCATCGAGTCCGGCATGGAAACCTTCACGATCAACCCGAACGTCAGTTTCGGGCCGTTCAAGGGCTTCGCGGTCGGCGTCGGCTTCAACGCCATGCACGGCTCGTTCCGGATCCTGCGCGCGCTGGCGCTGGGCCAGAACCCTACCGGCGAGGCGGACGTGCCGAACACCGTGGACATCCAGGGCGCGGCGTGGGGCTACGGGGTGAACGTCGGCCTGATGTACCAGCCGCTGGACTGGATGCGCATCGGCCTGGGCTACCGCTCGGGCATCAAGATCCAGGCCGACGAGGGCACGATGGACTTCGACGTGTCCTCGCCGTTCGCGTCGCGCTTCCCGGACCAGCGCTTCAAGGCGTCGATCCAGTTGCCGCACCTGGTGTTCGGCGGCATCCGGTTCTGGCCGAGGAAGAACCTGTCCCTGGAACTGGACGCCCAGTGGGTGCAGTGGTCGTCCTACGACAAGCTGCGCTTCGAACTTCAGAAGGGCCTGGTCGTCGGCCCGAACAAGAAGCAGATGGTGCTGGAGGAGGTCAAGGACTACCAGGACGCCGTGCAACTGCGCGTCGGCATGGACTGGGCGATCCTGGACGAGCACCTGTCCCTGCGCCTGGGCTTCCTGTGGGACCAGAACCCCGTGCCGGACAAGTCCGTGGACCCGACGCTGCCGGATACCCAGCGCGTGATGCCGTGCATCAGCCTGGGCACCCAGTGGTCGGGCTTCTTCGTGGACGTCGCGTACATGCCGGTCATCGGCCTGGACCGCAAGGTCACGCTGAAGGACGGCGCCCCGATGGAAGGCACGTACACCAGTGTGACCCACGACTTCACGTTCACGGTCGGATACCATTGGGACACGGTCAAGTCGAAGCCGGTCGAGTCCCCGTAGCCTGGCCGGCGCCCGCGTCGAAAGGAGGAGAACATGCGCATCCAGAGACTGCGTCCGTTCCTGGCCCTGGCGGCCTTCGCGTGCCTGGCACTGCCGGCCTGCGGAGGCGACGACGACGACGGCAAGCCCGACGCCGCCGACGCGATCGGCGACGTCCCCGCCGAGGAGGCCCCGGAAGTCGTGTCGGAGACGGGAGCCGAGACCGTCACCGATGCCGTCACCGACACCCTCGCACCCATCGACTGGGACGCGTTCTTCGCGCCGCGCGGCTGGACCGACGACGGCAAGAAGCGGGTGGTGCTGCTGCACACGAACGACCTGCACTCGCACCTGGACGGCCTGGGCCCGCTGGCGGACTTCTCGCCGGACGCGCTGGACTCCGACGGCACGCTGGGCGGCCTGGCGCGGCTGGCGGCGCTGGTCGAGAAGGAGCGCCGGGACCCGCGGCCCGGTGCGGCGGTACTGGCGGTGGACGGCGGCGACTTCACGTTCGGGTCGGCCTTCTCGGCGCTGTCGCGCAACCTGGGCATCGAACTGAAACTGATGGACGCGATGGGCTTCCTGGGCACGACGCTGGGCAACCACGAGATGGACTGGACGCCCAACGGCACCGCGATGGTGGTCGACGCGGGCATCGGCACCGGCGACGGGCTGAAGGTGCTGGCGTCGAACCTGGTGATCCCGGACGACAAGGCGGCGGCGGACCTGAAGGCCCTGGTGGGCACGAAGATCCTGCCGTGGCGCGTGGTGACCCTCGACAACGGGCTGAAGGTGGGCCTGTTCGGGCTGCTGGGCACGGGGGCGTGGAAGCTGTCCCCGCACGCCGCGCCGGTCACGGTGCGCCCGCTGGCCGAGGCGGCGAACGAGGCGATCACGGCGCTGAAGGCCGAGGGCGTGGACCTGATCGTCGCGCTGTCGCACTCGGGCGTCACCGAGGGGGACGGCCCGACCGGCGAGGACGAGACGCTGGCCGGCGCGGTGGAGGGCATCGACGTCATCGTCAGCGGGCACACGCACACGCTGCTGCCGCAGCCGACCGTGGTCGGGAAGACGCTGATCGTGCAGGCGGGCTGCTACGGCCAGTACCTGGGCCGGCTGACGCTGGTGAAGGGCGCCGACGGGTTCGAACTGGAGTCCTGGGACACGCTGCCGATCGACGACGCGACGCCCGGCTTGCCGGACATCACGACGCTGATCGAGGCCGCCGAGGCCCACCTGGACACGACGATGTTCGCTGGGTCGGACTACGGGTACCAGACGCCGGTCGCGACGACGGGCTTCGACATGATGCCGCTGCAGTTCGCCGAGTCCAACCTGGGCGACTTCGTGGCGGACGCGGTGCGCTGGACGACGTCGAAGTACGACCCCGAGGGGCCGGTCGAGGTCGTCTTCGAGGCGAACGGCGTCATCCGGGACGGCATCCCGATGGGCCGCACCGGCGAGGTGCGCGTGGGCGACCTGGTGCGGGTGCTGCCGCTGGGCATCGGGCCGGACGAGGCGCTGGGCTACCCGATGCTGGCGTTCTACCTGTCCGCGGCGGAACTGGCCCAGGCGGCGGAGGTCATCGTGGGCCTGGCGCCGATCGTGGCCGACAGCTTCTGGCTGCAGGTGTCCGGCCTGAAGTTCGAGTTCGACCCGAACGGCGACCTGCTGTTCATGGTCAACAACATCTGGCTGGGCGACGAGGTGGACGGGTACTCGGCCCAGCCGCTGGACTACTCGGCGGCCAACACGCGCCTGTACCGGGTGGCCGCGAACCTGTACATCGCCCAGATGCTGGGTGTGCTGGAGGACCAGACGGGCGGCATGGTCGCGATCGACATCAAGGACAAGGACGGCAACGTCATCGCGAACCCCGAGGACGCCATCATCGACATCGACCCGGACACCGCCGGCGTGCAGGAACTGAAGCTGTGGCGGACCATGATCGAGTATGCCGCGTCGTTCCCCGTGGACTCCGCCACCGGCCTCCCGAAGATCCCCGACCGCTACGCCACCTCCCTCCAGCGCCTGAAGGCCGCGCCGTAAATAGGGGACAGTCACCATTATTCATTACGCAACTGCTCGATTTCATGGAATATCCTGAAGCATTCATAATGAATCGTGGAAATACGAGGTGTTATCTCGCCAACCAGGGTGACTATCCCTGAATTTCAGTCGGGCAGCGCCACGGCGCACGCCATCGGGTGGTGGTCGAAGTAGACGATGTCGGTGACGGCGGGATGGCCGTCGGTGACGCCGGCGGACCAGCACGACCCGGTCAGCACGTCCGACAGCACGTGGTCGATGTTGAAGAAGCCGGCGTAGGTGGGCATGGCCTCGGGGCCGACCTCGTCCAGGAAGTGGAAGGCCTTGCCCGGCCCCGCGAAGTCGTTCAGCCGCGCCGCGCTGGGGTCCGCCTCGGCCATCCGCCCGGGGTCGGTGTTGAAGTCGCCCATCACCAGGTTCGTCGCGCCGTTCGCACCCGGCTGGCCGTCCCCCAGGCCCAGGTCCACGAAGACCCTTTCGAACTGCCGCACCCGGCACTGCTGGTCGGACGCCTCGATGCCCGACGAGCCGTGCACGTTGACCAGCGTCAGCGGGCCGGCCCCGTCCCACCGGTCGATCACGCCGCGGCCGATCCGCGTGCCGCTGCCGCAGCCCTCGATCGTCCCGCCTTCCATCCCCTCCAGGCACAGGTCCGAGTCGCAGCCCCGGAAGCGCCCGAACCGCCGGTGCACGCCCGCGCACTTGTCCGTCTTGGCCCGGTGGCACATCACCTGGTAGTCCCCGCCCAGGATCGTCTGCGCCACGATCGGCATGCCCGCCGCCCAGCCGTCGCAGACGAAGCCCGCCTGCGCCTCGACCGGGATCCCCGCGCACTCGTTCGGGTCGAAGATCTCCTGGAACGCCACCACGTCCGGGTCGGTCGCGGCCAGCCACGCCCGCGCCGCGTCGATGGACGGCACCCAGGACAGCCCGTTGCCGTACCACTGGTCCGTCCACTCGGCCTGCTGCGGCCCGTACCCCCCGGGGGGCGCCGACGGATCGACCGTGCCCGACGTGCCGGTGTTGAACGTGACCGCCGTCATCGTGCGCGCCGGCGCCGCCGTCGCCAGCCGCGCCCCGGTCGCGAAGTCCAGGTACAGCCGGTGCCCGTCCGCCTGCACGTCGTAGCGCGCCTCGTCGAACCGGGCAGCCACGAACGGGTTGTCGAAGCGCCCGTCCCAGCGCAGCGGGATCTCCTGCCCGGCCACCACCAGCGGGTCGTGCCACCCGAACGTCACCGTGCCGCGCCCGGGCGCCTCCCAGGTCACGCGGTACCCGTCGTCGAACCCGTCCGCGTCCACGTCGGGCACCGGTTCCGCCGCAATGGCCGACGCCGCCAGCGCCGTCGTGAAGGCCTCGAACGACCCCCACTCCCCCGCGTCGCCCACCTGCACCACCCAGGCGTTCCGCGCGCCGTCCGCCACCAGGTCGAACGGCAGCCCCGCGTTCTCGAAGACCTCGGGCTGGCCCGTCCGCCAGTGCGTCGGCTGGAAGGACCACAGCCCCACGTAGGCCGCGCCCTTGCGCCCGAACGTCCACTTCCCGTCCTGCACCACCTGGTCGAAGTGCGCGTGCGGGAAGTACGCGTGCGTCTCGTCCCGGTAGTCGAACTGCGACAGGCCCAGCGGCTTCGCCTCGAACTGCGGCGCGTACAGGATCACCGCCAGGTCCCGGTGCTGGCCGATCCGCGGCAGCGACGAGTCGCCCGTCCAGTAGCCCGCCCCGTGCTCGTCGCTCGACTGCCAGTCCCACGTCGCGGGCACCGGCTCGCCCTCCTTCAGGGGCAGCGCGCCCGGATGCTGCGTGAAGACCACCGCCGTTTCGTCCAGCGTCGCCTGCCACGCGTGCACCTGCATCGCGTTGCTGCCCTTCCGGTAGTCCTGCACGCTGGACAGCATCGCGTGGGCCGTCCGGTACGTCTTCGTGTGGACCTCCTGCAGCAGGCCCGAGTTGAAGATGCGCCAGAACAGCTGGTACAGCGGGAAGATGTCCTGCATCAGCACGTCCACCGGCTGGGTCAGGTCCAGCAGGCCCGCCACGATCGAGATGGACTCGAACTGGCCCTCCCACAGCCCGTACCGGGTCGCCACGTCCAGCGTCAGCGGCAGCAGCGGCCACGACGTGAACGCCCCCATCGACCACCACAGCCCCAGGTTCGCCTCGTCGTAGGCCAGCCCGTACGGCGGCGGCGGCACCGGGTCGTCGTACGCCGCGGGCGGCTCCTCGGGCACCGGCAGGTTCATGCGCTCGCGGTCCTCCATCGGCCCGTCGTGCCGCGCCACGGCCCGGATCGCGTACGGCATCGCGTACTTCTCGGACCGCGCGAACAGCACCGTCGCCATCGGCGCGGCGTCCTTCCACGGCAGCACCGTGTCGTCGAAGAAGAACTTCGTCGCGTTGAACGTGTCCTCCTTCACCGCGGCCGGCTTGTCCTTGATGTACGACCGCCCGTGCGTGACGCCGAAGTTGCCGCGATGCACGTGCAGCGCGACGTCCAGCCAGAACAGGTCCAGCACCATCGCGGCCTTCTGCCGGACCTCGTCGTCGTCGGCCCACTCGACCAGCGTGATCAGCGGGTTCATGTCCCAGTTGTAGTAGACGTCCGAATGCCACTCGGTGAAGCCCCATCGGGCCCGTTCCTCCAGCCAGCGCAGGATCTCGACGCGCGCCCGGTCCCGGTGCCACGCGCCGGTCTGCCCGGTGACCTCGAAGGTGCGATCCGGAAATCGCTGGCCCATCAGGAACTCGACCGTCCGGAAGATCAGCTGGTGGTTCTCGGACCAGTACCACATGCCGTCCACGACGGGCTGGCCGCCGGACTCGCGCGCCGGCGTCGGGTCGGAGAACCAGTACTTGAAGGCCAGCAGGGCGTCCTCCAGGCGCGTCCGCAGCGCGGCGGGCAGCGCCGGGTGGCCGTCGGTCGCGTACAGCAGGTTGACCAGCCGGCACGCGTCGAAGTCGCTGGTGTCCCGCAGCCGGTACATCTTGTCCAGCACGCCGTCGAAGGCGTCCAGGGGCACGACGTCGGCCGGCACCTCCGGGAAGCCCATCCGGTTCGCGCAGGCGAGGTGCGCCAGCAGGTGCATCGGGTCGCGGCCGTTCAGCGGCACGCTGCAGGAATGCGCCAGGAAGTCCTGCTGCCGGGCGCGCTGCCACGCGGGGATCCCGTCGGGCATCGCGGGCAGGTCCGGCGGGCCGGCGTCGGCGTCGGTCGCCTCTTCCAGGGTCTCCCCCGGGGCGTCCTCCCATTCCGCGGCATCGAAGGCGTCCTGCACCGCCTCCTCCGCCGCGTCCGCCCCGTCCCCCGAGGGGTCGGTCGCGGCATCCCGCGCGTCCTGCGAGCCGCCCCCGCAGCCCGCCAGCACGACCACCATCCCCAGCCACATCCCGACGCCACGTCTCATGCCCCACCTCGCCCTGGAACGGTACGAACCCCGGCCGGAAGCATACCATCGGCCGGCCCTGCCCCGACGGCCCCGTGAAGCCCCGGACCCGCCACCCCGGCCGCTCGTGTGCTATCTTCCTCCAGGAACCAGGAGGTTCCCCGGATTGCGCAAGCCTCACCTGCGGTTCTGGTCCATCCCGCTGGTCGTCCTGGCCCTGGCCGGGCCGCTGGCGATCACGACGCATGCCGAGCAGGAGCGCCAGTACGAGTCGCTGCGGGCCCTGTTCGAGGCCCACGCCCGCTTCGTCGGGAACCTGGTCCGGGAGGCCTCCCAGGAGGCCGCCTGGTCCACCAGCCAGGCCTACGAGATGTCCGCCGACAACGCCGCCCGGTGCCTGGGGTTGCTGGGGATTCCCGGCGCCGTCGAGGATTGCGCCGCGATCCGGTCCCGGATCCCCGACCTGGTCGTGTGGGCGGCCGTCGATGGCACCGGGGTTCGCGGTTGCACGGGTCCCCTGGCCGCCCCGGAACGGGTCGCGTTCGTGGAAGGCGTCCTGGCCGCGCCCGACCCGGGTTTCGTGGACGACGACCGCACCCGGGCGGCCGGGGTGTTCTGCGTGGCGGATCCGTCGCCCGGCGTCGCCACGGTCCTGTGCCTGGACCGCCGCCCGCTGGACGAGACCCGGCGGGAGGTGGGCCTGGGCCCCCTGCTGGCCGGCCTGAAGGACCCGGGCCTGGACTACGTCGTGGTGCAGGACGCCGGCGGGCTGCTGGCGGCCTCCCCGGATCCCGGGCAGGTCTCGACCTTCGCGGAGGACCCGCTGCTGGAACAGGTCCTTTCGGGCCCCGACGACGGCGTGCAGGGACGGCTGCTGGTCCGGGACGGGCGCACCACCTACGAAATCGTCGGGCCGCTGGACCTGGCGGACGGCACGCGGGCGCTGGTTCGGGCGGCGCTGGACGCAGGCGAACTGGATCGCCTGCGGGACCGGATCGCGCGCCGCATGACGCTGATGGCGGGGGTACTGGGGACCGCGGTGCTGCTGGGCGCAGCGCTGGCGTGGGTGCTGTCGTTCGCGTCGCGACGGAGGCGGGAGTTCGAGGCTGCCCTGCAGCAGCGCGAGGAGGAGTCCCGCCACTGGCAGTCCCTGGGGCAGATGGCGGCGACGGTCGCCCACGAAGTCCGCAACCCCCTGAACACGATCGGGATGGCCCTGCAGCGGCTGGCCCGGGAGGTCCGGGTGACCCCGGAGGACGAGGCCGGCTTCCGGGAGCTGCTGGAACTGTCCGGCGGCGCCGCCGACCGGGTCGAACGGGTGGTGGGGGACTTCCTGGAACTGGGCAAGCCGCTGGATCTGGACCTGCGGCGGCACCCGGCCGGGCCGCTGGTGTCGGAGACCCTGGCCCCGCTGGCGATGCGCGCCCGGTCCGAGTCCCGGAACCTGGTGGTCGAGTGCGATTGCCCCGGCGAGGTTCGCGTGGACCGGCGGCGGTTCCAGCAGGTGGTCGCGAACCTGGTGGCAAACGCGCTGGATGCCGTCGGGCCGGGCGGGACCGTCCGGGTGTTCGCGTCCTGCGGCGACGAGGGCTTCCGGATGACCGTCGAGGACGACGGGCCGGGGATGGACGCGGCCACGCTGGACCGGGTGCAGGCCCCGTTCGTCACCACCAAGGCGCACGGGACTGGCCTGGGGCTGCCGCTGGCGAAGCGGCTGGTGGAGGCGCACGGCGGGCGGCTGGTCCTGGAATCGGCGCCGGGACGCGGCACGCGGGCCACCGTGACGCTGCCCCGGTGAGTCACGCAGCCCGGCCCCGACCCGGGCCGGCGGAAGGAAGGACGCGATGGAACGCCCGGACAAGCCGACCCTGCTGCTGGTCGAGGACGACGACGCCCAGCGGCGCATGCTGTCGGGATTCCTGAAGAAGGCCGGCCATGCCGTGCTGGAGGCGGGCTCGGCGTCGCAGGCACGCGCGGCGGCACGGGACCAGCCGATCGACCTGCTGATCACTGACCTGCGGCTGGGCGGTCCCGACGGCATCGAACTGCTTCACGACCTCCGCGGCGATCACCCCGACGTGCAGGCCATCGTGGTCACCGCCTTCGGGACCGTCGAGGACGCGGTGCGCGCCATGCGCGCCGGGGCGTACGACTTCGTCGCGAAGCCGGTCGACCTGGAGCGGCTGGAGACGCTGGTCGCCAAGGCGCTGGAGAAGGTGGCGCTGGCCCGCGAGAACCGGACGCTGCGCCGGGCGGTCGAGGTCGCGGACGCCTTCTCCGACTGGGTGGGAGACAGCCCGGCGATCCGGCAGGTCAAGGAACTGGCGATCAAGGTGGCGCCCAGCCGGGCGTCCGTGCTGATCCTGGGGGAGTCCGGGACCGGCAAGGAGGTCGTGGCCCGCGCGATCCACCGGATGTCGCCCCGGCGGGACGGCCCGTTCGTCACGCTGAACTGCGCGGTGTTCAGCGAGACGCTGGTCGAGTCGGAACTGTTCGGCCACGAGCGCGGGTCGTTCACCGGGGCCTCGTCGCAGAAGATCGGGCGGTTCGAACTGGCCAAGGGCGGCACGCTGTTCCTGGACGAGGTCGGCGACATCCCCCCCGCGGTCCAGGTGAAACTGCTGAACGTGCTGCAGACAGGGACCTTCGAGCGCGTCGGGGGCACGAAGCCGCTGACGACGGACGCCCGGGTCGTCGCGGCGACGCACCGGGACCTGGCGGCCCGCATCGCGACGGGCGAGTTCCGGGCCGACCTGTTCTACCGGCTGAACGTCGTGTCGCTGCACGTGCCGGCCCTGCGGGACCGCCCCGGGGACATCCCGTCCCTGGCGGCCCACTTCCTGCGCAAGCACGCCGACCTGTCCGCGAAGGGGGTGGCCGGCGTGTCGCGCGAGGCGCTGGAGAACCTGGCCCGACACCCGTTCCCGGGCAACATCCGCGAACTGGAGAACCTGGTCGAGCGGGCCCTCGTGCTGGCGGACGGGCCGATCCTGGAGGCGAGAGACTTCCCGCTGGCCGCGGCCGGATCACCCGGGCCCGCGGGGGACGCGATGGCCGGGGACGGTCTGGAGGCGCAGGTGGCGCGCCTGGAACGCAACCTGATCGCGCGGGCGCTGGCCCGCCACGGCGGCAACCAGAGTGCCGCCGCCCGCGACCTGGGCCTGACCGAGCGCGCGGTCCGGTACAAGATGCAGAAGCTGGGGCTGTCGTGACGACCCGGCGGATCGACGCGCGGGTCGAACGGTTCGACGAAAACGTCGAAGCCCGGACGCCGACCCGCAACGGTGGTTGGTATTCTTCTTGTGTTCACCGCGGGTTGCAACCAGGCACAAGCCGGCAACCCCCGTGGCACGCCCCTTGCGAAACGTCCTTCTCGTCGGCCCGATGGCGGGCCGCGACTCTTTCCTCGGGAGGTTCGATCATGAAGAGGACGCTGAAGAACCTGATGCTGGCCGCCGCCATCGCGGCGATTCCTGCCGCGGCGTTCGCGCAGGACACCGGCACGGAGAAGGGCAAGGGCGTTGCGGCCCAGGACCAGGCCGGGGACCAGGTCGGGGACCAGCTCCGGGGCCGGGACCGCGACCGGCTGAAGGACGGCACGGGCCCGGGCTTCGTCGATGCCGACGGCGACGGCATCTGCGACAACCAGGCGACCGGCGGCCAGAAGCTGGGCCAGGGCAAGGGCAAGGGCAAGGGGCTGGGGAAGGGCCAGGGGGCCGGCAAGGGCAAGGGCCTCCACGGCGCCGGCTTCGTCGATGCCGACGGAGACGGGGTCTGCGACAACGCCCGGAACCGCAAGGGCCAGGCCCGCTAGTCCGAACGTCCCTGGCGACGGCCCGGGGGAGCGAGTCTCCCCCGGGCATCGGGAGCGATCATGAACGCCCGGATGACATTGCTGGTCCTGGCAGCCTCGGTGCTGATGCCCAGGCTTTCGGCAGCGGCCGACGAACCCCAGGCCCCGCCCCCGGCGGCCCCCGCGCCCCCGCCTGCCGAGGCGGTTCCTCCGACGAACCTGCCCCCGCAGGCCCACGCACCGCAGGACGCGGGGGTGTTCGTCGATCGCGACGGCGACGGCATCCAGGACGGCCAGGAGCACCGCTTCCGGAAGCGCGGCAAGGGCGCCCTGGGCAAGGGCGCGGACGGGTCGGGCGCGGGCTCCGGTTCCGGCGCCATGCGCCGGCTGCGGCTGGGCGCGGGCGGCGGCTCGCGGCAGGGTGGCGGGCAATGAATCCCCGGAAACAACTTGCATCCAGGCACGGCCTGCGCCGGGCGCTCGCGGCGTGCATCCTGCTGGCGGGGCTCTGGGCGTTCCCGGCGCATGCGCAGGAACTCTCGGTCGCCGGCTCGGTCGGCACGACCTGGACCGACAACGTGTTCGTGATGAGCGCGCCGGAATGGGACGCGTCGATCCTGCCCGCCCTGCGCGCCGGCGTGGACTTCGCCACCTTCTGGACGCTGCGGTACGAGGGCGCGGCCGAGATCTACACGAACCACACGGACCTGACCTCGCACGACCACGCGCTGCGGCTGCAGGTCAACCCGGCCTTCGGTCCCGACGACGCGAACGAGTTCCTCGTCGGGCTGGAGGTCGAGACGCTGCGCAACCTGGACACCTACGCGGCGCTGAACTACGTGGGCGGGCAGGCGGATGCCGCGATCCGCCTCGAACCGACGCCCTGGTTCGCCTGGCAGGCCGGCGCGGACCTGCGGTACCGCCGCTTCTACGACGACCCCCAGGCCGACACGCTGGACGTGCTGGCCTCGACCGAGGCCCGGTTCACGCTGCAGTCCCGGACCACGATCACGCCGCGCCTCGGATACGGCTTCCGGTACAACCCCGGCCTGAAGGGGCAGGGGGAGGGACGGCCCGACCGCGACGACCACCAACTGGACGTCGGCCTGCACTTCAGCCAGGGTCTCTGGGAGAACGCGGGCCTGCAGGCGGACTACTCGTACCGGCACCTGTTCTCGTCCAGCCAGGCGCTGGCCCGCAAGCTGACCCAGACGCAGTTCGCCTTCCTGACCGCCGACTTCCTGGCCGGGGGGCACCGGGCGTACCTGAAACTGAAGCAGGTGCTGCCGCGGGGCTGGTCGCTGCTGGCGGGCGTCGAGTTCCGGGCCCTGCGCTTCCCCGGCTGGCCGGCCACGGAAGCCGACGGGACCGCCACCGGCGAGGACCGCGAAGACCGGCGGCTGATCCCCTCCGCGACCCTGGGGTACGACCACCGCTTCGGCAGCCTGGGGCTGCAGGCGAGACTGTCCTACTCGTACCTGCGCCAGTGGTCGAACACCGCCGACTACGACACGCAGGCCCACCAGGTCGCGCTCTCGATCGCCCTGGAGTACTGACCGGGAACCCGCGCCCGGCTCCTTCCCGAAACCCGCCCCGCGTCTCCCCGGGAGCGCCCCCGGAGGTATCATGGAGTCGAGAAGTCCAGGAGGTGCCCCATGGAAACGGCCATCGCGTCGCAGCCCGCCCTCACCCGGGACGAGTGGACGCAGATCGCCCTCCTGCTGAAGGAGGAACTGGACGGCCTGCAGACCGAGATCCACCACACCGATTCGCAGGCCTACCGGGACGACCTGCAGGCGCGCCGCCAGACGCTGGCCGGCACGCTGCAGAAGGTGGAGGCGGCGCTGAAGGGCTGATGCCCGGGCACGCCGGCCGGGAGGCACCCCCGCCCCGGGCACGGGTTTCCCCGGCCCCCCGTCGCACGCCCCGGGCCCTGGATCCGCGACTTCCCCCCGCCCACCCGCGGGATTCCACGCCCCCGCGCCTTCGTGGTACGGTACCGCGTTCCCGTTCCCTCACCGGAGGCAGGCATGGCGTCGCAGCGCGGCCACTGGGGCTCCCGTCTGGGCTTCATCCTCGCGGCGGCGGGTTCCGCGGTCGGCCTGGGCAACCTGTGGAAGTTCCCCTACCTGGCCTGGGAGAACGGCGGCGGGGCCTTCCTGCTGGTCTACCTGGTCGCGGTGGTGCTGCTGGGCCTGCCCATCATGATGGCCGAGATCCTGGTCGGGCGCCGGGCCCAGGCCAGCGCGGTGCCCGCCTTCACGGCGCTGGGCGGGCGCGGCTGGTCGGTGGTCGGCTGGCTGGGCGTCCTGTCGGGCGCCGTGATCCTGTCGTACTACACCGTCATCGCCGGCTGGTCGCTGCGCTCGTTCTTCCAGTGCGTCCAGTGGTCCCTGGGCAGCTACCCGCCCGATGCCGGCGCGCGCTTCGGCGCCTTCCTGGCCGACGGGACCCAGCAGGTGCTGCTGACCACCGGCTTCACGCTCCTGACCGCCTTCATCGTCTACCGCGGCATCGGGTCCGGCATCGAGCGGGCCAGCAAGGTCATGATGCCCGTCCTGCTGTCCATCCTCCTCTACCTGGTCGTCACGACCCTGACCCTGCCCGGCCGCACCGCCGGCCTGTCGCACCTGTGGCTGCCCCGCCTCGACGCCCTGCCTCCGCAGGGGGCGCTGCTGGCCGTCGGGCAGGCCTTCTTCAGCCTGTCCCTGGGCCTGGGAGCCATGATCGCCTACGGTTCCTACCTGTCCCGCAAGGAGTCCCTGGCCGGATCGGCCGCGTGGGTGGTCGTCTGCGACACGATGGTCGCGCTGCTGGCCGGGACGGCCATGTTCATCATCATCCACTCCATCCCCGGCCTGGACCAGCGGGTCTCCGGCTCGACCGTCGGGATGCTGTTCATCACCCTGCCGGAGCTGTTCTACACGCAGATGCCGGGCGGGGTCGTGCTGGCGCCGCTGTTCTTCGTCCTGGTCGCCTTCGCGGCGCTGACCTCGACCATCAGCCTGGGCGAGGTGGTCGCCTCGCTGCTGATCGACCGGAAGGGCTGGTCCCGGCCCCGGGCGACGCTGGCCAGCACCGTCGTCGTGTATGCCGGTTCGCTGCTGTGCGCCCTGTCGCTGGGGGCCCAGCCGGCGCTGTCCACCTTCGAGGTCTTCGCCGGCAAGGCGGGGCTCCTGTCCACCCTGGACCACCTGGCCGCCAACTGGCTGCTCCCGCTGGGCGGCCTGGGCACCACGATCTTCGTGGGCTGGCGGCTGGCCCGCAAGGACCTGCTGGAGGAACTGGGTCTGCGGCGCCCGACCTGGCTGTTCCACGCCTGGGTCTGGCTGCTGCGGGTGGTGGCCCCGCTGGCCATCGTGGCGCTGCTGGCGATGGTCGTCGCCGGGAAGGACTTGAGCTGACATGGACACCTTCAGCCAGGCGATCGGGTCCGTGCTGGACGCCTACAACACCTACGTGGGCACCTACGCGCTGATGTTCCTGCTGCTGCCCGTGGGCCTGCTGTTCACCGTGTGGCTGCGGGGCATCCAGGTCTGGGGCCTGAAACACTCGGCCCAGTTGGTCATGGGGAAGTTCGACCGCCCCGGGGACCACGGCGACGTCAACCACTTCCAGGCCCTGTGCACGGCCCTGTCGGCCACCGTCGGCACCGGCAACATCGCGGGCGTCGCGCTGGCCATCTACTTCGGCGGCCCCGGCGCGGTGTTCTGGCTGTGGATGACCGGCTTCCTGGGCATGGCGACCAAGTTCGCGGAATGCACCCTGGCCCAGAAGTACCGCGAGATCCACGAGGACGGCAGCGTGTCCGGCGGCCCGATGTACTACATCGAGCACGCCACGAAGCACGTGCTGGGCCCGTTCGCGAAGCCCCTGGCGATCGTCTTCGCCGTCGGCACCATCCTGTGCAGCCTGGGCACCGGCAACATGGCCCAGTCCAACAGCATGGCCGACGCGGTGCACGCCTTCACCCTGCCCATCGGCGACGGCTTCCACATCCCCACCTGGGCCACCGGCCTGCTGCTGGCCGTGCTGGTGGGCAGCGTCATCCTGGGCGGCATCCGGCGCATCGCGAACGTCGCGGAACGGCTGGTGCCGTTCATGGCCTTCTTCTACGTCACAGCCGCCATCGCGGTCATCGGCTTCGAGTACGACCGCGTCCCGGGGATGTTCCGGCTGATCCTCGAGGGCGCTTTCACCGGCACCGCGGCCACGGGCGGCTTCGTCGGGTCCACCTTCATCCTGACCGCCCGTTACGGCATCGCGCGCGGCCTGTTCAGCAACGAGGCCGGCCAGGGGTCGGCGCCGATCGCCCACGCGGCGGCAAGGACCGAGTACCCGGTGCGCGAGGGCCTGGTGGCGCTGATGGAGCCGATGGTCGACACCCTGGTCATCTGCACGATGACCGCCATCGTGATCCTGCTGTCGGGCGCGTGGGACGACGGCCTGATGGGCGCGGCCATGACCTACGACGCCTTCCGCATCGGCCTGGACGTGACCGTGGGCGGCGTGCAACTGGGCGGCGCGGTGGTGTCGGTCTCGCTGCTGCTGTTCGCGTTCACGACCGCAATCTCGTGGTCCTACTATGGTGACCGCGCGGTGGGCTACCTGTTCGGGCGGAAGTGGGTGACGCCCTACCGGTACATGTACTGCGTCTTCGTCGTCATCGGCGCCGTCTGGGCGCAGGAACTGGTCTGGAAGTTCGTGGACGCCGTCATCACGGTGATGGCGGTGCCGAACCTGGTCGCGCTGGTGATCCTGTCGCCGATGGTGGCCCGCATGACGCGCGAGTACTTCGCGATCGACCACCGGCCCACCGCCCCCCGCAAGGCCGCCGCCCTGTAGCCCGCCCGGGCCCCTACCGCAAACGCCCGATTTCCTGTACAGTCCGGCCCGCCGGGGCGCGGACCCCGGCTGCGAATTCGAGGGAGGCTGCGATGCCCATCCGCGTGATCGTGACCCGCGATTTCGACCACCTCAGCGAGGTCGCCGCGGACGAGGTCGCCGGCGAGATCGATCGCCGGCAGGCCCACGGGCGGGACTGCGTGCTGGGGCTGGCCACCGGCGCCTCGCCGACCGGCATGTACCGGCACCTGGCCAAGGCGATGAACCAGGGCCGTCCCGACGCCACCCGCGTCCGGACCTTCAACCTGGACGAGTACGTCGGGCTGCCGGGGCGCGACCCGGTCCAGCGGGCGCTGCACCCGGAGTCCTACGCCTTCTTCATGGTCCAGGAACTGTTCGGCCTGCTGAACCGCAAGTTCCGGTCCACGCGGGTGCCCGGCGGCACGCTGGTGGACCAGGCGGCGTTGATCCGGGCGCTGGCCGAACACCCCGGCGACTGGACCGAGCGGGGCACCGACGCCGGGCGCGCGATCGAGATCCGGCCCGACGCCGCGTCCGGGGTGCTGCAGGCGGTGCGCAACGACGTGCTGCTGGCCTACGAGGCCGACATCCGGGCCGCGGGCGGCATCGACCTGCAGATCCTCGGCGTGGGAGGCCGGGGCCACGTCGCGTTCCACGAGGCGGGGATCCCGTTTCCGGGCAGCCGCGTGATGCTGGTGCGCCTGGACGGCGTCACCATGAAGCACGCGGTGGCCGACGGCCACTTCCCGTCCGAGGACGACTGCCCGCGCTACGCCGTGTCGATGGGCGCCGAACTGGTCTTCGAGGCGCGCCGGGTGGTGGTGCTGGCCAGCGGGTCCCGCAAGGTCGGCCCGGTGACGCGGTCGCTGATGGACGACGTCACGCCCGCGCTGCCGATCTCCTATGGGCAGGCCTATGCCGCGAAGGGCGGCGACCTGCTGTACATCGTCGATGCGGTCGCCGGCGCCGGCATCCTGGAACACCGCGCCCGCCTGCACGCCCGGGGCGTCGAGATCGAGGACCGGTCCGGCGGGCGGGCCTCCATCGCCGTGCGCGACCTCCGGTTCTACCGGGACGCGCTGGGCACGCTGAACTGACACCCGTTCACGCGGCGCCATGCCGGCCGGGACGGTTTGCCGGGTCCCCGGGACGCGGCGCGGCGCGACAATGAGACATCCACCCGGCAGGAGGACGCCATGTCGTTCGCACACCGGCACGAGGCCGAGGCAGGGCTGGACATCGTCGAGGGGGAGGGCCTGTCGATGCAGGTCCGGCGGCGCGGGGCCGAACTGATCTCGCTGGCGTGGAACGACGCGCAGCACGGGAAGGTCGGCCTGCTGTGGCGGGACGGCGAGAGGGACGACCCGCCGCGCTTCTGGAAGAGCCACGCCCCGATCCTGTTCCCGATCGTCGGGGGGCTGCACGAGAACGCCTCCCGCACCACCACCGGCGAGGAGGTGCGCTTTGGCGGTCTGCACGGCTTCGTGCGCCACCAGGCCCTGGCGCTGGTCGAGGCCGGCCCGGTGGAGGACGGTTTCGCCCTGCGCTACCGGCTGCTGCCGGACGAGGCCACCCGCGGGATGTACCCCTGGGAGTTCGCGTTCGAGGCCGCGTACTTCCTGCGCCGCACCCGGCTGGACGTGACGTTCCGGGTCGAGAACCGCGACGCCCGGCCGATGCCGTACCAGGTCGGCTGGCACCCCGGCTTCGCGACGCCGTTGCGGCCCGGGTCGGGCGACAAGGCGGGCTGCCACGTGCGCCTGCCCGCGTGCGGGTTCGACCGGCTGCTGAACGACGACCGCTGCTTCCTGACCGGCCAGCGGGTGCCCACGGACGGCACCGGCGACTTCCCGTTCACCGAGAAGGGCCTGGACCTCACCTACATGTTCGACCTGTCGAGGGTGCCCGCGCGCGACCGCGCCGTCACGCTGCTGGACCCAGACGAATCGTTCGGCGTGCGCGTCGCGTTCCCGGACTTCCCGCACCTGGGGCTGTGGTCGGACGCCGGGGCGCCCTTCGTCTGCATCGAGCCGTGGCAGGGCATGGACGACCACGTCTCGCAGGAGCCCTTCGACCGCAAGCTGGGGATCGTGCTGCTTCCCCCCGGCGGCAGCGACACCCGGCATGCCTCGATCGATGTGCTGGCAGGCTGATCCCCGCCCGGACGGGCTTCATTCCTTCCGGGTCTGCTCGGCGGCGAACGCAGCGGGATGGAGGCCGATGGCAGGCCGTGGAATGCGTCGTCGCGACGCTATGCCACGAACAGCTTGTCGGACTCGAACGACGGCGCGGAGGTGAGGTTCATGCCCAGGCGCCGCAGCGCCTTCTGGTCGTTGGGCGACGCGATGTGCGTCAGGTGCACCTCGCAGCCGGACAGCCGGGGCAGGCTCTCCAGCGCCAGCCGCGCGGTGGGGTTCGCGTTGGACGAGATGCCCAGCGCGATCAGCGACTCGTCCACGTCCAGGGACGGGAACTCGCGCCCGTAGGCGATCCGCTTCACGTCCGCGATCGCGTCGAAGACGGCCGGGCTCAGCAGGTCCAGCGGCGCCGGGATCCCCGCCAGCCGCTTGATCGCGTTCAGCACCAGCGCCGCCGCCGCGTGCATCTGCGGCGAGTTGCAGGCCGTGACCATCTCGCCCGAGGGCAGTTGCAGCGCCGCGCCCACATAGACCCCGCGGTGGCCCTTCCCGGGCCGCTCCAGCGCGGCGGCGGCGGCCTCGCGGGCCGGGCGCACCACCGGGCGGTCCTCGGGCCCCGCGTCCAGTTCCTCCATCAGGATCTCGATGCGCCGCACCGACTCGGCGTCCACCTGGCCCAGCGCCTGCTCGCACGCGTACCGGTAGTACCGGCGCACGATCTCCTGCCGCGCTGCCTGCCGCGCCGCCTCGTCGTCCACGATCGCGAACCCGGCGCGGTTGACGCCCATGTCGGTCGGCGACCGGTACAGGTCCTTGTCGCCGCTGATGCGCGTCAGGATGCGCCGCAGCAGCGGGAACGCCTCGACGTCGCGGTTGTAATTGACGGACGTGATCCCGTAGGCCTCCAGGTGGAACGGGTCGATCAGGTTCACGTCGCGCAGTTCCGCCGTGGCCGCCTCGTAGGCCACGTTGACCGGGTGCCGCAGCGGCAGGCTCCAGATCGGGAAGGTCTCGAACTTCGCGTAGCCCGCGCGCACCCCCCTCCGGTGCTCGTGGTAGACCTGCGACAGGCAGGTGGCCAGCTTGCCGCTGTTCGGCCCCGGTGCCGTCACGACCACCAGTGGCCGGCTGGTCTCGACGTAGGGATTCGACCCGTAGCCCGCGTCGCTGACCGTGCGGTCCACGTCCACGGCGTAGTTCGGGATGGCGCGGTGCAGGTACACGTGGACGTTGCGCCGCTCCAGCTGGTTCCGGAAGGTGTTCGCCGCGGGCTGGTCCGCGAACCGGGTGATCACCACCGCCCGGACCGGCAGGTCGCGCTCGCGCAGGTCGTCGATCAGCTTCAGAACGTCCGAGTCGTACGGGATGCCGAAGTCGGCGCGGACCTTGCGCCTTTCGATGTCGCCCGCGTGGATGCAGACGATGATCTCCGTCTTGTCCTTCAGCCGCTGCAGCAGCCGCATCTTCACGTTCGGGTCGAAGCCCGGCAGCACGCGGGCGGCGTGGAAGTCGAAGATCAGCTTGCCGCCGAACTCCAGGTACAACTTGTTGTCGAAGCGCTGCACCCGTTCGAGGATCGCGGCGGACTGCTCCTCCAGGTACTTCTCGTTGTCGAAGGCGATCGGGCCGTGGACGACCGGGCCGGGCATGGAAGGATCCTCCGGGTACGCTGGAAGGGTTCTACACGCCCCGGCGGACCGGCACAAGGGCGGCGTCCAGGATACAGGCGTTTCAGAGGGTTTGGCGTTGGTCCCGTCCCCCAATGTAGGGCGGGGGCCCCGTCCCCCGCCATCGCAGTCGTGGGGCCCCGTCCCCCGCCATGGGATCGCCAGGAACCGCCCTGCCCACCGGATCCGGTCGTTGACACCTCCCCGGGAAACGGGGGATACCTCGGACACCAGAGGAGGACGCCATGCGCCAGATCCAGCAGACGCCGGACAGGATGGTCCAGGACGGCCGCGTGGTGCGCTGGGGCCTGTTCGCGACGCCTTTCCGGGACATCGACCTGGAAGGGCTGGACCTTCGGGTGGCCGGGATGAAGATCCCGCGGTGCCTGCGGAAGTTCCGGCTGAAGGAGTGGCAGCACGTCGCGATCGCGGGCGCGGACGTGATGATGGGCCTGGCGCTGGTGGACGCGCACTACCTGGGCAATTCCTGGTGCTGGATCGCGGACCGCGGCACGGGGACGTTCGTGGAGCACGCCCGGGAAGGGGCGGCGACGGCGGTGCGGACGGCCCGGACGCTGTGGGACGACGGGTGCACCTTCCGGGTGAAGGGCTACGAGGCCCGCATCGACAACCGGCTGTCGCAGGGGCGGCACCACGTGGAGGTGCGGATCGCGGCGCGGGGCGGGCGGCCGGCGATCGAGGCGGTGCTGGACCTGGACGCGGAGCCGGCCCGCATGCAGCCGCTGGAACTGGTGGAGCCCGTGGCCCCGGAACGGCCGCTGTACACGCACAAGTCGGCGTCGCCGGTCTCGGGCTTCATCCGGGTGGGCGAACGGCGGTACGACCTGGACCCCGCGCGGGACGCGGCGCTGCTGGACGTCCAGAAGACCTACTACCCGTACCGGACCTTCTGGAAGTGGGCGACGTTCGCGGGGCGGGCGGCCGACGGGCGCCTGGTCGGGCTGAACCTGTGCCAGAACCTGATCGCGGACGACGAGGCGTTCAACGAGAACGTGCTGTGGGACGGCGGCCGGATGACGCCCCTGTCCGCGGCGCGCTTCGAGTTCGACCCCGCGGACACGATGAAGCCGTGGAGGACGCGGACCACCGACGGGAAGGTCGACCTGGTCTTCACGCCGACCGGGAGGCGGGTCGGCCACATCAACGCGGGGATCCTGCTGTCCGACTACCAGCTGGGCTACGGGACCTTCGCCGGGACGCTGGTGCTGGACGACGGCAGCCGCTTCGAGGTGCAGGGCTTCCCCGGCGTCGTCGAGAACCACGTCGCGCGGTTCTAGGAAGTCCGGCGGGGGACGGGGCCCCCGCCCTGCATTTCGGCCCCGGCCGACCCGGAGTCCGGTCGCGAACCGAGACCCGTCGTCCGCGTTCCGCCACCCATGACGATCGTTGATCGCTGCCTGGGTTTGCAGGGCGCGGCCCCCGGGCACGCAGGCGGAGTCGACGGGTTTCCGCAGGAAACTCTCGACGCAGCCGGAGTCGCCTCGGGCGCGCCTGATGTAGGGCGGGGCCCCCGTGCCCCGCCTCCGGATCTCCGCGACCTGTCGGGCCCACGCGATCCCGCCCCGTTGACCCCGCCCGGTCGCGCGGGCAGAATCCGGCCATGCTCGCGTCCATCCTCGCGCTGCTGCTGGCCCTTTCGTCCGTCGCGCTGGCCGTGCCCGTCGTCGCGGGCTGGCGGCGCGGCGGCCGGGTCGCGGCGCGCACGGTGACCGGGCGGTCCGCGCTGGTGGCGGTGCCGATCCCGCGCGGGGACGAACCGGGGCGGGCGCTGGCCCGGTCGATCGCGGCGACCGCGCACGACGGGCCGCTGTCGCTGCGGGTGGCGATCCCGGCGGGCGAGGAGGCGGGCGTCCGGTGGGCCGAGGAGGCGCTCAAGGCGGCGCCGGCCCTGGAGGCGCGGGTGCTGGGCGCGGCCCCGAGCGGGCGCAGCGTGCCGCGGGCCTGCCTGGCCGCGGACGCAGTGGAGGATCCCGCGGCGGACGTGATCGCGGTGATCGACCCGAGGTCCTGCCCGGCGTCCCGGGACCTGGCCCGGATGCTGGCCTGCCCGCGGGACGGGGACGGTGCCCTGGCGACGGCGGTGCCGGTGCCGGGCGGGGAGGCGCGGGCCCTCGGGGCGGCCGCGGCGCTGGCGGCGTCGGACCTGGCCCCGCTGGCGGCGGCCGCGTGCGGCCCGGCGGGCGCGTCCGGCCTGCTGGCGTCAGGCACCCGGACGGCGTGGGAGGCGGCCTCCCGGGACTCGCTCGCCCCGAACCGTCCTTCGCTGGTCCTGGCGGCGGCGCTGCAGGCGGGGCGGGACGCGGTGCTGGTGCCGGTCCCGGCGGCGGTCGCGGCGGGGCGCGAGGGCCGGGTGCTGGCCGAGTTCGGCAGCATGCTGTGGCGGACGGTCCCGGCCCGGACAGCCTGGGTCGCGGCGGCGCTGGCGGCGCTGCCGGGGGCGCTGGCGGTCGCGATCCTCGCGCAGGGGACGGCGCGCACCGTCGCCTGGGTCGCGGTGCTGCTGGCCTGGACGGCCCGGGTCGCGGCGGCGCTGACGTGGTCCCGACGGGTGCGGGGCGCGGCCGCGGGCTGGGTGTCCGCGGCGGCGGCCCCGGTGCGCGACGCGGTCGCGCTGGCGCTGCTGCTGGCGTCTCTGGCGGTGCGGCGGGTGGAGTGCGGCGGCCAGCGGTTCGAGGTGCGCGGCGGCGGTGTGTGGGTGCCCTTCTCGGGCCGGCGCGGCGAGGGTTGACGGGGCGTTCCTTCGGACGGAACGGGAGGCGGCATGGACGCGACGCGGCAGGCGGTCATCGGGATCGACGGCGGCAATACCAAGACGGCGGCGGTGCTGGTGACGCGGGACGGGCGCCTGGCGGCGCACGCGCGCACCGGGTCGTCGAACTGGCAGACCTTCGGCGAACAGGGCGCCCGGGACGCGCTGCTGCGGGTGGCGCTGCCGCTGGCCCAGGCGGCCCGGGACCAGGGGCTGACGGTCGCGGGCTTCGGTTTCGGGCTGACCGGCCATGACCGGCCGCGGGACTTCGAGGTGCTGGAGCGGGTGACCGCGAGCATCGTCGAGCGGGTCGGCGAGGTGGTCCCGACGCTGCCGCAGGCGCCCCGCACCGTGCTGAACGACGCCTTCCTGGTGCTGCGGGCGGGCACGGACGACGGCGTCGGGCTGGCGGTGTCCTCGGGCACCGGCGGCAACACCGTGGGCATGGGCCGGGACGGTCGGCGGCTGCAACTGGGCGGCTACACCTACGAACTGGGCGACGGGGGCGGCGCGGGCGAGATCGCGCTGATGGGGCTGCGGGCCGCGGGGCTGGCCCGGGACGGCCGCGGCTGGCGCACCCTGATCACCGACCTCGTGCTGGCGGCGACCGGCCTGTCCGCGATCGAGGACGTGATGGACTTCGCGATCCCCGGCGCGCTGCCGCCGCCGGAAGACCCCGAAGCACATCCGCCGCGCCTGGCGGACATGGCGCCGCTGGTCTTCGAGGCGGCCCGGCAGGGCGACATCGTGGCCCGCCGCGTGCTGGAGGACGTCGGGGCCAGCCTGGGCCGGCAGGCGGTCGCGGCCGCGCACCGGCTGTTCGCGCGGGACGACGCCTTCCCTCTGGTGCTGGGCGGAACGGTACTGATGAAGGCGGCCGTGGACAACTTCGCCCGGGCCATCGTGCTGGAGGTGCAGGCCTCGTTCCCGAACGCGGCCCCGACGATGCTGGAGTTCCACCCGGCGCTGGGCGCGGCGCTGCTGGCCCTGGACGGCGTGGCCGCGCGGCCCGACGGCGAGAACCTGCACCGCGCCCTGGCCGACGGCACGCTGCGACGTGCGATGGGGCCCCAGGTCAACGACCGGTTCTGACGGGGAACGGCCAGGCACGCCCGGGGGTCGAGGTCCGGTCGCCGGCAGGTGCGGCCCGTTGCCCCCGGACACGCCCCTCTGCGACGCATCCCCCGGTGCCTCTCGCCTACGGCGCCTCCCCCTTCCACCGAGCCAGCGTCGCGGCGTCGTGGCAGCGCATCGGCAGCGTCAGCTCCGCGCCCAGGATCGCGGCCGGCAGGTCCAGGTCGCCTTCGGCCTCGCCGTCGCCGGTCCGGCAGGCCATCGCCACCTGCAGCGCGAACGCGGGGTTCGTCGAGATGGCGTAGCCGTCCGCCTTCGCCTGCGCCAGCAGTTCCAGCCGGGGCGACCGCTGCACGGCCATCCACGCGGGCATGAAGACCGCCGCGTCCACGCGCGGCCCCGGGTCCCCGCCGTCGCCGGGACGCGGGGTGTTCAGCCCCATCAGGTCCACGGTGTGCCGCCGCCCGAAGTACCGGACCGCACCCGCGTCGGTGGACGCGACCACGCCGTCCGGCGGCAGGCTCCGGTCCAGCAGGCGCCCCAGCCGCACCTGCACGTCGCTGATGTTCCGGCACCAGGCCGCGTGCCGCAGCGCCCACCCCGGCAGCCCGGCCGCCGCCATCGCCCCCGTGAACGCGGCCAGCGCGCCCGCCAGCACCACGGGAACCCAGGGCGGCATCCGGCGGCGCGACGGGACGCGGGGCTTCCCCGCGAGCCCGGTCGCCTCGCCGTCCTGCCGGGCTCCCGGCGGAACCGGCGACGCGTCGCTCGCACCCGGAGGCGCCCCCGCCACCCACACCGCCACCGGCAGCACCGCGCCCACCCACAGCAGCGGCACCGCCGGCAGCAGGTATCGCAGGAAGTAGAACGACTCGGCGTCCAGCGGCGCCACCATCGCCACGCTGGCCGCGGCGTGCGCGCCCCCCGCCGCCAGTGCCAGGCCCGTGCCCCGCGGCAGCCGCCGGCGCGCGACGACCCCCGCCGCCAGCGCCAGCACGAAGGCGGCCGGCAGCAGCGGCGGCTCGGCCAGCAGCATGCCCGCCCCGGTCGCCAGCCGGTCCAGCAGCGGCAGGATCTCGCCCGCGTTGACCTTGCGGTAGAAGGTCGCCGTCAGCGGCCTTCCCGTGGCCCACAGGTTCCACTCGACGAACGCGCCGCCCAGCAGGACCATCGGCAGCAGCATCCGCAGCACGTCGCCGGCCCGCCCCTTCCCGCGCGCGGCGCGCACCCCGGCGTCCGCCACGAACAGCGCGCCCGCCAGGCCCAGTTCCGGCCGCGCCAGCCCCGCCAGCCCCAGGAACAGCCCCGTCGTCCACGCGCGGTCGGCCAGGTGCCGATCCAGCGCCGCCGCCAGCAGCGCGCAGGCCAGCGGCACCTCCATCCCCGACACCGCCGC
The DNA here is from genome assembly GCA_937975765.1 of uncultured Myxococcales bacterium. GTDB lineage: Bacteria > Myxococcota_A > UBA9042 > DTJE01 > DTJE01 > CAIZWN01. Next base: position 51,922 of record CALJUR010000108.1, read on the forward strand.
GACCGCCAGCGGCGGGCATGCGCCCAGCAGCAGCCCCGCGACCCCCGCGACCGCCCTCGACCCCGACGCCCGCAGCACGATCCGCGCGACCAGCGCCGCGGCCAGCGCGTGCAGCAGCAGGCCCAGGCCGCGCGTCCACGCCAGCACGGCCCCGCTCCCGGACGCCAGCAGGTGGATCCCCCCCAGCAGGTACGCCCACAGCGGCGACGTGGCGCCGGTGGACGGGACGCCGTCGTTGAACGCCAGCATCCCGCCCGCGGCCACGGCCCGCCCGTATACCTGGTGGATCCACGCGTCGTCCAGCGGCAGCCCGCCCCGCGCGTCCGCCCCCCCGGCCAGCAGCACGAACCACCCGCAGGCCGCCGCGCCCAGGCCGACGCCCAGGCACGGCAACCACGCCCCGCCCCACGCTCGCCCCGGTCGATCCCGCCCCCGCATCCTCGCCTCCGGACTCCCTCGGGAAGCCGCCAGGCCGCATTATCGGTCGTCCGGGCGAATCCTCTCCCTACCGCGCCAGGCATCCACCCGCCGCGATCCGCGTCGCCAGTTCCCTCGCATCCGGGAAGGCGCGCGCGGCGTCGGCGGCCACCTTCGCCTCGTCGCAGCGGCCCAGGCAGGCCAGCGCGACCGCGTGGAAGTACCCGAACATCGGCACGTCCGGACGCGATGCCGAAAGGTCCCCCAGCGCCGTCGCCGCGCCCGTGCACGCCGCCGGGTCGGACGGCCGCCGCAACGCGTCCGCCGGCGCCCAGGATAGCCCCGCCCGCCGCAGGCCCAGCAGCCCCGCCACCAGCCCCGTCGTCTCGGCGCCCCGGCCCGTCGCCCGCACCCGATCCGCCTCGACCGCCGCCTTCCCCGCGCCCTCTTCGTCCAGGTCGAACAGGTACCTCGGGTCCGTCCCCGCCCGCAGCACGTCGAACGCCGCGAGGTCCGGCCGCGCCGCCGCCGGTACCCACACCGCGTACCGGTCGTCCAGCCACGCCATCCGGAACGCCGGGTCCTTGCGCAGCCCCTCGATCAGCCCCGGGAACGACGCGTCCTGCCGGTCCGCCATCACGGTCGCGAACCCGTACCGCGCATGCAGCGCCAGGAACCCCTCGTACGTCTCCAGCGCCTTCAGGTACGCGTCCAGCGCCCCCGCGTCGTGGATGTAGATCCGCCCGTCGATGAACGGCTGGGCCACCGGCAGGCCCGCGAACGCCACGTACCCGCCCGCGTTGAACGGGTGGAACATCCGCCCGGCGAGGCCCGCCTCCCGCACGAACGCGACCGCCTCCTGCGGCTCCTCGGCGTAGGACACGCCGCCCCACCCGGACACCCCCGGCGGCACCACCGCCACCGCGGCCAGCAGCGCCGCCCCCGCGCCGCCCGCCAGCAGCGGCCGCCGCAGCGCGCCGACGCCGCGAAGGTGCGCCGCCAGCACCGGCACCGCCCCGACCATCAGCCCCGGCACGAACTTCTCGGCCGACAGCGCCGGCGCCAGGAACGCCAGCAGCAGCACCATCTCGTCCACCGCCGCGCGACGCCCCCGCGCCAGGAACCCGGCCACCGCCCCGCCCGCCAGCAGCACGAAGCACGCGTCCCGGGCCAGGTCCTGCCCGAACGGCCACGGCGCCCACTCGCTCAACACGCGGTACACCGGCGCCCGGTGGTGCGCGACGGTCAGGTACAGCACCGGCCCCCACGGGTTCAGCAGCGTCGATGCCGCCACGATCCCCGCCGCGATCGCCCAGCCCGCCCGGTCCCGCCGCGTCTCGCCCGTCCCGGGCCGCAGCACCCGCAACCCCGCCAGCACCGGCGCCATCGGGAACGACCCGTGCACGTTCGCCCACAGCGCCGCCACCGCCCCCATCGCCAGCATCCGGGCCCAGCCCGGCCGCCCCCGCGCCCACAGCAGGTGCACGAAGACCAGCGCCAGCACGTACGCCGGCACGTGCGGCCGCACGTCCAGCCACGGCCGCACCACCGGCAGCGCCAGCATCACCGCCAGCACCGCCGGCACCGCGCCCGCCCCCAGCCGCATCGCCAGCGCCGCCGACAACCCCGCCAGCAGCGCCGCCAGCAGCATCCGCAACCCCGTCCAACCCGCCGTGCCCGCCGCCTGGTGCAGTTCCCACAGCCCCAGGTCGTACAGCCACTCGTGGTTCGTGAACGGCCGGCCCTCCGACACCGCGCAGACCGATTCCGTCGCCGGGATCCCTCCCAGTTCCTCCATCTGCCGGCCCAGCGCCAGGTGGAACCACACGTCCGGGTCCGCCGACGGGTACGCCGCCGCCGCGCCTCCCAGCAGCGCCGACACCCCGATCGCAACCGCCCATCGCCGGTCCATTCCCCCTCCGGAAATCCCCGTCCGCAAAGCCCGTACTGGCCGCGAGGTATGATACCATCCTCCCCGCGCCGGCACGCCGCCGGCACGGGATGACAGGACGATGTCGACGACCCGGCTGGCCGAGAAAAGTCCCCTGGTGCGATATGTGTTCCCCTGGGTGCGCTCCGCCCGGGCGTTGCTGACCACCGCGATCCTGCTGGCGGTCGTCGCGGTCGGGTGGTTCGCCACCCGCGCCGGCTTCGTCGCCGTCACCTACGCCGCGCTGAACCCCGTTCGCGACGCCGGCCTGTGGCAGCGCATCGGCGAGGGCACCGCCACGCCGCAGGAACTGGAATCCTCCCGCGCGCTGGGCTCGCCGCTGGCCGCCGAGACGCTGTACCTGCCGCCCCCCGTCGTGCTGCGGTTCTTCTCGCTGGGGCACCCCGCCGCCCTGGCCGACCTGCTGTTCGTGCGGGCGCACGCCTACTTCCTGTCGCACTTCTTCGTGGACCGGCGCTTCGAGTGGCTGGACGTCTACATGGACTCCATCACCGCGCTGGACCCCGACAACCCCCGCGTGTACCAGTGGGCCGCCCAGACGCTGCGGCTGGGCCAGATGATCAACGACGAGGTCGTCGCGCACGCCAACCGCTTCCTGGAGGCCGGCCTGGCCCGCTTCCCGGACGACTGGCGCCTGAACATGGACCTGGGCTTCAACCTGTACTTCGAGATGAAGGGCCAGGACGACGCCGAGAAGGCCGCCTACCAGTTGAAGGCGCGCGACTGCTTCGTGAAGGCCGCGGGCCAGCCCGGGTCCCCGATCGACCCGAACTTCCTGGCCCAGTTGTTCGACGACCGGGACCAGGGCGCGCTGGCCATCCACTACGCGCTGCAGAAGTACTACGAGTCCAACGCCGAGCAGCGCACGCAGCTGCTGCGGCGCATCGGCGTGCTGTCCGAGGTGATGGCGAACGGGCTGAAGGACGAGGAAGCACGCTGGCGGGCCGACTGGTCCTTCGTGCCGGTGTCGCTGTTCTCGCTGCTGGACGAGGGCAGCCGCCGCGAGGCGTCCCTCGCGAAGCCCCAGGCGAAGGCGGGAGGGACCCCTTGAGCGGAAGCGGACGGATCCTGGTCACGGGCGGCGCGGGCTTCATCGGGTCGTCGCTGGCGGCGCGGCTGCTGGAAACGCGCGACTGCGAGATCGTGCTGCTGGACAACCTGCACCGGAACGCGCTGGCCGGCAGCCCGCTGCTGGATTCGCCGCGCGTGCGCCTGGTGCAGTGCGACGTGCTGGACCGCGAGGCCGTCCGGCAGGCCGTGAAGGGGGCGACCGAGGTCGTGCACATGGCCGCCATCGCCGGCGTGGACACCGTGATGCGGTCGCCGGTGCTGACGATGCAGGTCGCGCTGCACGGCACGCTGAACGTGCTGGAGGCGGCCTTCGAGGAAGGGAAGTGCCGGCGATTCGTGGACTTCTCGACGTCGGAGGTCTTCGGCCGATACGCCTACAAGGTCAGCGAGGGCGACGCGAACCAGCTGGGCGCGGTCGGCGAGGCGCGCTGGACCTACGCGGTCAGCAAGCTGGCCACCGAGCACCTGGCGCTGTCCTACCACCGGCAGCACGGCTTTCCGGCGTGCTCGATCCGGCCGTTCAACATCTACGGCGCGAACCAGGTCGGCGAGGGCGCCATCCACCACTTCATCGTGAAGGCGCTGGCCGGCGACGTGCTGCGCGTGCACAACGACGGGGCGCAGATCCGGTCGTGGTGCTACATCGACGACATCGTGGACGGCATCCTGCTGGTGCTGGACAGGGACCAGGCGGTGGGCGAGGCCTTCAACATCGGCAACCCCCGCAGCACGCTGACCATCTACAACCTGGCCCGCGAGGTCGTCCGGCTGGCGCAGTCGCCGTCGCGCATCGAGATGATCGAGTGGCCCTTCGCGGACGTCGAGCTGCGCATCCCGGACATCGGCAAGGCGCGGCGCCTGCTGGGGTACGAACCGAAGATCGACCTGGAGGAGGGCCTGCAAAGGACCATCGCCGGGTACCGGAGCCGCCTGTGATGGAAGACGACCGGACGATCCCGCTGGCACGCCCGTATGTCGGGTCCGAGGAACTGGACGCCGTGCGCCGCGTGCTGGCGTCGCGGCACCTGGCGCAGGGTCCGGAAACGGCCGCGCTGGAGGCCGAGGTGTCCGCGATGCTGGACGGGACGGGCGTGATCGCCGTCTCTTCCGGCGGGGCGGCCCTGCTGCTGGCGATGGAGGCGCTGGACGTCGGGCCGGGCCGCGAGGTCGTGGTGCCGTCCTTCGCCTTCCCGGCGGCGGCGCAAGCGGCGTTCTTCCTGGGGGCCGTGGCGGTGCCGGCCGACGTGGACGAGGCGACGATGGCCGTGACGCCGGAAACGGTCGCGCGGGCGCTGTCGGAGCGCACGCGGGCGGTCGTCGTCGTGCACCCGTTCGGGATCCCCGCGGACATCGAGGGGATCGTCGCGCTGTGCCGGGCCCGCGGCGTCGCGACGATCGAGGACGCGGCCTGCTCGCTGGGCGGGCGGACCTGGACGGGCTCGCCTTCCGGCACGGTGGGCGACATCGGCTGCTACTCGATGCACCCGCGCAAGCCCGCCACGGCGGGCGAGGGCGGGCTGCTGGCGACCCGGGACCCGGACGTCGGCATGCAGCTGAAGCGGCTGCGCGACTACGGTCGCACCGGGGCAGGGGCCGGCGACGTCTTCGGCGAGGTCGGCCTGAACTTCCGGATGGGCGACGTGCCCGCGGCGATCGGGCGGGTGCAGGTGGGACGGCTGGCGGCGTCGATCCGCGTGCGATCCATGCTGGCGGAGCGCTACCGCAAGCGCCTGGCGGGGAAGAACGGCGTGCGGATCCCGGGGGGGTACGACCGGCCCGGGCAGACGTGGCAGTCGATGGTGGTGCGACTGGACCGGCCCGCGGACCCGGTGCGGCGGGCGCTTCTCGACGACGGCGTCCAGGCGGGCGTGACGGCCCACGCGCTGACGCAGCAGGCCTTCTGGCGGCAGCGGTGCCCGGACGGGCCCTCCTGCCCCGTCGGCGAGGCGCTGGCGGCGACAACGCTGGCCCTGCCCCTCTTCGACGAGATGACCGGCTCGCAGGTGGACCGGGTCGCTGATCGCCTGGCCGCGCGGCTGGCCGGGTGAAGACGCGTTCGGGGCGGGGACGCCCCGGGGAGGCTCCATGGACGACGTGATCGCCGTGGAGGGCCTGAGGAAGGTCTTCCGCACCCCCTTCCGGCGGCGCCGGGTCGAGGCCGTCAAGGGCGTCACCTTCCAGGTGCGCCGCGGCGAGATCTTCGGCTTCCTGGGCCCCAACGGCGCCGGCAAGACCACCACGCTGAAGATGCTGGTGGGCCTGATCCGCCCGACGTCGGGCCGCGCGCGGGTGCTGGGCGGCGATCCCGGCACGCTGGAGGTGATGGCCCGGGTCGGCTTCCTGCCGGAACAGCCCTACTTCTACGACTACCTGACGCCCGGCGAGCTGCTGGACGTGTTCGGGCAGGTGTTCGGGCTGCCGCGCGCGCTGCGGCGCCAGCGCATCGACAGCCTGCTGGACCTGGTGGGCCTGGGGGATGCCAAGGGGCGCGTGCTGCGCAAGTTCAGCAAGGGCATGCTGCAGCGCGTCGGCATCGCGCAGGCGCTGCTGAACGACCCCGAACTGGTCCTGCTGGACGAGCCGATGTCCGGCCTGGACCCGGTCGGGCGCAAGGAGATCATCGACCTGATGGCGCGGCTGAAGGACCAGGGCAAGACGGTCTTCTTCAGCAGCCACATCCTGGCCGACATCGAGCGCCTGTGCGACCGCGTGGTCATCCTGCACAAGGGCGAGGTGAAGCACGCGGGAACGCTGAAGGAACTGCTGACCCAGGGCGAGCGCAAGGAGATCCTGGTGGCCGGCGAGCTGCCCGACGGGCTGTCGGGGCGTCCGGGCCTGCTGGCCACGGACCGGGTCGGGCCGGGCGTGACCCGGCTGGCGGTGGAATCGGCCGCGGCGGACGCGATGCTGCGGGCGTTGCTGGACGCGCGGCTGGAGGTGCTGCAGGTCGCGGATCGCGGCATCACGCTGGAGGAACTGTTCGTGAAGACGGCCGGCAGCGGGCCGGTGGGCGCGCGGGAGGTGGCGGGATGAAGGGCCTCTTCGGATCCCCGCGTCGCGTGGCGGCCATCGCCCGCAACACGTTCATCGAGGCGGGACGCAACCGCGCCTTCATCGGCCTGGGCATCGCGGCGATCGGCCTGGTCGCGTCGTCGATGGCGGTGTCGGGCCTGGCGATCGCGGACCAGATGGCGCGCGTGCTGGTGGACTTCGGCCTGTTCGCGATCTCCCTGCTGGAGGTCGTGATCGCCGTCACGATGGGCGTCATCCTGGTCTTCAAGGAGATCGACCGGAAGACGTTCTACGTGGTGCTGACCAAGCCGATCCGCCGGTCCGAGGTGCTGGCGGGCAAGTTCTTCGGGCTGGCCGCGATCCTGGCCATCGCGCTGGTGCTGATGGCGGCCGCGTGGGTCGGGTCGCTGCTGCTGCGGGACGTGCCGCTGCGCCACGACATGGTGCAGGCCCTGGTGCTGACGTGGATGCAGGCGCTGTTGATCACGTCGGTGGCGCTGTTCTTCAGTTCGTTCGCCAGCCCGGTGCTGTCCGGCGTCTTCACCCTGGGGGTGTACCTGGCGGGGACGTCGATCTACGTTCTGGAGGACCTGCTGGCGGGCCGCAAGGGCATGCTGGCGACCAACGAGGCGGCCCGCGCCGTGGCCAAGGCCGCGGTGGTGGGGCTGCCCGACCTGTCCGTCTTCAACCTGGGCAAGGAACTGATCCTGGGCATCCCGATCGGCTGGGACTACGTCGCCGCCGCCGGGGCCTACTGCGCGGGCTGGATCGTGCTGTTCTGGGCGCTGGCCGCGCTGATCTTCGAGCGGAGGGACTTCGCGTGACCCCGCGCCTGCTGCGCGCCGGGATGGGGGTGCTGGCGGCCGTGCTGGTGCTCGGCTGCGTGGCCGGGCTGCGCGTGGCGTTCTCGGGGCGGTCCGACCTGGCGACGGCACGGGAATGCCGGGACGCGGGGCTGCCCTCGACGGCGATCGACTTCGCGGCGCGGGCGGCGCGGTGGTACCTGCCGGTCGGCGGGGTGTCGCGCGAGGGCCGAGAACTGCTGGCGACGCTGGCGGACGAGGCGGCGCGGACCGGCGACGCGGCGCTTTCCCTGCGGGCGTGGCAGGAACTGCGGGGCGCGATCCGGGCGACCCGCTGGCTGGCCCGGCCCGACGAGGATCTGCTGGACCGCGCCGACCACGCCATCGCGAAGGGGATGGCCGCGATCGACCGGCTGCCCGACGGGCGTCCCGGCCTGGACGAGGCCGGCCACCTGGAGTTCCTGCGGCGCGACTCGATGCCCCGCACCTTGCCCGCCGCGCTGGCCTCGCTGCTGTTCCTGGCATGGGTCGCCGTGACCGGCGTCGGCGCGTGGAGGTCGCTGACCCCCGAGGGCCGCCTGCGGGGCCGCGCCGCCCTCTCCTTCGGCCTCGCCTCCGCCGCCCTGCTGGGCGGCTGGCTGCTGTGCCTGTCGCTGGCCTGACCCCCTCCGCCTCGCCGCTCCGCCTTCCCCTGCGCCCTGTAGGGCGGGGGCCCCGCCCCCCGCCATCGTATTGCCGGGCCCCGCCCCCCGCCTCCTCGAACCCGCCATCCCTGCCGTGCGCCGGCTGTCCCTGGCGGGGCACAAGGCCCCGCCCTGCATCGGGTCAGCCGTCGCCGAAGCAGCCCTTCGGGGCGACCTCGGCAAACGCCTCTTCAGGCCGCTTTCGATGGCCGCCGAGGGTCCATGCCCGGCTTCAGGGGCGCACCGGCCTTCCCGGACCTGCCGGGGGCCTTTCCGGGCGTCTCGTGGAATCGGGTGCAGGATGCGGTCGAAACGACGGGTGCGGGACCGGTCCCGGGGGTCAGCCCTCGCCCTTCTCCGCCAGCAGCCGCTCGCGCAGCCGCTTGAAGTCGGACAGGCTTCCGAACGACAGGTTCACGTGGCCGCGGTTGCCGCGGAAGGTCACCGTGACCGGCACGCCCAGCGCCGCCTCGATCTCGTCGCGGGACGACCGGAAGTATCCCGCCAGGGCCGGTTCGCCGGCGCGCGCCCGCTTCGACGTGCCCTTGCGCTGGCGCCGGACCTGCGACTCCACCTGCCGGACGCTCCAGCCCTCGGCGATCGCCTGCCGCAGCAGCGCCTCCTGGCCCGCCGCGTCCAGCGGCAGAAGCGCCCGCGCCAGCCCCTCCGACACCTGGCCGGCCTCCAGGGCCTTCAGCACGGCCACGCTGCACTTCAGCAGCCGCAGGCTGTTGGTGACCGTGGTCCGGTCCTTGCCGACGCGCTTCGCCACGTCCTCCTGGCTCATCGCGTGGTCGCGCACCAGCCGGTCGAACGCGCGCGCCTGCTCCACCGGGTCCAGGTCCTCGCGCTGCAGGTTCTCCACCAGCGCCAGCACGAAGGCGTCCTTCGACGTCGCCTGCCGCACCACGACCGGCACCGCCGACAGGCCCGCCAGCCGCGCCGCCCGCAGCCGGCGTTCGCCCGCGATCAGCCGGTACCGGTCGCCGTCCTTCGACACCAGCAGCGGTTGCAGCACGCCCGCCTCGCGGATCGACGCCGCCAGTTCGGCCAGCGCCTCGTCCCGGAACCGGCGCCGCGGCTGGTCCGGCAGCGCCTCGATGCGGTCCACCGGGCACTCCAGCACCACGGGCCGATCGCCCGGCGGCGGGGCCGACACCGGGAACAGGGCCGCCAGGCCCTTGCCCAGGGCAGGGCGCTTGTCCTTCATTCTCGGCCCTCCATCGCCGGCAGGCGCGCCAGCACCTCCTCCGCCAGTTCCAGGTGCGCCCTGGCGCCCGGGGACTGCACGTCGAACAGGATCGCCGGCTTCCCGTGGGACGGGCTCTCGGCCAGCCGCACGTTGCGCGGGATCCGGGTCTGCAGCAGCAGGTCCGGGAAGTGCCGCTGGACCTCCTCGGCTACCTGGAACGACAGCCGGTTGCGCTTGTCGAACATCGTCAGCACTAACCCAAGGATCGCGAGGTCCGGGTTGTACGACCCCTGCGTCAGCCCGATGGTGTGCATCAGCCGGGCCAGACCGTCCAGCGCGTAGAACTCGCACTGCAGCGGGACCAGCACCCAGCGCGATGCCACCAGCGCGTTCAGCGTCAGGAAGCCCAGCGCGGGCGGGCAGTCGATCACGATGACGGGCGGGGGGTCCTTCTCCCGCGCGATCGCCTGCCGCAGCAGCACCGCGCGGTCCTCCTGGTCCACCAGTTCGACCTCGGCCGCCACCAGGTCGGGGTGCGCCGGCACCACGGAGAGGTGGGGCAGGTCGGTCGGCCGGGCCAGGTCCGACAGGCTCCTCCGGCCCAGCATCGCCTCGTAGACGTGGGGCCCGTCGGCGCGGTGGTCGATCCCGAACGCCAGGCTGGCGTTGGCCTGCGGGTCCAGGTCCACCAGCAGCGTGGGGACCTCCAGGACCGCCAGCGACGACGCGAGGTTGACGGCGGTGGTGGTCTTGCCGACCCCGCCCTTCTGGTTGGCGATGGCGAGGACCCGGGGAACCGAGGCGGGCGAACGTTTCACGTGAAACCGTGGGTCGGGGTCACTCCCCCGACGGCTGGGCAGGCGCGCTGACCGGCGCGGGCGCCTCCTCGGGAGTATCGCTGGTGACGCTGCGCTCGGACCCGGTCAGGGCGATGGCCACCGACAGGATCATGAAGATCCCGGCCAGCACCCCGGTCGCCTTGCTGAGGAAGGTCGTCGCGCCCCGGCCGCCGAACACCGACGTCGAGGACCCGCCACCGAACACCGCGCCCATCCCGCCGCCGCCGCGCCCCGGCTGCAGCAGGATGATCACGATCAGCAGCACCGACACCAGGATGTGGAACGCGATCATCAGGCCGAACAGGACTTCCATGGCATCACCCCGCGCATTCGACGATGCCCGCGAACGACTCCGCGGACAGGCTCGCACCCCCCACCAACGCCCCGTCCACGTCCTTCTGGGACAGCAGTTCGCGGGCGTTGCCCGGCTTCACGCTGCCACCGTACAGGATTCGCGTCCGCGCGGCGATCGTCTCGCCGAACATCCCGGCGAGCAATTTCCTAATATATTCATGCACTTCTTCGGCCTGCTCCGGCGTCGCCGTCCGGCCCGTCCCGATGGCCCAGACCGGCTCGTAGGCGACAACCACCCGGGCCATCTCCTCGGCCGTCAGCCCGTTCAGGCCCACCGTGACCTGCCTTTCGATCCGCCGGAAGGTGTCACCCGAGTCGCGCTCGGCCAGCTTCTCGCCCACGCAGACGATCGGGATCAGGCCCGCCTTCAGCGCCCGCCCGGTCTTCGCCCGCACCGACTCGTCCGTCTCCAGGTGGTACTCGCGCCGCTCGGAATGCCCGATGCACACGTACTGGCATCCCAGGCTCAGCAGCATCTTCGCGCTGACGTCGCCCGTGAACGCGCCCTCTTCCTCGGGGCTCAAGTCCTGGCCGCCGAATCCCACCGGGCTGCCCTCCAGCACCTTCGCGACCGTCCCGATCAACGGGGACGCCGGCAGCACGCAGACGTCCGCCGACCGCAGCCGCGACGTCCTCTGCAGCACCTCCCGCGCCAGCGCGGCGGCGCCCGCCACGTCCAGGTTCATCTTCCAGTTGCCTGCGATCAGCGGTTTCCGGTTCGGATTCATCGCCCTCAATCCAGGTCCCGGAGCGCTTCCACCCCGGGCACGTCCCGTCCTTCCACCAGCGCCAGGGCCGCGTCCCCGCCCCCCGACACGTGCGTCAGGAAGGGCGTCAGGACCAGCCGCGTCACCGCCGCGACGGTGTCGGTGCCGGCTACGATGCTGGTCGCGCGCGAGCGCGCCAGCGCCTTGGCCACCTTCTCGGTCCCCTCGCGGAAGGCCGCCTGCTCGAACGCCCCCAGCGGGCCGTTCCAGAAGACCGTCCGCGACGCAGCCAGGACCTTCGAGAACGCCGCGACCGTTTCCGGCCCGACGTCCAGGATCTCCGCGTCCGACGGCACCTCGGCCACCGGCACCAGCGACGTCTCGATGACGCCGTCCTTCCCGGTGCCGACCACGACGTCCGTCGGCAGGATCACCTCGACGCCCCGCAGCCGTGCCCGCGACAGGAACTGCGTCGCGGCCTCGAACCGCTCCTTCTCCACGGGCGTCTTCCCCACCTTCATCTTCCGGGCCGCCAGGAACGTGGCCGCCGTGGCCCCGCCCACCAGCACGTTCTTCACCTTGCCCAGCAGGGTGTTCATCAGGCCGATCTTGTCGGACAGGCGCGCCCCGCCCACCAGCAGCGTGAACGGTGCCTCGGGCGTGCCCGCGATCCGGTTCAGGCAGGTCAGTTCGCGGTGCAGCAGCAGCCCGGCCGCCTTCTGGTTCACGTGCTTCGCGACCGACCGCGTGGACGCCAGACGACGCCCCGACGCCAGCAGGGCGTCGTTGACGTACACGTCGCACAGCATCGCCAGCCGCTGCCCGAAGACGTCGTCGTCCGCGTCCTCCTCGGGCTGGAAGGCCAGGTTCTCCAGCAGCACGACCTCGCCGTCCACGCGCTCCATCACGACCTTGCGCGGGCCGTCCCCGACGGTGTCCTCGGGCAGGAACACGTCCTGGTCCAGCATCTCGGCCAGGCGCTCGCCCACCGGGGCCATCGTCAGATCGGGCACGCGACGCCCGCCGGGCTGGCCCAGCGAGCCCGCCAGCACGACCTTCCCCCCCTGCGCGACGATGTGCCGCACGGTCGGCAGGATCGCCTGCAACCGGCTGTCATCCGCCAGCCGTCCCTCGGGCGTCAGCGGGCAGTCCAGATCCGCCCGGACCAGCACCCGGCGACCCTCCAGGGGCATCGATTCCAGCTTCGTGATTCCGCGCAGCAGGTCCATCGAAGGCGCACCTCGCGCACGCAGGCATAGGGCCGGCGCGTTCGCGCAAGGTTACCAGAATCGCGCCCCGTGTCAATCCGCGGCCTTGCACGGCAGCCCGGGAGGATCGCGGGACGATCAGTCCTTCAGCAGCGCGGCCCGGACCGCCACGACCAGGATGCCTCCCTCGTGCTTGCGGCCGGCCTGGAAGAAGACGCCCCCGTCGTGGATGCGGACCTTGGTCCGGAAGTCGTCCATCTCGACGTTGATCCGCAGCAGGCCCTTCTCGGGCGTGACCCCGTTGTAGATCGCCGCGAACCGCTGGCCGTTCGGCAGCCGGACCTCCACCGGGCTGCCGGCGTCCACCTGCCGGGACGCCGTGTCCAGCACCTCGAAGTACGAGAACTTGTCCCCGAACGACTGCCGCAGCGTGTCCCACATCGGCTTCAGCGCGTCGTGCAGGTGCGGCGGCCCCTTCTTCGCGTGGATGACCGTCACCGACACCTTCGCCCTCGGTTCCGCCGCCGAGGTCGCCGGGAGGGCCGGCACCGCGACGAACGCGGCCGCCACCAGCCCGGCCATCATCGTCCGGATCGCCCGCGTGCCCGCGTTCCGCATGGCTCAGCCCTCCTCCTCGTCGACCACCCAGATCACGGTCGCCTGCGTCGGGTCGTCCAGGTCCTGGTCGACCAGGATTGTCCCCTTGTCGGCATCGTACGAGTCCACGAAACAGGTGTTGTCCGGCGCGGCCTCGCCGCCCGACAGCAGCGCCCAGCCCAGCGCCAGGGCCATGACCATCGCTCCCGCCGGCGCCAGCACCCACAACGGCCGGCTGCCCAGCAGGCCCGGCAGCCAGCCCCTCGCGCCCGCCTCGGCCGCCTCGCGCCGCAGCACCTCGACGCGCGCCTCGACTCCCGCGAACATCGCGTCGAAGTCCGGCATCCCCGCCGCCTGCGCCCGGGCGCCCTCCGCCTCCCGCACCTGCGCCGACAGCGCCTCGAACCGCCCGGCCTCGGCCTTCCCGGCCGCGTCCAGCGCGTCCCGGGGCAGCACGCCGTCGGCCGCCAGCATGGCCTTCCTCTTCCGCATCCCGAACATGGCGCCCCTCCCCGTTTCAGCCTTTCCGCCCCAGCCGCTGCTCCAGGATCTCCCGGAGCCGCATGCGGGCGGCGAAGAGCCGGGACATGACCGTCCCGATCTTCAGTCCGAGGGTCGCGGCGATCTCCTCGTACGACTGGTCCTCGATCTCGCGCAGCACCAGGATCTCCCGGTGCTCCGGCCTCAGTTGTTCCATCGCCTCCGACACGATGACCAGCCGCTCCTGCGCCTCGACGGCCCGCGAAGGCTCCATCGGCCGGCCGATCGCCGCGCCCTCGGCCACCGACGCCTTCACGCCGTCGTCGAACTCCTTCTGGTACCCCGCCGTCCGGGTCCGGCGGTACCGGTCCAGGAAGACGTTGTGCGCGATGCGGTACAGCCACGTGTAGAACGACGACCCCATCTCGAACTGGGGGATCCCCTGCAGGGCCTTGACGAAGGTGTCCTGCGTCAGGTCCAGCGCCAGGTCCTCCTTGTGGGTCATCGCCAGCATCACCCGGAATATCCTCGCGTAATATTTCTCCGTCAGCGCCTTGAACGCCTTGCGGTCCCCCTTCCGGGCCGCGATCACCAGGTCGCGTTCCAGGCTCTCCACGCACAGCCTCGCAGTTTCGACGGGCCCTTCGCCCGATTATTCCGGCGTCCCCGCGACCGTCCGGGTCTCCCCCGGCGCGGCCTCCGCCCGGATCGCGCCGGCCAGCCGCGCCCCGTCCGGGATCGCCAGCAGGCCGTCCCCGCGCACCCGCAGCACCACGTCGGCCCCCGCGGCCACCGTCACGTCCCGGCCGATCCGGACCCGGCCGGCCCCCGCGACGTCCTCGGCGATCCCCCGCGTAGCCGGATCGTACCTCGGATTCCCGTACGGGCGATCGACGAGAATCGCCAGGCGCGCCCCGTCCTCGACGACCAGCCCCGGCGACAGCGCCGGCACGCCCTCCGGCCCGTGCCGCAGCGCCAGCCCCAGCCGGGCCCCGGAGCCGATCCGCCACCCCTTCCCGCCGCCGCGCCCCGACACCGGGTCGGCCTCGCCCAGGCAGGCGTCCAACTCGACCACCGCGTCGTCCGCCACCTCGGCGCCGGCCGCGCGCAGCACCGTCGCGTCGGCCCGGGACATCGCCCGCCGCGTCGAGTCCAGCGAGTCCTCGCCGTGCAGGGTCTTGGTGGGCAGGAAGTACGCGTCCCGGTCCACCATCAGCACGCCGACTTCCCCGGGCTCCAGCAGCCCCGACAGGTGCTGGTTCAGCATCTCGTGCGAGGCGGCGGGCACCACGCGGTCGCCGACCTCGACCTTCTTGCCGACGTACAGCGTGCGCGGCAGGTCGGCCCGCACCGCGGACAACGTGACCACGTTGACGCTGATGTGGGCCAGCTCGAACATCGGGGACCCGTCCGGACGCACGGCCTCGGCGACGTCGGGCGGGCACACCGAGTACTCGATCACCTCGATGCTGCCGACGGACAGGTTCTTCGCGACCAGGCCCACCTTCTCGTAGGCGTGCGCTCGCGGCGTGACCGTCATCGTGAACTTCAGCTCGTTCGCGCCGTGGAAGCCCAGCCGCTGCCTTTCGAACGGCCGCGCCGCCGCGTTGTCGACGTTGTGCAGCACCGCGTATCGCACGCCCATCGACGCCAGCCGGTCCCGGACGGATCGCCCCTCCGCGCCCCGCGCCAGCAGCGCCCGGTACACGCCGCCGTGGCCGTCGCCGGTCACCACCAGCCGTCCGTCGGGCCGCGCGATCAGGTCGCCGTCGGGGTCCAGCCGCGGGTGTTCGGCCTGCGGCATCGCCCACATCAGTTCGCGGGGGAACCCCCGGTGGTCGCCGTTCGCGATCCAGTCGGCGATCGCGGCGGCGGTCTGTCCGGAGGTCATCAGCACCATCGGCGGCAGGCGGCCGAACGCGATGCCCGTCTGAAGCGCCTGCGCCGCGAACCGGTCCAGGAACGACCGGCCCAGCACCGGGGTCAGCGGGTAGACGCCCTTCGGGGGCGTCCCGCCGTACCGTTCCATCAACGCCCGCACGGCCGGGTCGTCGCCCGCCTCGGTGAAGAAGCGGGTGGCCGCCCCGCCGGCGAAGATCACGTCCGCCCACTGGCCCGCGGCCAGCGCCGCCCGCGCCGCGGCGTCCCAGGCCGGTTCGCCCCCCGCCGGCAGGCGGTACGGCTGGATCGGCGCCAGCATCGGCGCGGCCAGTTCCGCCGCGGGGGCCTTCAATGCCTCCCGCAGCCGGGTCACCCAGTCGTAGTCGCAGGCCGCCAGGGCCTCCGCGAACCGGGCCATCGCCGCGTCGTCCGCGTCGGCGAGGTACTTTTCCAGCGTGCCGGCGACCATCCCTGCTGCCGCCAGCGCCTCGGCGTGCGGAACGAGGTCCGGTCGCCGGTCCAGGGCCCGGTCGAATCCCAGGAAGCGATCCCGCAGGACGTCCAGTTCCATCTCCCCTTCCTTCCCGGCGCGTCAGGCGCGCAGGTCCGCCAACGACACGCCTGCGGCCGGGCGCACCGCCCGCACCGTCGTCTGCCGTCCGGTCCGGGCCCGGTAGGCCTCCGCCAGGCCCTCGCAGAACGCGGCCGCCGCGTCCGCCTGCACCACGTTCACCGTGTTGCCACCGAACCCCGCGCCGGTCAGCCGCGCGCCGACGCAGCCGGGCAGGGCGGTCGCAGCCTCGACCAGCACGTCCAGTTCCGGGCACGACACCTCGTAGTCCCGCGCCAGCGACTCGTGCGACTCCGCCAGCAGGCGCCCCAGGGCCGGCCCGTCGCCGCGCACCAGCGCGTCCCTCGCCTGCAGGCAACGGTCGTTTTCGGTGATCGCGTGCCGCAGCCGCCGGTAGGACACCTCGGGCATCCGCGCCCGCACCGGGTCCAGCATGGCCATCGTGACGTCGCGCGCGAAGGCCGCCGCGGGGAACGCTTCCCGCACGGCCGCCATGCCCTCGGCGCACTGCCGTTGCCGCTCGGCGTACTCGCCGCCGCCGACGGAGTGCCGCACGCCGGAATCCGCCACCACCAGCACCCACGACGACGGGATCGGCACCGCCTCGAACGTCAGCGTCCGGCAGTCCAGCAGCAGCGCGTGGCCCTCCCGGCCGCACGCCGACGCCATCTGGTCCATCGCGCCGCACGGCACCTTGCAGAATCCGTTCTCGGCCCGCCGCGCCAGCCGCGCCACCTCGACGTCGGGCAGCGACCGCCCCGCCATCGCCGCGCCCAGGGCCACCAGCGCGACCTCGATCGCCGCGGACGACGACAGGCCGCCGCCGAACGGCACCCCGCCGTGCACCACGACGTCCGCGCCCGGAACCGCGATCCCGGCCTCGCGCAGCGCCCAGAACGGCCCCAGCACGTACGCGCGCCAGTCCGCCACCGGCGGCGGCGCCATCGCGGCGGCCTCCGCCTCGACCTCCTCGGAAAGGTTCAGCGACCGGATCCGCAGCACGCCGTCGCTCCGCGGCCGCGCGGCCACGCGGGTCCTCAGGTCGATCGCCGCCGGGAACACGAACCCCTCGTGGTAGTCCGTGTGCTCGCCGATCAGGTTCACGCGCCCGCCGGCCTCGGCCGCGAACGCCACCCCGCCCCCGAACGCCGCGGCGAACTCCGCCGCTGGCTGTTCCATCCAGTTCGTCATCCGGATCCCTCCTGGTGGACTCCGCGTTCCCGTTCCGCGGCCCCGGTAGATTACCCCAGCCGGCTTCCGGTCGGGAGGATCCAAAACGGGGCCGGAGACGACAATCGCGGCAAGGCCAGGCTACGCCGGGGGATGGAATTCCGCGGATCCGAAGGCATCGACGTAGGACTTCGTGGGCCCCATGCAGGTCGTCTCGAACCGCGGGCAGTCCCGGCAGGCGCCCGGCGTCGAACCGGGCGGGTCCCGTCGGCGGCCGAAATACCCGTAGGTTCCCATGTGCCTTGCCCATCCCGGCAGGACGCACTCGGGAACGTGCTTGAAGTCCTGGACCGTCTCGAGAACCAGGTCCCGGTGCGCCTCCAGCAGCTTCCCGAACGCGGTGAACGGCACCAGGTTGCGCCGCGACACGGCTTCGGGGATCGCGTCACCGCCGAGGAACATCGAGACCCAGGGCCTGAAGCCGAGCCGGGCGGCCGTCCGGAGGGTTTCCGGCAGGTGCTCCAGGTTCTCGCGAACGACCACGTGGTTCAGTTCCACGGGGATGCCGGCCTCCCGGCAGTTCCCCAGCGCGGCGACGACCTCGCGGAACGCCCCGGAACGGCGCGCGACGAAATCGTGGATCTCCTCCGTCGGGCCGTGCAGGGTCATCAGCAGCCGGATCGGCAGGCCCAGGCCGCCCAGCCAGCGGGCGTCCCGCGCGTCGGCCATCCGGATCCCGGTGGTCGCGATGAAGACCTCCTCGACCACGGGTGCGGCCAGGTCCTTCAGCAGGGGCTCCAGCAGGGGCGAATTCAGGGGATCCGAACTGGTCAGCATCATCCGGGTCTTCGTGCCCGAGCGGTGCATCCCGGCCAGCCAGGACAGCAGGACGCGGCAGTTCGCGAGACCGCCGGGCTTCGCATCGGTCCGGTTCACCGGCACCGGCGGACCGTCCCGGTTGCCGACGCAGAAGATGCACTCCTGCTCGCACTGGGAAGGCATCCTAATCTCGAGGAGGAGCCGGCCATCGGTCGGTTGCACCGCGTCGAGGCCGCGGCGGAAGGCCTTTTCCCCGTCCTCCAGGTCGATCGACCGGACCGGGAGGCGGGCCCCCTCCTGCTGCCATTGGCCCTCCATGCCGGTGCGGAAGGCCAGGGCCAGCAGGAGGTCCGCCAGGTGCCGCTCGGCCGCCAGGATCTCCTCGTCGGTCCAGGTGCCGCAGCGGGCCCCTTCCAGCGCCCATCGCAGGAAGCCGGGTTCCCCGGGAATCCGCGGGGTAATCCGGACCTGCCAGGTCCTCTTGCCCCCCCCCCCCAACGGACGCCTCATCCACCCGGGATTCCAGCCGGATCACGGCCCCGTTCGCGGGCACCCCGATCACTTCCACGCGCAGGCCGGCCGGGCGCGGAACGCCGTCCAGGGTCTCGCGGACGGAACGCACGACGAGGGTCCGGGGCGGGATGCCCAGCCCGTCACCATACCTCCGCGCAACGCCCAGCGCGAACACCCCCAGGGCCCCGGTCTCCCCCGCGGTCAGCACGGCATGGGCCGGGAAGGTCGCGTAGTCGATGGCGCAGCGGTCCCCCGCGATGAAGTGCCGTTCCCCGTCGTCTTCGCGCGCCACGATGGTAACGAGGCAGTCGGTGGCCCCCACCCTCACCGCGAGGCCGATCCGGCCCGGCTCCCGGCCAAGGCCCAGGAGCTGCAGATCCACCCCCCCGATGCGGAACGTCGGGCGAGGCAGGGACAGGACCGGCGAGGAATCCATCACGCCATCCCCGGGGGTTCGCGAGCGCCCGTTCCCTACCGGTGCCAGTCGGCCGGCAGCCGGTACTCGGTGTCGAAGGAATCGCGCTCCACGACGAAGCAGGTGCCGGCGTGCGGCCCGTCGGGGCAGAACGCGGTGTGCGGCGTCCGGACCAGCACGGGCTGGCCGGGCTGCAGCGGCAGCAGGCGCACGCCACCCTCGCCGTCGGACAGCACCAGCGTCACGCGGCCGGACATCAGCAGGAACAGCTCGGGGCAGTCGTGGCGCTCCAGCTCGCCGCAGTCCTCGAGGCGCGCCTCGGGCGGGCTGTAGATGCCGACGCGCCAGTGGCCGGCGTCGCCGCACATCACCTGCCAGCGCTCGCCGGGCACCGGCACCAGCGACTGGTCCACGACGGCCTGCGGGAACGACGGCGGACGGGTCTCGACGTGGCGCATCAACGGCCTCCTGCCTGGGCCAAAGGGTTTCTTGTCATTACAAGCACTTGGATACGCAATAATGGTGACTGTCCCTGAATAGGGCGGTCAGCCCTTCTTGTGCGACACCCACCCGATGGCGGTGAAGATGCCGCCGGCGACCAGCATCAGCGCGCCCCACCAGAGGCCGGGCTTCGTGTCGGCCAGCACCGTGGCGCGGGTCGAGACGAGGCCGCCGGCGATGACCAGCACGCCGTAGACCGCCAGGATCACGCCCACGAAGAACCAGATCGGCAGGGGCTCGCGGCCCGAATCGTCCTGCGACATGAGACACCTCCCGAGACGGCGGGGGACGGGGCCCCACGCCTTCGATGGCGGGGGACGGGGCCCCCGCCCTACATTCGGCGGGGGACATCGCCCCCGCACGCGCGATCACCAGAAGTACACGTTCAGCACGACCAGCACGACCAGTGCCACCGCGGCCCAGAAGCCCGGCCGGCCCAGCAGGCCCACCTTGCCGTCGTCCGCCTTGGGCGTCAGGCCCTTCACCAGGCCTTCCAGCTCGGCATCCGGCTTGGGCGCCGTGAACAGGCTGATCGCGACCGTCATGCCGAAGCAGACGATCCACGCCCACGACGCCTGCCACAGGTTCCGGGTCATGTCCGACGGCGTCGCCGTGAACGTCAGCACGCTGGCCAGGTCGCCGGAGATCCAGCCGAACCGGAACCCGATGAAGATGCCGAACGACGTGATCATGCCCGCCAGCAGGCCCCAGAACGCGCCCGCCGACGTGGTCCTCTTCCAGAACATGCCCAGCAGCATCGTCGCGAACAGCGGCGCATTGACCCACGAGAAGATGGCCTGGATGTAGTCCATGATCGTGTTGAACTGCATCGCCAGGTAGGCGGTGCCGACCGACAGCAGGATGCCGACGACCGTCGTGACGCGGCCGACCCACACGAGGTGTTCGTCCGACGCCTTCTTGTTGATGACCGCCCGGTAGATGTCGTAGGTCCACACGGTGTTGAACGCCGACACGTTGCCCGCCTGGCCCGCCATGAAGCCGGCCAGCAGCGCGGTGATGCCCAGGCCGACCAGGCCCACCGGGTAGTACCGCACGATCAGCAGCGGCAGCGCCGCGTCGTTCCACAACTTGCCGGGGTTGGACGGGTCCTCGGGCAGCTTGAATCCGCTGGCGGGGTCCATGCCCAGCTTGTACGCGACCAGGCCCGCGACCACGACGATGAAGGGCAGCGCCATCTTGAAGAACGACGCGGTGATCGGCGTCAGGCGCGCCGACCGCAGGTCCTTCGAACTGAACGCCCGCTGCACGACCAGGAAGTCCGTCGTCCAGTACCCGAACGACAGCACGAAGCCCAGGCCCATCGCCAGGCCCAGCCACGTCACGCCCATCGCGTTCGCGTCCGGGTCGCCCGTCGTGGACCAAAGCGTGGACATCGTGGACGGCAGGCCGTTCATGACCTCGCCCAGGCCGCCGAACTCCATCACGCCCAGCACCGACACCAGGAACAGGCCCGCCCAGATCAGGAAGAACTGCACGATCTCGGTGAAGATCGCGCTCATCAGGCCGCCCAGCGTGATGTAGCAGCCGATCGCGGCGGCCGACACCCACATCGACACGTGCCAGTCCCAGCCCAGCAGCAGGTTGAACACCAGCGCCATCAGGTACAGGTTGATGCCGCTCATCAGCAGCGTCATGATGGCGAACGAGAAGGCGTTCAGCAGGCGCGTCCGCTCGTCGAACCGCAGTTTCAGGTACCCGGGCACCGAGTGGATCTTGCTGCTGTAGTAGAAGGGCATCATGTACAGGCCCAGGAACAGCATCGCCGGGATGGCGCCGACCCAGTAGAAGTGCGACACGAACATGCCGTACTTCATCGTGCCCCCGGTCCAGCCGAGGATCTCCAGCGCGCCCAGGTTCGCCGACAGGAAGGCCAGGCCAGCCACCCACGACGAGTTCTTGCGGCCGCCCATGAAGAAGTCCTCGCCGGTCTTGGTGAACTTCTTCAGGTACAGGCCGATCCCGATGATCGCGACGAAGTACAGGACGATGATCGCCCAGTCCAGGAAGGCCAGTTCGATCGTGGGCATGGGCACCTCCTTGCAGCCGGCCTTGGCGGGCCGTCAGTTCCGGGATACCACCTGGTCGCCCAGGATGAAGTAGTTCCAGTCCGTCGCCGGGCGCCGGTCCAGCGGCGGCAGGATCCGCACCCAGTGCCGCGCCCCCGGCGCATCGTTGGTCGGGTAGTGGTACAGGGTGCGCGAGGACCGGTCCCACTGCGCGAACCCGTCCGACAGCCACACGTAGAAGCCCTGGTCGTCCGGGTACTGCACCTCCGGTACGAAGATCTCGGTCGGCGCGCCGGTCTCCTTGGCCTCGTACACCACCTCGAACTCGCGCTGGGGCGGAACCTCGCCCTTGTCCGGGTCGAAGTAGTGGAACGGGCTGTAGAAGTGGATCGACACCGGCTTGCCGGCCAGGAACCTCGCGTAGGGCCGCGACCACGCCTGCGCGCACCGGAAGTGCCCGTCGGCCGCCGACTTCGTCGTCGTGGTCACCACCGGCTTCGCCAGCCCGATGTCCCGGTCGATGGACAGGTCGGCGTCCGCCCAGCCCTGCCAGATGCTGAAGTCCTCCTTGTTCCACCAGTCGCCGTACCGCGGGTCGTTGTCCGGCGTGTAGCACCACAGGATCCGGTGCCGGCCCAGCCGTTCCAGCGATTCGTAGTAGTTGTCCAGGATCTGCGACGACACCTCGTAGTCCGCCGCGTGCGACTTCTCGATGCCGCCGAAGTTGTAGTAGGTGCCGAACTCGCCCAGCACCGCGGGGATCTTCTCGAGGTTCCAGTCCACGATGTGGAACGTGCCCTCGATGCCGTCGTCGTACTCGCGGAACTTCACCTCCTCGGGGGTGAAGTCACGGGACGGGTGGTTGAAGCCCAGGAACGGGTAGATGTCCGCGTAGTAGTGCGGTTCGTAGACCGTGTCGGCCTCGTGGATCGCCTTGCAGGCCGCGTCGTCGCAGTCCACGGCCTTGCCGTAGGAGGCGGCGGCCGGGTCCCGGCACAGGCAGATGTGCGGCTTGGTCATGCCCTGGTCCCACATGCCGCCCGTGACGCCGCCCAGCACCATGCCGATGGACATCGCCGGCTCGAACCAGATCACCGCCTCGGGGTCCTCCTCGATGATCTCGCGCCCCACGACCTCGTAGAACGGCGTCATGAAGTTGCGGTCGTAGCCGACGTTCAACGCGATGGTGCCCAGCAGGTCCGTGTACTGGAAGCCCCAGTCGTGCTTGATCTTCTCGATCTCGGCGTCCCAGGCCGCCTTCTTCGCGGGATACGCGGCCTTCGCTGCCTGGTACGCCGCCTTCTCGTCCGCCGGGGCGCCGTCGCCCGGATCGACCGGCTCGGCCGGCTTCGCGGGCACCGCCGGCAGCAGCCGCAGCGCCGTGAACGCGTCGAAGGCCCAGGCCCCGGTCTCGTCGCCCAGCAGCCCGACCAGCGCCTCCTTGGCCCCCTGGTACGCGCCCGTCGTGAAGATCGCCGCCGCCGCCGACATCGTGATGAAGTTGCCGTTCGGCTCGTTGATGATGTCGTATCCGATCACGTTGGTCGGCACCGTGCCGCCGTTGTAGTCCTTCATCGCCTTGACGACCGCGCGCCACATCTTCGCGTACCGCTCCTGCAGGTACAGGGAGATCGGCACGCCGTCCACCAGGTGGCCCTTGAAGGCGCCGCCGCGCTTGTACTTGTCGTCGTCGCCGAAGTACCCCGACAGCAGGCACGCGAAGTTGCGCGCCGTGTCGATGGACGTCATCGTCATCAGGCCCCAGTTCGTGAACGGCAGCAGGTCCGAGGTGTCCGTCACGGGGACGGCCGGGTCGGGGACCTTGCCGATGAACTCGTTCACCCAGCCCGGGATCTCGACGGCGCCGCCGTCGCCCGCCGGCATGAACTTCTGGATCAGCGAGATCAGCGAGGACAGGTTCGCCTCGGAGATGCCCGAGACCAGGCGCGGCGTGCCCCAGTCCGGCGAGTCCAGGTTCTTCTCGAACAGGCACTTCTCGACCGCCCACCGCGGCGCGCCCTCGCCGCGCACCGCGTCGGTGTAGGGCGGCACCAGCGACAGCAGCATGTTCTCGATGCTGCCGCGCGGCGGGTGGACGGTCTTCCCGTCGTCGCCGGTGTAGGACGGCTCCTCGTTGTACATCGCGACCAGGTGCCGGCTGTACGAGTCCTGGTGCATGTCCAGCAGCATGTAGACGCCGTAGTGCTCGGCGATCCGGACCTGCCGCGCCACGGACTCCAGGTATTTCTGGTCGTACTTCCCCGGCCCCTCGTGCTCGACGCCCTCCCAGTTCAGCAGGAACCGGAAGACGTTGAAGCCGGCGTTGCGCAGTTTGAGGATCTCCTTCGCGGGCAGGCATGCGGCCTCGGACTCGGGCCGGAAGCGGCCGTCGGCGTCGAACGCGCAGCCGTCCAGTTCCCAGGGCTTGCCCACGTAGGACGGCACGCCGTTGTTGTTCGGCAGGCGCAGGTCCGTCGGCAGCAGGACCCGGCCGTCGACCGACTCGGGCACCTTCGTGCTGCCGGACAGGTTCACGCCGTGCAGTTGCACGTACCGCCCGTTCCGGTCCTTGAAGTGGGTCAGGTCCGTGGACACCCTCGATCGGGGCAGGGGGTCACGGACGGTGGCGCCCGGGTCGCAGGCGGTCGCGACGGCCAGCGAGGCCAGCAGGACCGCGACGATCGTCGTGGGATTGCGCATGGTCACCTCCTCCACCGCCTAGAAGACCAGGGACAGGGCGGCCTCGGCCCACCAGATGCCGTCGGTCTTCCT
>CALJUR010000109.1 GCA_937975765.1 uncultured Myxococcales bacterium
CGAGTGCAAGCCGACCGAGTGCAAGCAGGCGACCGGCGCGCCCGGCCGGTGCCAGGAGGACCAGGCGATCGGCTGCGGCTGCCTGCCCGAGGTCGTGCCGGTGGACCCCTGCGGCAAGGATCTGAACCCCGCCTGCGAGGAGAAGGAATGCCCGCTGGCCGACGGCTCGGTGGGCGTCTGCAAGTTCGACGCCGACAAGGTCTGCGGCTGCGTCCCCGTCGTGCTCCCCACCGACCCCTGCGGCCGGGAACTGAACCCCGAGTGCAAGGCCGAACGGTGCGACGACGGCAACCCCGCGACGTTCGCCGATCGCTGCCGCTGGGTGCAGGACGCCGTGGGCCTGGAGTACTGCACCTGCGCCGGCGATCTGCCCCCGGACGACCCGTGCAGCGAGGTGCTGAACCCCGAGTGCCGGCCGGTCGAGTGCAAGCTGGCGACCGGCGCGCCCGGCTGGTGCCAGAAGGACGAGAAGGTCGGCTGCGGCTGCCTGCCCGAGGTCGTGCCGGTGGACCCGTGCGGCAAGGACCTGAACCCGACCTGCGACGCCGATCCCTGCGTCCTGCCCGACGGCTCGGTCGGCACCTGCCTGATCGACGCGGCCCAGGTCTGCGGCTGCTCGCCGGTGATCGTGCCGACCGACCCGTGCGGCAAGGAACCGAACCCCGAGTGCAAGCCCGTGGAGTGCGAGGACGGCAACCCGCTGACGGTGAAGGACCGGTGCACCTGGGTCGCCGACGCCCTGGGCTACAAGTGGTGCAAGTGCCTGGGCCAGGTGCCGTCCGACGACCCGTGCAGCGCGGACCTGAACCCGGAGTGCAAGGACGTCGAGTGCAAACTGGCAACCGGCCAGGCGGGGCGCTGCGCGAAGGACCTGGACCTGGGCTGCGGCTGCGAACCCGTCGCCACCGACCCCTGCGGCGCGGACCTGAACCCGAAGTGCTCCGCCGGGAAGTGCGACGACGGCGACGAGGCCACGCTGGAAGACCAGTGCCTGTGGGTGACCGGACCCCTGGGCCTGCAGACGTGCGAGTGCCACGGCAAGCCGCAGGTCGAGGACCCGTGCGACGAGTGGTTCAACCCGGCCTGCAAGGCGGCGGAGTGCAAGACCGCCGCGGGTCTGGCCGGACGGTGCGGCTGGACGCTGGACGGGTGCGACTGCGTCCCCGTGCTGGTGGAGTGCGACGCGGACCTGGACTGCGTCCGGAAGGACTGGATGGTGGACTGCCTGGGCCACTGGGACTGCCTGCTGGGGGCGTGCGTTCCCGCCTGCGGCAAGCCCTGTGGCGACGGCACCTGCGACCCGGCGTCCGGCGAGACCCCGTCCTCGTGCGCGTCCGACTGCACCGGTTGCAAGGACAACGGCGACTGCGCCAGGTCGGAGTGGTGCGCCCGCGAGACCGGCGCGTGCGACCTGTCCGGCGCCTGCCTGGCACGCCCGCTGGGGTGCCCGAAACTGTACCAGCCGGTGTGCGGGTGCGACGATGCGACCTGGTCGAACGAGTGCGAGGCGCACATGGCCGGCGTGAACGTGAAGTACGAGGGGAACTGCCTGTAGCCGCCGCGCCACGGGCCACGGGGCCGGCCCGTTCCCCCGGTCACTCCGGACGCGCCACGAACCGCACCGCGCTGCCGACCGCGCCCATCGACCACGACGAGGCCTGTCCCCCCTCGACCACGCCGTTCAGGATCCGGTCGATCCAGTCGGGCAGGAAGAAGGTGGCCATGCCGTTGTCGTCCGCGGTCATGCACTGCAGGTCGGATGCGATCCAGTCCGCGGGGTCGCACATCTCGGGGGCCAGCACGACGTCCGTGTCCATGTATGGCAGCAGCGCCTCGATGATCGGGGCGTAGTTCTCGTCGCTGTACTGCGACGCCTTCCCGGCGACCGTCTGCGCCTGTGCCGCCAGCGCCGGGTCCAGGCCGGGCGCGATCATCGGCTGGTGCACCACCGGGTACAGCCAGTCGCCGGGCTGGAAGGACAGCGTCGCGGCGGCCTCGTAATCGTCGTCGTCCGCCGTGGCCTCGAACGCCACCTGCCCCAGCGTCGCCGCCGGGAGGTCGGCTTCGGTCGCCACCCGGCCCCCGCGCACCAGCCGCACGCGGGCCCCCGTGGCGCGCGTCACCCGGCAGGTCACGACCACGTCCGCACCGCCGGGCGGGATCGGGACCTCGTCCCCCATCTCGTACGCCGTGCCGTCCACTTGCATCGACAGTTCGACCGTCGCGGACACCGGCGAGCGCGTCACGAAGGTGTGCCGCGCCCGGATGCCGTCCAGCACGCCGGCCATGTCCCGCGTGGCCGCCTTCACCCAGGTCGACGGGAAGCCCACCGGGAACAGCACGTGCCGGTCGCTGCCGCCCACCAGCGCCACGTGGATCCCCAGGGCCAGTTGGGCCTCGTAGAACCGCAGGACCTGCCCGCCTCCCCCGTCGTCCTGGTACCCGATGGCCTTGCTGGCGAAGGGGCTGATCGGGCCGTGAGCAGCCTCCCAGGCGGCCTGGTCCTCCGGGAAGGTCATGCCCTGCAACAGCCAGCGGGTGTTCCACACCTCGATCGCGTCGTGATGGCGCAGATCCCACCCGAACAGGTGACCGGGGATCATGGGGTGGTTCATCGCGAACAGCGCGCCCTGGGCGTGGGCCGCATCGACCCCGCCGGCGTAGTCCTCCAGGGTCGAGCCGTCGCCGCCGGGATCGTGGGACACGAAGGCCGAAAGCCCCCAGATCCCGGCGTGCCCCGGACCGCCGAACTCCTCGCCCGGGATCAGCACCAGCGAGTCGCTGTGGAAGTCCGGATCGGCATTCTGATCGACGGTCCGGTGGTCGGTGATGGCCGCGAAATCGATGGCGTTCCCCTCGTACTCCGGGTGGAATGCCAGGAACGCCGGGTCCCGCAGGTACTCGGCGATCCGCACCGCGACACGGACGGGGTCCTCGCCGTCGCTGTAGGTGGTGTGCTGGTGCAGGTCCCCGGACAGCCAGCCGGCGTTCCGCAGGCGCATCGCGGGGTCCGGCGGCCGGGGAGCGTCCGTGTCGGTCGCCACGTCCCCGGGCTGGGCGTCGTCCTCCGGCGCGTCGACCGGCGCGATCTCGCCGTCCGTCGCGTCCTCGATCGCCGTCTCGGCGGGGATGTCGGCCGGGACCTCGGACGGTGCGTCCACGGGGATCTCGTGCACGGCCGCGTCGTCGGCCACGACCTCCGACGAGGAGCCGCAGCCCGTCGAAAGGACCAGGACCGCCAGGGCGGGAAGCGGGAACCGGCACCAGGCCACGCGGTTCATCGGGGACTCCTCCATGACGGGGGACACGGGGTCAGGACGGACGATAGCAGAAGAAGGCCGAAAATGGCCAGGGAATCCCGGGTTTGCGGGATCAGAGGTCGAAGGCGCTGCCGTCGCCGGCGATGCGGATCTCCTGGCGTCCCAGGCGCAGCACGACCTCGGCGGTCTCGCGCTCGAACTCGTTCACGCCCTTCACCAGGTAGGACACGATGCGATCCGCCCCGGCCTTGCCGGCCCCGCCCGCCGTGCCGCCCTTCACGTGCACCACGCCGCAGGTCTTGGACCCGACCGTGACCTCCAGCCGCCGGCCCTGGTACTGGATGACCTTGTCGTGCCTCCCGTGACGGTCGAAGTTGAAGAAGAAGACGTAGTAGTCGTTCTCGTGCCGGTACACGAAGGCCCGCAGCCCCTCGCTGTACGACAGGTGCGGCTTCCAGCCGGCCAGCCGCAGGTTGCCCAGGAAGGCCCGCTCGTCGTTGAAGACGTTGCCCGTGCTGTACAGCAGCGTCCCCTTGGCCTTCGCCTTGCCGTCGCCGTACGCCCGCACGAAGTCCGCCAGGATCGTGCACGGGTCCATGTTCTCGTCGTATGCCGGCAGTTCGCCGGACGCGATCAGCGTGCCGCCCCGCTTCACGAAGTCGACCAGCGTCTGCTGGTCCTTTCGCGGCAGGAAGAAGGACAGGTGCACCGCGGCGCGCGGCTTCTTCAGCAGGTCGTCCGCCGACAGCGCCGGCAGTTCCGCGATCCCGTAGTTCACGCCGTGCGCGTTGCAGGTCATCGTCGCCGGCTCGATCACGCCGTACCCCGCCCGCGGGACCGCGTGCGGCAGGACCCAGTGAGGCGCCTTGCCCCCGGGCACCCAGGACGACACCGCCGCGTACTCGGGCACCACCAGCAGGCAGACGTCCATGTCCAGTTCGGCGCGCAGGAAGCCTTCGCCCTCCCGCGCGAACCACTCGTTCAGCATCCGCATCGCGTGGTACATCGGGCCGATCTCGCCGTTCTCGCCGATGGGGGCGTCCGACGGGAAGGTGCGATGCTGCTTCTGCGTGGTGCGGTCCAGATCGTCCAGCCAGTAGCCGTGCGAGACGCCGGTGAAGACGACGTAGCCCGTGCAGCCGCCCGCCACGCACGCCAGCGTCTGGAAGAACGGGATCATCGGGTACTTCGACATCGGGTGGTACAGCGTCGCGAAGCCCCAGTTCTCCTCGATGTTGATGCCGCGGCGCCGGCGCGACGTGTTGATGTAGCGATTGAAGACCTCGTTCCTCCCGACGGTGTCGGCGGGCGGCGTGGACGCGTCCGGGACGTTGTAGGACGCCACGCCCAGCCAGCTGATCATCCCGTACTCGTACACGTCCAGATCCTGGTCCACGCGGTTCTGGCTGAACCACCACTCCGGGTACAGCGGCAGGTACTCGCGGGGCGTGTCCTTGCCCGCCGCCTCGACCTTGTCCGGCACGTTCTCGTCGATGGGAGGCGTGATGCCCGCGTAGTTCGTCAGGCACGGCAGGTCGATGCCCAGGTACTCCTTGTACCGGGCGTAGAACTCGCGCCGGATGCGCCACTGGAACTCGCCCCAGTCCACCAGGCCCAGCACGTCGCGCCGCGTCAGCGCCACCGGCCGCGCCGGGTCCAGCCGCGGCGGCTTGACGAACTCGAACGCGCGCACCTGCGTGCCGTGCACCCGGTCGTACTCGGCGACGGTGCCGTACTTCGCGCGCAGCATCGCCTGGAAGTGCCGGACATCCGGGGCGTCGTAGCCGAAGTGCCAGGGGGCGTCGTTGGACGTGCAGTAGATCGTCTCGTCCAGCAGTTGGATGGCGATGATCCCGCCCTTCGGGGCGACGTGGGGCTTCAGGACCCTGCCCACCTCGTTCAGCCAGCGCTTCGCCAGCGCGTCGAAGGCGGCGTCGTTCGGGCTGGGCATCTGGGTGAAGTCATACTCCCAGTAAAGCGGGCTGTCGTCGCCCTTCCGGACCGGCTCGATGCCGGGGTTGAAGGAGGGCGACGAGACGTCGGGCAGGCCGCCGATGTTCAGTTCGCTGTGCACGAAGGGGCCCGGCTTGGCCAGCATGTGCAGGCCGCGCTCCTCGCACAGCGCCAGGAAGTGCCGCAGGTCGCGCGAGTCGAAGGTGCGGCCGTCGAAGTCGTAGGACACCGCGCCGGTCACCGGGTCGTGCTGGATGTGGTGCCGCCACGGGATGTAGAAGCAGACCACGTTGACGTGGCCGGCCTTCAACTGGTCCAGCCGGGCCGCCCAGTTGGCACGCTTGTCCCGGTAGTACTGGTACTCCGCCCCCAGGAAGTAGAAGGGCTTGCCGTCCTTGAAGAATCGTCCGTCGCGGTACGTGAACGTCGCCATGGGGTCCCCTCGCGTTCGGCCCGGTCGCCGGGCGGGAGTCTACTACAGTCGCCGCCCGGGGGGACGGGCTGGCACCGGGGCGCGCGGCCCGCGCGATTGACCTGGCGAGCGGTTGCGCCATCCTTGGGGTGTCGGGACAACGAGGGGGGTGGCCATGCCTCCGCAGAACATCGAGGAGATGGTGGAGCGCCAGGTCCTGCTGTGGCAGGAGCAGAGCCGCCTGGGCCTGCAGTACGCGCCCAGGGAAGGGCATACGCAGGCACCCGTGATCGCGATCTCCCGGCAGCACGGCGCGCTGGGGGCCCGGCTGGGCCGGCTGGTGGCCGAGCGCATGGACTTCGCCTACTACGACCGGGAGCTGGTGGAACGGATCGCGGCCGAGGCGCAGGTCCGCCAGGCCGTGGTCGATTCGGTGGACGAACGCGCGCGGCACCGGATCTCGGACTGGCTGGCCGACCACATCGGCGGCGGGCGGCTGTCCGACAGCGAGTACGTTCGGCACCTGTCCCACGTGCTGCTGTCGATCGCCTACCACGGGCGGGCGGTGATCGTGGGGCGCGGAGCGTGCTTCCTGCTGGACCCGACGTGGACGCTGCGGGTGCGGGCCTTCGCGCCGCTGGAGGTACGGGTGGCGCGCGTGGCGCAGTCGCACAAGCTGCCGCTGGACGAGGCCCGGGCCGACGTGGAGTCGATGGACGCCGGGCGGGCCGACTTCAACCGGCGGCACTTCGGGCGCGACGTGAACGACCCGGCGGGCTACGACCTGCTGATCGACACCGGCACGCTGTCCCTGCCGGCGTGCGCGGACCTGGTCCTGGCGGCCTTCAAGGCGCGGTTCGGGGCGGGCGGGGTGCGGCACCGCAACGGCCACCCGTGAGGCAGGACGGCGGGGGACGGGGCCCGGCAATACGTTGGCGGGGGGCAGGGCCCCCGCCCTACAGGGTGAACAGCAGGTCCGCGGAGACGTGGTTCATCGAGCCGTGCCCCTTGCCGTTGGTCGGCGGGGTCAGCACGCTGTCCTGGATGTCCAGCAGGTCGTTCCACGAGCGCATGTAGGTCAACCCGACCTTGACCCACTTCGCCGCGCGCCACCGGGCGCCCAGCGCGATGCCGTGCAGGCCGCGGTTCAGGTTCTCGACCGTCATCGTGCGCGTCGGGATCGGGCTGGAGTCCCGCTGGTATCCCAGCATCAGTTCGACCTCCGGAATCACCCGGTACAGCAGGCCGACGCTGACGTTCCAGGCGTTCGTGAAGTTCTTGGGCGACTTCATCTTCCCGCCGGATCCGACCAGCGCGGCGAGGCTCGAATCGACCTTCATGACCTGTTCCTGGTTGACCTGGTAGTGCCAGTAGGAACCGTCGATCGCGACCTCGAAGCCCTTCACGAACTCCCAGTTGATGCCGGCGCGCAGGCTGAACGGGATCGCGAAGGTCGTCTCCTGGGTGCCCTTCAGCGGCGTCGATCCGGGCACCACCGCGGTCGCCTTCAGCGGCCCCTTCAGCTTGACGTCCGCGCCGGAGGTGAACGAGAAGCCCAGGCCCAGCGTGCGGATCGGCCGGAACAGCAGGCCGACGTTCCAGTCCCACGTCCAGCCCCGCCCGTCCATCTCCACCTTGATGTCCCGGTTGCGGACGCGGGCCGAGTCGTCGAACCGCAGGTCGGGGTTCGCGTTGACCAGCGGGTTCATGTACTGCGAGCCCTGCATGACCAGGTACACGGCGCTGATGCCGGCGCCGATGCTCAACTGGTCGGTGATCCGGTAGGCGGCGGTGCCGGTCATGTGCGCCGCGAAGAAGAAGCCCTTCAGCAGGTGGTACCGGGAGGGCTCGTCCTCGGGCAGGTCGGCGCCGTACAGGTTCGGCGCGTACGCCGACAGCGCCACCCGCAGGCGCTTCGTGCCGAGGTCGGACGACACCCCCAGGAACGGCACGATCGCCCACGAGGTCTCGGGCGTGATCTCGTGGTCCGGCCGCAGCCGGCCCTGCGAGTCGTAGAAGCGGAAGCCCAGTTCGGCATGGGTGTACTGCCCGGTCAGGTAGATGTTCGTCCGGTCCAGCAGCGTCAGGCCGGCCGGGTTGTGGAAGACCGCCGTGACGTCGTCGGGCTTGCCCATCACGGCCATCATGCCGCACCGACGCGTGCCGAAGTCGGGGGTGTGGAAGCCGCCGGCCCGTGCCGGGAGGGGCAGTACCGCCAGCAGGACCAGCAGGCCGGGGAGGATCCGTCGCATGTCGGACTCCAAGGATGCCGGGGGGCCTATACCGCATCCGGGCCGGAAGATTCAATGCGTTTCACCCAGGTCCCGGACAGGCGGAAGGGGCGGAAGGGACGACCGGTGCCCGTGAAGAACTTCCCGAAGAACTCGTAGTATTCCAGCCGCAGCGCCTGCACCGACGCGACCAGGCCCTCCAGGACGATCGCGACGGCATTGCCGGCCGCGACCACCAGCACTCGCCACAGGGCGTCCAGGAAGGTGTCGCCCCGGATCTCGGCGGCCAGCAGGAACGTCGCCAGCAGCAGCGCCGCGTGGCTCAACGCGTAGGCCGCCAGCCGCACGAAGCTGATGGTGTTGGCCAGGTATGCGAACATCGCCTCGAACGCGCCGACCGCCGACTCCATCAGCGCGGCGCCCAGGCCCCCCGGCTCCCCGTCCGCCTCCCCGTGGCGGCGGCGCAGCCAGACCTGAAGAGGCTCCTTCGCGACCCAGCCCAGGATCGGCACCCCCAGGAACAGCACCAGGGCTGGCGTGGCCAGGCCCAGGGACTCCAGGTCGGCATACCGGGTCAGCAGCACCAGCGCGCCGCCGTAGAACAGCAGCCCGGCGACCCCGAACTTGTCCAGCCACGCACCGACGACATCGCCCTGCCGGAACCGGTTGACCACGTTCAGGACCAGGCCCAGGCCGTTCATGCCGACCCCCAGGCCGATCGCCGCCAGCAGCAGCGACATCGGGTCGCCTTCCAGCGGGTCGCGCCACAGGGCGGCGGAGTGGAACCAGTCCAGGCCGAAGAGGCTGCCGAAGACCCACCCGAATGCGGCGCTGCACAGGCCGGCCGGCAGCAGCAGCCAGCCGACGCGGCGCCGGGACAGCAGCAGGGCCGCGCCGGCCAGCGCCAGAAGGCCCCCGTGCCCGACGTCGCCGAACATCATGCCGAACATCAGCACGTAGCTGACGGACACGAACAGCGTCGGCTCGAGTTCGCGGTATCCCGGCAGCCCGAAGGCCGCGACCAGCGACGCGAACGGGCGCAGCGGCCGGGGCGGGGCCTGCAGCACGGGGATCTCCTCGACGGGCACGTGCCGCGGGGGGCTGGCCGAGAACGTGCAGCGGCCGCCGGTCGCCTGCCGCAGCATCGCCTCGACGGCGGACGCCTCGGACGCCGGGATCCAGCCGGAGATCCACGCGGTCGCCTCGGTGCGGGGCAGGCACTGCTCGGCGCGCAGGATCTCGCGCTCGATCGCGTTCCGGCCACTTGCGGCCGCCAGCGGCGGGGCGACCTCGGCCGCCAGGGCGCGCACCTCGTCGTCCAGGCGCAGCAGGTCCTGCACGGCGGCGGCCCGTTCGCGGCGCGCCGCGTCCAGTTCGGCGGCCGGGGGCGGCGGCGGCCCGGGACGGAAGCCCGCGGCGTGCAGGGCGCGGTCCAGGTCGTCCCGCAGGCGGGCCGGGGCCATCGCGACCAGGGGCTGGCGGCCGTCCTGTTCCGGCAGCGGCAGCAGCAGGAAGGCCGGGGGAAGCGAGGCCCGCAGCGCCGGGAGGGCCCCCGCCGGCAGGCTGCCGGTCGCGACGTGCACATGTTCCGAGGCCAGCAGCGGCGCCACGGGCAGGTCCAGCCCCGGGATGCCGGACAGGGCCTCGCAGCGGGCCTCGATCTCGTCCAGCCGCTGGGCCTGGCACCGCCGCCTGGCCAGCAGGCCCGTGGCGCGGGCCTCCACGTTTCGCAGCACCGCGTCCGGGTCGGGAGCGTCGCCCGCCTCCGCGGAGGGCTCCGGCAGCGCCCGGACGCCCAGCGACCGCAGCAGTTCCACGACCCTCGCGTCCCTGGCGTCGCACGCCGCCAGCGCCTCGCCCAGGTCGGGCGGGTCCGGCAGGGCGGCTCCCGCGGTCGTCCGCCCGTGCGTCAACTGCACCGCGCCCAGCCCCCCCAGCCCCAGGAGCACCCTCCGGCGGTCCCGCTCCAGCACGACCGCCGACAGCCGCAGCATCGGGGCCGGGAACAGCATGGCTGCCTCACCCGGGCGGCACCAGGCGGCGCCGCACCTCGTCCTCGGGGACGCCCAGCCGGACGCCCTCGGACACGGTGACCAGGTTCGCGACCTCCAGCCGGCGCAGGGCCACGTACCCCGCCACCGCGCCCCACCCGATCGGGGCCCGCCTGAACGCCCGGTTCGCGAGGGCGCGGTACCGCTGCCAGGCCAGCGCCTCCAGCATCGCCGCGTCCGCCGCCTCGGGCGGGACCGCGTCGATCGCCCGCCGGGCCAGCCGGCGCGCCGCCTCGGCCAGGGTCGCCTCGCGCAGCATCGCCTCGAAGGCGCGACGCGTCACGCAGGTCCCCGCCACGTGGAACGACGCCAACTGCGCGGCTTCGACGCCGTATCCGAACCGTCCCCGCGCGACCAGTTGCACGTGGAAGACGTCCGCCTCCTGGCACGCCAGGGGCACGACGTGGGCCCGGTCCCCGGCCGGCAGCCTGGCGGCGCGCGCCAGCAGTTCCCCGAGGTACCCGCGGTCCGCGGCGGCCTCGACGAGGAACGGCCGCGCGTCGCCCGGCCGGGACGCGAGGGCCTCCGTCGCGACGGCCCGCGCACCGGGGTCGTGCAGGCCGTCCGGCGACGCGCCCGCCTCCCGCCGCCTGCGCAGTTTCCAGTCGTCCAGTTCGAACCGGGCCAGCGCCCACCGCAAGAAGGCCGCCCCCGGGCCGGACGCATGCCGCAGGAAGCCCTCGACCTCGCGCCGCAGGTCGTCGGCCCGGTCGCGCTGGAACCGTGCGAACGACCCGGGCTCCGCCCCGGCCGCGACGGCCCGGGCCAGGTCCGACAGCCCCGGCGAACGGCACAGCGCGTGCAGCCGCTCGGCCTCGGCCATCCGCGACCGGCGCCCGTGCAGGCGGGCCGTCACGTACTCCAGGTCGGTGACCGGCGGCGCCTGGTCCTTCCTCATCGCAGCCCCGCCACGCACCGGACGATCGCCTCGACCAGCCCGGCGGCCTCCGCCTCGTCCAGCGACACCCTCGCGTGCAGGTCCGCCGCCTCCCGCGCCAGACGTTCCTCCTTCGTGCGCCGTGCCTCGGCCACCGCCGCGTCGATCGCCGCCTCGGCCTCGGCCCGCGCCGCCTGCCGCGCCTTCTCGCCCGCCTCCCGGGCCTCCTCCCGGGCCCGCGCCAGCACGCGTTCCGCCTCCGCCCGCGCGGCGTCCACGATGCCGCGCGCCTCGGCCTCGGCCGCGATCACCCTGTCGATCACCTCGCGCATGCGGTCTCGGCCTCCCTCGCCCCGGCCAGCCGGTCCCGGATCCGCTTGAAGATCACGAACGACTCCCGCTCGCGCTCCTCCAGCGTCCCCAGGATGTAGGCGATCGTCTCGCGCAGGTTCGGGATGAAGATGCGCGACAGCGCGTTGCAGCGTCGCTGGCACTTCTTCAGTTCGCGCGACAGCCGGATCACCGCGGTCTGCATCTCGGCCAGGTCGGCCAGCACGGGCAGCAGCGCGACGAACCGCCGCATCGCCGCGTCGGTGCCGGCGGACGTCCCGGCAAGCCCGAACCGGACGCCCGCTTCCTCGAAGCGCCCCGTCACCCGCGGCAGCCGCAGCCCCATCAACGGCTGCGTGGCGATCGCCACCGCGTGGTCCATCCGGACGGCGTCCGCGGCCGCCTCGATCGCCGCCGTGCCCGCCTGCAGGTGCGCGGCCCGTAGCGCCTCGTGCGCCCGCGCCAGTGCCTCGTCCACCGCGCGCTCGGCCGTCCGCGCCCGGTCCAGCCGGCCCATCAATTCGAACACCAGGATCTGCCGCTTCTGCTCCAGCAGGTCGTAGCCCTCCTCGGCGAAGGCCAACTGCCGCTTCAGCGCCAGCAGGCTCGACTTCGTCGGCGCCACGTCCAGCCTGGCCATCCGAGCCCCCTGCCCCTACCCGGGAGCCTCCCGGTAGTGCGCCGCGATCAGCGCGTCGCTGACCCGGTGCAGTTCGTCCTTCGGCAGCATCGACAGCACGTCCCAGCCCAGCTCCAGCGTCGCCTCCACCGGGCGGTTCTCGTACTCCCCCTGGTTCAGGAACCTTTCCTCGAACGCCTCCCCGAACCGCAGGTACTGCTTGTCCAGGGCCGGCAGTTCCTCCTCGCCGATGACCACCGCCAGCGCCCGCACCCTCTTCACGTAGGCGTAGCAGGCGAACAGCTGGCTGGCCAGCGTCGGGTGGTCGTCCCGCGTGTATCCCCTGCCGACGCCGTCCTTCATCAGCCGCGACAGGGACGGCAGGCCCGCAATCGGCGGGTAGATGCCGCGCTGGAACAGGTCCCGGTCCAGCACGATCTGCCCCTCCGTGATGTACCCGGTCAGGTCCGGCACGGGGTGGCTGATGTCGTCCGACGGCATCGTCAGGATGGCCATCTGCGTGATGGACCCTCCCGACCCCTCGATGCGCCCGGCGCGCTCGTACAGGCTGGCGAGGTCGGAGTACAGGTACCCCGGGTAGCCCTTGCGGCCCGGGATCTCGCCGCGCGCGGTCCCGACCTCGCGCAGGCTCTCGCAGTAGTTCGTCATGTCGGTCAGCAGCACCAGCACGTGCTGCCCGCAGTCGAAGGCCAGGTGCTCGGCCAGCGTCAGCGCGACCCGCGGCGTCATCAGCCGCTCGACCGACGGGGCGTCGGCCAGCGACAGGAACAGGGCCACGCGCGCCAGCGTGCCGGTGTCCTCGAAGTTCCGGATGAAGTACTCGGCCACGTCGTGCTTGACGCCCATGCCCGCGAAGACGATCGAGAAGCCCGCGTCCTCCTCCAGCAGCCGCGCCTGGCGCACGATCTGCGCGGACACCCGGTCGTGCGGCAGGCCGTTGCCGCTGAAGATCGGCAGTTTCTGGCCCCGCACGATCGCGTTCATGCCGTCGATCGCGGACAGCCCGGTCTGGATGAACTCGCGCGGGTAGCGGCGCGCGAAGGGGTTGATCGGCAGGCCGTTCACGTCGCGCCGGTCGGCCGCGAACGCCATGGACCCGCCGTCCGCCGGCCGCCCCAGCCCGTCGAACACTCGGCCCAGCATGCGGCGCGACACCGGCAGCCGGAAGGACTCGCCCAGGAAGCGGGTGCGGATGCCCTGGTTGGACAGCCCGGTGGTGCCCTCCAGCACCTGCACGACGGCCTGCGTCTCCGAGATGTCCAGAACGCGGCCCATGCGGGCGTGACCGGCGGGGTCCCGGATCTCGACCACCTCGTCGAAGCCGACGTCGCGGACCTTCTCGACAAAGACCAGCGGGCCCTCGATTCGCGACGCGCCCGCGTACTCCAGGCCGCGATCGACGATGTCGAAGCCGTCCGTCACGGAGCCGCCTCCGGGGGCTTCGCCAGGCCCGCCAGTTCCTGCCGCACCCGCCGCTGGAGCGCCTCCAGCGCCTCCATCTCGTCGTTGCCGTGCGCGGACTTGGCCCGCATCACCAGCGGCACGCACGGCAGGGCACGGATGGACGCCAGCGGCACGCCCGCCTCGACCAGCGCGTGCCCCTCCCGGTACAGCATCAGCAGGATCCGCAGCAGCGCGATCTGCCTCTCGGGCGTGCAGTAGGCGTCCTTGTCGTCGAACGCGCTCTGGGCCAGGAACCCGTCCTTCAGCAGTTCGGCGACGAACAGCACCAGTCGCTGCGATTCGGGCAGCACGTCCGGCCCGACCAGCCGCACGATCTGCTGCAGGCGGTCCTCCCGCTGCAGCAGCGTGATCGCCTCGGTGCGCAGCGCCGCCCAGTCCGGGGCCTGCCCCTCCCACCAGCCGCTGATGTCCTCGACGTACTCGGAATACGAGTGCAGCCAGTGGATGGCCGGGTAGTGGCGCGCGTTGGCCAGTTCGGTGTCCAGTGCCCAGAAGCAGCGGATGAACCGGCGCGTGTGCTGGGTCACGGGTTCCGAGAAGTCGCCTCCGGGGGGGCTGACGGCCCCGACGATGCTGACCGAGGCGGGCCGGCCCTCCAGGGTCGTGACCGCGCCGCCGCGCTCGTAGAACTGGGCCAGCCGGGTCGGCAGCGACGCCGGGAAGCCCTCCTCGGCGGGCATCTCCTCCAGGCGCGCCGCCAGTTCGCGCAGGGCCTCGGCCCAGCGGCTGGTGCTGTCCGCGAAGACCGCCACGTCCAGGCCCTGGTCCCGGTAGTACTCGGCCAGCGTGATGCCGGTGTAGATGGACACCTCGCGGGCCGCGACGGGCATGTTCGAGGTGTTGGCGATCAGGATCGTGCGCTCCATCAGCGGGCGGCCCGTGCGCGGGTCCTTCAGCTCGGGGAACTCGCGCAGCACCTCGGTCATCTCGTTGCCGCGCTCGCCGCACCCGATGAAGACGATGATGGCGGCGTCGGACCACTTGGCCAGCTGGTGCTGGGTGATCGTCTTGCCGGTGCCGAAGCCGCCCGGGATCGCCGCGGCGCCGCCCTTCCCGATCGGGAACAGCGCGTCGATGATGCGCTGGCCGGTGATCAGCGGCCGGTCGATGCGGCGGCGGGCACGGATCGGGCGCGGCAGGCGCACCGGCCACTGCTGCACCATGCGGACCTCGCGCGGCCCGGCGCCGTCCTCGACCACGGCCAGCACGTCGCGGCCGGTCCATTCCCCCGCGGGCACGATGCGGCGGACGGTGCCCGACACCCCCGGCGGCACCAGGACGCGGTGCAGCACCAGCGGCGTCTCGCGGACCTCCCCGATCGCCTGCCCGGCGACGACCGCGTCGCCCTCCTTCACCACCGGCACGAACGGCCAGCGACGTTCCGGGTCCAGCGGGTCCACCTTCTCGCCGCGCCGGATCCACGCGCCGCTGCGCGCCATGATGCCGGGCAGGGGCCGCTGGATGCCGTCGTAGATGTTGCCCACCAGCCCGGGCCCCAGCCACACCGACAGCGGTGCGCCGGTGGGCCGCACGGCCGCACCGGGCTTCAGCATCGTGGTGTCCTCGTACACCTGCAGCGTCGCGGTCTCGCCGACCAGCCGAACCACTTCGCCGACCAGCCCCTGCTCGCCGACGTGCACCACCTCGTACATCTGCGCGCCGGTCATCCCGACGGCCGTCACGATGGGGCCGCTGATGCGCGTGACCACCGGGGTGACGCTCATGACTCCCCCGCCACGCGGGCCACGATCTCCCGCCGAAGGTCCGGCCACAGCCTCGACAGCCGCGCGGACAGCCGGTCGTCCCAGACCTGCCGCCCCCCGGCGTCCTGCACGATGACGCCGCCGCCCTCGATGGACGGGTCCTCCTGCACCTCCAGCCGCGGGGACGACCGCGACACCTGCCGGGCGATCGCCTGGGCCAACGGGCCATCCCCCGGCGCCACCCGCAGCACGAAGGCGTCGCCCGCCATGCCGGCCAGCGCCTGCGCCACCAGGGCCTGCAGCGCCGCCGGGTAGTCGTACCCGTCGCGCGCCGCCAGCCGGTCCAGGGCCCGCCGGTACAGGGCCTGCAGCAGTTCCTCGACCCGGGCCGACCGCATGCGACCCGCCTCGACCGGCACCGTGGCCAGGATCGCCTCGACCCGTCGCGACGCATCGGCGCGCGCCTGCTCCAGGCGCTGCTGCCGCGCCCGCCCCGCCTCCTCCCCGGCCTGCGCCCGCAGCGCCTCGGCCTGCCGCGCGCCCTCCCGGGCGATCCCCTCGGCCCGCGACCACGCGTCCGCCAGGATCTCCCGGCACAGGACCTCCGGGTCGGCGGTGGCAGGCCCTGCCATCTAGCCCTCCTCCCGGACGCGGATGCCGACTGCGGCCTGCACGATCCGGTGCAGCCCCGCACGCGACGGCGAAGGGCCCGCCGGCCCCGGGATCTCGACGACCAGCGGCCGGTCGCGGGTCTGGCGGAAGGCGTCCAGTTGCGCCCGGATGCCCTCGGCCACGCCCTCGGTCAGCACCAGGATTCCCACGTCGGGGCGGCGGGCGGCCTGTTCCAGGAGATCCGCGGCCTGCGCGGGGGTGCGGGCGGGAAGGCCCTCGATGCCGGCCAGCCGGAAGCCCCGCACGGTGTCCTCGTCGGCGATGCAGAGGAACTTCATCGCCCGCCCCCTGTCCGGGAGCCCGACGGCAGGGCCCCTAGATCCGCTGGACCAGCATCATCGCGATGACGAAGCCCAGGACCGCGAGCCCCTCGGCCAGGGCGACGAACACCAGGCTCCGGTTCAGCAGTTCCGGCTTCTCGGCCGCCGCGCCGATCGCCGCCGCGCCGATCCGCGCCACCGCGTGCGCCGCGCCGAACACGCACATCGAGATCGCGAACGCCGCCGTCGCCCCCAGGCCGACCTTGCGGTATACGTCGAACTCGTCCGCCGGCGCCGCGACCTCCGGGGGCTCGGCCGCCAGCGTGGCGACCACGAACAGCAGCGCGAAGACGAAGACCGTGGCGATCGATCCCCACAGGAACCGTCTCATGGCCGCCTCCCTTCCATGGATACCGCGTAGCCCCGGGGTCCGGGGGAGTCAAGCCGGGGGGGCGGAAGGGCCAGCAGGCACGCGCCGGGACCGGTCAGGGTCCGCGGACCCGCCCGGGGAGCGTCGCGACCGGCATCAGGGGGTCGGCGCGGGGCGGATCGGGGCCAGCGCGCGGACCTCGACGGACTCGAAGGTCGCCGCGCCTCCCTCGGCGAACAGCCCCAGGCCGTCGGAGGCCGGGTCGGCGAAGACCAGCGCGGTGATCGCCGCGTCGCCCGCGAATACCTCGACGGAGGAGGCATCGACCAGCACGCGCAACGAGACGCGGCCGTCCGGGCCAGGCGCGCAGGCCGCAGGGAACCGCCCGGCGAACAGGCGGTCCACGCCGGGCCCGACCGCGTCGTCCCGGTCCACGAAGACCTCGCCGGTCCCGCGGTCGTACCCGACCTTCGCGGCCAACCCGTCGCCGCCCGTGAACAGGCGGAGGCCCGCCCGCGACCAGGCGCCGGGCGCCAGTCGCACCGACACGTCCAGCGGCACGCCGCGCACCGCGCCGCCGAGGTCGTCGTCGCCTTCCACCACGAGACCGGTCCCGCGCGCCAGCACGCCGAGGTCGATCGGCGACAGGTCCACCGGGGACTGCACCACCACCGGGACGCCGTCCCGCGAGGCCAGCCGCACGTCCCGGGGGATCGTCAGCGCGCCGCGCCACGCCTCGGTGGGCGTGATCAGGGCGTAGGACCAGTGGTCCATCCAGGCGATCCAGGTGCGCCGGCCCCCGGGCGCGTTCGACCAGGACTGCGCCGCGTAGAAGTCCGGGCCAAGGTCCGCGTTGCGCGGGCCGCTGCCCCCGTCCGAGAAGGCGCTGCCGTCGAAGGTGCCGGCGAAGACCCACGCCTCGGGTCGCGCCGCAGCCAACCCGCGGTTCGTGTCGATCTTGAAGACCCAGGCCGTGCGCGACGGCTCGCCGTCGATCGGCAACTCGAACAGGTCCGGGCATTCCCAGGTGCCCGTCAGGCCCGCCACCGGCCCGAACGTGCCCGCGGGCGTCCAGTCCAGCAGGTCTTCGGACCGGTAGAAACGGGCGCGGTCCCCGGCCGCGGCCACCAGCACCCAGCCGTCGCCGTGCCGGAACACCTTCGGGTCCCGGAAGTCCCGCAGGCCGGGCTCGCGCAACACGGGGCTCCGGGGGTGCAGGACGAAGGTGCGACCACCGTCGGTGCTGACGGCCAGGCTCTGCTTCTCGGTCCCGTCGGACCCGCCGTGGTGGGTGAAGACCAGCGCCAGGCACCGGTCGGGCGCGTCACCGGCCGCGGCGCAGGCCGCCGGCGCGGCGCCCTCGACGACCACGCCCGACCCGGAGTATGGCATCCCCAGCGTGTCGTCGGGGGCCAGCACCGGCGCCAGCGCGGTCCACCGCAGCAGGTCGGCACCCGCCGCGTGGGCCCAGCGAAGGTCGCCCCAGAACGGGACATCGGGGTTCGCCTGCAGGAACAGGTGGTATTCCCCGTCCGCGAACACCAGCCCGACCGGGTCGTTGATCCAGCCCGCCTCGGGCGACCAGTGCGCCTGCGGCCGCCACGGCTCGGCCAGGGCCGGGGCCGGCCGAGGCACGTCGAACACGGCCAGCCCGGGCCGGTCCGGGGCGTCGGGCGACGGTTCGTCGTCCCGGGCGTCGGGAGGCGGGGCGTCCGGTCCCGCGTCCGCGACGTCCTCCGCGGGGAGGTCCCGATCGACCGCCGCACCCGGGGTCGAGCAGGCCGCGATCCCGAGGACCGGCAGGATCCACACCCAGGCAGCAAGGCGAGTCTTCATGCGCGCATCCTAGCCCATACGATTCGCGAGGGCCACGAGCGTCATCCCGGCTGCCACGGGACACCTCCGCACACAGGGGCCGCACGGTTCGCCGTTCGCCCGCCCGCCCGTTGACGGTCCCCGGCCGGCAACGGATACTGCCTCCACCGGGTTCAACCGAGGACGGCACCGCACCGGGGGCGGAGGGGTCATGAAACGCGAGGTCTTCCTGGTCCTGTGCGCGGCCTGCCTGGCGTTCGCGTGGGCCTGCGGGTCGGGCGGGTCCGCGGGGCCGGACACGGGCACGGCCCCCGATACCCCGGTGCCGGCGGACGCGCCGGGCGACCTCCACGGTGCGGACGTGCAGCCGGACCCCGGGGGAATCCCCGTCGATGGCGCGGTCACGTTCCGGTTCCCGCCCGGCATCGACCCCGATCCGATGGGCATCACCGTGACTCCCGCCTCGAACGCCCCCCGGGACCCTCTGTTGGTCCCCGGGACCGCCTTCGACTTCGGACCGGACGGCCTGGAATTCGGCGACACGGTGTTCCTGGTGATCGCGTACGACCCGGCGGCGCTGGCAGGGACGATGCCCCGCAGTTCGCTGCGCCTGGCCAGGGTGGTGGACGGCGCCTGGCAGGTCGTGCCGGCCAGCGGCTGCCTGCGGGACGAGGATGCGGTCGTGGGGCCGATCAGCGGGTTCTCGACCTACGGCGTGCTGTCCACCGGGGAACCGGCCTCCCTGGACGAGCCCCAGATCGACGAGATCCATCCGGCACAGGGGCAGCCGGGCGACCCCTTGACCGTCCGGGGCGTGTACCTGGACCGCGAGCCCCGGCAGTTGCAGGTCGTGTTCGGCCGGGCCGACAACACGGCGACGCCCGCCTCCCGGACCGACTTCCGCGCCGAGGTCCAGGTGCCGGCTGCCATCCCGGCGTCCTCGCTGCCCCGCCTGCTGCCGGTCCGCCTGGTGAACGGGACGAAGCAGGGCGATGCCCGGTGGTTCACGCTGTGGGAGGTGCCCCCGGAACCGCCGATGATCACGGCCGTCCAGCCGCAGGTCGGCAGCCCCGGGGACCCGGTCCGGATCAACGCGGTGCGCGTCGCTCCGACGGCCGAGGGCAACCGCGTCCGCTTCAACGGCGTCGAGGCCACGGTCGAAAGCGTCGAGTTCATCGCGTGGACCGGGGACACCTACCGGCTGAACGTCCGGGTTCCAACGGGTGCGACCACCGGGCCGGTCCAGGTGGGGCGCGTCGCCGACGACGCGTGGTCCGGGGGGGTCGATTTCACCGTCCAGGATGCGGCCGCGCCGACCCTGGACGCCGGCTGGGAAACGGGGCCCGTCCGGGTCCCGTGCACGTTCTTCCACCGGGGACGACCCGACCAGTGGTCGTCGTGCACCCCCTCGACCCTGGTGCTGGGCGGCAGCGGCTTCCACTCGCTGCGGTACCGGCCGATCGCGTCGGAGTATCCCCGGGGCTTCTACGGCCAACTGCTGGTCCGTTTCACCGCCGCGGACGGGACGTCCGTGACCCTGCTGGGATCGGCTTTGGCCGACGACCTGCTGCTGGTGGACCCCTACGGCCCGGACATCGGTCCCCAGGGCCAGTCGACGCCCCAGGACTTCTTCCAGCGGCGCGCCCCCGGCGAGGTCGTCCGGGTCCTTGCCTGGGGGAAGGAACTTCAGAGCCAGAACGAGCGCTTCACGAACGCGATCGACCTGGTCGTCGGCGAACCGCTGGTCCACGGGGCCGTCCGGTCCCTGGGCACCTCCCTGGTGACGCAACCGGCCACGGACGCCATGGACGCCGCCGTGGGGGACCACCTGTGCCTGGAAGGCCAAGGGACGTACCCCTTCGAGATGCTGGAGGCCCCGGGCCTGTGGACGGGGGCGCTGCCCTTCGCGAAGTACGTGCCGGGCGACTACC
The DNA here is from genome assembly GCA_937975765.1 of uncultured Myxococcales bacterium. GTDB lineage: Bacteria > Myxococcota_A > UBA9042 > DTJE01 > DTJE01 > CAIZWN01. The sequence goes on from CALJUR010000109.1 coordinate 19,970, forward strand.
CGCAGGCGCTGACCGGACGCTGCTTCCCGCTGGATGCGCCCGGCGATCTCGTCGTGCGCAACCGGTCCACGCAGCGGTCGTACACGATCCGCGTCCTGCGCGAGGGCATGCCCGCGGTCGTCCGAACGCCGACGATCGAGGCGGACCCGGGCGGGGATCCCGACCTGGTGCGGGACGGCCTGTTCATGGGGTTCGGGGGCGGCCGGATCACGATCCCGCCCGGGGCGCTGCCCGCCCACGACGAGGGCGACGGCCGCTACCGGGTCGAGGTTCACCACGCCCCCGGCGCGGTCGAGCCCTTCGACCCGAACCAGTTCGACGGGGGCCACCGGTTCTCGCTGGAGATCACGCCGGAACCCCCGGTGCTGCTGGAGCCGATCACGCTGGACCTGCCGTTCGACCCGGCGGCCCACCGCGAGGCCCCGGAATTCGGGGTCTACGACGAGTCCAGCGGCCTGTTCTGGGCCTTCGCATCCGAGGTGGACGCCGACCGGGGACGGATCCGGTTCAGGATCCCGGCCGGACTGTACGACGGCGACGGGACGGCGGGCGCTCGCATGACATCGGGCGACGCGGGCATCCACCGGGCGCCCCTGCAGCCGCTGCCCCGCCTCGGCCTGAACCTGATGTTCCGGCATTTCGGTCTCTTTTCGGGCTGGTACAGCCACTCGACGATCGGCGACACCGACCAGCATTTCCTGGTGAACTACATCAACGACCCGGCCAGCCCGCACCACATCTCCAACGCGGCGGCCGACGAGATCGTGGACCTTCTGCTGCAGTCCCGGCAGGTCCTGATGGGCGCGAACCTGCGCGAGCCGGAATTCACGGTCCACGTCCATGTCCGCGACTACGGGGACCCGGGCGCCTACTATGGCGCGACGGAACGGCGCCTGTTCGGCCTGGGCGATCCCGTCGTCTACTACAACAGCCGGATCGTGCCGGACCGGGCGAAGTTCCGGACCACGGTGGCGCACGAACTGGTCCACGTCTTCCAGCGCCTCGTGACCACGACCTGGACGACGCACTGGATCGACGAGGCGACCGCCGAATGGGGGGCGTTCGCCACGGTGGGCGCCGACGACTTCCATGCGTACGCGATGCGGCGATCGGTGCCGTGGATCCGCGAGTTCCCGGGCAGCCTGCGGTCGGGCCTGGACGAGGAGGAGTCCTACGCGGCCGGCGCGTTCGGGATCTGGCTGGCCTGGCACTATGACGCGGGCACGATCGGGGACATCTACGACCTGCTGATCCTGCAGCCGACCCGCTGGTACGACGCCCCGGGGACGCTGGGCGAGGTCACGGGGGACGTGTTCCCGTCCCTGTACGCGGCGTTCGCCCGGGACTTCTGGTCGCAGGCGTTCCCGCCCGTGGACCGGCTGGACCTGGACGGGGCGATGGCGGCCTGCACCGGCACGACGCCGGCCCGCCTGGACCTGGATGCGGCCGGCGCGCGGATCGACGCGCAGCGGCCCGCCCGTTCCAGCGTCCGCCAGGGGATCCGGACGACCGATGCCTTCGCGACCGCGGCCCAGGGGCGGGACCTGGTGGTGCGCCTGGCGGCGGGGGCGGACAGCGGCGATGCGCATGTCTTCAGGGATCCGTCGTGCAGCACGACGCCGCCGGTGTCGTTCCCCCACGCGGCCTGGCTGAAGGCGGATACCCCGAACCGGCTGCTGGGGAAGGTCGGCGAGTCCGCGTGCTACCAGGTCGTCGTCATCAACTGGTCCCAGGCCGCGACGCGGATGGCCGTCGAGGTGGTGGCGCCCACGATCACGGGCCTGAGTCCGCCGCAGGGTTCGAACGCCGGTGGATACGCGGTGACGATCCCGGGCCGGGGCTTCGGCGCCACGCCCGGCACGGTGACGATCGGCGGGTTCCCGCTGGCGCCGACCTCGTGGTCGGACACGTCGATCTCCGTGACGATGCCGGACATGGGGACGGCCCTGGGGGCGTGGATCATCGCCGTGACCACGGCGGAACAGGCGGCCACGAATCCCGCGACGTTCACGTTCGTGGCGCGACCGTAGCCAGGATCCTTCATCGACGGCACCCGGCCCCCAACCCCGACGGAAAGGAGTATCATTCGCCGCCCGGCGACCGGACCGGACCCGGGTGCGACGGACGCGACACGACGAGGCCAACATGCGAAACTTCCTTCGGATTTCACCCCTGGCAACCGGGCTGCTGCCCCTGGCGGCGGCCCTGGCGATGACGGCCTGCGGCTCGGGCTCCGCGAACGGCGGGGACACCGGCGACGCGATGGCCGACGGGACACCGGACGCGATCGAGGAAACCGCCGTCGAGACCCCCGAGGCTTCTTCCGACACGCCGGAGGACACCGGCACCCCGGATGCACCGGACACCCCGGCGGCCGGCAAGGCCCGTTTCGTCCACATCTCGGACCTGCACGTCTACGGCACGGCCGAGAAGCCGCTGACCGATCCGCTGAAGAAGGCGGTGCAGATGCTGAACGCCCTGCCCGGCGACATCGACTTCGTGGCCGCCACGGGCGACTACGTGGACTTCCTGTCCGACGACCTGCTTCCCGGCGACCCCTCCACGTTCACGGCCGCGATCGACACCCTGAAGGGGCTGAAGTGGCCCGTCGTGACGATGGCCGGCAACCACGAGTACTACCGCAGCGAACTGCTGGACCTGACCTCCCTGAAGGCCGAGCGCGACGCCTACCTGCGGGACGCCATGGGCCACGAACTGGACCAGGTCTTCGACCTCAGGGGCGTGCGCTTCGTGGCGATGAACTCGATGCAGGGCGAGGACTGGGACGCCAGCAACGGCCTGTCGGCCAGTTTCAGCGACGCGCAGCTGGCCTGGCTGCGGCAGGAACTGGCGGGCGGGCTGCCGACGGTGCTGCTGATCCACCACCCGCCGACGACGGAGTCGCGCACCCCGACCGGCGACACGCTGTGCGCCGCCATCGAGGAGTACCCCGGGGTGGTCCGGGCCATCTTCGCGGGGCACCTGCACGGCTTCTGGGAAGGGGAGGCCTGCAGCGTACCGTACTGGCTGGTCGGCAACACCGACCCGGACAAGGCCTTCTACTTCGTCGTGGACGTGGACGGCGTGACCGGCGCCGTGAACGTGGTCAACGCGGCCGAGATCCCGTTCGCGACCGTCCCGACCTTCACCTGCGACCCCGAGGTCCCCGGCGCGCCGGACCCGGCGACGCTGGCGGGCACCCACCAGGTCCTGACGGTCGGCCACCTGGTCACCAACCTCCCCGGCCTGGAGGGCGCCGAGGGCGACGGCCTGAACAAGGTCCCGCTGGTGGTCCGCATGGACGCCTTCGACCCCGTCCCGGGCGAGATGACGGCCCGCCTGTCGCAGACGCTGCCCGACGGGGACTTCCTGGGCGTGCTGCCCGGCGCACCGTGCGTGCCGATGGTCTTCGACGTGGACGGCCCGTGCGCGGTCGGCCGCGAGGTGGCCTTCGACCTGGACCTGATGCCGCTGCTGCGGTCCCTGATGGACATCACGCCCGACCCGTCCTGGCGCGCCCGGATGGAGATCAAGGGCTTCCGGCTGGAGGGCGTCGTGACCGCGCCCGACGGCACGCCGATGCTGGACGGCGGCCTGATGCACCTGACCGCGTCGGGGCTGAAGGCGCTGGACGACATCCGGGGCATCCTGGTGACCGAGTACTGCGCCAGCCGGATCTCCGGCTGCGTCCCCGGCGAGGGCGACCGTCCCTCGTGCCCGGCGGATGCCGACTTCACCTTCTTCGACGACGTGCCCGAGGACTGCGACGTGTCGGTCGGGACCTACTCGTTGCGGCTGGTGCTGGGCCTGCTGTCGGCGTACCCGCTGGACAACGTGGCGATGGTGGGCGGCTTCACGGCCGCGCCGCGCCCCGCGTCGGCCTCGCCCCAGGCCGGGGCCATCGACGAGGCGGTCTTCTCCACCGAAGCCGGCGCCAACTGCGCGACCGCGAAGGCCGCCGGCACGAGGTGACGCCTCCCCGAGGCACGGCGCCCTACCACTCCATCGACAGGAACAGGTCCGCGATCTCGGGGTCGAAGGCGACGCCACGGCCCTCCCGGATGAACTGCCGGACCTCGTCCGCGGGCTTCCCGGCGCGGTAGGGGCGGTCCAGTCGCAGCGCGTCCCACACGTCCGCCAGCGCGAACAGCCGGGCCGCGATGGGGATGTCCGTGCCCTTCAGCCCCCGCGGATACCCCGACCCGTCCCAGCGCTCGTGGTGCGCGTATGGGATGTCGATCGCGGGCCGCAGGAAGGGGATGGGCTGCAGCATGTCCCGGGCATACTCCGGGTGCCGCCGCATGATCGTCCACTCCTCGTCGGTCAACGGGCCGTTCTTGTGCAGGATGGCGTCCGGGATGCCCAGCTTGCCGATGTCGTGCAGCAGCGCCCCGCGCCGGATGTGCACCATCTCGGGCGCCCGGATGCCGTAGGCCTCGGCCAGCCGCACGGTGCTGGCCGTGACGCGCTGGCTGTGGCCCTCGGTCTCGTGGTCCCGCAGGTCCAGCGCCCGCGACCAGCCCTCCAGCGTGGACTCGTACGCCATCGCCAGTTCCTGGTTCGACCGGTTCAGGTCGGTGAACAGCGCGGCGTTGTCCACCGCGATGGCCGCCTGGCCCGCCAGCGACTCCAGGAACTCCAGGCGGTCGACGTCCAATTCCTCGCCGGACCGTCGCACCACCTCCAGCACGCCGTTCACCTGCCCCTTCGCGACCAGCGGCAGCGCCAGGCACCACGCGAATCCCTCGCCCTGCAGCAGCCGGCACCGCGGGCAGTTCTCCGGCGCCGCCTCGGACTCCAGGGACGAGACCGGTCGCCGCCGGATCACCGACAGGCCGCACGGTCCCTCGCCCGCCCGGATCCCCGTGTGCTCCAGCGTCCCGCCGTGCATGCCCCGGCTGGCCACGGGCCGGTAGGTCTGCGTGCCGGCGTCGAACAGCAGCACGGTCGCCCCGTCGATGCCCAGCGTCACCACGCGGTCCAGCAGCACGTCCAGCGTCACGTGCAGGTCCAGGCTGGACGAGATCGCGATGTCGATCGCCCGCAGCGCCTGCAACTGTTCCAGGCGCATCGTGGTCTCCCGGTGCAGCCGCGCGTTCTCCAGCGCCGACGCGCCGATGTCGGCCAGCACGCCCAGCGCCTTGATCTGCCCCGGCGTGAACGGCCGCCGCTGCCGCGTCGTCGCCACGTTCAGCACGCCCGCCAGCTGGCCGCCGACGACCATCGGCATGCTGACCGAGTGACGGATGTCGGTTCGCGGCACGGCCGGCTCGAACCGGTCGTCGTGCACGTCGCCCACCAGCGCCAGCGCCTCCATGGACCGCGCGACGAACCCGGCGATGCCCCGGTCGATCGGGATCCGCGCCCCGACCATCCCCGCCCGGCCCGCGCCCCGCACGGCCGCCACCTCCAGCCCGTAGGGCTCGCGCACCGGCAGCAGGATCGACCCCTCGTCCGCGTCGCACTGGCGGATCGCGGCATCCAGCACCTCGGCCAGGACGCGCTGGAAGTCCAGGGTGCGGCTGACGGCCGGGCTCATCTCGAGGATCGCCAGCGTCTCGCGCAACTGGATGTTCTCGACGCGCAGCCGGCGAACCGCCACGGCGCGCGCCAGGACGGGCAGCACCTCGGCCATCCGGAACGGCTTCTCCAGGAAGTCGAACGCGCCGACCTTCATCGCGTCGACCGCGCTCTCGATGGACCCCTGCCCGGTGACGACGATGCCCACCAGGTCCGGGTCGATCTCCAGACCCGCCCGCAGCAGCGAGATCCCGTCCACGTCGGGCATCCGCAGGTCGGTCAGCAGCACGTCGATCGGGCGGTCGCGCAGGACGGCCAGCGCGTCCTCGGCCCGCGTGCAGCCGGTCACGTCGTAGCCCTGCAGTTCGAGGCGCCCGGTCAGCAGCGCGACCACGGCGGCGTCGTCGTCGACGACCAGGATGCGTCCCGCGGCGGCCGGCACGGTTTCCATCGTCGGTCCAGGGGGTTGTCGATGGAACGACTGTGCCAGCGGGACCGGAGGGTGTCAACAGCCGCCGATGACGTGGGTGCCGCCGCGCCCGCGCAGGGCGTCCTCGAGGGTCTCGGGGTTCGTGATGATGGCGCGCTTGCCGCCGCGTTCCAGGAAATCGCAGACGGCCTGCACCTTCGGGCCCATGCTGCCCGCCGGGAACTGCCCGTCGCGGTACAGCGCCATCAGCCCCTCGGACGTGATGGCCGACAGGGCCTCCTGGTTCGGCTTGCCGTAGTTGACGTAGACCTGCGGCACCTCGGTCAGGATCACGAAGATGTCGGCACCGATCTGGTTCGCCAGCAGCGACGACGACAGGTCCTTGTCGATGACCGCCTCGACGCCCTCGTAGGACTCGTCGGGCTTCTTGATGATCGGGATGCCGCCGCCGCCGCAGGCGATGACGATGTGCCCCTCGGCCGCCGCCTCCCGGATCATGTGGCGCTGCACCACCTTCAGCGGCTTCGGCGACGGCACGACGCGACGCCAGCCGCGCCCGGAGTCCTCGATGATGGTCCACTTCAGCTCGTCGCGGCGGCGCTCGGCCTCGGCCTGCATCAGGAACGGCCCCACCGGCTTGGTCGGCGCCTTGAACGCCGGGTCCTCGGGGTCCACCAGCACCTGCGTGACCACGGTCACGACGTACCGCCGCAACTGCCGCCGGCGCAGTTCGTTCAGCAGGGCCTGCTGCAGGAAGTAGCCCAGGCTGCCCTCGGTCTCGGCCACCAGCACGTCCAGCGGCATCAGCGGCACCGACCCGTCGGACGTCTCGTTCAGCAGCAGCAGGTTGCCGACCTGCGGCCCGTTGCCGTGCGTGACGACGATGTTGTAGTCGCGGTCCACCAGTGTCTGCAACTGCTTGCAGATCTGCGCGGCGCTGCGCTCCTGTTCGTGGATCGTGCCCTTCTCGCCCCGCTGCATGAACGCGTGGCCGCCCAGCGCCAGCAGGACCATCGGTTTTTCCTTCTTGCCCTTCCCCGAACCCGAGGTCGTGGTCGCCGCCATGCTCCTTCCTCCGCATCGTCCGCCACCGGAAGCGCAAGACATATCCGAAGGGAACGGCGGGTGCAAGGGCGGCGCGTTTGTGCCCGATCGCCTTCCGGTCGCGTCCTTCCTCTGGTACCCTCCGCGCCATGAGCGACCCCCGCGACGAGTACGGGTTCGACCCCAACTACACCGGCGAGGACGACGCGCCGGACGACCGCCGGGCGCTGGAAGGGGACGAGGCCCCGGCGGCATCGGGACCCGGCGACGGTGCCGCGGCCTTACCTGCCGCGGACGACCGCGGGGCCTCGCGCGCCCCCGGCGTGAAGGCCTTCGACGCCGCGCGCACCGCCGAGCATGCCGCCATGCTGGCGAACCGCGTCCGCAAGCGCCACGCGCACCTGTCCCGGCGCTTCGCCCGCGAGTCGATCGACTGCTTCCGGCTGTACGACCGCGACATCCCCGAGGTCCGCGCCGTCGTGGACTGGTACGCGGGGCACCTGGTGGTCGCGGAGTACGTGCGCCGGCAGCACGGGCCGGGCTACCTGCAGGCGCTGGCCGACGCCGTGGCGATCGCGCTGGGCGTGCCGGCCGACCGCGTCCACCTGCGCCGTCGCGCCACGGGCCAGGGCGAGGGCCCCCGGTACGCGCCGCTGGCCGACACCGGCCACCGGTTCGAGGTGCGCGAACGCGACCTGAAGTTCCTGGTGAACCTGGACGACCGGCTGGACACCGGGCTGTTCCCGGACCACCGCGACACGCGGGCGCGGGTGCGGTCCGTCGCGTCCGCCACCGACTTCCTGAACCTGTACGCGTACACCGGCGCGTTCACCTGCGCGGCCGCGGCCGGCGGGGCGCGTTCGACGGTCACGGTCGACCGTTCGTCCACCTACGTCGACTGGGCGAAGGACAACCTGGTGCTGAACGGGCTGTGGGGGCCGCAGCACCGGATGGTGCGGGCCGACGCCGAGGATTTCCTGGACCGGGCGCGCCTGGAAGGCCGGCAGTGGGACCTGGTCTTCGTCGATCCCCCGTCGTTCTCGAACCGCAAGGGCGTGGACGTCGGCTTCGACATCAACCGCGACCACCCCGACCTGCTGCGCCGGGTGCTGGCCGTCACGGCACCCGGCGGCACCGTGCTGTTCTCGACGAACCACCAGCGCTTCACGCCGCGGTTCGAGGGCCTGGCGGTCGGGTCGATCGAGGAGATCACCGCCCAGACCGTGCCCGAGGACTACCGCAACCGGCAGGTCCACCGATGCTGGCTCATCCTCCACAGAAAGTAGGGACAGCCTCCAATTTTCGGCCCGCAACCGCGGTCATGGACTCGCCTTCCCGGGCCGACCATCCCAGAAAACGTCGTGACGGAAAAACGGAGGCTGGCCCTCTTTTCCTAGAAGAGCCCCTGGATGACGCCGTCCCCGTCGATGTCGATCCGTTCCGCGGCGGGGCGCCTGGGCAGGCCCGGCATCAGCATCATGGGCCCGCAGACCGCCACCACGAACCCCGCCCCGGCGGACACCCTCGCCTCGCGCACCCGGATCCGGAAGCCCTTCGGCCGCCCCCGCACGTCGGGTTGGTCCGACAGCGACATCTGCGTCTTGGCCATGCACACCGGCAACCCGCCGTGGCCGCGCGCCTGCAACGCCTCGATGTCCTTCGCAGCCTGCGCGTCCCAGTCCACCCCGTCGGCGCCGTAGACCTGCGTCGCGATCGTCTCGACCTTGTCGCGCAGCCGCGCGTCCAGCGGGTACAGCGGCCGCAGCGCCGGCACCGGCCCGGCCAGCGCCTCCACGACCCGGTCGGCCAGTTCCAGGCCGCCCTCGCCGCCCCGCGCGAACACGTCGGAATGCGCCACCGCCACGCCGCGATCCCTCGCGGCCGCGGCCACCCGCTCCAGCTCGGCCGGCGTGTCCGACGCGAACCGGTTGACCGCCACGACCACCGGCACGCCGAAGCGCGCCAGGATGTCCAGGTGCGCCTGCAGGTTCGGCAGCCCCCGCTCCAGCGCCGCCAGGTTCTCCTTCGCCAGGTCGTCCTTGCCCGCCCCGCCCTGCCACTTCAGGCTGCGCACCGTGGTCACCAGCACCACGGCCGACGGCGAGAATCCCGCCTGCCGGCTGACGATGTCGAAGAACTTCTCGGCGCCCAGGTCCGACGCGAAGCCGGCCTCCGTGACCACGATGTCGGCCAGCCGCAGCGCGGCGCGCGTGGCCACCACCGACGACGCGCCGTGCGCGATGTTGGCGAACGGACCCGCGTGCACGAAGCCCGGCCCGTGCTCGACGGTCTGCACCAGGTTCGGCAGCAGCGCGTCCTTCAGCAGCACGCTCATGGCACCTGACGCGTGCAGGTCCGCCGCCCGCACCTCGCTGCCGTCCGGCGCGGCGCCGACGACGATCCGCCCCAGCCGCTCCTTCAGGTCCGGCAGGTCCCGGGACAGCGCCAGGATCGCCATCACCTCGGACGACGCGGTGATGTCGAAACCCGTCTCGCGGGCCACCCCGTCGGTCTTCCCGCCCAGGCCGCACACGATGTTCCGCAGCGCGCGCTCGTTCATGTCCATCACGCGGCGCCACCGCACCGCCTTCGGGTCCATCGCCGGATCCCCCCCCTGGTGCAGGTGGTTGTCCACCATCGCCGCCAGCAGGTTGTGCGCCGACGTGACCGCGTGCAGGTCGCCCGTGAAGTGCAGGTTGATCGCTTCCATCGGCAGCAACTGCGACCAGCCGCCTCCCGTCGCCCCGCCCTTGACGCCGAACACCGGCCCCAGCGACGGCTCGCGCACGCACACCATCGCGCGCCGCCCCTGCCGCACCAGCGCCTGCGCCAGCCCGACCGTCGTCGTGGTCTTGCCCTCGCCCGCCGGCGTCGGCGTCGTCGCCGTCACCAGCACCAGCCGCCCCTCGGGCCTCGACGACATCGACTGGAGGAAGGAGAGGTCGATCTTCGCGATGTGCCGGCCGTGTGGCAGCAGCGCCTCCGCCGGGATCCCGGCGCGTTCCGCCACCTTTTCGATGGGGTCCAGCGCGACCTGCTGCGCGACTTCCAGGTTCGTGACGGGCATGGCTGCCTCCCTCGCAATGGGCCGGCCGCCACGCTAGCGAATCCCCGCCACCCGCGTCAAGGGCAGTCAGGCGACGCCGTCGATCGGGGGCACCGGGACAGGGAACACGATCCGCTCGGACAGGTTCTGGGGCAGGCCGGCGGAATCGACCTGCACCAGGATCACGTCCAGCCAGTCCGACGCACGAAGCCGCCGGGTCAGGGCCTGCGGCGCGTCGCCGTTCGCCTGCAGCGCGGGATGGAACCGGTCGGAGACCAGGTACATTGCGATCCGTTCGCTGGTGACCTCGGGCAGCCAGTTCCTCGCCACGTGGGAACGGAACTCCCGGCAGAAGATCGCCCCGTCCAGCCCTTCCGCGAACACGTCCAGCGACACCGGGCCCGGGGCGTCCGTCAGGATCACGGACAGCCGCCCCTCCTTGTCCGCGCCCAGAAGGTCGATCCAGAAGCGCGTCGTGGCCCGGTTCTGGTCGGCCAGCGACGTCTTGAAGACCTGGGCGGGGAACTGCAGCAGGAAGCGGTGGGGAAGGGCGCCCTGCAGGAACTTCTTCCCGTGCTGCACCACGTGCGCCTGCACGCCGGCAGGGGCCGCGGGCTTCGCGGAACGGGCGCCGCGATGCAGGTTCGTCCGGTCGAACGTGAACAGCAGCCCGCTGCGGATGTCTCGCCGGATCTCGTCGGCCTCCTGCCGGAAGCGGGTCGTCCCGTCCAGGCGGAACTCGATCCCTTCCAGGCATTCCTGCAGGGCGTCCATGCGCAGGACCAGCGTCCGCAGCCGCGCCCGGCTGAGGGCCCTGGGCGGCCTCACGTCGACGACACCCGGCGCCTCCTGCCGGTTCAGGGCCCACGCGGCGCCCCAGAGATCCAGGGGGTCCTTCAGCACCGCGGCCTCGTCCTTCGGACCGGCCGGCAGGTTCACGTAGGACACCCGCAGGGTCCCGGGATGGCTGGCGGAATCGAACCGGATGTTGCTGGGCAGATCGAACACGATGTGTCCTCCCGGCGGTTGTCCGCCTCCCTCGTCGCTCCCCGGCCCGACGCCCGTGCAGGCGCCGCCGGCGGTCATTCCCAGAACGCCCTCAGTTTCTTCGCATGCGCGGGGACCCGCAGCCGGTTCAGGGCCTTCGCCTCGATCTGCCGGATCCTCTCGCGCGTGACCTGGAACTCCCGCCCGACCTCCTCGAGGGTGTGGTCGCGATCCTCGCTGATGCCGAACCGCATTCGCAGGATCTTCTCCTCCCGCAAGGGCAACTGGCACAGCGCCCGGCGCGTCTGCTTGGCCAGGTCCGCGCTGACCGCGGCCTCGCACGGGCTGCGGACCGCCGTGTCCTCGATGAAGTCCCCGAGATGGCCGTCGCCGTCATCGCCGACCGGGGTCTCCAGCGAGATCGGCGTGCGCGCCACCTTCAGGATCATCCGCACCCGCTCGACCGGCACCTCCAGCCGCCCCGCGATCTCGTCGGCCGTCGGTTCGCGCCCCAGTTGCACCACCAGGTCGCGGCTGGCCCGGGACACCCTGGCCAGGTGCTCGATCATGTGGACCGGCAGGCGGATCGTGCGCGCCTGGTCCGCCACGGCCCGACTGATCGACTGGCGGATCCACCACGTCGCGTAGGTGCTGAACTTGTACCCGCGCCGGTACTCGAACTTCTCGACCGCCCGGATCAACCCCAGGTTGCCCTCCTGGATCAGGTCCAGGAACTGCAGGCCCCGGTTGTTGTATTTCTTCGCGATCGACACGACCAGGCGCAGGTTCGCCCGGATCATCTCGCCGCGAGCCCGGTCCGTCTTCCGCTGGACGACCACCACGCGCGCCAGGCGGTCCCGCCTCTCCCGCGCCTTCCGGGAGGGGACCTTGCCCGAAGCGTCGTCCCGGCACGCCTCCCGTCGCCATCCCTCGACGACGTCCTGGACCGCCGGGCGGCTCAGCCGCATGGTCGAGACGCGGTCGTGGGGAAGGCCGTCCTCGGAAGGGGGAACCTCGGGCAGCACGACGCCGCTGTCGAGGACGATCTCGTAAAGTTCCATCTCGCCCTCCTCGATCCGGCGCGCGATGTCCAGTTCGTCCGCACGCGAAAGGAGGGGGACTTCGGCCATCTGGCGAAGATACAGGTGGACGGGGTCGACCGAAGCCGGACGAACCCCCGGGGGCGGATCCCGATCAGGCCGGTTCCGCACGGGGGACGGCGCTTCCCGATCGGCCGTTTCGGAGGCTGCCTCCCTGGCCAGGGCGTCGTCGATGTCCGAATCGTCCATCTCCCTGCCCCGCACAGGCCGTTCCGGGAACCCGCCGGGCGGCGGCGGCGCGGCCACACGGATGCGGCCGTACCGCGCGACGCCCCGGCAGGTCACCGGCTGGAAGCACGGATCCGGCAGGGATCAGAAGCGGCGCGGACCGCGATCGTAGCCGCCACCGCCGTAGCCGCCGCTGCCGCCACGCTCCTCGCGCTCGCGGGGGTAGTCGACCTTGACGGCCCGGCCGTCGATGATCTGGCCGTCCATCTCGTCCTTGCACTTCGCGGCGGCCTCGTCCGACGAGAAGGTCACGAACCCGAACCCCTTCGACCGGCCGGTGTCGCGATCGGTGATGACCTTCACGTCCTCGATCTGGCCGTAGCGCTCGCACGCCTCGCGCAGACTGGACTCGTTCGTCGCCCACGCCAGGCCACCCAGGAACAGCTTGTTCTTCATCTCGAACTCCGATTGCAGGCTCGTCGCCCGCCCAGGCACCCGCCCGAAATCCGGGCACCGGAGGCCACCGCCATGCGGCGTCCGGCTTTCTCCTGATGCCCGGCACGCAACCTGCGTGCCGTTCGTTCATGCCGTGTCAGCGGGCTCCCTGGGAACCGGGAAGACTCGGTGGTGAAACGACTCGCGGCAGGAGGACCACCTCCGTTCCGGTGGAACTATAGTCGTTTTCGCGGTTTGTTGCAAGAGGCTTTCCGCGGTGCCTGCGGAAGCCGTGATTCGGCACGGGAGGGAGCGTCGGCCCGAACCCGGTTTCCCTACCGCCCCCTCGGGGAATGCCGGAGGGCATGGGCCACTTCGTCTCGATTGGGTCATATCGCCTCTTTCCTGACAACCGCTATCCGAGATGCCTCCCGGCCAGCCTGGGCGGGCCGGAACGGCCCTGCTCCTGGCTGCTTCCCTACGGCAATCTGGCGCTGCATGAAGGCCGGACCCCCGCCCCCAGCCGGGACGGGACGCCACGCCTCCACCACGTCCCGGGGCGAACCGCGACGTTGACATTGATCAGGTTCGGCGGGATTCCTGGGCATAACGACGACCCCTCGGCTCCCCCCCGGAAATCCGGAGGGCTCCTCCCGGGGGTCGGTTCGTGGTTCCACCTCTCGCACCTTGGGGGCGTCATGAGCCACTACGCGACCCCGATGATGGAAGTCCCCGACATGATCGTCGAGTCCGGGGGCAGGACGCTGGACCTCTGCTTCCAGTGCGGCACGTGCAGCGGGACGTGCCCCTGGAACCTGGTCCGGGACTTCCGCGTCCGCGACATCCTCACCCGCGCCCAGCTGGGCCTGGAAGGCTACGAGGGCGAGGATCTGTGGATGTGCGCCACCTGCAATGCCTGCGTGGACCGCTGCCCGCAGGGAGTCGAGATCGTCGACCTGGTCCGGACGATCCGCATGCTGATCGCCGAAACCGGCGCGGCGCCCAAGACGCTGCGGGCGGTGCTGGGCAGCGTGCAGTCGAACGGCAACCCCTGGTCCGGCGACCGCAACGCCCGCATGGCCTGGGTGAAGGACCAGCCGGTTCGCACCTTCGACGGCACGCACGAGTATGCCTACTTCACGTGCTGCACGCAGGCGTACGACCCGCGCAACGCGAAGGTGGTCCGCGCCGCCGTCCGGGTGCTGGACGCGGGCGGGGTGTCCTACGGCTTCGTGGGCGGCAGCGAGGCGTGCTGCGGCGACGCGGTGCGCAAGACCGGCGCCGAGACGAACTTCCAGAACCTGGCGGCGCACAACGTCGGGCTGCTGAACGGCCTGGGCGTGAAGCACCTGCTGGTCCCGTCGCCCCACTGCCTGAACACGTTCCGGAAGGAGTACCCCGAACTGGGCGGCAAGTGGCAGGTCACCCACGTGGTCGAACTGCTGGCCGACCTGGTGATGTCGGGCCGCCTGGCCCTGAAGAACGCGGTCCCCCTGAAGACCATCTACCACGACCCCTGCTACCTCGGGCGCAACAACGGCATCTACGACGCGCCGCGGGACGTGCTGCGCGCCGTGCCCGGCCTGGAACTGATGGAGTTCGGGCACACGCGCGAGGAGGCCGTCTGCTGTGGCGGAGGCGGCGGGCGCCTGTGGATGGAGACCCCCGTCGAGGAGCGGTTCGCGGTGCTGAAATTGAGGGAGGCCCAGGCGCGCGGCGCGGACGCGGTCGTCACGGCGTGCCCGTATTGCATCAGCATGTTCGAGGACGCGAAGACCGCGCTGGGCCTGGACCAGTTGCAGGTCCTGGACGTGGTCGAAGTCGTCGCGGCCGCGCTGTAGGAGGCGAACATGGAACCGAGGATCGGCGTGTTCGTGTGTCACTGCGGTACCAACATCGCCGGCGTCGTGGACGTGAATCGCGTGGTCGAGGCCGCCGCCCGGTGGCCGGACGTGGTGCACGCCGTCGAGTACAAGTTCATGTGCTCGGACCCCGGCCAGGGGCTGGTCAAGGACGCCATCGTCAAGCACGACCTGTCGCGCGTGGTGGTGGCCGCCTGCTCGCCGCGCATGCACGAGCCGACCTTCCGGAAGGCGTGCGCGATGGCCGGCCTGAACCCCTACCTGTTCGAGATGGCCAACATCCGCGAGCACTGCTCCTGGGTGCACGAGGACAAGGAGGCCGCGACCCTCAAGGCCATCGACATCGTGCGCGCGGCGGTGGCGAAGGCCCGGCTGCTGGAGCCTCTGCAGACGCGCTTCGTGCCGGTGACGCAGAAGGTGCTGGTCGTCGGCGGCGGCGTGGCCGGCATCCAGGCCGCGCTGGACATCGCCAACGCGGGCACCAAGGTCGTCATGGTGGAACGGGCGCAGTCCATCGGCGGCCACATGGCCCAACTGGACAAGACGTTCCCCACGCTGGACTGCAGCGCCTGCATCCTGACGCCCAAGATGGTGCAGGTGGCCCAGCACCCGAACATCGAGTTGATGACCTACAGCGAGGTCGAGTCGGTCGACGGCTTCGTGGGCAACTTCACCGTGAAGATCCGCCGCAAGGCCCGGTACGTGGACGAGGCGGTCTGCACGGCGTGCGGCGTCTGCATCGAGAAGTGCCCGAAGAAGGTGCCGTCGGAGTTCGACGAGGGCATGATGCCGCGGAAGGCGATCTACCGGTCCTTCCCGCAGGCCGTGCCCGGCCGGCCCGTCATCGACAAGGAGTCCTGCACCTACTTCAAGAACGGCAAGTGCAAGATCTGCGAAATCTTCTGCGAACCGAAGGCGATCCGCTGGGACGACCAGGACCAGGTCGTCGAGGAGAAGGTGGGCGCGATCCTGGTGGCGACGGGCATGGGCCTGATCGACCCGCACGGGCTGTCGCAGTGGGGCTACGGGCGGTACCCGAACGTGCTGACGGGCCTGGAGTTCGAGCGCCTGAACAACGCGACCGGCCCGACCGGCGGCAGGATCGTGTTGAAGGACGGGAGCACCCCGAAGTCCGTCGCCATCCTGCACTGCATCGGCAGCCGCGACCGCAACCACAAGGAGTACTGCAGCCGCGTCTGCTGCATGTACGCGCTGAAGTTCGCGCACCTGATCAAGGAGAAGACGCACGCGACGGTCTACAACTTCTACATCGACATGCGCTGCTTCGGCAAGGGTTACGAGGAGTTCTACAACCGCCTGCTGCACGAGGGCGTCAAGTTCGTCCGCGGCAAGGCGGCCTTCGTGACCGACCAGGCGGCCAATGACGACGAGAAGGGCAAGCTGGTCGTGTCGGCGGAGTCCACCACGCTGGGCGAGGTGCTGCGGGTGCCGGTGGACATGGTGATCCTGGCGTCCGCGGTGGCGCCGCAGAAGGACGCCGAGGCCGTCGCCCGGCAGTTCGGCATGGGCCTCAGCCCCGACGGCTTCTTCATGGAGAAGCACCCCAAGCTGGAGCCCTTCAGCACGGCCACCGACGGCGTGTTCCTGGCCGGCGCCTGCCAGTCCCCGAAGGACATCCCGGACACGGTGGCGCACGGCGCGGCGGCGGCCTCCACGGCCCTGTCGCTGATCTCGCGCGGGACGGTCGAGGTCGAGTCCGCGACCGCGGAGGTCCTGACGGACTTCTGCAGCGGGTGCAAGGTCTGCCAGGACGTGTGCCCGTACGGCGCCATCTCGTTCCACGAGGACACGAAGCTGGCCGAGGTCAACGCCAGCGTGTGCAAGGGCTGCGGCACCTGCGTGGCCACGTGCCCGTCCGGCGCGATCGTCGGGCGGCACTTCAACGACCGGCAGATCCTGGCGCAGATCGATGCGGCCTTCTTGTGGGAGTAGCCCGCCCGGGCACGCAGGCGGAGTCGGCGGGTTTCCGAAGGAAACTCCCGACGGAGACGGAGTCGTCCCGGGCGCAACGGAGAGGTGACCATGTCGAACGCATTCGAGCCCCGGATCGTGGTCCTGTGCTGCAACTGGTGCACTTACGCCGGCGCGGACCTGGCGGGCACCAGCCGCATGAAGTACGCCCCCAACGTGCGCCTGGTGCGCGTGATGTGCAGCGGGCGCATCGACCCGGCGTTCGTGCTGCGGGCCTTCCAGGACGGCGCGGACGGCGTGCTGATCGCGGGCTGCCACCCGGGCGACTGCCACTACATCAACGGCAACCTGAAGACGATGCGGCGGTACCCGGCGCTGGAGACGATGGTCCAGCAGTTCGGGATCGAGCCGCACCGGCTGCGCCTGGAGTGGATCTCCGCGGCCGAGGGCGACCGGTTCGTCGAGGTCGTCAACGAGATGACGGAGCAGGTCCGGGCGCTGGGGCCGCTGGCCTGGAAGCAGCGCTCGGCGGTGGCGGACTTGTCGGGGTCTCCTCACGCGGGGTGATGCCATGGGCGAAGAGAAGAAGAAGCTGCAGTTGGCCCTGTACTGGGCGGCGTCCTGCGGCGGCTGCGACGTGGCCGTGCTGGACGTGAACGAGAAGATCCTGGACATCGCGGCCGCGGCGGACATCCGGCTGTGGCCCATCGCGATGGACTACAAGTACAAGGACATCGAGAAGTGGGCCGATGGCGAGATCGACGTCTGCCTGTTCAACGGCGCCGTGCGCAACAGCGAGCAGTTGCACCTGGCGCGGCTGCTGCGGCAGAAGTCGAAGGTGATGGTGGCCTTCGGGGCCTGCGCCGCCTTCGGGGGGATCCCTGGCCTGGCCAACCTGCACAGCCGGAAGACCATCTTCGAGGCGGTGTACGGCTACACGGCGTCCACGGTGAACCCCGAGGGGACGACGCCCCAGCCGACCCTGAAGGTGCCCGAGGGCGAGGTGCACCTCCCCGATTTCTTCGACGACGTCTACGCCCTGCACCAGGTGGTCCCGGTGGAGTACTTCGTGCCCGGCTGCCCGCCCACGCCCGACACCATCATGACCGCGGTGAACGCCATCGTGACGGGCAACCTCCCGCCGGTCGGGTCGACCATCGCCAGCAACAAGTCGGTCTGCGACGACTGCAAGCGGAAGAAGTCCGACAAGCCGAAGGTCGAGGCGTTCCACCGGCCGCAGGAGATCCGGATCGACCCGGAGATCTGCCTGCTGGAGCAGGGGCTGACGTGCATGGGGTCGGCCACGCGCGGGGGATGCGGGGCGCTGTGCCCGTCCGTGAACATGCCGTGCCGCGGGTGCTACGGGCCGATGCCGAACAGCCTGGACGTGGGCGCGGACGCGCTGGCCGCCATGACGTCCATCGTGGATGCCGGGGACGAGAAGACGGCCAGGGAGAAGGCGGGCGCGCTGCACGACCCGCTGGGGACGTTCTACCGGTTCACGCTGCCGGTGTCGATGCTGCGCCGGGCGCCGAAGCCGGTGCAGGGCGGAGGCCCCCCGACCCTGTAGGGCGGGGGCCCCGTCCCCCGCCATGGACCTGTAGGGCGGGGGCCCCGTCCCCCGCCATGGGGCTCGCCGGGAACGGTGTCGCCCAGGGCGCATGAAATGGAGGCTACCGATGCAGACGATCACCGTGGATCCGATCACCCGCCTGGAAGGACACGGGAAGTTCGACATCTTCCTGGACGACGAGGGCCGGGTGCAGAACGTGTACTTCCAGATCCCCGAACTGCGGGGCATCGAGAAGTTCTGCGAGGGCCGCCCGGTCGAGGAACTGCCCCGGATCACGCAGCGGGCGTGCGGCGTCTGTCCCGGGCCGCACCACATCGCCGCATCCAAGGCGTGCGACGGCGTCTACGGGGTCGAGCCGCCCCCCGGCGGCAAGAAGCTGCGCGAACTGTTCCTGAACGCGCACTTCCTGCACAGCCACATCGCGCACTTCTACGCGCTGGCCGCGCCGGACTTCGTGGTCGGGCCCCAGGCGGACCCGACCACCCGGCACATCCTGGGCGTGGTGGCGAAGGTGGGCCTGGAGATCGGCGGGCAGGTCATCGCGTCCCGGGCCAAGGCCCAGCGCATCCAGGCCATCATCGGCGGCAAGGCGACCCACGCGGTCTGCGGCCTGCCCGGCGGCATGAGCAAGGCCATCACGAAGCCCGAGGAGATCGACGAGATCCGCCGGCACTGCGTGGACCTGGTCGAGTTCGGCAAGTTCACGCTGAAGCTGTTCGACGACGTGGTCCTGGGCAACAGCGCCTACGTGGACCTGATCGTGAACGGCCCGTACACCCTGAAGACCTACTACATGGGCATGGTGGACGAGAAGGGCCGCGTGAACTTCTACGACGGCGCGCTGCGGGTCGTCGACGAGGACGGCGCCGAGTTCGCGCGGTTCGACCCGCGGACGTACCTGGACCACGTCGCCGAGCACGTGGAGCCCTGGACCTACCTGAAGTTCCCTTACCTGAAGGCCATCGGCTGGGACGGCCTGCGGACCGGCAAGGACAGCGGCGTGTACCGGGTGGCCCCGCTGGCGCGCCTGAACGTGGCGACCGGCATGGCCACCCCCGTGGCGAACGAGGCCTTCCAGAAGTTCTTCACGGTCCTGGGCAAGGGACCGGTCCACGCGACGCTGGCGAACCACTGGGCCCGCGTCATCGAGATCATGTACTCGGCCGAGCGGTGCCTGGAACTGATCGACGACCCCGAGACCACGTCGCCGGACGTCCGCACGATCCCGACCGGCATCGTCGGCGAGGGCGTGGGCGTGATCGAGGCGCCGCGCGGCACCCTGTTCCACCACTACCGGACCGACGGCGACGGCATCGTCACCCGGTGCAACATGCTGGTCGCGACCGGCAACAACAACGCGGCGATCTGCATGTCGATCCGGGACGCCGCGAAGGGGTTGATCCAGCCCGGCACCGAGGTCACCGAGGGCATCCTGAACATGATCGAGATGGCCTTCCGGGCGTACGACCCGTGCTTCGGGTGCGCGACCCACTCGCTGCCGGGCCAGATGCCGATGGAGGTGCGGATGCACGACGCCCGCGGGGTGATCGTGCGCAGCGTGGTCCGGTAGGGACCGGCACGGGGGGGCCATGCGCACGCTGATCGTGGGGGTCGGCAGCACCATCCGCGGGGACGACGCCGTCGGGCCGGCCGTGGCCGAGGCGCTGGCGCGGCGGGGCGGGCACGGCTTCGAGTGGATGCCGTTCGACGGCACCGCGCTGGACCTGCTGGGTGTGTTCTCGGGACCGCCGCGGTATGATCGCGCGGTCGTGATCGACTGCATGGCGAACGGGCGGCTGGACGAGGGCGAGGTCGCCCGGGTCACGCCCCCGGAAGGCCTGGCCCCCGAACAGGGATGGCTGTCGTCGCATCACGCCGGGGTGCTGGAGACGTTCGTGCTGGCCCGGAACCTGGGTTCGCCCCTGCCCGCCGACCTGCGGTTCTACGCGGTGGGCGTGAAGGATGCCAGCGCCTTCCGCGAGGGGCTGAGCCCGTCGCTGGCCGCCAGGCTGGACGCGATCGTCACGGACATCGCGTCGGACCTGGACATCCCGAAGGGGGGAGTGACCCAGTGAGGCGCCCTGCTCCCGACGACCCGTCGATCGAGGGCGTCACCGCGCCCGAGAACCGCCTCATCAACCACTTCTTCCACGACTTCAAGGGCGGCCTGTCCACGGTCATCATGTGCATGGACGCGCTGCGCGAGGGCATCGAGGGGCCGGTGTCGCAGGACCAGGACCGTTGGCTGGAGAAGGCCGAGCGCAACTGCCAGCACCTGGTGTCGCTGATCGACGACTTCCGCGACCTGACCCGCATGGAGGACGGCTCGTACCCGCCGGAGGCCGAACCGGTCGACCCGGCGGCGATGTTCGAGCAACTGTCGCAGAACGTGGCGGACGAGGCGGCGCGGCGGCGGATCCGGACGGCGTTCGACCTGCCGGACGGGCTGCCGGGGCCGCGGATGGCCAGCCCGCTGGTGGGCCGGTCGCTGACCCGCATGTACGGGGTGCTGGTGGACTGCACCCGGACGGGCGGCCTGCTGCTGACCACCGTGCACGTGCAGGGCACCGGGCCGCGCCCCGAACTGGTGATCCGGATCGAGAGCGAGGGCGTGGAATCGGACGCCGCGCTGCTGGAGAGCGTGTTCGACAAGCTGTCGCAGGCGGGGGCGGGGCTGCAGTGGGGACGCGGCTACACGCTGCTGTTCTGCCGGACGGCGGCCCGGTACCTCGGGGGGGACCTGGTCCTTTCCCCCTGGCCGGGACGGGGCACCCGGGTGGACGTGCGGCTGCCGCTGGGCCCGCCCGGGCAGGATCGGGGTTGATGGTGACCCCGGGCCGACGGCCGGGGGTCTTCTTTCGCAGGCAGGAGGAGGGGATGGAAGGCAAGGCGAAGATCTTCATGGTGGACGACGACACCGACCTGGTCGACATCGTCCGGTCGGTCCTGGAGGCCGCCGGGTACGAGTTCGCGTCGGCCGCCAGCGCCACGGAGGCGCTGGACATCGTCGACACGGTCGCGCCGGACCTCATCATCCTGGACGTGATGATGGAGGACCTGGTCGCCGGCTTCCGGGTGGTCAACCAGTTGCGGAACTTCGACGCGTTCCCGCAGAACCGGAAGTACGAGAAGGTGCCGATCCTGATGATGACGTCGATCCAGCAGCAGACGCGGATGAAGTTCAGCCAGGACGCGGGCAGCCGGCTGCTGCCGATCGACGCGTTCCTGGAGAAGCCCGTGAAGCCGCGCGCGCTGCTGCAGAAGATCTCGGAACTGCTGAACCGGTAGCCGCCGCGGGAGGCTGCCGTGCCCGGGAAGCCCCTCATCGACCGCCGGCAGGAGAGGCGGCCGACGCTGAGCATCCGCTGGACCGTCTTCGGCGCGTTCGCGCTGATGGCGCTGGCGGGCGGATCGGTGTCGGTGATGCTGGGGTACACCCTGACCTCGGACGCGGTGATCGGCGAGGCGCAGCGGCGCGTCGAGCAGGATCTGCGGTCGGCTTGGGCGCTGTTCGACCGGCAGGTGGACAACGTCCGGCACACGGCGCGGTTCGTGTCGATCCTGCGCCGCAGCCACGACGTGCTGGCCGGGGAGGCCGGCGAGAACGAGGTCGAGGACCTGCGCAAGCGCCTGGAGTCCATCCGTCAGAGGAGCGGGCTGGACTGGCTGACGCTGGTGGGCACGGACGGGCGGGTCGTGATGCGCACCCGGCCCCCGTATGCCGCGGGCGACGAACTGGTCCCGGACCCGGTGCGGCTGGGCGCGCTGGCGCAGGGGTCGGCCTCGGGCACGGTGCGGCTGTCCGCGGCAGCGCTGTCCGCCGAGGGGCCCGACCTGGCGGACCAGGCGGCGATCGACGTGCGTCCCACGCCGATGGCGTCGTCGATGGTGGAACGCCGCGAAACCGACGGGCTGGCGATCGAGGCAGCCGAGGCGGTGCTGGACGACGACGGGCGCCCGCTGGGGAGGGTGGTGGGCGGCATCCTGCTGAACCGCGACCGGGCCATCCCCGACGCGATCCGGGACACGGTCTTCCGCAACGAGTTCCTCCAGGGGCGGCCGATCGGCACCGCCACGATCTTCATGAACGACGTCCGCATCGCCACGAACGTGCTGGGCGAGGACGGGTCGCGCGCGATCGGCACGCGGGTGTCGAAGGCGGTCGAGGAGGTGGTGCTGGGCCAGGGCCTGCCCTACCGGGACCGCGCGTTCGTGGTCAGCGACTGGTACCTGACCGCGTACGACCCGGTGCGGGACCCGGACGGCAACGTCGTCGGCATCCTGTACGTGGGCCTGCTGGAGGCGAAGTTCCTGGGCTACCGGACGCGGCTGATCCAGTCGTTCGTGGCGATGACGGCGATCGGCATGGTGCTGGCGCTGCTGTTCGCGGGCGCGATCGCGTGGTGGCTGTCGCGCCCGATCAAGCGGCTGATCGACGCTTCCCGGCGGATGGCGGCCCTGGATCGGAAGGTGCGCGTCGACACGCGGGGGGGAGTCTTCCGCGACATGCACGCGCTGAACCAGGCCTTCAACCTGATGGCGGACAACCTGGACCGCGACGGCGAGGCGCTGGTCCGGGCGAACGACGCGCTGCAGGCCTCCAACGCGGACCTGAAGCAGTTGAACCAGAACTACATGGACATGCTGGAGTTCGTCACGCACGAACTGAAGTCGCCGCTGTCGTCGTGCCTGTTCGGGATCGGCTCGCTGAAGGAGGGGCTGATCGGGGTGCCGAACCCCGAGCAGGCGCGCGTGCTGGACGCGGTCGAGCGGAACCTGGAGTACCTGAACGAGATGATCCTGAACTACCTGAACCTGTCGCGCATCGAGAAGGACCAGTTGCGGTTCGAGCCACGGGAGGTCGCCTTCCGGGTGGTGGTGCTGGATCCGACGCTGGCGCAGGTGGCGCGGCAGGTGTACGCGGCCGGGATGTTCGTGGCGGTGGACGTGCCGGACGACGCGAGGATCCACGGGGACCGGGACCTGCTGAGGATCGTCATGGACAACCTGCTGTCCAACGCGATCAAGTACGGCCGGCCCAACAGCACGATCCGGGTATGGTACGAGAGGACCCCGGCCGGCGGGCACCGGTTCCACGTGCAGAACGAGGGCAAGGGGTTCAAGCCCGAGGACGGCGAGCGGCTGTTCCGCAAGTTCAGCCGACTGGACGTGGACGAACTGAGGGCCAAGCGCGGCACGGGCCTGGGCCTGTTCATCACGCGGCAGATCGTCGAAAGGCACCGGGGACGGATCTGGGCAGAGTCCCGCGAGAACGAGTGGGCGAGGTTCAGTTTCGAACTGCCCGGGGAGGCATAGCCGGGGAGGCACGAGCCGAGGAGGCGGGCCATGCAGACCGAGGACCGGCCGACGCCCGTGAAACTGCCCCCCGTCGAGGAGGAACTGGCGCAGCGCTGCGCGTGGCTGATCCGGCTGCGCTGGCTGGCGGTGGCGGGGGTGTTCCTGGGCGCCCTGGCGGCCTGGCTGCTGGCCACTGGGCTGCCGGTGCCGCACGTCGCTTTCTGCGTGTGCGGCGGGCTGATCCTGGCCTACAACCTGCTGTTCCTGCAGATCCTGCGGCACCTGCGGCGGCAGGAGATCTCGACGGTCGCCTGGGGGCGGTTCGCCAGCGCGCAGTTCCTGACGGACTGGGTCGCGCTGGGCGTGCTGGTGCACCTGACCGGCGGCATCGCCAGCCCGCTGCTGTTCTTTTTCGTGTTCCACGCGATCCTGGCCAGCATCCTGCTGCCGCCCCGGCCGGCCTACGGGCACGCGACGTTCGGCGTGCTGCTGGTGGGGCTGCTGGCGCTGCTGGAGGGGGCGGGGCTGCTGCCGCACCGGCCGATGGAGGGATTCGAGGGCATCGACCCCCGCGACCTGCGGGCGGTCGCGACGCGGTTCCTGTTCTTCGCGACGGCGATCGTGTTCGCGACGCACCTGGCGGGTTCGATCGCGCGGCGTCTGTGGGCGCGGACGATGGAACTGACGCGGATGAAGGACTCGGTGGAGGCGGCGTTCCACCGGACGCGGACGCTGTACGACATCGCGCGGGCCGTGAACTCGTCGCTGGACCTGTCGCAGGTGCTGAACACCATCGTGGCGCGCACGACGGTGGCGATGGACGGCAAGGCGTGCTCGATCCGGCTGCTGGACGAGGAGGGCCGGCTGCTGAAGTTGTCGGCGGCGTACGGGCTGTCGGACTCGTACCTGCAGAAGGGCGACGTGGACCCGGCGAGGAGCCCGGTGG
This sequence comes from uncultured Myxococcales bacterium, assembly GCA_937975765.1. GTDB lineage: Bacteria > Myxococcota_A > UBA9042 > DTJE01 > DTJE01 > CAIZWN01. The sequence goes on from CALJUR010000109.1 coordinate 44,311, forward strand.
ACCAGTCGGCGATGACGGGCTGGGCGGTGCAGGTGCCGGACGTGGCCGAGGCGACGGCGTTCCAGTACCCGGTGGAGGCCCTGCGCGAGGGGATCCGGTCGGTCGTCGTGGCGCCGATGCTGCTGCGCGGCACGGCGATCGGCGTGCTGCGGCTGTACACCGCGCGCCGGCGGGAGTTTTCCGACGAGGACGTGGGGTTCCTGATGGCGATCGCGTCGCAGGGCGCGGCCGCGATCGAGAACGCGCGGGCGTTCCACCATCTGGAGGAACTGGAGGAGGCGAAGGCGAAGTTCGTGTTCCTGGTGCTGCACCAGTTGAAGACCCCGGTGGCGTCGCTGCGGTCCAGCCTGTCCATCCTGGAGGAGGGGTTCCTGGACGAGGTGGACGAACGGAAGAAGGCGCTGGTGGCGCGGATGGTGCGGCGCGTGGGCGGCCTGCAGGACCTGCTGCACGACCTGATGGCGCTGGGCAGCATGAAGGGGCGCGTGACGGGGCGGGCGAAGGGGACGGTGGACCTGTCGGCGGTGGTGCGGGAGGTTCTGGACAAGGTGCAGTCCGAGGCGGAACGCAAGCGCATCGGGATCGACGCGGTGCTGCCGGACGGGCCGGTGACGATGTCGGGGGACGCGGACGACCTGGACAAGGTGGTCGGGAACCTGGTGGAGAACGCGGTCAAGTACACGCCGGACGGGGGACGGGTTTCGGTGACCCTGGTGGCGGACCAGAGCCGGGCGAGGCTGGTGTGCCGCGACACGGGCATCGGCATCGGGGAGGAGGCGCTGGGGCGGGTCTTCGACGAGTTCTACCGCGCGGGCAACGCCAAGCAGTTCGCCGAGGGCACCGGGCTGGGGTTGTCGCTGGTGAAGCGCCTGGTGGACCTGTACCACGGCGACATCCGGGTGGCGTCGAAGGTCGGCGAGGGAAGCACGTTCACGGTGGAGTTGCCTCTCGAGTAGGGAGGGGGCCCCGTCCCCCGCCTCCTGATGACATGCACGATCGTTCCAGGGAAGGCCGGGTCCCGGGGGTGCCCCTCCGGGAACGGAGGCCCGCAGGGGCTCTGCCCCCACCGGCCTCCTGCTGTCTACGGCGCGGCCAATGCATGGATTGCCCCCGCAAGGTGGCCGCGCCTCCGTCGGCTCCCTCCGGAGCACCCCCGGACCCGGCCCGCGCTCCTGCGTGGTCGTGTAAGGCGGGGGACGGGGCCCCCGCCCAAGAAAAGGACAAGGCGCGGGTCCGCGGATTCACGCGTCCAGGGAATGCAGCGCCGCGAGGGCCTGGCCCAGGGCGATGCCGCCGTCGTTGGCGGGGACCTGGGAGGGGGCGAGGACCTGAAGGCCGGCGGCGGAGAGACGGCGGGAGAGGCCGGCCAGAAGGAAGCGGTTCTGGAAGGCGCCGCCGGACAGCGCGACGGTGTCCAGCGAGGCCTCGCGGGCGGCGTGCAGGGCGGCGGAGGCGAACGCGGACACGACGGTCTCCTGGAAGCGGGCGCAGGCGAGCGCAGGGGGCAGGCCGGCCAGCAGGTCTCCGGCCAGCGCGCGGACCAGCGGGCGGGGGTCGATCTCGGGCAGGCCGGCAGCGTCGTGGCCGACGACGACCGGGTAGGGGTCGAGGCCGGCAACCGGCAGGGCGGCGGGATGCGACGGGTCCCAGCCGCCGGCCGGGGACGGGTCTTCGTCGGGGACGGCGCGCAGGGCGGCGTGCTCGACGGCCATCGCGGCCTCGCCGTCGAAGGTGGTGACGGGGCACAGCCCGCATAGCGCGGAGACCGCGTCGAACAGGCGGCCCAGGCCCGCGCTGGGCGGCAGGTCGCGCCCCTCGACACACAGGCGTGCCACGGTTGCGACACGGTCGGCGGCCACGGCGTGCGGGCCGGAGGCCCATCGGGAGGCGAAGACGGGCACCAGGTCGTCGGCGCCGGCCTCGTGCAGGGCCGACACCGCCAGGCGCCAGGTCTCGACGGTCGCCCGGTCCCCGCCGGGCATCGGCAGCGGGCGCAGGTGGGCCAACCGCTCGAACCGGGCCCCGTCGACCCGCAGGACCTCGCCGCCCCAGATCGTCCCGTCGGTGCCGTACCCGGTGCCGTCCAGCGCCAGGCCCAGGACCGGCCCGGCGATGCGGTGCTCGGCCACGCTGGCCAGCACGTGGGCATGGTGGTGCTGCACCGGCACCATCGGCGCGCCGGGGCACAGCCGGTCGCGCAGCCGGGCGGCCAGCCGCGTGGACTGGTAGTCCGGGTGCAGGTCGTGCGCGATTGCGGTGGGCTTGACGGCCAGCAGTTCGCACAGGTGGACCGCGGCCTCCTCGAACCACGCGGCCGTCGCGGCGTTGGCCAGGTCGCCGACGTGCGGGCCCAGGAAGGCCTGGTTGCCGCGCGTCACGCAGAAGGCGTTCTTCAGGTCGGCGCCGACGGCCAGGATCGGCGGGGCCGACCGGGGCAGCGGCAGGGGCAGCGGCACGTACCCGCGGCTGCGGCGGACCATCCGGGGATGCCCGTCGGCGACGAAGGCAACCGAATCGTCGCAGCGGGTTACAATGCCGCGGTCGTGCACCAGGAAGGCGTCCGCGATGCCAGACAGGCGCTTCACCGCCTCGTCGTTGCCGGACGCGATCGGCTCGTCGTGCGGGTTGGCGGACGTCATCACCATCGCGTTGAAGGGGCCATCCGCCAGCAGCAGGTGGTGCAGCGGCGCGTACGGCAGCATCGCCCCGACGAAGGCGTTGCGCGGCGCGACGGCGTCCGCCAAGTCGTACCCGTCCGACTTGCGCAGCAGCACGATGGGGCGGGCCGGCGTCTCCAGCAGGGCAGCCTCGGCGGCGTCCACGCGGGCGTACTCGCGGATCCCGGCCAGCGATGGGCTCATCACCGCGAAGGGCTTGCCGTCGCGCTCCTTCACGCAGCGCAGGCGAGACACCGCGGCCGCGTCGCGCGCAACGCAGGCCAGGTGGAAGCCGCCCAGGCCCTTGATTGCCACGATCGCTCCGGCGCGCAACCGGCGGACCGCCTCGGCCAGCGCATCGGCAACGTCGGCGTCCCGCCCGTCGGCCTCCCGCAGCGACAGGCGCGGGCCACAGACGGGGCACGCGTTGGGCTCGGCGTGGAAGCGCCGGGTCGCCGGGTCCCGGTACTCGGCCAGGCAGGCCGGGCACTGCACGAAGGAGGCCATCGTCGTCATGGTGCGGTCGTAGGGCATCCCGCGGATCAGCGTATAGCGCGGCCCGCAGTCGGTGCAGTTGACGAACGGGTACCGGTGGCGGCGATTGGAGGGGTTGCGCATCTCGGCCAGGCAGGCGTCGCAGGTGGCCACGTCGGCGGGGACAAGGGTGGTGGACGTCGAGCCGCGGGAGGCGGTGATCGCGAAGCCGGACAGGCCCGCCGGGCGCAGCCAGGACGGCTCGACCGACTCGACGCGGGCCATCACCGGCGCGGAGGTCCACAGCCGGTCGATCAGCGCGTCGATCGCGTCGCGGGGCCCCTCCACCTCGATCGCGACGCCCTCCGGTTCGTTGCGGACGGAGCCGGCCAGGCCCAGGAAGGACGCCGTCCGGAACACGAACGGCCGGAACCCCACCCCCTGCACGATGCCCCGGACCAGCAGCCGGCATCGCGTGGTGTCGCCCCCGTCACTCATGGCTCTGCGTCACCCCATCAAATAGGGACAGCCTCCAATTTCCCGGACGCAACCCACTGGAGTTCCCTCAGGAACTCGCAGGAACAACCCGTCCATCCCCCGGGGAAACGCCGCCGCAGAAAAGAGAGGCTGGCCCTCTTTTTCAGCAGATCCGGGGCAGGGGTTCGGAGGTGGGGGTGTCGTACAGGCGCCGGCCGCCATAGCGGGTGGACAGTGCCACCGGGCCGGACTCCCGCGGCACGACGAGACCGATCACCGCGGCCCCCTTCCCTTCCGGAACGCACGCGAATGCCGCCGCGGCTGCAGCCCCCTGGCCGCCGGGCACCACCGCCACCACCCTCCCCTCGCAGGCCAGGTACAGCGGGTCCAGCCCCAGCAGGTCGCACACCGCGTGGACCTCGTCGCGCACCGGCAGGTCCGCCTCGCGCAGGTCCACCGTGCGGCCCGCCTCCTTCGCGAACTCCGCCAGCACCGTCGCCAGCCCGCCGCGGGTCGGGTCCCGCAGGAAGCGCGGGCGCACCCCGGCGGCGTACAGCGCGTCCACCAGCGCCAGCACCGGCCCGCAATCGCTGCGCAGCGCCCCCGGGTCCAGCCCGTTCCGCAGGGCCGCGATCACGCCCCCGTGGTCGCCGACCGGCCCGCTGACCACCACCTCGTCCGACAGCTCCACCGACGCGACGCCCGTCGGCGGAAGGTCCCGCAGCCGCCCGACGCCCGCCGTGCAGACGAAGACGCCGTCGCCGTGCCCGCGCTCGACCACCTTCGTGTCGCCCGTGACGACCTCGACGCCGCAGCGCCGGGCCGCGGCCCCCATCGACGCCGCGAAGCCCTTCAGTTCGTCGATCGGCAGGCCCTCCTCCAGCAGGAAGGACGCCGACAGGGCCAGCGGGACCGAGCCGCCCACCGCCAGGTCGTTGACGGTGCCGTACACCGCCAGGCAGCCGATGTCCCCCCCGGGGAAGACTCGCGGGCTGACCACGAAGCCGTCGGTGGTCATCGCCAGCCGGCCCTCGACGCGCGGCAGCCACGCGGCGTCGCCCAGCGCGTCCAGCCGGGGGTTGGACAGGTGCGGCAGGAACACGTCACGCACCAGTTCGCCGGTCAGGCGGCCGCCGCTGCCGTGGCCCAGCGTGATCACCTGTGGCGGACGGTCAGGCATCTTCGATTGGCCTCCCCTCAGCGCCGGTGCCGGTACCGGGCCGCGCAGGTCCCCTCGAACGCCACCATGCACGGGCCCACCGGCGCATCCGGCGTGCAGGCGGTCGCGAACAGCGGGCAGTCCTCGGGCGACAGCCTCCCCAGCAGCACGTCGCCGCACCGGCACCCCGGCGCGATGTCGGCCACGTCCGGGTCCGGCGCCACCCCGAAACGCGCCGCAGCGTCCCGGTCCCCGAACGCCCCGCGCAGGCCCAGCCCCGACACCGGGATGGTCCCGATCCCGCGCCACGCCGAGTCCCGCGCCTCGAACACCGCGTCCATCGCGGCCAGCGCCGCCGGGTTGCCGGCGTCCCGCACCGCGCGGCCGTAGTCGTTGCCCACGCGGGGCCGCCCCCGCGCCACCTGCTCCGCCAGGTCCCGGATGGCCAGCAGCAGGTCCACCGGCTCGAACCCGCCGACCGCCATCGGGATCGGCCGCCGCGCCGCCAAGTCCCGGTATGCCGAAAGCCCGGTCACCGTGATCACGTGCCCCGGCAGCAGGAAGCCCTCCGGCGCCACGCCCGGCAACCCCAGCAGCGCGTCCAGCGCCGGCGGCACCAGCCGATGGCTGCACAGCACGCTGAAGTTCGGGGGCGGGTCCGCCAGCAGCGCGGCCGCGGTCGTGCAGGCCGTCGTCTCGAAGCCCACGCCGAAGAAGACCACCTGCCGGTCCGGCATCGCCCGCGCCAGCGCCACCGCGTCGGCCGCGCCATAGACCACCCGCACGTCGCCGCCGCGCGCCCGGGCGTCCGCCAGGCTGGTCCGCGCCGGCACCCGCACCACGTCCCCGAAGGTGGCCAGAACGACCCCGGGCACCAGCGCCAGCCGCACGGCCTGGTCCAGGTCCGAGGCCGGGCAGACGCACACCGGGCAGCCCGGCCCGGCCACCAGGGTCAACCACAGCGGCAACAGGTCCCTCAGCCCGAACTGGCACAGGGCGTTCTCGTGCGTGCCACAGACGTGCATCAGCCGGACGGGGCGGCCGGGTTGCAGGGCGCGGATGTCGGCGGCCAACGATTGCACGCGGGCGGGATCGCGGAAGGCGGCCAGCGCGTCAGCCAAGGGAGACTCCCGGGGCGGCGAGGGCGTCGCCGCGTCCATCCAGGCGGGGGACAGGGCCCCGGCCCTACGGCGGGCCTTCGTCCAGCGCCACGGCCACCATGGCCATCGTCTCGGCGGCCTCGGCCTCGTCCAGCACCTGGATCGCATACCCGGCATGCACGATCAGCCAATCGCCGATCCGCACACCCGGCACCAGGTCCAGCCGCACGTCGCGGCCCACGCCCTGCACCTCGGCGCGCCCGGCCGCCCCGTCGATCGACACCAGCCGCATCGGCACCGCCAGGCACATGGCTCATTCCCCCTGCCGGGCGGCCTGCCACCGCCCGACCAGCCAGTCGGTCCACGCATCCAGCCCCTCGCCGGTCCTCGACGACAGCCGGATCACCTGCAGCCCGGGGTTCAGCGCCCGCGCATCCGCCACGGCTGCCTCGGGGTCGAAATCCACGTGCGGCAGCAGGTCCACCTTGCCCAGCAGCATCAGCCGCGACTCGTGGAACATCAGCGGGTACTTCGCGGGCTTGTCCGCCCCCTCCGTCACCGACAGGATCATCGCCTTGTCGTGCTCGCCCAGGTCGAACTCGGCCGGGCACACCAGGTTCCCCACGTTCTCCACGATCAGCACGTCGAAGTCCGCCGGGTCCATCGCGCCCAGGGCCGCCGCCACCATCCTGGCGTCCAGGTGGCACCCGCCGCCCGTGTTCACCTGGTGCACCCGCACGCCGTGCCGCCCGATCCGGTCCGCGTCGCGGCACGTCTGGATGTCTCCCACGATCACGCCCAGCCGCACCCGGTCCCGCAACCGCTCCGCAGTGCGCTCCAGCAGCGTCGTCTTGCCCGCCCCCGGACCGCTCATCAGGTTCAGCACGTAGGTACCCGCCGCCCGGAAGCGCGCCCGGTTCGCCGCCGCCGCCCGGTCGTTGTCCGACAGGACGTCCCGCTCGATCGTCACTTCCGTCATGCAACCCCCTCCGCCGGCAGCAGATCATCCACGTCCAGCGTCGTCAGCCGGATCTCGCGCCCCTGCAGCACGTCGCCGCCCCGTGCGCCGCATCGCGGGCACGGGTCTACCGGCTGCTCCCGCTGGCCCTCGTCGCCGCACTCCCGGCACCGCAGCACCAGCGGCACGCGCTGGATCTCCAGCCGGCACCCCTGCGCGCAGGTCCCCCGGCAGGCCACCTCGAACGCGAACGTCAGCGACTCCGGGTCCACGCAGGTCAGGCGACCCAGCAGCATCCTGGCCACGCGCACATGCCCGCCGCCGTGGCGCCCGGCCGTCTCGACCACGGCCTCGATCATCTGCTGGGCGATGGCGACCTCGTGCACGGGCACACCCCCGTTCCAGGGCCGGCAACTGCGCGATCTGCGACTCGAATGATGGTGTCCGGGTCCGCGAGGCGTGTCAAGGGCTTGCGGGAATCAGCGGACGCCCCGGATCGGCAGGGCCGTCGCGGCGATGCCGGAACTGGTCGCCGGACCAAACAGCGCAGGGTACTCGCGCCCCCCTTCCTCCAGGACCCACACCGGCTCGGGGTACGGCTGGCCGTCCTCGTCCAGCCCGCTGCGCTCGGGCGGCAGCATCGAGGCAACATGGTGGATGGTGTAGCAGACGGGGTCGTCGCCCCCACCGAAGCCGGGTCCGGCAGTCGGCCTTCCTGTCCGGTCCCGGGCGGGCCGGGGGCAGTTGCGGGACGTCGTCAGCGACTCCAGCGCCGGCAGCGGCACCCGAGACGCCACGAAGATCAACCGCGACGCGCCCGGGATGCGATCGTCCGCGATCCAGCCGTCGGGGCCGGGCCCCCGCGGCACCCCGTGCATCGCCCCCGACACCGGGGGGTAGGACCATAGCAGCGTCCATGCGTACAGCGAGTGCTGCACCAGCACGTAGACCCATGCGTCCGTGTTGGTGAAGACCTGGATCCGAAGGCGATCCCCGGGGTGGATGCGTGGGGGACCCGGGGGGGCCTTCAACGACAGGACCTTCCATCCGTGTGCTGAAGGAACATCCACCGCGAGAAAGGCGGTCAGGGAGGTCTCCCATGGCACAGGGGGACGAACGTTGTCCTCCTCCTCGTCCACGGGTACGGCCCGGCCACGGGCCGACAGGGAGGGCGCCAGCATCAGCACCGTCAGTCCGACCAGCCAGCCTCGAACGCTCATGGCTTTCCTCCCGGGACCGCTGCCGGAGGATTCATCGCCTGGTTGACCAGGTCGTCCAGCCAGTCCAGTTGCCGCCCCAGGGTACGGCAGTCGACAATCTCCACCGGAGGTTCCGGCAGGACGCTACCGTTCCGTTTCGTGATCCCGGCGGCCACCTGCCGGAGCCGGGGCAGCCACCGGTTCCAGATCCGGGCGGCAATCGGCTCGATCAAACGCTCCAATCGGGATCGAGTGTCCCTCAGTCTCTGGAGTTCCCGCTCCCTAGCAAGCTGACGGTGTTCGGGCAGATGAGAGACATTGACCCTACTGACCTTCAGGATCGACTCCATCACCGGCCCCACGCGCCGATCCCACACTCTCGTGAACCGCATCAGGTCCCGCCGCGCGGCCTCCGCCACATCGACCGCGCGCAGGCCGTCCCGCCCGGCCCCGCCAGCCGCCTCGGGATCCTGTCGCGCCCGTGCCGCCTGGTCCGACACCACCTTCCGCACGGCCGCCCCGGAATGGCAACTGTCCCGCACGAACGACATCTGCGCCCCCCGCCGCACCCCCTGTTCCACCAGGCCGGCCACCTCGGCGTTCGGCAGGATGTCCCCGGGCATCTCCGCCGCCAGCACCCCCACCAGCCCCTGCGGAGAACCGTGTCCCGAGAAGTAGCCGACCCGCTGGTCCTCCGGTTCGGCATCGACCACCAGCGCCTCGAACTCGTCCCGCATCTCGGCCGCCGTCAGGTCTCCCGCGGTCTTCACGTGGAAGCCCCTGGCCACCATCTGGTCGTGGAACTGCGCCGCCTCCTCGGCCGGCGTCTCCAGCGGAGCCCCCCCGACGTAGTTCTGGTTCGCCACCAGGACCGCCTCCTTCCGGCCTGCCCGGAACGACGCGGGCCCCCGGGGACGAGCGCCCACCTGCGCGAGGGTCGGATGGTGCGCGTCCTGCTCGGGACTGCCCACCACCAGTTCCCGCTGGGCCACCTCGGCCAGGACGTCCGCCAGGTCCCGCCCCGGGTGCGCCCGCAGCACCTCCTGCAGCGCCGGCGAGAACGACCGGTCGAACGCCCACTCCCGCGACCCCGCCGCAGCGACGATCGTGGCCGACCCCCGCGGCGCGGCAACGGGCTCGGGCTCCCTACCCCGGGGTCGCAGCCGTTCGACCCCTTCCCGGTAGTTCAGGCCCTTCAGTTCGTCGCGCAGGCCCGCCTGCCCAGGGCTTGCACCCCCCGTTCCCTGTCGCGCCTCGCGTCGGTCGCCAGCACGCTTCGCAGGCGGTTTCGATTCCGTCCTGGCCGGTTCCATACCCCCCGCCCATCCTCCCGGGAATGCCGCATCGTATCACTTCCCGCTGTTGCAATGGGGGGGAAATACGCGCACCGAACCCGAGGGAGCCCTACCGGTACAGCGGCGCCACCCAGTCGGGCCGTGCCGGCGGTTCCGCGCCGGACAGCATCGCGCGCCAGGCCTCGTCGGTCAGCCGGTCGGACATGGGGTGCGGGAACTCGTAGTAGGTGAAGATCGGGCCCAGTGACGCCGTCACCGCACCGCCCGGATCCTTGTGCAGCACCAGCACCCAGTCCAGGTTGCCAACGCCCTCCTCCAGCACTTTCTGCGTGGTGCCGTCGGTGTGCACGTCGGCCACCAGCGAGGCGCGCAGGCCGTCGCCCGCCGGCTCGCTGACGGTCGGCTGGGAAGGGTCGGCCGGCGGCTCGGTGAAGATCGCCGCCAGGTCGGTCACGATGCTGGCGTAGGTCGTCGGGAAGCCCTCGATGAGGTTCTTCTGCGCGTCGGTCAGCGCGCGCCCCTCGACCTCGGCGATCGCGATGTCCCGCAGGCCCTCGAACAGCACCCGGGTCCGGTCCATCGCCGGCACCACCTCGGCCGGCAGCACGCCCAGCGCCGACAGCCCGTCCTTCGTGAACCCCGCCAGGAACGCCAGCCGGTGGAACAGCGCCGGCACCGGTTCCACGTACCCCCCGAACGTCGGCGGCACGCTGGTCTCCCAGCCCGGCGTGTACGGCTGCTTCACGTACAGGATCGTGTCGTGCCGCAACTGGGTCCACGACGCCAGCGCCGCGTTCAACTGCTTCAGCCGCCACTTCAACGTGTTCGTGAAGGTCGGCCACCCCTCGCCCGTCGCCGCCATCAGCGGCTTCAGCGCGTGCAGCCACGCCCAGTAGGCGTTCTGCGTCCAGTCCTCCGTCGTGTACTTCGCGAACTCCTCCTTCAGCCCGTCGATGACCGACCGGAACGCGCAGTACCGCTCGTCCATCACCAGCACCGCGTCCGCCTGCGCACTGCCCAGCACGCTCATCGCGTCCAGCCCGCGCGACAGCAGCCGGCACGGCCCGTAAGGCCCGTAGTCCGCCGCGTTCACGCACACGCAGTTGATCGCGTCCAGGTCGATGTCGCCGCAGGCGGTCGCGGGGGTGATGCCGCACGCCTCGCGCAGGCCCGCGTATTCCGCCGTCGTCGTGTCGACCTTCACGTACGGCGACACGGTCTGCCCCATCAGGTACCCGTCCGGCGTGAAGCGCTGGCCCAGGAACCGGAAGCCCTGCGTCTCCTTCGTCAGGTCCTGGTACACCGACAGCAGGCCGGACAGGATCGCCGGCGCCCGCAGCTTGCGCAGTTCCTCCTTCAGGGCGGCCAGCGCGGCGGCGTCGGACAGCACCGTCACGTCGCTGCCCCCCAGCGCCTGCCGGATCGCGCCGTCGTACTCGGTGAAGGTCAGGTCGTCGGCCGCGCCCACGAAGAACCCCGTGACCTGGTACAGGCGGAACCAGCGGTCCGCCAGCGGCACCGTCGCGCCGTCCACGTCGATCGTCACGTGCGTCATCTGCAGCGTCGCCAGCACCGCCTGCAACGTCTCCACGTCCGACGCGATCCGGAACGGGACGCGGCCCAGCCACATCACCGCCTTGAAGTACCGCTTCAGGTCCTCGGACTGGGTGTAGTGGCCGCGCGGCACGTACTGGCTGAAGTCCTCGCAGGGGCAGTACCAGCCCTGCTCGTTGCACTGGCGCTGGACCATGGGGTCGCAGACCTTGCAGGACTCCGGGCAGCCCCGCACGAAGATCGGGTTCGGCGCGAAGCCCTCGTGCGCGTCCATCAGCGCGATCGTCGCCTCGACGTCGGCCTTGACGTCGCCGGGGACGGTCCATGCCGGGTCCAGCAGCGACGCCGCCACCGCGTAGTAGGCCCGGTTGCGCGACGCCGCCTCGGCCAGCGGGCCGGCCAGCGCCGTCGCCTGCGCACCGGACGCTTCGACCATCGCCTGCATCATCGCGGCCACGTCGGCGATGAAGTACCGGACCTCGGCGTTCTTCAGCAGCTGGTCGAAGAACAGGTGGTACAGGTGCAGCACCGAGTCGGACGTGACCAGGATGTGGTTCCCGCCCAGGGCATCCTTCAGGTACTCGTAGGCGACCTCGAAGCGGTCCGTCGTCGGCGACGCGGGCAGGGCCGCGACGCCGTCCGCCAGCAACGCCTGGGTCACCCCGAAGGCCGCGTCGTGCAGGAACTGCCGGATGGGGGCGAGGTTCGCGACGTCGCCCTCGGCCACGGGCAGCTCCAGCGCGGGCGCGGCGGGCGTGAACGTCAGGTCCTCCTCCTGCAGCGTGGACAGCGGGCTGCGGGTCGAGGCCAGCGCCTGGTCGCCGGGGGACAGCAGGCCGGGCTGGGCAGGCACGTCCGGGTTGGCGGTGTCCAGGCCCGGGTCGGACAGCCCCGGGTCCTGCCCTCCGGTATCGGCCGGCATGCCGGTGTCGGAACCCCCGGAACCTCCCGCGCATGCCAGGAATAGGCCCGCCGCGAGGCAGGACAGGATGCGAGCCCGGTTCATGACGCACCTCCCGATCCGCTGGGTTCCAGACTATTGTATCCCCTGGAGGTCGCAGCCGCGCGCCCATCCTCCGCCTCGGGTAGAATGCCCGCGTCCCTGGCCCCCTCTCCCGGAGGTCCCATGCGCCACCTCGATCCCGTCCCGATGCTCGCCCTCGCCGCCTGCCTGCTGGCCGGGCTTGCCACCGCGACCGCCGCCGCCGCGCCGATCCTGCCGCCCGACGCCCTGGGCGGGGACCTGGCCGCCCGGATGGCCCGGCACCAGCGGCAGTTCTACACGTTCAACGCGCGCCCGTTCGGGCTGTCGCTGGACGCCTACGCGAAGGACGCCGCCGCCCGCGCCTCGATCGACGCCTTCCTGGCCCAGGATGCGCAGGCAGACTTCCAGGCGTTCGACGGAAGGCACCCTTACGAGGTCCTGTCCGGGTTCGGCGAGCACGGCGACCTGGGCTTCTTCGGCGGCGTGGCGCTGGCGGCGACGGCCTATGAGTACCGCGTGCTGAAGCGGGACGGGGGCACGCCGGAGGCGCTGGCGGCCGCCCGGGCCCGCGCGGTTCGCGCCGCCGAGTCGTGGCACGTCTTCTACGTGGTGACCGGCGGGAAGGGCATCGTGGCCCGCGGCATCCACCGGCTGGGGAAGGACGACCTGGGCGAGGCCGGCGCGCCGGACATCCCGGGCTCGCCGGAGGCCGCCGTGCCGCTGAAGGACGACCAGGGGCCCCTGCCCCGGCCCAAGAACAACGGCTCGTACCGGGAGGACCTGTCGGACAGCGGGCTGCCGGCCGGGACGTGGATGTGGATCGACTCGGCCTCGAAGGACCAGCTGGTCGGGCAGATGTTCGGGATGGTGGCGCTGTACGACGCGCTGGCCGGCGACCCGGACGTGGACCCGGCGATCGTCGGAAGGATGCGGGACGACGCGAAGGGCGTGTTCCAGGTGCTGCGGACGAAGCGCGAGATCCTGGGCCTGGAGGGCTGCGGCGGCGAGGGCCTGTACGACCTGATCATCATGGACGCGGACGGGCGCCCGACCATGTACCACGACCTGAACCCGCTGTCCCTGGAGAAGCTGTACTTCCCGGAGGACTCGCCGTCCTTCAACGTGTTCAACCTGTTCATGGCCTTCGCGATCCTGAAGTCGATCCACCACGTGACCGGCGACGCCGAGGTCGAGGACTACCTGTACCGGGAACTGCTGGGCGACCGGGGCTACCTGGGGAAGATGGACGCCTTCGACGGGCCGGACGCGATCTCGTACCTGTACATGGGCCTGGACACGAACACCGACGTGCCGGACATGACCGGCGTGGCGCTGTTCCTGGGGCTGTACCTGGAGGGCGACGACGAGGTGCGCGCGAAGCTGCTGCGGTACCTGGAGGACGGCTGGTGGGCGCCGGCCGGGGTGACCGTGGCAGCGGCGCTGTCCAAGCAGCCGCTGTGGCACGCGCTGTACCTGGCGGTGACGCCCCGGACGGACCGGCAGGCGGTCGCGAACCAGATGGCGGCGCTGCTGGCGGCGTTCCCGGCGGGCGACCCGGCGACGGGCGCGTACTGGGACGACCCGCGGATCAACTGCGACGAGGCCGAGATCGCGGCGGGGCAGTGCCTGGCCATCGACGGGAAGACGATCCTCACGATCGCGGGGAAGAACCAGGACGGGCGCGTGCTGGCCACCGAGGCGCTGGACCCGTCGATCCGGCCCAACTCGAACTTCAACGCGCGGTCGAACCCGTTCGAGGTGAACGGCGGCGGGTCGGGACGGATGCTGAACCCCGGCGGGGATCTGCTGGCGTCCTGGTGGATGGGGCGGTACTTCGCGATCGGCGACGGCGGCAACCGGTCCCCGAACCTACGCGCGCACGAACCGGTGGGCGGGAACCCGGAACCTGCGCCGGAGGCCGCGGAGGCGGCCGGCGAGGAGGCGGCTGACGTGTCGGAGGAGGTGGCCGGGGGCGACGTTCCCGCGCAGGACGTGCCGGCGGCCGAGGCGACGGCGGACGCGACGGAGGCCGATGCGGCAGCGCCCGGGGACGCCGCGGCGGACGCGGGCGGAGGGGACTCCGGCGACGGTTGCCAGGCGGGCGCGACGTCCGGGGTGCAGGCGGCCTGGCCGCTGCTGCTGGCCGCGACGGCGTGGGTGGCGATGCGGACGCGGCGCCGCGGGAGGCATGGAACGCCGTGAGGCCTTCCGCGACCAGGAACCCGGGCCCGCGTCCCGGAACCGCCCGCACCTGGCGGGTTCTGGCGCCCCTGGCCGCGGTGCTGGCGACGGCGCTGGCGACGCCCCCCTCGATGGCGCAGGCCGGTCACCGGCACCTGTCGCCGATGGTGGCGACCGAGATCCGGGGAAGGCTGGAGGCCCTGGGTCCCGACTGGACCGTCGGCGACGTCCGGGTGTCGTCGGGGTCCGTGCAGGTGCAACTGCTCCCGCGCGAAGGCCGGGACGCCGTGACGCTGCGGATCGTCCCGGCGGCGGGCGGCTGCGACGGCACGACCGCGGGCGAGTGGTGCCTGCCGGCCGCGAACGACCCCCTGCCGGAAGGGCTGGCGGCAAGGCTGCAGGAGGCCCTGGCGGTCCCGGTGCCCGAGTTGCCGCACGGGACCGTCGCGGGAACCCCGGCGCCCCCGGGGCCGCCGGCCTGGCGCGCCTCCGCGGGACAGTGGACCTGGGCCGCGGGATTGGTGGCCCTGCCGTTGCTGGCGGGATTCCTGGGGGGCCGGGCGGCCAGGCGCGGGCTGGCCCGGGCCGGGCGAGGGACGCGGATCGCCCTGATGGTCCCGGCGGCCCTGCTGCCCCTGGCCTCCCTGGCCATCGTGCCGTTCGGCCTGTGGGACCTGGTCATGCTGGCCCTTTGCTGGACGGGCGGATTCGCGTGCGGCGCCGCGTGCCCGGCGGCACGTCGCCTGACCCCGGCAGCGCTCTGTGTCCTGCTGACGCTGGTCCTGCTGGAGGGTCTGGCCCGGTACGCGCTGCCGGCCGCGCCCGCGACGCAACCGGCCCCGGGATCGCCCATCTTGCAGCCCGGTACGGCCGGCCGGATGCAGGAGGAGGCCTGCGCATTGCTGGACCCGGATGCCCATCCCGACGTCCTCGCCTCCCGCTTCGCGGGGGTCGCGCCCGACGAGCGGGTCGTCGTGCACCTGGGCGACTCGATGATCTACCCGCTGGGCGTCGCCCCCGGGGAGACGCTGCCCGCGCTGCTGGACCGGTCGTCCACCGGGACCCGCCACGTCAGCGCGGCGGCGATGCGGACCGGGCCCGCCTTCCACCTGAAGGTTCTGCGCCGCTGTCTGCAGCTCGTGAAACCCGCCCTGGTCGTGCTGCACCTGTGCCTGACCAACGACTGGGACGATCGTTACGCCACCTGGGAGTGCTGCGACGGCGGGACGCTGCTGGACGTCGACGCCGAGGGCCGCGTGGTCGACCGCTGCCCCGCCCCCGTGCCGGTGGACAGCGCGGGCCTGCAGCACCGCTTGAGGAACAGCCCCGCCGCCTTCCCGCTGCGGGTGGCTGGCACCTTCTCGGTGCTGGCGCGGCACCTGCAGGGCCTGCTGGCGCGCTGGTCGGACCGCGGCTTGTCCCCCGCGCCCGGCGACGACCTGCACCAGTGGAACACCGCCGTGCTGAAGGCGATCCGGGACGAACTGGCGACCCGGCGCATCCCGCTGGTCGTGGTGCTGGCGCCGCACCGGCCCGACTTCTCTGCCGCGGCGGCCGGAGGCGACGCCACCGGCGGAACCCGGCCGTCGTACCAGGCCATCCTGCACGACCTGGGGATCCCCTTCCTGGACGCGCGCGAGCCCTTCTCCCAGGCGGCCCGATACGGCCTGGTAGACCGGATGTTCCTGCCGTGGGGGCCGGACGAGATCCACCTGGGCGCCGAGGGCCACCGGCTGGAGGCCGACTGGCTGCGCGACCTGCTGAAGGCCTTCCTGGCCCGGCCTCCCGCCGACGTGGGCACCGCCCCGGCGCCCTGACCGGCGGATCCCGCTGCAACCTGCCGTTTCCCGGCTGGTTTCCCCGCGACCCGTTTCCCGGTAGGATTCGCCAGGACCCGAACCGGAGGCGACCTGTGCGACGCATCTCGCGGTTTCTCCCGTTCCCGCTGGCACTGCTGATGGCGGCGTGCGGCAGCGAAGCCCCCCTGTCCACCGAACTGACGCCCTGGATGCAGGACGCCCCGGGCGGGACGGACGCGGAGGGCGACCCCCTGGATGCGATGCCCGGCGATGCCGATCTCCCGCACGACCCCGCCCCCGCGGACGCGGAAGTTGTCGTTCCCCCGGACGGAGGCTGCTCGTCGTCCGACGGGTGCCCGCTGGGCTCCGTGTGCATCGACACCGCCTGCGTCCCGGGCTGCGTGATGGACCGGGACTGCCCCGACGGGATGCACTGCATCCCCGAATCGCTGCCCCACGGCTTCTGCACCGAGTGCACGGAGGACGGCCATTGCGGCGACGGGCGCTGCGTGGACGGGCAGTGCCGGGCCCGCTGCACGGTCGACGACGACTGCGCCGACGTTCCCGATGCCCCCTACTGCGAGCCGCTGGACAGCGTGTGCGTCGGGTGCCGGATCGACGACGACTGCGGACTGGGCAACGTCTGCCTGGGCCGGCAATGCCTTGCGGGATGCACCAGCGACGCCAACTGCCCGAAGCCGCTGCGCTGCAACCGGGTCGCCGTCGAGGTCGGGACCTGCGTGGAGTGCGCGGGGGACGCACAGTGCAGCGGCGGCCGGGTCTGCCGCGGCCAGCGGTGCGTCTTCGACTGTGCGGCCATCGAGTGCCCGTTCGACCGTCCGCGGTGCGTGCCGGCCACCGGCGCCTGCGTGGAGTGCGAGGAGACCGCCCAGTGCGACGCGGGGCGGATCTGCCTGTCCGGCACGTGCGTCCCGGGCTGCCTGGTCGAGGGGGACTGCGGGGCCGGGATGCACTGCACCGGCGGCTCGACGGGAGGCTCGCCGGGCCAGTGTGTCGCCTGCACGACGGAATCCCATTGCACCGGCGGGGCCCGCTGCGTCGGAAACGTCTGCGTCCTCCAGACGTGCGCGACAGACGGGGACTGCGGGGCCGGCCGCTACTGCCACCCGGTGCTGAAGGATTGCCACGACCTGCCGGCGGACGCCTGCGCGACGGACAAGGACTGCGGCCTGATTCCCGGCACCCAGATCGGCCGCAACTGCGACCCGCTGACGCGCACCTGCATCGCCGAGTGCCTGCCCCTGAAGACCTGCGCGGTCGCGACGCGGTTCTGCATCGACGGGTCGTGCTACGGCTGCCGCGCCAACGCCGACTGCCCCGGCACCCGCTGCGACCCGTTCGACCGCGAGTGCGACCGGTGCGCTTCCGACGCCGACTGCACCGTGGCCGGATGGCACTGCAATACCGCGACCGGCGCCTGCATGCAGTGCGTGTTCGACGCGGACTGCGGCACCGGCCGCCGCTGCCACCCCGACAAACACACCTGCGTCGAGTGCCGGATCGACGCCGACTGCAAGGTCGCGACCCTGCCGGTCTGCGGCAAGGACAACCGCTGCATCGCGGCCTGCCAGGACGAGTGCGCGGCCGGCAACGGGGCCTGCGCCGCGATGGGCGGCGGGATGATGGGAATCCGCCCGTGCGGCGACGTGGACAACGACCCGTGCCTGGACCTGGGCCCCGTCGTCGCGTGCCCGGCAGGCCAGGCCTGCGTGACGGGCCCGGACGGCAGCGGTGCATGCGGCTGCGCGGGGGTCTGCACCGCGGGCGACTCGCGCTGCAGTGCCGACGCCGCGTCGATCGAGGAGTGCGTGCTGGACGCCGTCACCGGGTGCACCTTGTGGAAGGCCACCGCCTGCGGCAAGGGCGCGGCGTGCACCGGGGGCGCGTGTGCCTGCACCGGCGAATGCACCTACAGCAGCCGGAAGTGCGATCCCGACAAGAGTTGGATCACCCTGTACTGCGGGCGGGAGGGCGGCGCGTGCAACCACTGGATCGAGGTGGACTGCCCGTTCCCCGGGTACTGCGTCGAGGGCGAGTGCCGCGGCAGCAACGGCGGCAACTGAACCGGAGGGCGGGGCCCCCATGCCCCGCCGCCCTGCGTCTGTTCGTCCCGGCGGGGGACGGGGCCCCCGCCCCGCACGAGGCCTTCAATACACGCCTGGAATTCCAGTCAGTTACGCCTCCAATAATGGTGACTGTCCCTGAATTTGCCTGAATTTGGAGGTCAGCGGGACAGGACGGCCCGGGCGGTCCCGTCGGCGCCGATCGTCGCTTCCACGGCGGGCAGCATCGCCCCGGCATCCGCGTCGTACGCCTGCAGGCGCACGACCTCGCCGGGCTTCCCCGCCAGTTCCACCCGGATCGCGTCCGCGTCGGGCCGCACCGCCGTGAACCGCCGGTCCGCCACCGTCACGTACTTGCCGGTCTCGCCGATCAGCGCCAGCCCGTTGTCGAACACCGGCGCCAGCACCTGGTACGAGAAGCCGTACAGGTGCTGGATCGGGGCCAGGTCGAATGTCCCGGCCACCACGCGGGCCGCGCCGGACCGCCAGTCGTACGCCACGCGACGCCCTTCGATCCCCAGGTCCGCGGCCAGGTCCACTCGCCAGTCGTCCACCGCCTCCGGAAACACGAAGGTCTGCTCGACCGGCATCCCCGGATCCGTGGACACCAGTGCCCACAGCCGGTCCTCGTCGGTCCGCTCCTCGTGCTCGGACGCGATCAGGTACGCGGCCAGGTAGTCCCAGCGCCCCACCCCCGGCCGGTCGGAGAACGTCGCGGTGGTCCAGGGCCGCCGGTGCGGCAGGAACATGCGGTCCACCGGGAAGGCCGGCCGGTCGGGCTTCAGCACCAGGCCGTCCGCCCGGCACGTCGGCAGCACGATGTCCGGCCTCACCCGCCCCAGGCCGTCGCTGACGCCGACGATGCCGCCCGACAGGTTCGCCACCAGCGCCTCGGCCTGCCCGGCCTTCTCGGCCGACTGGAAGTTGTCCTTGAACGGCCAGACCCCCAGCGCCCACGCCACCATGCCGGTGGTCGTGAACTGTGGCCAGTAGGCCTCCTTGGCCAAGTCCGTCGCGTAGTCGACCGAGGCGCGGAAGGTCGTGACGTTCGGGTGGTCCAGCGCGGACAGCAACTGCGCTCCCTCGGCCATGCACATCTGCACGGTCAGGCCCACGGCCCGCGCCGCGTCCGCGATGTTGGCGACGAACTGCTGGCCGCGGTCGGGCTGGGCCCGCAGCCACGGGACGCGCCACCACTGCCGGCTGAACCAGTCCTGCTCGTAGGTCTCGATGCCCCAGGCCTTCGCGTTCGCCATCAGTTCGGCGAAGAACTCCGGCGCAACCGGGAAGGCCAGCCCGTCGCCGTCCACGAACGGGTACCGGTCGCGGTAGGGCGTGTCCGACGCGTACCAGCGGTTGTGCGCCACCAGCGGCAGGCCCAGGTCCGCCACGAAGGCCGGCAACCCGCGCGGGAAGACCTCCGGAATGGGCTCCCAGGTGATCGTCCCGCCGTTCTCGCCGGGCAGCGTCCCCGGCCGCTTCGGATACCACCAGGAATCGATCTGCATGTGCCCGTAGGGAACGCCCAGCCCGTCCGCCTCGGCCTTCACCGCCAGCAGGGTCTGTTCGAACGTCATCCCCTCCTCGGTGCGGTAGTAGTACCAGGCGCCGTTGTCCGTCCAGTAGCCCGGCGTCGACAAGCCGGCGTCCGCGTACCGGTCGGCCCGCGCGCGCCCCCGGTCCTCCAGCAGCCGGTCGCCCCAGGCGGTCAGCGTGGCGCCGATCCCGTGTCCCTCCACGACCAGGTACCGCTGCACGAACCCCGCCGGCACCGACTCGAGGTCCCCGTGCAGCGCCAGCCGCACCCGCCCGTCCTCCGGCCGCAGGATGGTCCCGTGGAAGTGGTCCATCGGCGACACCACCAGCACGTCCAGGTCGTCGGAGTACAGGACGACCGGCCCCCAGGTCCACAGCGGGACCAGGTAGGGCGGCGCGAAGGCGGTCAGGTGGAAGTTCAGGACGTGCGTGTACTTCGCGTCCACGACCAGCGGCGCGAACTCGTGGGACGGCGTGCGGAAGTCGGCGGTGGCGATGCCCGCCAGGCCGTCCGGCAGCGAAAACGACAGAACCCGGTGCGCGAAGGCCGGCGGCACGTCGGTCGCGTCGGCGTCCGAAGGCGCGTCGCCGGCAACGTCGGAAAGGACGTCGCCCGGACCGGTGTCGCCCTCCCCGCAAGCACCCAGGCACAGGCCTGCCGCGATCGTCAGGACGGTCGCGATCCTCCGCCGGAACCTCCGGGCCATGCGGGCCTCCTCGTGCAGGACGGGCGGATTGTCCCGCATCCGGTGCGAGGCCGGCAAGCCTCCCCGCGACGCGATTGACAGCCCCGGATCGATCCCCTTACACTGCCGCCCATGACCGAAGGACGTCCTTCCCGTTTCCCGGCCTGGGCGCGCCGCCTGGGCATCGCCGGCATCATCACGCTGGCGACGCTGTCCCTGGGTGAAATGGAGGTCCGCTGGACGGGCCTGGACCTGCGGATGCTGCGAAGCGGCCTCAAGTACAACACGATGGACCTGCCCAGCTACCGGAGGTCGGACGATCCCTTCCTGCGCTACGAGCTGGCACCGGGGACCGCCAACCGCTACGAGGCGTACCGGGTGGACGGCCACTTCGACCACCGCACCTACGGCGTGACGGTCGGACCGTTCGGGGAGCGCGAGCCGTCGCACCCCCTGGAGAAGGGCCCGGGGGTCTTCCGCATCGCGCTGTTCGGCGCGTCCTCGTCCTACGGCAGCGGCGTTAGCGACGACGAGACCCTGCCGGCCGCGCTGGAGCGGAGGCTGAACCGGATGGCCCGGGATTCGGGCGAACCGGGCCTGCCGACCTTCGAGGTGCTGAACTTCGCCGCCGGCGCGTACCAGGAGTCGCAGATGGCCCGCCGGGCCTGCCGGGTCCTGGACCAGCGCCGGCCCGACCTGGTCCTGGTCCAGGCGAACGTCCAGGAGCGGCGCGCCTTCCTGGGCAGCCAGGAGGCGATCGAGGCCATCGATCTGCCCACGCTGCTGGACGACCCGGATTCCGTGCAGGAGAACTTCCCGGCGCCCTGGGTCCCGGAGGCGGTCCACCAGGTCCTGCTGCGCGCCTCCGGCCTGTACCGCGTCTGGATCGGCCTGGTCCGCAGCCGCTGTCCCTCGTGCGACCACGTGGACCGGCGCGGGCACGCCGCCGGCCGCAGGCTGAACCGGCGCGAGATGGAACGCCTGGCGGAGGAGGCGGGGCGCCGGCACGTCCCGGTCCACGTGTTCGGGATTCCCCTGCCGACGACGGAGACCCGGACGGGTCGCGGCAGCCTGGCCCCGCTGCTGGACCAGCAGAAGCACGCCGGCCTCCCGGGGGTGACGGCGAACCAGCTGGTGGTCTCGGGGGCCGACCCGGTTGCCACCCGGGTCCACCCGCCGGCCTGGGCCCTGGAGGAATGGGCGGCCGACCTGGCGGACGACCTGGTCCTGCTGAAGAAGGTCCCCTTGCGGGCGCACCCGCCGATCCCGCCGGGGACCGCACCCGTTCCGCCGGGACGAGACCGGGAAGGGGCGGCCGGCACAGGGCGGACGCCGCCCGGTCCGGGTCAGGGCAGGTTCGCGACCACCTCCAGGGTGTAGTCGGCGTCCCACGGTCGTCCCAGGAACCCGTCGCCCGCGTCCACCACCACGTACCCCGTGCCCGCGGGAAGCGCCGCGGTCACCTCGGAGGCCACGAAACTGTCCGTTCCGACGGCGCAGGCCTTCTCCCCGGACGGCCCGCAGTCGGGACCGAACAGCGCGACCGCCGGGGTGCTGCCGTCCGGCGCCAGCGCCCGCGCCGTGACCGTGGCCGCAACGTCCAGGACGAAGGAATGCGCGGTGTCGGCGCCGGTCCCCGACCAGGCGCTGCACGAGACGGCCAGATCGTCGCCACGCCCCCGGGTCGTGTTGTGGAAGACCACCGGGACGCCCGGCGACAGGGCCTGGCCGCCGTTCAGCTGGAAGGCGCTGGCGCAGTCCTCGCCCGACCGGCCTCCCGTGCACGCGTCATCCTCGAAGCAGCCCGGGTCCTCGCAGTCGGTCCGGCCGTCCTCGTCCTGGTCCACCCCGTCGTCGCAGTCCTCCGGGGTCCCGGCCGCCTCGAACCACGCGTCCACCTGCACGGTCACCGGCTCGCCCCGGCCGTCCGCGCCCCGGCTGCCGGCGTCGATCACGACCACGTATGCTCCCGGTTCCAGCACCGCGGACCAGTTCGCCAGCCCGAACAGCGTCTCGCCGCATCCCAGCAAACTGCCGTCGCCGCACGGGGCCCGCATCACGTACAGCGCCGGGGTCGCGTCCAGGAACTCCCGCGACTCCACGCCGATGCCGACCGCCATCCGGTCCGCCAGCGCGAACGAGAAGGTCGCGTCCTGGCCCCCGTCCGACAGCGGCGCGCACGCGGCCGACAGGTCGTCCCGCATCCCGGCGGTCGAGGCGTACCCCGTCCAGTGCAGGCCCTCGGTGCCGACCGCGGCCAGGGTGATCGGCGCGGTACCGCCCATCGGCACCGGGTCCGCGCAGGACTCGGCGTCGTGGCCGCCGGTGCACGCGTCGTCGCCGAAGCAGTCCTCGTCCTCGCAGTCCACCCAGGCATCGGCGTCGTTGTCGGCCCCGTCCGCACAGGCCGACTCCGGCTGGGTCCCGCAAAGGAACTGGATCCGGTACGCCCCGGACTGGAAGACGCTGGCGTCCAGCATCACCCGGTAGTCCCGGCCGGCCTTCGCCGCGAAGCCGGCCCCCTGGGGGTCCGTGGTGTGCCAGATGGTGACCCCGCCGACCGAGTACAGTTCGTCGCACGAACGTCCCGGATCGCCTTCCTTGAAGTTGACGTTGAAGTAGTCCGTGCCGCCGGCCTCGGGCCCGAAGTACACCGCGACGTTCGTGGGCTGGGCCACCTGGAAGGCATACCAGTCCGCGTCGTCGGCCGAGGCCAGCACCCCGTGGACGGTGTCGCCGCAGGACAGCACGGCCTCGGAGGCGCAGCCCTGGCAGCCCGCGTCCGCCTGGCAGTCCTGGTCCAGGCAGTCGGTCTCGCCGTCCAGGTCGTCGTCCTGCCGGTCGCCGCACAGGGTCTCGGACGCCGGCGGCGCCTCGAACGTGAAGTTGATGCCGTAGGGGCCGGCGGGAGCCGTCGGCGCCGTCATCGAGTCGACGACGAACAGGTAGTCGCCCGGCGGGAGCGGCCACACCAGCACGGCGTCCGCGTTGCCCCCCACCGCGCAGTCCAGCAGGCGATCGGGCTGGCAGCCGTCCCGGTAAAGCATCAGGACCGATCCAGGGGTCGCCACCGGGTCGTCCCCGTCGAAATCGGCGTGCACCGAGACCCGCATCGGGGCGCCCAGCACCAGGTGCCAGGCCGCGTCGGGGCCTCCCGTCTCCAGCACGCAGTCCGGGGCGTAGTGGTCCTTCATGCCCGTCGTGTCGCCCCGGTAGGCCAGGGTCTGCCCGGCCATCGCCGCGGTCACCGGCTGGCCCTCGTGGACCGGCAGGGCCTCCCGGCAGACGTCGCCGGCGGGCAGGGCCAGGCAGCCTGCGTCCGCGTCGCACTGGGGATCGTCGCAGTCGATCCGGAAGTCGCCGTTGTCGTCCGCACCGTTGCCGCAATTCTCGGGCCGGCAGCCCGGGATCGCGGGGTGCAGGCAGGTGCCGCCCTCGCAGACGTCCAGGGTGCAGGGGTCCCCGTCGTCGCAGTCGGACGGCTGGCACCCGGGCGCGGCGTCGTCCGTGGCCGGCACGTCGTCGCCGGGCAACTCCGCCTGGACATCGCCGGGCACGTCCTCACCGGGCAGCTCGGCCTGGGCATCGCCGGGCGCGGCCTCGCCGGGCAGGTCGGGGGCGGCCTCGCCGGACAGGTCGTTGGCATCGGTCCCCCCGTCTTCCGGGGCGTCCTCGCCATCGGGCCGTGCCGCGTCCGCGTCGTCCGGGGGAGCATCCACAGGCAGGTCGGCCAGTCCGGGGTCGCCTCCCGCATCGCCCCCCGCATCCTGATCCCCCCCGCCTCCGCCGCAGGCGAACATCGCGGCGGCGGCCAGGATTGCCAGCCAACCATTGCATTTCTTCATGGATTCCTCCCTTGTCCAGTCGCGCATGCCCGGGCCGACCGGGGGGATCATAACCAAGGGGACGTTCGCCCTCAACGCAACAGCCACCAGGCCAGCACCGCCAGCAGCGCGACGCCCACGCCCGCCGCGCCCAGCAGCCAGGGGAGGCGCAGCGATGCCAGGGGGGGAGGTTCGGGCAGGGCGGGCTCGGCGCCCGGCACGTTCCTCAGCGCGGGCAGCGACCGCGTCCCCATCACGTACCGGTCCACCAGCCGCACCAGCTCGGACCGCGACTTCGCAGACGCCCGCATCTCCTCGGGATCCCACGCCGACGGCCCCGACGGGAACGCGCGGTCCAGGTCGGCCAGCACCTCCGCCGCGGTGGCGTGGCGCCGCGCCGGGTCCTTCTGCAGCATCTTCAGCAGGATCTCGTCCATCGCGGGCGGCACGTCGGGCCACCTGGAGGACGGCGGCTGCGGCGGGGTCTCCAGGTGCTGGCGCAGCACCTCCTCCATCGTCCCGGTGAACGGGGCCACGCCCGTCAGCGCCCGGTACAGGATCACGCCCAGGCTGTAAAGGTCGGCGCGCCCGTCCAGGTTCCGGGCGCCCCGGGCCTGCTCGGGCGCCATGTAGGTCGGCGTCCCCATCACGGTCCGCGACAGCGTCAGCCGGCGCCGCGGTCCGGACCCGTCCAGCACCTCGTTCATGCGCGCGAACCCGAAGTCCAGGATGCGCACCAGCGGCTGGCCGGTCGGATCCCGGGCCAGCAGCAGGTTGCCGGGCTTCATGTCCCGGTGGACGACCCCGCGGCTGTGGGCCACGTCCAGCGCCGCCAGGACCTGCCGGGCAATCGTCAGCACGGTCGCCAGCGGAAGCGTGCCGCGCCGTGCCAGCACGTCGTCCAGCCCCACCCCCTCGACGTACTCCATCGTGAAGTAGTGGGTGCCGTCGGGCAGTTGGCCGAAGTCGTACGCGGGCACGACCTGCGGGATCTCCAGCGACTTGGTCAGCACCGCCTCCAGCCGGAACCGGTGCACGATCTCCGGGTCGTGGGTCAGTTCGGGGCGCAGCAGCTTGACCGCCACCCGGCCGCCCTCCTGCGGATCCTCGGCCAGGTACACGCTGCCCGTCGCGCCGTACCCGATTCGCCGCGTCAGCACCAGCCGCCCCAGGACGACCTGGCCCAGCCTGGGGTCGGGCGGCCAGCCGTGCGGCGGCCGGGCCTCGCGGCAGGAGTCGCAGCGGGGGTCGGTGGGCTCCAGCGGGTTGCCGCAGCGCCCGCAGGCGACAGCCGTTTCCATCGCGCCTCTCCGTTGCCCTGCTTGTACCGCGCGGGCCGGTCCGGAGGCAAGAGCCTCCCTGCGGACCGCCGACGGCGCTATCCTCGTGGGACGGACCCGGGCGTTCCCGGAAGGAGGCGGCCGATGGATGGCTCGGAACCCCTGCGCTACCGGATGGAGAACGGGCCCGAGGGCCCGCAGATCGCCTGCGTGAACACCCCGAATGTCCGGCTGCGGGTGCGGCGCGGGCAGACCGCGACGCGCGGCGCCCTGAAGAGGGCGGCGCCCGGCACGATCTGGCTGGACGGGGCGTTCGACGGCGCGCCCTTCCACGACCACGCCCGGCGCCTGTACTCGATGGACCACCACGCGGGATGCCTGCGCCCGATCACCCTGTCCACGTGCGAGCAGGCCGCGACGATGCTGGTGCTGGGGATGCCCCTGAAGGAGGGCGACTGGACCCTCGTGCTGAACGAGCCCGACCTGGACGCGGTGCTGGCGGCGTGGGTCTTCCTGAACCACCTGGACCTGCTGGCGCGCGAGGCGATGCTGTTGCGCGAGGCGATGCCGCTGGTGCGGCTGGAGGGCGTCATCGACGTGCACGGCCTGGGCCGGGAGGTGCTGGCGGGCCTGCCCGACGACGTGCAGGCCCGGCACCTGGCGGGCATCGAGGCGCTGATGCAGCCGGTGCGCGATGCCCGGGCGGCCGGGGAATGGGCGTCGATCGACGCGACGGAGTTCACGCTGCGAATGCTGGAGGCGATCGACCGGCAGGTGATGCCCGAGGCGGAGCGGGCGCGGCTGCTGGACCTGCAGGAGGCGGGCCGGGTCGCGCTGCGCGGGCAGAAGGTGGCCCTGTGGGTCCGGTCGCACCTGGGGGTCTACGAGGTCGAACAGCACCTGGCCGAACGGTACGGCCGGGCGCTGGGGCTGCTGGTGCTGGACGCCGGCGAAGGGCGCTTCACGCTGCGGAGGACCGATGCCTTCCTGGACGCGGGGCTGTCGCGCCTGTACCGCGTCCTGAACCGCCGGGACCCGCGGGCCCGCGGCGAGGGCAACGCCTGGGGCGGCGCCGAGGACATCGGCGGCTCGCCGCGCGGCACCGGTTCGGGGCTGTCGGGCGAGGAGGTGATGGACGTGGTCCAGCGCGTCTTCGGCGCGCGCCGGACCTGGTGGCGACGGTTCCGGGACTGGGTGCGGCGGGGGCCGCGGGATCGCGCCCGGACCTGACCGGCAGGACCGCGTTGATGCCCCCGATCCCATCGCGTATCATGTAGAAGGTCCAAGGAAGGCGAGGGAGCCATGGAGAAGTCGCCCGATCGGCGCCCGGTCAAGACACGCGACACCCCGGCGCCGGCGCCGCGCCCGTTGACGATCGAGTCCCTGGAGGAACGGATCGCCCCGTCGGCGACCCCGGCGAAGAAGGTGCCCAACCCGCCCCCCTACGCCCCCGGCACCCTTTACGGCCTGGTCCGGCGCGGCAACCTCCGCTAGCCC
Source organism: uncultured Myxococcales bacterium (assembly GCA_937975765.1). GTDB lineage: Bacteria > Myxococcota_A > UBA9042 > DTJE01 > DTJE01 > CAIZWN01. The sequence goes on from CALJUR010000109.1 coordinate 71,056, forward strand.
GGCCCCTTCCGGAGGGTGCATGCTCCTCCGCAGGCTCAACGTCGGGTGCGGCGGGCTCTACCGCGAAGGGTTCATCAACCTGGACCGGGACGCGCGCGTGCCCGCCGACGTGGTGGCGGACGCCGCGATGCTGCCCTTCGACGCCGCCGCCTTCGACGCGGTGGAGATGATCCACGTCCTGGAGCACCTGGGCCCGCGGGACGCCGGCGACGCCCTGTCGGAAGCCTGGCGGGCCCTGGCGCCGGGTGGCGAACTCGTCCTGGAGACCCCCGACGCGGAGGCGTCCTTCCGGCGGTTCCTGGAGAACCCCGCGCCCGCGGCCCGCGCGGGCCTGCTGAGCTGGATCTTCGGCCTGGACGCCCCCGGCTGGGGACACCGCCTTCTGTTTCCCGAGGCCCTGCTGCGACACCTGCTGGAGGGGGCCGGCTTCGTGGACGTCCGGCGCGAACCGCAACGGTTCCACCTGTACCAGCCCGGCCTGCGCCTGGCGGCCCGCAAGGCCTTGTCCCGGGGGGCCGCGGTGATCGCCGACACCCGGCGGGCAGTCCGGGCAGGGGACCTTGCAGACCTGCGGTCGCCCCGCGTCGCGCTGGACTTCGAACGGTCCTTCCTGGACGTCGCCAGGACCCTGGAAGACGCGCCGGGCGCCCCTGCGCCGGACAGGGGGGATCGGGGGGCGCCGGCCCGGGCCGCGGCGATGGCCATCGTGGCGGCCCCCGAGGCCGCCCTGGCGTGGCTGCGGTGCTCGCTGGAGCGGGGGGGGAACCCGGCCGGGCGGGGGCGGGACCTGGCCCGGGTGGCAGAGGTCGCCGTCGCACTGGACCTGCGGGGCCGGATGGCGGCCCTGGAGGACGACCTGCTGCAGAGGGGGACGTCCGCGCCCGACGGGCACGCCCTGCTGATGGAAGGAGGGGTCGGGGTCGTCCTGGAGATGCTGGACGACCCCGGGGAAGCCTGCGGGAAGGTGCTGCGGGAACGCCTGCCGGAGGCCGTCCTCCCCCCCAGGGGCCGGACTCCCTTCTGCCGCGAGGCGATGGTGCTGGACGTGGAGGCCCTGCACGGGGCGGGAACGAAGGCCTGGTGCGCGGGGGACCTCGAGGATGCCGACGACTGCTTCCGGAAGGCGGCCCACCTGGGGGTGGCCTCGCTGTTTCCCCTGTGGTCCCGGGCGGTGCTGGCCGGGGTGCGCGGGAGGACGGACCTGGCGGATGCCTGCTACCGGAAGGCGGCAGGGCTGGCCGACGAGGGACTGGCGTCCCGGCTGGAGGCCGAGCGGACGGCCCTGCAGAAGACCCGGGAGGGCGCCGGCCCGGTGCCGCGGTCCCGCCCCGTGGCCTGGGGCGAGGGGATGTTCCATGAGCCCGTTTGACCCGGCGCTGACCGTGCCTCCCCGGGAGGCGCCATCCTACGTCCTGTGGGAGATCACCCGCGCCTGCAACCTCCGGTGCGCCCATTGCGCGGCCGGCGCCGGCCGGCGCCGCGAGGGGGAACTCTCCACCGCCGAGGCCCTGGCGTTGTGCGACGAACTGGCGGACCTGGGGGTCCCCGCGGTCTGCCTGATGGGGGGCGAACCGCTGGTCCGGCGGGACTGGCCGGAACTGGCCCGGCGCCTCCGCCAGCGGGGCGTCGCCGTGGGGGTGGTCACGAACGGCTGGCTCCTGGACGGGCGCGCGGCGGGGGTGATGGAGGACCTGGGGGTGTGCCAGGTGGGCACCAGCCTGGACGCGGCGGACCCGGGCCTCCACGACCGGATGCGGGGCCGCCCGGGCGCGCACCGCCGGGCCCTGCAGGCCATCGATCGCATCCGCGGGATGTCCCTGGACTACCGGACCGTCATCACCTCGGTCAGCCGCACGAACCTCGCCGAACTTCCGGCCCTGGCCGACCTGCTGGCCCGGCGCGCCCCGGGCTTCACCTGGATGGTCAACGTCACCAGCGGCCACGACCCGGACCGCATGGACCCGGGCCTGCTGCTGGGGCCGGAGGGGTTCCTGGCCCTGGCGCGGTTCATCGCGGACCAGAGGACCGCCTTGCGGGGCCGCCTGGAGGTCACCGGCACCCACGACCTCGGCTACTTCTCCCGGGATTTCCAGGACCTGCACGACTTCCGGTGGCACGGGTGCGTGGCCGGCCTGGAGACGCTGGGGATCCGCAGCGACGGGGACGTGGCGGGGTGCCTGGTCATGGACGACGACTTCGTCGAGGGCAACGTTCGCCGGAGGCGCCTGCGGGAACTGTGGGAGGACCCTTCGGCCTTCGCGTACAACCGGAGGTTCACGCCGGACCTGCTGGAAGGGGCGTGCAGCGGCTGCGTCCACGGCCGGGAGTGCCGGGGGGGCTGCCGGGACCATGCCGCCAGCTTCACCGGCCGGCGCTTCGACTATCCCTTCTGCCTGCACCGGATCGAGCGGGACCGCGAGGAGGCCGCACGTGGATGACCTGGAGTACCGCCCCTGGACCGTCAACGTCGAATTGACGCTGGCCTGCAACCTGCGGTGCCGGCACTGCGGTTCCTCGGCCGGGAAGCCGCGGCCGGACGAACTGTCCACGGCCGAGTGGAAACAGGTCTTCGCCGACCTGGCGGACCTGGGGACCCGGGAGGCCTGCCTGCTGGGCGGGGAGCCCCTCCTTCGCCCGGACTGGCGCGACCTGTGCCTGGCGGTGGGGGACGCGGGAATGGAACTGGTCCTCATCACCAACGGGATGCTGCTGGACGCCGGGGCCGTCCGGTGGGTCGCCGGCCTGCCGCATCTGGGCCGGGTCGGCGTCAGCCTGGACGCGGCCGACCCCGCCGTCCACGACGGGATCCGGGGCCGCCAGGGGGCCCACGAACGGGCCCTCGCCGCCCTCTTCTCGCTGCGCGACGCGGGGGTCGAGACCGGCGCCATCACGACCGTCTCGCGCCGGAACCTGCACGAACTCCCCGCCCTCCGGGACCTGCTGGCGGGCCAGGACCTGACCTGGCAGATCCAGGTGGCCAGCCTGGGGGGGGAACGCTTCACGCCGGCGGATCGCGTCACGCCGCGGGAGTTCCACGGGATCGGGCGGTTCATCGCCGAGTGCCGCAAGCGCTTCACGGTGGAGGAACTGCCGGTGGCCGGCAGCCACGACCTCGGGTACTTCTCCGGCGAGTTCGGGCACGTGGGCGAACTGCAGGAGTGGACCGGCTGCATCGCCGGCACCCACACCCTGGGCATCCTCAGCGACGGCCGGGTCAAGGGGTGCCTGGCCCAGCACGACGACCTGGTGGAGGGAGACCTCCGGCAGCACCCCCTGGCCGACATCTGGCGGGACCCCGACCGCTTCCTGCGCAACCGTCGCTTCCGCCCGGAGCAGCTGGAGGGGGGATGCGCCGGCTGCCCCCACGGCGCGGCCTGCCGGGCCGGGTGCGCCAACAGCGCCTACACGACGACGGGGAGGCTCCTCGACAACCCCTTCTGCTTCTTCCGCATCGAGCGCGAGGCGGCCCGGGCCGAAGGATCGGCGCGATAGGAGGGGCATGCGAACGGTCCTGCTGGACGAGGACGACCCCCTGCGGACCCGGGTCGAGGATCGGGTCCGCCAGCGGTACGGCCGGCCGCCGGAGGCCTTCGGGCTGGACCGCCGGGCCTCCACGGCCGTCGCCGCCGTCCTGGACGACGATGGGCTGGCGGGCTTCGGCATCTTCCGGGACTACCGGGACCCGCGCCTCCACCTGGGGAACGTCGTGGACCTCCAGCGACTGGGGGACGTGCTGGGACGCCCGGAGGTGGGCCTGTACCAGGTGGCGCTGATCGAGGCGGAGGAGGGCCGGCTGGCGGACGCCGACGCGGCGCGGGCCACGGTGGGAGCCTTCCGCGAATGGCTGGGCAGGTCCTTCCAGCGATACGCCCTCTTCATCACCCTGCAGGAGCGGGCCAACCGCCGGGCCGTCCCCCTCTACCACGAACTGGGGTTCCGGCCGACCGGCGCGCCGTCCCGCCTGATGCGGCTGGACTTCGACCGGCTGGCGCGACGGATCGCCCGGGCCCCGGCGCTGCCGCCGGACCTCGATCCGGTCTTCCTGGACGGCGCGACGGCTGCCCAGCGGGAGGGACTGGCCGAGGCGTATGCCCGGGTCTTCCTGGGGGCGGCGGGGGGCACGACGGTCCAGGCGCAACTGGACGGGGTCCTCTCCCAGCCCGAGGCGTGCCCGGAACTGTCCCTGCTGCTGGTGCGGCGCGGGGACGGCCGCGTGGCGGGATTCCTGCTGGCCGATCGGCCCGCGGGCGACGTGGCACACGTGGGAGTGGTCGGGGTGGTCCCGGAATGCCGGGGCCAGCGCCTGCCCTTCCGGTCGATGCCCCTCCTCCGGGACCGGGCCGGGGCGCTGGGGGTCCGGGCGGCGACCTTCGTCACGTCCAGCGACCTGGTGGTCCGCCTGGTGCTGCGGGCCTTCGGGGCGACGGAGATCGACCGGCTGTCGACCTGGTTCCAGGTGGGGTGAAATCCCGGGGACGGAAACGGTATGATCGAGGAGTCCGGACAGAACCAGGGAGGAATCCATGAAGAAGGACCCCAAGGCTTCCAGGGACAAGCGGCTCACGGTGGAGGAACTGGAGAAGCGCATCGCGCCCAGCACCGCCACGAAGAAGGTCCCGAACCCGCCGCCCTACGCCCCGGGGACCAGGTACGGGCTGGTCCAGAGGACGAACCTCCGGGACGGGAAGCTGACCGTGGAGGAACTGGAGAAGCGCATCGCGCCCGGCACCGCCACGAAGAAGGTCCCGAACCCGCCGCCCTACGCCCCGGGGACCAAGTACGGGCTGGTCCAGAGGACGAACCTCCGGGACGGGAAGCTGACCGTGGAGGAA
>CALJUR010000110.1 GCA_937975765.1 uncultured Myxococcales bacterium
TAATGTCCAGAAATCCGCAGTCCACTTTTCCGCGGTCCGTCGTGCGCGGCTACAGAAGGAACCCGAGCAGGGCACCGACGGCGCGTTGGACCCTTCGAATCATCGTTGTCCCCGGCACAGGCTTTGACTATGATTCGGCCAACCTACCTGAGGCCATCGCATGCGCGACTACGACCTTGTGGCCGACGAACCACATGCTGCCCGAACCGGACTTGAGGAGAACGAGCGCAAGTTGGAGTTGTTTCGGGTCTACGCTGACGTGGTTGGATGGATTGGCCTCGTCTTCTTCGCTCTTCTTGGAGTCCTTGCCTTCATCGGGGCACCAGAAGGTGTTGGACGGTCAGTGAAAGTGGTCTTCGCCTTTACGTCGGCACTTCTTGCTTTTGTTTCTTGGGTGACGTGGCGAGGTATCTCCGGGATCGTGGGGAACATGATTCATCGGAGCCGACAACTCGACAGCATCCTAGCGGAGGTTCGCAGCAGCCGGTCTGGCGTAGCATCGCTTCGAGAGGGGATCGACGAGAACGTCAGGTGGACGAAGAGCGTGACCGAGGCGCTTATCGGCCTTGAGGAGATTCGAGGCAAGAAATCCTGACCGGGGCCGACCCGATTCTGACCTTCCTGACGTGCTGGCCGAGATCGCCGATCAGGACAGGCTCCTAGCACAGAGCGTGCATTGACGCCCCCCGACCGGAAAGACTAAACTGCCGCTGCCCCTGAACGATGAGGAAGATCGGATGTCACTGAAGGATGAACTGCTCCGCGCAACCCGTGAAAGCCCTACCGAGTTCCGCGACGCACTCAAAGACCCGCAAGTCGCCAAGGCACTGGGCTCCGTTGGCGTGCTCCCGAAGGTCCTGGAGCTCCATGCTCCCTCGGCAGGTTCCAGGAAGAAGGATGGGCTGGGGCCGACCCTCTGCGGAATCAACGGAACCAGGCATGCCGTCGTGACCTGCGGACGGTGCAAGAAACTCCTGGGCGTGTAGTGGAACTCTCGGGCCGGGCTGTCACGCCTTCCGGAGGTTCCGAGCCCAGGCCCTCTGGCCATTGCCCCCCTTGAAGAACACGAGCCCGTCTTTCTGGATCGACGAAATCGCCATCTCGCCCCTTTCCGGGTGTCCTACGTGGCTCACGATGTCCCCAGGACCGAGGTGCTGGCTCTCTACAGACTCCAGGTTCAGTTGGGTCAGGATGTTGTCGATGACCGCTGCTCCGACGCGGCGAGAACTCGACCCGATGTCGAAGCCGAACTTCGTCGCGAGCGCCACCTGCTTGGGGGAGGGCATGCCCAGGTCGCGGCCCCAGAAGTCACGGTCGATCACGTCCTCGATCCGGGCGACGGCAACGCCAAGGGTCTCCCCGCGGAGTTCGAGGCCAACACGGTGCCCGAAATCGACCTGCTGTTCGTCGCAGGCGGGAACCTTGTCCATCGCCTTCTTCACGAGGTGCCTCCGATGCGGGTGCCCCGATCGTACAGCACCCGCGGTTTCAAACCCGTCCCCTGACCCACTGCTGCGACCTACTGCTGCGACCCGGGGGAGTGCTGCGACCTACGGGTTGAAAACGGGGGTGCCTGAACACACGAAAGCCCCGGGGTTACCGGGGCTTTCGTTGGAGCGGGAGACGAGATTCGAACTCGCGACGTCGACCTTGGCAAGGTCGCACTCTACCACTGAGTTACTCCCGCAGCCTGTCAAAGAAACCGCCGAGAATTTAGCGGCGAAGGTCGAACCTGTCAAGCATGAAATTGCGGGGGATGCGCCGGGGGGCCGCCCTGCGACTGGCCCGGCGGGTCAAAGGGCTTGCACGGCGAGGGGTTGATTGTCGAAACGGACGACTACGTCCGTATGGACTTGACACGTGCGCCGCGATGCGTCAACCTTGCCGCACCCTTTGCCGATGAGGCTGCCCGATGGCCCGGAAGCTGGATCACCCCGACAGGAACGTGCTGGTGTCCCTGAATCCCGCGACGCTGGAGGAACTGGGCCGGATCCCGCTCGCGACGCCGGAACAGGTCAAGGCCGCGGTGGACGCCGCGCAGGCCGCCTTCCCGTCGTGGTCCGCGCTGCCGATCCGGGAACGTGCGAAGTACCTGCTGCGCGCCCGGGACTGGCTGCTGGAGAACGTCGACGAGGCGTGCACCACGATTTCCAGCGAGAACGGCAAGCCGCGGACCGAGGCGCTGACCGCCGAGGTGTTCACGGTCGCGGACCTGATCACCCGCTACGCGAAGCGCGGGCCCGAACTGCTGGTGGACCAGCCGCTGTCGCTGGGCAACCCGCTGATGAAGGCCACGAAGTGCAGCCGCCTGGTCCACGAGCCGCTGGGCGTGATCGCCGTCGTGTCGCCCTGGAACTACCCCTTCGGCATCCCGGCCTCGGGCATCGTGTTCGCGCTGCTGGCCGGCAACACCGTCGTCTTCAAGCCGGCGTCCGACACGGCCCTGATCGGCCTGCTGATCGACCGCATGATGAACGAGGGCGGCGGGCTGCCGAAGGGCGTCCTGACCACCGTCGTGGCGTCCGGATCGTCGATGGGCAGCACGCTGTTCGAGCCGCCGGTGAAGAAGGTCGTCTTCACGGGCAGCACCGACGTGGGCCGCAAGATCCAGTCGATCTGCGCGAAGCACTTCATCCCGACCGTGCAGGAACTGGGCGGCAAGGACCCGATGGTCGTGTGCGAGGACGCCGACTGGGAACTGGCGGCGGCGGGCGCGGTCTGGGGCGCCTTCACGAACTGCGGCCAGGTCTGCGCGTCGGTGGAACGCGTCTACGTGCACCGGTCGATCTACGACAAGTTCGTGGCGCGCGTCGTGGAACTGACGAAGGCGCTGCGCGTGGGCCCGGACACGGGCTTCGACGTGGACGTGGGCCCGATGGCCAACCTGGAACAGCTGCATGTCGTCGAGAAGCACGTGAACGAGGCGGTGGAGAAGGGCGCGAAGGTGCTGGTCGGCGGCAAGCGGCCGGACCACCTGAAGGGATACTTCTACCTGCCGACGGTGCTGGTGGACACCGACCACACGATGTCCTGCGTGATGGAGGAGACCTTCGGCCCGACGATGCCGATCATGGCGTTCGACACCGAGGACGAGGCGGTGCGGCTGGCCAACGACTCGCCGTTCGGGCTGACGGCGTCGGTGTGGACGAAGGACCGCGCCCGGGGCGACGCGCTGGCCCGGCGCATCCAGGCGGGCACCGTGACGGTCAACGACTGCGTGTACACGTACGGCGTGATCGAGACGCCGTGGCAGGGCATGAAGGAGTCGGGCATGGGCTGCTCGCACTCCGACCGCGGCCTGATGGAGTTCGTGTACCCGAAGCACATCAACGTCGATCGGTCGCCGGCGTTCATGCGGCGGCGCATGTGGTGGTTCCCCTACTCGAAGACGGGCTACGACGTCCAGAAGATGGCGGTCAAGGCGTTCGTCAACGCGAAGGACATGCCGAAACTGGCGGTGTCGTTCGTGACCCGCGGCGACGTGCGGCGCCTGTTCGTGTAGGCCGCATCCGGCATCCGCCCCTTCCCCCCGCGCCGGCCAATCCCTATCCTATCCCCGTCCCGAGACCGGTGAACCGATGGCGCTGACCGTGTCCGACATCCTGCAGAAGGTCCTGGCGTACCAGCCCGGCGCCGACGTCGCGCTGCTGCGTCGCGCCTACGATTGGGCCGAGGCCGCGCACGCGGGCCAGGTCCGCATGTCCGGCATCCCGTACATCCAGCACGCGCTGGGCGTGGCCGACATCGTCGCCACGCTGAAGCTGGACGTGCCCAGCCTGTGCGCCGCGCTGCTGCACGACGCGCGCGCCGAGGACCCGAACCGCGGCAAGGCCCTGGAGGAGGGGTTCGGGAAGGAGATCGCCGCGATCGTCGAGGGCGTGTCCAAGCTGCAGCGGTACCAGTTCACGTCCCGGCAGGAGTCGCAGGCCGAGAACTTCAAGAAGATGCTGGTCGCGATGTCGCGCGACATCCGGGTGCTGCTGGTGAAGCTGGCGGACCGGCTGTACAACATGCGCGACGTCACCTACCTGCCGCCGGATCGCCAGCGCGAGATGTCCGAAGAGACGCTGCGCATCTACTCGCCGCTGGCCGAGCGGCTGGGCATCAGCTGGATCCGCACGGAACTGGAAGACGTGGCCTTCCGCGTCCTGGACCCCGAGGACTACGCGTCCCTGCACGAGCAGGCCGAGAAGCGGCTGGCCGAGCAGGCGGGCTTCGTCGGCGAGGTGATCGAGACGATCCGGGCGACGCTGCAGAAGGCGGGCCTGCAGGGCTTCGAGGTGTACGGCCGCCGCAAGAACCTGTACGGCATCTTCCGGAAGATGCGCGCCCAGGGCATCGACCTGGACCGCGTGTACGACTTCGTGGCGTTCCGGGTCATTTGCAAGGACGTGCCGGACTGCTGGCAGGTGCTGGGCCACGTGCACAACCTGTGGACGCCCATCCCCGCGCGGTTCAAGGACTACATCAACGTCCCGAAGGCGAACGGGTACCGCAGCCTGCACACGTCGGTCTTCGGGCCGCGCGGCGAGCCGATGGAGATCCAGATCCGCACCTTCGAGATGCACCGGGTGGCGGAATCGGGGATCGCGGCGCACTGGACCTACAAGGAGGGCGGCGCGGTCCAGATGCGGGACCAGGAGCGCTTCAACTGGCTGAAGCAACTGATCGACTGGGCGCAGGAGGTCCGCAACCCCGGCGAGTTCATGGAATCGGTGCAGGACGCGCTGTTCGTGGACGAGATCTTCGCGTTCACGCCGAAGGGCGACCTGCGGGTGCTGCGCGACGGGGCGACGGCGCTGGACTTCGCGTACGACATCCACAGCGAGGTGGGGCACACCTGCGTGGGGACGCGCGTGAACGGCCGGCTGGTGCCGCTGGCCACCATGCTGCGGTCGGGCGACCTGGTCGAGATCATGACGTCCAAGACGGCCCGACCCAAGCGCGACTGGCTGGCGTTCGTGAAGACGTCGAAGGCGCAGAACAAGATCAAGCAGTTCCTGCAGGCCGAGGAACGGGCGCACGCGGCGGAGATCGGCCGGCAGATGCTGGACAAGGAACTGAAGCGCGCCGGCACGAACCTGAAGAAGCTGCTGGACGGCGGCGAGACCGAGAGGAAGGTGCTGTCGCAGTTCCGGTGCGGCGGGCCCGAGGACCTGATCCACGCGGTGGCGACGGGGCGCGTGAAGGCGTCGGACGTGGTCGAGTTCCTGGTGCCGAACGCGGCGCCGCCCGCGCCGGAACCGGAGTTCGTGGAACGCGACCCCGGGAAGATGCGGGAACTGTTCAAGTACCGGTCGGAGGGCATCGCGGTGGACGGCGTCGAGGACATGCTGCTGCACCTGGGCAAGTGCTGCAGCCCGATCCCCGGGGACGACATCGTGGCGTTCGTGACGCGCGGTCGCGGCGTGACCATCCACGTGCGGTCGTGCCCGTCCATCGCGGTGGCGGATCCGGACCGGATGCTGGACGCGCACTGGATGCGGGAGACGGGCGGGGTGTTCGGGGTGCCGGTGGCGCTGACGTGCGTGGACGAGCCGGGCATCCTGGCCAAGGTCACCAAGGAGATCGGCGACCGGAAGTCGAACATCGCGTCGATCCTGACGCGGTCGCTGGGGGACGGGCAGACCGAGATCCGCATGGTGCTGCAGGTGCAGGACCAGGCCCAGCTGGACGGGATCCTTCGCGCGCTGCGGCGCGTGAAGGGGGTGGAAGAGGCCGACCGCCTGCGCCAGTCCCCGGGCACGGAGTAGGGACGGGGGGATGGCGGGGGACGGGGCCCCCGCCCTACAACGCTACGCGCGACGCGCGCCCGCTTTTTCGGGTACAATCCCCACGGTTCGGACGCGGGGAATCCCATGAAGCGGCTCCTGGCGATCGGCATCCTGGCGGCGGCCTGCTGCGCCCTGGTGGCATGCGGTGGCGGCCACGACACCCCCAAGGACGACGGGACCGGGGACGCCCTGGACGTCCTGCCGACGGAGGAGGTCGGCGGCGTCGAGGACGTCGAGGTCGCGGGCGACGAGGCGTCCGACGAGGCGATGGAGGAGGACCTGGAACCGGACTACTCCCGGGACATCCTGCAGGACTTCGGTGGCGACGAGGGCGCGGACGCCGCGGACGTCGAGGCCGAGGTGCCCCCCGACGTCGAGGAGGCGGTCGACGAGTCGGGCGAGGAGTGCACGGGCCCCTGGTGCGTCCCCTGCACCGACGACGGCCTGCCTTGCACCACCGAGGAACACGACCCGGAGACCGGGGAGTGCGTGGCGATCCTGCTGCCGAACTTCTGCCTGATCGAAGGCGCGTGCTGGTTCCTGATGCAGCCCTCGCCGGAGAACCCGTGCCTGTTCTGCGTGCCCGCGACGGCCATGGACGCGTTCTCGCCGTCCGCCGGCCTGCCGTGCGACGACCAGGATCTGTGCACCAGCGGCGACCAGTGCGACGACGCCGGCGCGTGCCAGCCCGGCCCCTCGCTGGACTGCAACGACAGCAACGATTGCACGTTCGACGAGTGCGACCCGCGCGTGGGATGCAAGTACACGAACCGCGCCAGCACGTGCGACGACCACAACGCCTGCACGTACGGCGACAACTGCCAGAACCGCGTCTGCACCGGCTACCCGCTGAACTGCAACGACAACAACCCGTGCACCAACGACTCGTGCGAGCCGGCCTTCGGGTGCCTGAACGTCGCGAACACGAACCCTTGCAACGACAACAACGCCTGCACCGAGAACGACGTCTGCACGGACAAGGCGTGCCGCGGCACCGCGATCACGTGCGACGACCACAACACGTGCACCCGGGACTCTTGCAACGAGAACATCGGCTGCGTCTTCCAGGCGGACATGGCGCTGTTGTGCACGGACGACAACGCCTGCACGACCAACGACCACTGTACGAAGGCCGCCGGGGAGACCTGGCCGCACTGCGAGGGCTACGCCCGGGTCTGCGACGACCTGAACGCCTGCACGCTGGACGCGTGCGACCCGTTGTCGGGGTGCGTCTACACGCCGTACGTGCCGGAAGTGAACCCGTGCGCGGCGGGGGGCGACGCCTGCACCGAGCACGCGACCTGCGTGGACGGCGCCTGCGTGGGGCTGCCGAAGGACTGCGACGACCTCGACGCCTGCACGATCGACTCGTGCGAGGTCGCCCTGGGCGGCTGCCAGCACGTGCCCAACCTGGGGGCCTGCGACGACGGCAACCCTTGCACCCAGGGCGAGTCCTGCGGGGCGAACGGCTGCAAGGGCGGGATCCCCACGGACTGCGACGACCGCAACCCCTGCACGACCGACGACTGCGTGCCGTCGGCGCCGGGTGGCTGCGTGCACACGCCGCTGTCGGGCACCTGCGCGGACCCGAACCCGTGCTCGTTCTCGGGCTGGGGCACCTGCGTGAACGGCGTCTGCGTCAGCGTGGTCAAGGACTGCGACGACGGCAACTCGTGCACGATCGACTCGTGCGACGCGTCCGGCGCCTGCATCCACACCATCAACGTCGGCGGCGGCTGCGAGGACGGGAACGCCTGCACGGTGAACGAGCAGTGCACGGCGGGCGGGGTCTGCGAGGGCGGCGTGCCGCGCGATTGCAACGACCGCAACGTCTGCACCATCGACGAGTGCAACAACAAGGTGGGTTGCGTCTACACCCCGACGCCCGGCTCCTGCAGCGACGGCAGCGTCTGCACGCAGAACGACCAGTGCGAGGCGGGCGTGTGCGTGGGCCAGCCCATCATCTGCGAGGACGACAACTACTGCACCGACAACGAGTGCGACCCGATCGGCGGCTGCTACTACCCGCCGGTCTCGCGCCCGTGCGACGACGACAACATCTGCACCATCGACGACCAGTGCATCGCGGGGGCCTGCGTCGGCCTGTCGCTGTTCGAGGACCCGTCGGTGAAGGCGGGGCGCCTGTCGATCGGCGTGTCCGGCAACCCGGGCCAGGGCGTCGACGTGGACGGGCTGGAGACCACCTGCTCGCCGAAGGGGTGGTGCGTCCAGGGCATCGACAACAACTTCATGTGGGCGGCCTTCCTGTTCAACGACCAGATCCTGAAGGCCAACACGGCCGGCACGCTGGCGCTGCTGGTCGAGGCCGAGGAACCCGGCCCGGGCCCGTTCGACCTGAACCTGTTCTGGGGCCAGCGCATCGCGCCGGCGTCGTGCGACCCGACCAAGCCCGACTGCAACTACGGCGTCGTCGCCGGCGACCTGCAGGGCGTGTGCGAGCCGGTCCACATCATGGACAACGCGACGCTGGTGGGGACCCGGCTGATCGCCGGCGGCAGGGACTACCAGGTGCCTGTGTACCTGGTGATCGGCACGCACCACGTCCAGTTGAACCTCAAATGGGCGAAGGTCCAGATGACCGTCTCCATGACCGACGGCAAGGTCATCGCGGGCGCGGGCGCGCTGGGCGGCCTGGTCAACCGGCAGGAGGTCATCGACGGGATCTCGGCCATCCCGCAGTCGGACTTCCCGCCCGGGTCGTACACCAAGGACCTGATGCTGCAGGCCCTGGGGATCTACCTGACGGCGGACTTCGACGCGGACGGCGACGGGGTGAAGGAGTCCGTGTCGATGGGCTGGCCGGCGACGCTGGTCTCGGCCCACATCATCGGCCCGCTGTGAGGGGATCGATCATGAGCCGGTGGCCGGGACTGGCCGCGGCGCTGGCGTCCCTGCTGGCGCCTGTTCCCGTCGTGGCCGCGGCGCCGGCCGTGCGGCCCGAGTACGGCGTCTACTGCGTGCAGGGGCGGCTGGTCCTGGAACAGAAGAGGATCGAGGAACTGAAGCACGCCTTCGGCGGGGACGTCTGCCGCCTGGACCAGGATCCCAGCCTCGACGGCGCGCGCCGGAAGGCCACGCGCCTGGGCGGGGCCGGCGCGAAGTGCTCGTGCAACCCGTCCTAGGCCGATCTCCCGGGGTTCCTACCAGAGGTTGATCTTGGCGTTCTCGCGGGCGGGCTGATCCTGGTCCTGCGTCAGCGGCACGGCGACGCCGGTCGCGACGGCGCCGGCGACCACGCCGCCGATGATGGTCCAGAACCACCACTGCTTCCAGAACGACGACCCGGACGCCGCTTTCTGCGCCTCGGCCTCGGGGACCATCCGTACCGCGATCTCGGTGACCTGGCTGGTCTTGACGTGGGCCCGGCGAACCTCCTCGACGTATCCGGGATGCGTCAGGCGGACGACGTGCTCGCCGATCGAGACGCTGGCCTCGACCGGGGCGGCGCCCAGGACCTTCCCGTCCACCTGGACCTGCACGCCCGCGGGGGTGGCCAGGATCTTCAGGGTGCCGGAGTACAGGACCAGGTCGGCCTCGACCTCGGAGGTCGATCCGGCGGCGATGTCGAAGACCTCGGAGTAGGGCAGGTATCCCTCCTTCGACACCCGGATGGTGTGCGGGCCGGGCTTCAGGCGGATCGGGACCTTGATCGGCGTCACGCCGCGGATGGCCGAGTCGCGTCCCTCGTCGATGACGTACTCGGCGCCGTCCACCAGGCAGATCAGGGACAGGCTGCCGGTGGTGGGGGCGGGCGCGGCGCGGGCCGGTGCGGGGCGGGCGAGGGCCAGGGAGGGGGCCAGCGAGAGCAGGAAGGCCCAGCAGGTCAGTGCGGCCAGGATGCGGCGCGTCATTGCGGACCTCCGCGGGGAGAGTGCCCGTTGTCGCCAGCGGACAGCACGGCCGCGTTGGCGCGCACCGTGGCCAGGTTCTCGCGCAGGGTCACCACGCCGGGCAGTTCCCGGGCGGGCGCCAGGAAGATGTTCGTCCGCCACTTGCCGGACGCGTCGGCGGCGAAGTCCAGCATGTCGCCGGACTTGAGGATCACGGTCGCCTTCGAGTCCGCGCGCCGGATCTCGACGATCCTGCGGGCGTCGGGGTCCCGGGGGGCCTTCAGCCGCCGGGGGTCCAGCATCGCCTGGAACAGCGACGCGCCGGTCGTGCCGCCGCCCACGAAGTCGCCGCCGATGGCGCGGCGCGCATCGACGCGCTCGGCCTCGGGCCACAGGGTGTCGATCTGCGCCTGGGCCTCGCGGATCTCCCGGGCCAGGTCGTCGAAGAATTGCCGGGTCTCGTCGTCCGCCAGCGCCCACAGCGCCGGCCCGTCGGCGCGGTCCAGGCCGTCCAGGAAATCCTGGAACGACTCCTTGACCGCCTGGTCCTCGGGGGACGAACCGCAGGCGGACGCGCCGGCGGCGAGGGCCGTCGCGACCACGAGGAGGGGGAGTCGGTGCGTCGTCTTCATCGGCGGCATTCTAGAACGCCCGCGGCGCGCGGTCGAGAGGGAGGTGCGTCAGCGCACCAGCCGGAGTCGTGAAGACGAGCGCGCCTCGGCGGTCGCGGAAGCCGGGCGGCCTGCCCCGGAGGCCGCGCGGGCGGCGGCGACGGTGGTGCGGGGGGAGGCGGGTGCGGCCGGCTGGAACTCGTCCTCCAGGGACTCGCCGATCGCGTCCAGGTCGCACTGCAGGCCGTACGCCTCCAGGATTCGCGACACCTCCCCGCAGCTTCGTTCCAGGTCCTGGCGCACCGAGTGGAAGCCGTTCCGCGCCGCCTCGTTGCGGTTCCAGAAGGCCAGCGGGTTGATCGAGAAGAACTGCGCGTCGGACTCGGTGGGCTCGATCAGGATCACGTCGCCCTTGAACCCCGGGTCCATCTCCAGCGTCTTCAGGCCGGCGTTCAGGCGCGTGTGGACCATCGTGCGGATCGTCTGGTTCAGCACGGTGCCCAGTCCCAGTTCGGACAGGCCGGAAGCGGTCGGCACCAGCTGGTAGCGGTTGCGGTTCATGAAGGGGCGGAACGGGTTGTAGATGATCACCAGGTCCGCGCCCTTGGCGACCGCGAGGCTGGCGTTGGCCGTCTTGCGGACCATGGCGTCCAGGTACTCCTCGCCGTGGATGCGCGGGGGCACGTAGAAGCCGGGGATCGCCGTCGAGGCCTGCACGGCCTGCGAGATGGTCGCGGTCGGGTCGGCATCGTGGCCGAACACCACGCCCTTGGCGGTGTTCAGGTTGGTCGAGACGATGTACAGCGAACTGCCCCGCTCGCGGTGCATCATACGGAAATCGTTGGGGATGTGATTGCGGGTCAGGTTCTCGCGAACGTACCGTTCGATGCGGGAATTGTCGAACACCCCGGAGGGGATGTAGCGCCCCGCGTGCGGCAGCGGCGTGGCGTCCAGCAGGTCCGACACGAACGGGCCGATGACCTTCTCCAGCGTGCCATAGCCGGGGTTGCGGGCCAGGTCGCCGATCCGGCGGCCCAGTTCCTCGCGGTTGGCCGAGACGTGGCTGGCCGCCGCCTTCAGCACGCGCGGCCAGATCCGGACCGCGTCGCGCCCCAGCCGGCCGGCGCGCAGCGCCCACTCCCCGAAGGCGGGCCAGTAGAAGTCGTAGAACTTGAACTGGTCGAACCGCGTCGAGGTGCCGTTCAGGGCCCGCAGCATCTCGTCCGGCGGCACGCCGCCCGCCAGGAAGCACCCGATGAAGGCGCCGGCGGACAGGCACACGTAGATGTCGAACTCGCTGACCTTGCGGTTCCGGATGAACCGGTTCAGCGCGATCAGGCCGCCCAGCTTGAAGGTGCCGCCCGAGATCGCCCCGCCGGCCAGCACCAGCGCGATCCGGGGGTTCTTCCGGGGTCTGGACAGGTCGCTCTTCTGAAGGATCGTCAGGCTCATCCGCCCCTCCCAGCGCAGGAATTCTACCTTCGGGGGCGCCCGGCCGCCAATTCGCGGCCGGCGCGGTATGATGGGGCGTCCCCGCCCGGAGGTTCCCGTGCGCAAGCCGCGACCGTTGCACCGTGGCGCCGTCGTGCGCCTGGCGGCCCCGTGCGGCCCCGTGCCCGTGGAGCGCTTCGCCGCGGGGGTGCAGGTGCTGGCGGGGTTCGGGCTGGTGCCACGATGGGAGCCCCGCCTGTTCGCCACCGAGGGGTACCTGGCGGGTCCCGATTCGGACCGGCTGCGGGAGCTGGCGACGGCCTTCGAGGACGACGGGGCCCAGGGGGTGATCGCGGCCCGCGGGGGCTACGGGGCGATGCGGCTGCTGGACGACCTGGCCGGCCGGCCGGGGACGCTGCCGCCGCGGCTGTTCCAGGGGTTCTCGGACCTGACCGCGCTGCACCTGTACTTCCTGGGCCAGGGGGACCTGGTCACCTTCCACGGGCCGAACGTCACGACCCTGGCGCAGGCGGACGAGGAGTCGCTGCGTCGCGCGCGCAATGCGCTGCTGGGGCTGGACCGCGAGGCGACCTTCTCGTGGACGGGCCTGCAGACCGTGGCAGGCGGCCGGGCCGCCGGGCGGCTGGTCGCGGGCAACCTGTCCATGCTGTCCGCGATGATGGGGACGCGGTTCGCGCCGCCGATGCCCGGGGCGATCCTGGTCGTCGAGGACGTCAACGAGCCGGCGTACCGGCTGGACCGGCTGCTGATGCAGCTGGCGCTGGCGGCCGACGCGGGCCGGGTGGCGGGAGTCGTCCTCGGCGAACTGGGCGCGCCGCCCGGCGAGGAGGGCCTGCTGCAGGCGGCGGTGCGCCGGTTCGCGGAGGCGATCGGGCGGCCGGTGCTGGCGGGATTCCCGGCCGGCCACGGGGCGACGCTGCACCCGGTGCCGGAGGGCGTGCTGGCCGAGATCGACGCCGACGCCGGGACCCTGCGCGTGGTCGAGGACCCGTACGACCCTCGGGGCCCGGCGGCGTGAACAAGGGGGAGGGATGCCCGGACGATTCGAGGAGTTCGCCCGCCTCCTGGCCGGGGGCGCGGGGGCCGTCTACCCGGGCGCCGTTGCGGGGTGCTGGCGGGGGCACGACGAGTTGCACCTCGGCGCGGTCGGGGCCACCGCGTATGCGGGGCACGGCGTGCAGGTCGCCGGCGTCGGTCCGGACACGGTGTTCGACGTCGCCTCCCTGACCAAGCCGCTGGCGACGGTGCCGGTGCTGCTGTCCCTGGCGGGCGAGGGCCGGCTGGACCTGGACGCCCCGATCGGGGGCCCGCTGGCGGTGTTCCGGGGGACCCCGTTCGCGACGGTGACGCCGATCCGTCTGATGGCGCACGTGTCGGGGCTGCCCGCCTGGCGCCCGTTCGCCTCGGACCTGGTCGCGTCGCGGGGGGAGGTCGTCGCGGGTACGGGCGAGGCGCGCGAAGCGGTGCTGCGGCGCATCGCGGCCGAGGCCCCGGAGGCGCCTGCCGGCACGGCCTGCACCTACAGCGACCTGGGATACATCGTGCTGGCGACGCTGGCGGAGGCGGCCGGGCAGGCGCCCCTGGACCGGCTGTTCGCGGACCGCGTGGCGGCGCCCCTGGGGCTGCGGCGGACCTTCTTCGTCCGCGTGCGGGCCGGGGCCATCGTGTCGCGGCCGGTGCCGCCGGGCGAGTTCGCGGCCACCGAGGTCTGCCCCACGCGGCGACGGTGCCTGCAGGGCGAGGTGCACGACGACAACGCCTGGGTGCTGGGGGGCGTCGCGGGCCACGCGGGGCTGTTCTCCACCGCTCGCGAGGTCGCCGAGATCGCGCTGGCCTTCCTGGATTCCTCCCGGGACGAGGGCTTCCTGCCCCGGGACCTGGTGCGTCGTGCCTGGTCCCGGGAGGTGACGCCGCCCGGCGCGACGCGGCTGCCCGGCTTCGACACGCCGTCGCCCTCCGGTTCCATGGCCGGCGACCGGGCCCCGTCCGGCACCGTCGGCCACCTGGGGTTCACCGGCACCTCCTTCTGGATGGACCCCGCGTCCGCAGCGCTGGTCGTGCTGCTGAGCAACCGGGTCCACCCCGATCGCTCCCGCGCGGGCATCCAGGCCTTGCGGCCTCGCCTGCACGACGCCGCCTGGCGTGCCCTGGGGGTGGCGCGGGGGTGACCGTGCCCGGCCCGTCTCGTTGACCCCCGCGTCCGTTCCCTGCTAGTCTTGCCCTGCGCCTCCTGAGGGATCGTTCCGCGTGGGCCCATTCGGTTTCCAAGTCCTCGCCATCCTGGTCCTGATCGGGCTGTCCGGCCTCATCTCCGCCACCGAGACCGCGCTGCTGGCCCTGGGACCGGCCGGCGTGCACCAGATCCTGGACGAGGAGCGTCGCCGCAGCCGGCTGCTGGAACTGTGGGACCGCGAGCCGAACCAGGTCATCGCCTCGATCCTGGTCGCGAACAACGTCGTCAACATCCTGGCCTCGTCGCTGGCGACGTACCTGGCGGCGGGCATCCTGGAGGGAATGGGTGTCGCGGGCGCGGCCGGATGGGGCGTCGCCGCGGCGGTCGGCGTGATGACCTTCCTGCTGGTCCTTCTGGGCGAGGTGATCCCGAAGACCTTCGCCAAGCACAACGCCCGGATGATGGTGTCGCTGTTCCCCCTGACGGCCTTCCTGTGCTGGCTGGTCCGGCCGGTCGCGTGGATGTTCGAGAAGATGGGCGGCCGGCTGATCGCCGCATTCGGCCTCTCGGTGGGCAGCGGTGGCGCCCCGGTCACCGAGGAGGAGATCGAGACGATGATCCGCCTGGGCACGGCCCAGGGCGCGCTGCCGACCGAGAAGCAGGAACTGCTGACGTCGATCATCGAGTTCACCGACACGATGGCGAAGGAGATCCTGATTCCCCGTACCGACGTGGTGGCCTTCGACGTGGATTCCCCGCTGGAGGACGTCCAGAAGGTCATCGGCGAGCACCAGTATTCGCGATACCCGGTCTACGAGGGCGACCTGGACACGGTCCTGGGCATCGTGACCGTGAAGGACCTGATGCGCTACCTGGCGAACCGCGACGCGGAACCTTTCTCGCTGCGCCGGCTGGCGTTGCAGCGGAAGACGATGTACGTGCCGGGATCGAAGAAGATCGGCGAACTGCTGAAGCAGTTCCAGCGCGAGCACGTGCAGATGGCGATCGTGGTGGACGAGTTCGGCGGCACGGCCGGCATCGTGACGGTAGAGGACGTGCTGGAGGAGATCGTCGGCGAGATCTACGACGAGCACGAGAAGGCCGAGGCGCCGGTGAAGGAGATCGCCCCCGGACTGTACCAGGTGCAGGCGCGGGTGGCGATCGAGGAGATCGAGGACCTGTTCGGCATCGAGTGGCCGGAGCAGGACGTCTACGAGACGGTCGGCGGGCTGGTGATCACGCAGGCAGGACGCGTGCCGCACAAGGACGAAGCCGTGGAGTTCGCCGGGCTGACCTTCCGGATCCTGGACCGGACGCGGACCCGCGTGAACCTGCTGGAGGTCCGCCGGACCCGGCCGGCCGAGGACGAGACGGGCGAGGCGGAAGAGGACTGACGGCCCCCGGGCCGTCGGGATGCGGAGGCGGGCGTGAAGGTCGGCGTGATCGGGACGGGATATGTCGGGCTGGTGCTGGGCGCGGGCCTTGCGGAGAGCGGGAACCACGTCGTCTGCGGCGACATCGACGCGCGCAAGATCGACCGCCTGAACGCGGGGGAGATACCGATCTACGAGCCCGGCCTGGACGACCTGGTCGCCCGCAACCGGGACAAGCGCCGCCTGGCCTTCACGACGGACATCCCGGCCCTGGTGCGCGACACGACCGTGGTCTTCATCGCGGTCGGCACGCCGCCCCAGGAGGACGGGTCGGCGGACCTCCAGCACGTGCTGGCCTGCGCCAGGACCATCGCGACCCACATGGACGGGTACCGGCTGGTGGTGGTGAAGTCCACGGTGCCGGTCGGGACGTGCAGCCGGGTGCGGGAGTGCCTGGCCGCGAACACCGCGCACCCGTTCGACGTGGCCAGCAACCCGGAGTTCCTGAAGGAGGGCGACGCGGTCCACGACATGATGAAGCCGGACCGGATCGTCTGCGGCACCGACTCCGAAAGGGCGCGCGAACTGCTGACCGAGGTGTACGGGACGTTCGTGCGGACGGGCAACCCGATCCTGTTCATGGACGTGCGGTCGTCCGAGATGACCAAGTACGCCAGCAACGCGATGCTGGCCACGCGCATCTCGTTCATGAACGAGGTCGCGGCACTGTGCGACCGGATCGGCGCGGACGTGGACCGGGTGCGGGCGGGCATGGGGTCGGACCCGCGGATCGGTTCGAAGTTCCTGTTCGCGGGCGTCGGCTACGGCGGGTCGTGCTTCCCGAAGGACGTGAAGGCGCTGGTCGCGACCGGGCGCGAGAACGGGCTGCCGATGCGGCTGCTGACGGCCGTCGAGGAGGTCAACGCCGACCAGAAGCGGCTGCTGGTGGAACGGCTGGTCGGCGTGCTGGGGGCGGATCTGTCCGGCACGAGGTGCGCGGTGTGGGGCCTGGCGTTCAAGCCCAACACCGACGACATGCGGGAAGCGCCGGCCATCGAGGTTATCCGCGGGCTGGTGGAGCACGGCGCCTCGGTGCAGGCCTACGACCCGATCGCGATGGACAACGCCCGCGGGCTGCTGGCGGGCCTGCCGCGCGTGGAGTTCGCCGCCGACGAGTACTCGGCGCTGGACGGGGCGGACGCGCTGCTGCTGGTGACGGAGTGGGGCGAGTTCCGGCAGCCCGACTTCGACCAGGTGCGCCAGCGGATGCGCGGCCGGCTGGTGCTGGACGGGCGCAATATCTGGACCCCGGCCCGGATGCGCGAGATGGGGTTCACCTACCTGGGGGTGGGGCGGCCGTAGGTGCGTCCGTGCCCTCCGGCGACAGCCGCATCCCGCCCAGGATCCGCGACAGCATCCCGTCGTACTTGCCCGCCAGGACCGCGTAGCAGTTGAACGCCAGCGTCCACCGGCGATCCAGCACCAGCCAGCGACGGGTGACGTCGCCCTCGGACTCGCCCAGGAACGCCCGCAGGCCATGGCGCGCCGTCATCGAGGGGTCCAGGACCACGCCGGGCACGACCTCGGTGGCCCGGCCCAGCACCAGCACCGATCCGTAGGCGTCCCGCGCGCACAGCGGGCCGGCCAGGGCCAGGGCCACGGGGTCGGCCCCGGGGACGGCCACGCAGCGGCGATCCTGCAGCCGACCGAAGGCCCAGGAGGTCGGCAGAGGCAGGCGCAGCCCGGGCAGCGACACCTCGCGCAGCCCGGGAGAGGGAAGGTCGGCGTTCAGGGTCACGCCCCGGATCGACAGGGAGAAGGCGGAGGCCAGCGCGACGATGGCCAGCAGCGCGATTGCCAGCAGGGGGCGAGGGGTCGGGCCGGGCGAGGGGTCCAGCAGGGGCAGGTTCCGTCCCGGTGCCAGGGCCAGCAGGGCACCGCAGAGGAAGCCGCCGAGGTGCGCAGCGTTGTCGGTGGTGCGGGTCGTCAGGGCGAAGACAATGGACAGGCCGGCCCACAGCACGCAGAAGCCGGCCAGCCAGGGCCAGGGGGCGGCCGGCAGCCGGCGGCGGTTCCACACGGCGGCGACGATCAGGGCCCCCAGCAGGGCGTGCACCGATCCCGAGGCGCCGACGGAGGGCGTGTCCGATGCCAGGGCGCTGGCCAGGAAGGACGCGGCGCCGCCCGCGATGAAGATCACGACCGTGCGGGCCCAGCCGAAGACGTTGTCGGCCAACTGGGACAGGAACCAGGTCCCGGCGGCGTTGACCAGGAAGTGGGCGGCGCCGGCGTGCAGCAGGATCGCGGCCAGCAGGCGCCACGGCTCCAGCGGAACCAGGGCCTGGTCGGAGGCGCCGGCCAGCAGCAGCGTGGCCGGGTGCAGGCGGCCCGAGACCGTCCGGGGGCCCAGCAGTTCGATCGCCAGCCAGGCGACCAGCATCGTGCCGGTCAGCACGGCGGGCAGCAGCGACCGGTGCAGCAGCCGGCCCACCAGGATGGCGTCGCGAAGGCGCGCCAGAAGGGCCGGGGCGTCCGGGCGGTCCTTCGGCAGGCCCAGTTCCTCGTCATCCAGGGGCTGCAACTGGTGGCGGTCGTCTTCGCCCATCGCAGGGGAGGTACACCAATTCCCGTGCGGCCACAAGCGAGGCAAAACAGGGCAAAACGGGGACAGTCACCATTATTGGCAGAGGAACTGCCCGGATTCGCTCGACTTGCCGAAACCCGGGGGCGGGCGGCCGGGCCGCGACCCGGTGTGCTAGGATCGGCGCGGTCCCCGGGGCGTTCGGGCCGCGGGGCGGACGGGAGGCAGCGTGACCCGACGCGGACGGATCCTGCTGGTGTCGCTGTTCGCGACGTGCGCCCTGGCCGGGTACGGGGTTTACTGGTGGCACCAGGTCGTGCTGGACGACCAGGCGACGGAGGATGCCCCTTACGCCGGTGCGCTGCTGGACGAGATCGACCGCTTCCTGAAGCCGGAGGCTCTCGATCGTTTCGGGGCCGAGAAGCGGCTGATGGAGATGCCGGAGTGGGACCGGGACCGGATCATCGCGGCGTTGGCCCAGCGCGGCGAGCGCGACCCCCGGCTGGTGGCGGTGGCCGCGGCCCGGAAGCTGCGCGACCGCCCGATCCCGCGTGCCGTGCTGGCGCGGCTGGCCCTGGAGGACCCCGACGCGAAGGTGAAGGAGGCCGCCCGCAAGGCCCTGAACGGCGAGCCCTGACGGGGAAGGCGTGCCTCACGGGGGCGGCGGTGCCTCGCGCCGCATCCCGGCCCGGACGGCGGCCGCAAGGTCGTCCCGGCCCAGCATCTCGAACGCCCACGCACGGTTCTGCAACAGCCGCTTCGTGTCCCCGGGCGGCGTTTCCGGCAGCGTCGCGACCCACAGGTGCAGCGTGGCGACCGTCACGGCGACGGCCAGGGCGCGCGGCGTGACGCGGCGGAACAGCGCCGGCAGCAGCAGGACCAGCGCGGCTGCCAGCGCCAGCAGCGCGCCCGCCGGGACGGGCAGGAAGGCGTCCCAGGCAGTGGGGGCGGTCCCGGCCTCCAGCAGCACCGGCATCGCCAGCTCGGCGACGGGGTTCACGATTGCCTTGTCCGCGTAGGGGAAGGTCCACGCCGCGACCGCGTCCAGCAGGAACGACGAGGCGATCCCCCCGGCCATCGCGGCCAGCACGACGGGTCCCGCCCGGTAGGCTGCGACGCGCCGGGCCATCACCGGCGCCCCGATGACCAGCAGGGGCAGCCCCGCCAGGAGGTGCCGCGGCCCGATCGAGGCCCCGGCCGTCCAGTCCACGAACCCCGAGATCCACAGGCACCACGCGGGCACCCCGACCGCCAGCACCACGCGCCAGGGTCGCGCCAGGTCGCGGTCGAACGCCGCGACGACCGCCCCGGCTAGCCCGCCCGCCAGCCACGGCGCCAGGAACAGCAGGCCCCGGGTCGGCCCCAGCAGCAGCCCGAACAGGCGCTGTGCCGATGGCCACGTCATGCCGTAGGCGCCCTGCGAGTGGATCGCCGCGAAGGCAGCGGCGTTCTTGAACCCGTACGACATCGCGAACGGCGACCCGAAGTTCGCGGCGTTCCACGCCAGCAGCGTCGCGGCGGCGGGCAGGGCCCCCAGGACCACGAACCCCAGCGCGCGCCACCGCCGGTCGGCCGCCAGCGCCGCGCACGCCAGCACCGCCAGCAAGGCCACGGGATACTCGGCCAGCACGGCCAGGCCCAGCAGCAGTCCGGCCAGCAGGGAACGGGCCGCCCGGCGCCCGGTCCGCGCGACGTCACCGGTCGTCGCAGGGACCCCTTCGCCCTGCCGCGCCAGGGGACCCAGCGCCAGCAGCACCCCCGCGCCGGCCAGCGACCCCGCCAGGGCGTGCCCGAACAGCATCCCTCCGTAGGCCAGCCAAGGCGTCGCCAGCACGAGGCCCGCCGCCCACAGATTCCCCCCGGGAACCCGCTCGCGCCGCAGGCGCCGCCGCAGCATCTCCGCGAAGGCCGCGGACGGCAGCGCCGCCAGCAGCAACGCCAGCAGCCAGGTCAGCGTGGCGAACGAGGGATGTCCGCCCGCGGCCCGGATCGCCGCGACCACCGGCACCGCCAGCAGGGTCACCCCCGGCGCCTTGTCCAGCCGGTAGCTCCCCTCGAAGACCGCCACGTCCAGGTTCGGGGGCCTGCCCGCCGCCCGCCACCCCGGCGCCACGTCGTCGAACACCGGGTCCAGCGCCACCGTCCCGTGATCCACCAGGGCCAGCGCCGCGTAGATCCGCGACGCCTCGTTCGCGGGGTGCACGTCGTCCCGGTAGTGCATCACCGAGGCCATGGCGACCATGGCCAGCACCACCCGCGCAACGCTTCCAGCCCGACTGCGGCTCCGTCCCGTCACGTTCGGCCACTCCCCGCGGGACCCGATTCTAGCCTCGATTGATCCCGGAGGATTCCTCTGCTATTTTCCATCGACGCAGGAATCCCGGTCGTCGCCGCACCACGACAGGGCCCTCGGGCCTTTCGGGGACCGCGCGGCACGCCGGCCAACCGGAGGCCTCCGTGGAGTCGCAGACCCTGCCCTACATCGCGCTGGTGCTGGCCATCGCCTTCTCCGTCGCGGTCGCGATGGCCATCCTGGTCCTGAACCGGCTGCTGGGCCCCCGGCGCCCTTCGCCCGTGAAGGGAGGCCCCTTCGAGTGCGGCTCCGACCCCGTGGACTCCCCCCGCCGTCGCGTGAACGTCCGCTTCTACGCGGTGGCCATCTTCTTCGTCGTGTTCGACATCGAGGCGGTCTTCCTGTTCCCGTGGGCCGTCCTGTACCGCGAACTGCTGGTCACGCCGGGCTTCGGCATCCTGGCGCTGGTCGAGATCGTGGTGTTCCTGGCCATCCTGGCGATCGGCCTGTGGTACGTATGGGGCAAGGGCGCCCTGGACTGGGCCCTGGACACCCCCGCCGCGAGGAGGGACCATGGCTGAGACCCTTGCCCACGTGCGGGAGCGGTTCCCGCAGTACGTGCTCGACGTCGCCAGCCCGCTGGGGGACGACACGATCGTGCTGCACCGCGAGGGGATCGTGCCGGTCCTGGCGTTCCTGCGCGACGAGATGGGCTTCACGCTGCCCCTGGACGTGACCGCCGTGGACCGGCTGGCGATGGCGCCCGGCAAGCCCGCCCACCGCACGCCCCCGCTGCACCCCATGCTGCACACCCAGACCGTGCCGGCGCTGGGCGTGGTCGATGGCCACCGCTTCGAGGTCGTGTACCACCTGCGGCGCATGGCGGACGGGGCGCTGGTCCGGCTGAAGGTGCCGGTCCGCGAGGACGACTGCGCGGTCCCGACGGCCACCGGCGTCTTCAAGGGTTTCGACTGGTTCGAGCGCGAGGTCTACGACATGTTCGGGGTGCGCTTCGAGGGCCACCCGAACCTGCGCCGCATCCTGAACTACCCCGAGTTCGTGGGACACCCGCTGCGCAAGGACTACCCGCGCCGCGGCCACCAGCCCCTGCTGGACATGCCCGGCATCCAGCGCGACGCCGTGCCCGGGCGGGACGACACCGGGAGGGGCCGATGAGCGACGTCGCGACCGACACCCCGCGCGCGCAGGACCCGTCGCGCGGCGAGTACACGACGATCAACATGGGCCCGTCGCACCCCGCCATGCACGGCACGGTGCGCATCCGGCTGCAACTGGACGGCGAGACGATCCAGGACGCCGACATCGAGATCGGCTTCCTGCACCGCGGCTTCGAGAAGATGGCCGAGGCCGGCACCTGGAGCCAGGTGATCCCGTACACCGACCGGCTGAACTACGTGTCCCCGCTGATCAACAACGTCGGGTACGTCGGCGCGGTCGAGAAGTTGCTGGGCATCGACGTGCCCTTGCGCTGCCAGTACGTGCGCGTCTTCGTCAGCGAGGTCGCGCGCATCGCGGACCACCTGACCGCGATCGGCGCGCAGGCGCTGGAACTGGGCGCCTACACGCCGTTCCTGTGGGCGCTGCAGGCCCGCGAGGAACTGTACTTCCTGATCGAGTTCATCACCGGCGCCCGCGTCACCTCCTGCTACACCCGCGTCGGCGGCCTGCGATGGGACCTCCCCGAGGGATGGCAGGACCGCTACCTGGCGGCCGAGAAGGTCGTTCAGAAGTGCCAGGCGGACATGGACGCGCTGCTGACGCGCAACCGCATCTTCATCGACCGCATGGCCGACGTGGGCACGATCGGGCCGCAGGACGCGGTGGCGTACGGATTCACCGGGCCCTGCCTGCGTGCCTCGGGCGTGGACTACGACGTGCGCAAGAACCTGCCGTACCTCGTGTACGACCGGCTGGACTTCGACGTCCCGATCGGCACGAAGGGCGACAACCTGGACCGGTACCTGGTGCGCATGGAGGAGATGCGGCAGTCCATGCGACTGTGCCAGCAGGTCATCCGCGACATCCCGGAAGGGCCGGTCAACGTGGACGACTGGCGCGTGGTCCTGCCGCCGAAGGACGCGGTCTACAACACGATCGAGGGCATGATCGCGCACTTCGAGATCATCATGAAGGGCATCCCGGTCCCGGCCGGCGAGGCCTACTACGCGGTCGAGGGCGGCAACGGCGAGGTCGGCTTCTACGTCGTGTCCGACGGGTCCGGCTTCCCGTACCGCGTGCACTGCCGGCCGCCCTGCTTCGCCATCATGCAGGGCCTGAAGGACATGATCGTCGGCGGCCTGGTGGCCGACGTCATCCCGACCTTCGACGGGATCAACATGATCGGCGGCGAGATCGACCGCTGAGGGGGCATCGATGCCGACGCTGACCATCGACGGGCGCGAGATCACGGTCGAGCCGGGCACGCGGATCATCGAGGCCGCGGACCGGCTGGGCATCGACATCCCGCGCTTCTGCTACCATCCCGGCCTGCCGGTCGCCGGCAACTGCCGCATGTGCCTGGTGGACACCAACAAGAGCCCCAAGCCCGTCGCGGCCTGCTGGGACCCCTGCCAGGACGGCCACGTGGTGACGACGAACTCTCCGCGCGTGCTGGAGGCGCGCCGGGCCGTGCTGGAATACATCCTGCTGCACCACCCGGTCGACTGCCCGATCTGCGACCAGGCCGGCGAGTGCGACCTGCAGGACCTGTACTTCGCGCACGACCACCGGCCGTCCCGGCACTTCTTCACGAAGAACCACAAGGCCAAGCAGCGCGCCCTGGGACCGCAGATCGTGTACGACGCGGAACGCTGCATCAACTGCACCCGCTGCATCCGGGTCTGCGACGAGATCGCGAAGGCGCCGCAACTGGTGCAGGTCCAGCGCGGCGAGCGGACGTACATCGACGTCTTCCCGGGCACGCAACTGGACCACCCCTACAGCATGTGCACGGCGGACGTGTGCCCGGTAGGCGCGCTGACGACGCGGGACTTCCGGTTCAAGTGCCGGGCGTGGCTGACGCACGGCATCGACACGGTGTGCGGCGAGTGCAGCCGGGGCTGCGCGATCCGGGCGGACGTGTACCGGAACGAGGTCCAGCGGCTGGTGCCGCGGCACGACCCGGAGGTGAACGGCTACTGGGCGTGCGATGCGGGACGGCTGGCGTACCACCGGTTCGAGGCCGGGCGCCTGGAGGCGGCGCGGGTCGCGGGGGCGCCGGCCCCGTACGCGCAGGCGGTGCGCGAGGCGGCCGAGGCGCTGCCGGGCGCGGCCACGGGCGGCGTGGCGGTGGTGCTGACGCCGTGGATGACGTGCGAGGACGCGGC
Organism: uncultured Myxococcales bacterium; assembly: GCA_937975765.1. GTDB lineage: Bacteria > Myxococcota_A > UBA9042 > DTJE01 > DTJE01 > CAIZWN01. Next base: position 23,456 of record CALJUR010000110.1, read on the forward strand.
GGCCGTCGTGGCGATGGTGCGTTCCGCGGCACCGGGGGCGGTCTTCGCCGTGGGCGGGGCGGCCGCGGGCCAGGCCGACTCCGTGCTGGTGAAGGCCGACAAGAACCCGAACCACGCCGGGCTTCGGCGGGTGCTGGAGGCGGCGGGAGTCGTGCTGGTGCCGGTGGACGAGGTGGTGGCCCGGGCACCGTCCCTGGCCGCGCTGGTCGTGCTGGGGACGGAACACGCCCAGGCCGACGCGCTGGCCGCGGCGCTGCGGCAGGCGCCGCTGTCGATCGCGGTGGCCGCGCTGGACGGGCCGTTGGCGGGCGCGGCGCGGATCGCCTTCCCGGGCCTGTCCCCGTACGAGACGGACGGGACCTGGGTGAACGAGGCCGGTCTGTCGCGGCGGGTGCGGCAGGCGCTGGTTCCGCCGGCCGAGGCGCGCGGGTACGGGACCTGGGCGTCGGACCTGGCCGACCGGATGGGGCGGCCGCTGGCGGGCGGGGATGCGGCCGCGGGTAAAGGCGCCTAGCGGGAGGAGACCGGGATGCTGGAGTTCGTCCTGCTGACGCTTCTCAAGATCCTCGGGTTCGTGCTGGTCTTCTGCATCATGCTGGCCGCGGTCCTGACGTGGACCGAACGGAAGATGTCGGCGGTGATCCAGGACCGCATCGGCCCCAACCGGGCCAGCATCCTGGGCATCCGCGCGTTCGGCCTGTTCCACCCCATCGCGGACATGCTGAAGTCCTTTGTGAAGGAGGACTTCGTCCCGGCCGGCGCGAACCGCACGCTGTTCTTCCTGGCGCCCGCCATCGCGCTGGTGCCGCCGCTGTGCGCCTTCGCGGTGGTGCCGTTCGGGCCGGGCGACCTGGTCATCTCGAACCTCGACTCGGGCATGCTGTTCGTGTTCGCGATCCTGGGCTTCGGCATCTACGGGACCACGCTGGGCGGCTGGGCCTCGGCCAACAACTTCGCGATGCTGGGCAGCCTGCGCGGCGCGGCGCAGATGATCTCCTACGAGGTCTCGATGGGCCTGAACCTCGTCGGGATCTTCCTGGTCTTCGGTTCGGTCAGCCTGACGCAGATCGTGGCGGGGCAGGGCGAACTGCTGTGGGGCTGGCTGCCCAGGTGGGGCATCGTCGTGCAGCCGTTCGGCTTCCTGCTGTTCCTGGCGGCGGCGATGGCCGAGAACAAGCGCGCGCCGTTCGACCTGCCGGAGGGCGAATCCGAGATCATCGGCTACTTCGTCGAGTATTCGGCGATGGGCTTCGCGACGTTCATGCTGTCGGAGTTCGTCGAGGTCATCGTCATCGCCTGCATCGCCGCGACGCTGTTCTTCGGCGGATGGCAGATCCCGTGGGTGGACCCGGCGGGAACGGCGGGCGGCTGGATCACGGTGGCGCAGGTCGCCTTCTTCGCGGCCAAGGTGCTGTTCCTGTGCTGGTTCCAGATGCTGATCCGGTGGACCGTGCCGCGGTTCCGGTACGACCAGGTGATGTCGCTGGGCTGGAAGGTGCTGCTGCCGTTGAGCCTGGTGAACATCCTGGCGACCGCGGTGGTGCTGGCGCTGATCGCGTGATGGCGGGTTCGTCGCGCGGCGGGAGGCCGCCCCCGACGGGAGGGACGACATGGTCAAGGTCAAGGTGGTGGAACGGCCCCCCGCGGACCTGGTGGTCCAGTCCTGGGTCCCCGAACTGTGGAAGGGGATGAAGGTCACCGGCCGGCACTTCTTCCGCAACGTGCTGACCGGCAAGGGCATCGTGACGTCCCAGTACCCCGAGGCCAGGCGCCCGTACCCCCCTCGCTACCGCGGCAAGCACAGGCTGATGAGGCGCGAGGACGGCAGCGTCCGGTGCGTGGCGTGCTTCATGTGCTCGACGGCGTGCCCGGCGGACTGCATCCGCATCGTGGCGGGCGAGCGCGGCGACGAGAACGAGAAGTACCCCGTCGTGTTCGAGGTGGACTTCATCAAGTGCGTCTTCTGTGGCATGTGCGAGGAGGCGTGCCCCTGCGACGCCATCCGGCTGGACTCGGGCGTGCACCGCGTCCCGGCCTACACCCGCGCCGACGAACTGTCCGGCAAGGAGGACCTGCTGTCGCTGGGGACCCTGTCGGTGTCGCGCCAGGGCGGGGAGTTCAAGTAGGAACGACGGAGGGTCCGATGGCCAGGGGGGTGAACCGGGTCGCGATCGCGCTGCTGGGCGTCGCATGGGCATGCGGCGGCAGCACCGGGGGCGGCTTCTACTCCAGTTCGATCGAGTACCGGCCGAAGGTCGTGGCCCCGGGGCCGGATGCCCAGTCCGTCACCCTCCGGGTGGAGAACCGGAGGCCCGCGAAGGAAGGGGGCGAGAACCCCAGGCGGGTCGGGACGATGCGCGCCGCCGTCGGATACGGAGTCGGGATCCACGAGAAGGACCCCGAGACCGTGAACCGCCTGGTCGCCAAGGCGACGGAGGTCGGCCTGGCGCGCGGGGGCCTGGCGGCCGCACCGGACGGCGGCGCGGTGTTCGAGGTCTGGGTCTCGAAATTCTGGATGGAAGGAAGTTCCGACTACTCCGTGGACATCGAGGCGACGCTGTTCCTGCGCCGCGGCGCCCAGGAACTGTGGCGCCGGCCTGTGAAGGTCCACGTGGACACCACGCAGGTCGGCGTGGAGCGGCCGCGGGATCTCTACAGCCGGGGGTTCTCGCAGGCGCTGGCGCGGTACGCGGAGGAGGTCGGGAAGGCCTTGAAGGCCCCCGCGTTCGTGCAGGCCTTGCCCGAGGCCCTCCGCGACGCCCCGGCCGCGCCGTCCGGGAAGGGTTCCGCCATGGCGCAGGCCCATGCGCCCCGCGGCCTGGGCCTGTCGGTGAAGGGCAGTGGCGGGGTCCCCGGGGGCCCCCCCCAGGAGCGGTTCCAGCATGCGGCGCAGGACGCCCTGAGACACGTCGGGATCCCGGTGCTGGACGGCCATCCCCACCTGGCGGTCCGCTACGCGCTGGACATCGAGCGGGGGGAGGGGGAGTCTCCCGTGGTCGTCGGCATCTCCACCCGGCTGGCGCTGAGGACCGCCACGGGACGGACCCTGTGGGAGCAGTGGCTGACGACCCGGACGCCCCTGGACCTGGCGTCGGGCTCGGCCGGGAACGAGGCGCTGGATGCCGCGGTGACGCAGGTGATCGATCGGCAATGGCGGCAGGACGTGGTGGCCTGCCTGAAATCGAGGGCGTTCCTCGACGCCCGGGCGGCTGCCCGGTGAGGATGCGACGCGGGGCCCGGCGCCGTCCGGGCCTGTGCAGGAGGGCGGAACGTGCGATCCCCGCTGGAACGGATTTTCGGGCTTGGGGTCCTTCTCGCGGGCCTTCTGGCCACCGCCTCGTGTGCCGCGCCGGGGGTGATGACTGCGCGGAACTCCACCCTGCCGGTCGAACTGGGCCCCGTCCCGTGCGTGGGCTGCGAGCCCCGTCCCCGGGACCTGCGCCCCGCGCAGAAGGCGCCGCCCGCGATCCAGGGCCAGGTCACGAACGAGAGGGAGTTCTCGACGGCCAGCTCGGGCTACATGCAGACGTCGCAGTCCTCGTGGCAGGTGGAGGGTGCGAACAAGTTCGACGTGATCGTGCTGAAGGCCGTCGGGGAATGCGCGCGCTGCCGGGCGGTGATCGATGCCGTCCCCGTCCAGTCGTCGTGCCTCCAGGCAATCACCTGGTACCTGGACCGCAATCGCCTGGGCGTGAGGGGCGAGGTGTTGGAGCCCCCGGCCGAACCGGAACCGCCCGCGCTGCTGCCGGACCCGGATCCGCAGCCGCCCGCGGAACCGGTGCCGACCCGGCCCGCGAAGTCCCGCAGGAAGGGGGGACGGAAATGAGGGCATATTCGAGGCTTGCCGGCATCGTCCTCCTGGCGCTGGCCCTGCCCGCCGCGTCCTGCGCGGGCGGACGGGGGGAACTGATCTTCGACAACCTGGACCACCCCGCCTCGGCCAGCGGGTACCTTCGGGACGCGGACGGCCGCATCCTGGGCCAGGAAGAGGTCGACATGGTGGGGCACGTCCGCCACAAGCACCGGTTCTACGGGATGGTCTGGGGCCTCGTGGGCCTGGAACGGACGCACGACGCATCCGGGCCGATCAACCAGCAGGTCGGGGAACTGCGGGGGGACGGCGTGGTCAACCTGACCGTGACCAGCAAGGGATGCTTCCTCAACTACTTCCCCATCCTCAGCGCCCTGCCGTTCTGGCCGGGCTGCGTGGATGTCGTGGTCGAAGGCGACGTGGTGCGGGTGGGCCGAGGGGATCGGCCGGAGGAGGCGATGCGGTGAGCGCGAAGCCCCGGGTTCCGGTTCGAGGCGCCTTTCTTGCGCTGGCGTCGGCCTTCGGGCTGGCGGCGATCCCTGGCTGCGGGGGGGCACGGGTGGTCGAGGAGGAACCCGGGCTGTCCGAGGAGGCCCTGGCCGTCCGGGTCGTGGAGGGTACCCAGGCGATCACGCACGCGCTGTTCCGGGAATGCGAACCCCGGGGCCTCGTCGGGAATTACGCCACCGAGAACGACTTCCGGCGCCGCGCCGTCGAACTGCGGGCCAACTGCGTCCAGATCCTGTACTGCTCCGTGTTCAACGGCGTCGTGCGCGACGTGGACGCGAGGTTCTGGCGCTGCCCCGACGATCTCGACCTTGGCGACGAGGGCTGACGGACTTGCGGGGCTGTCGTCCTTTCCCCGCCGTGGCCCCTTCAATCCGCCTCGCTTCCCCAGAAGTCGTAGAAGTTGAACCACTGCGTCGGGTAGCGCCGTGCGTACGCCTCCAGCCGCTCCGAGTAGCGCCGCGCCATCGCCTCGACGCCGGCCTGCCGGTCCCTGCGCGACGGCCAGTCGCCGGGTTCCGCGAAGCGCTCGATGCACAGGCGGTAGTCGCAGGTCCCGGTCTTCACCAGGAACATCAGCAGCATCGGCGCCTTCAGGGCCGTGCCCAGCAGGTAGGGACCCGCCGGGAAGTCCCGCTCGACACCCAGGAACGGTACACGAACGCGCGGGCCGCTGACCCAGGTGCGGTCGCCGTTGATGCCCACGTACTCGCCCTGCTCGATCCGGGCGCGCATCTCCAGCAGCGGCGCCACGGCGTCGGCATCGGAGGCCACCGGGATGATGTTCCGTTCCAGTGCCGGGTCCAGGCGCTTCATCTCCTCGTACAGTTGCGACGATGGACCCACGTGCATCAGCATGCTGAACCGGATACGCTGCATCTGCGCGAAGGCCCGCGCCATCTCCATCACGCCCAGGTGCGCGCCCAGCACCAGGCAGCCGCGCGCAGGCTGCGTGCCGTCCAGCAGGCCGGGTGGCGCGTCGATGGTCAGCCGGAAGCGGTTCCCCTGGCCCATCAGCGCGAACGAGCGGTCCAGGATCGACTCGGCGAACGCGAAGACGGTCCGGAAGGTTCGCCAGCGGGACGAGCGGCCCAGTGCCCGCTCCTGGAACTGCCGGATCCAGCGGCGGTTGGCGGGCGCGAAAAGCCAGTAGTGGAACGCGACGCACGCCACCAGCGCGCGGGCCGGAGCGTAGCCGACGCGGCGCAGCATCCACAAGACGATGCGGATGCCCACGCGGGTGCCGACCTCGCGCCGGGTGCGCCAGGAGGCGGGCGCGGCCCCGGGCGTGGGCAGGGTGCCGGTCGGTTGAGTCGGGTCGCTCATCGCGGTTCCGGAACGGGGCGCGGCGAGGCTCGCACCGGCCGGTTCGGGTGTCAAGGAGTTACGGTGCAAGGAGGTACGGTGCGGGAGAGACGGTGCGGGTGCCGGGGAGGTTCCGGGCGGGTCCTGCCGAGCCTCCAGCCTGCGCCCTGCCGGCGGTGGTGGAGAAAGTGCTTGGAAAATCGGTCCGGGTTGGTCATAGTGCTGCAGTTCGCGGACAAGTCGTACCGGCCCCGCCTCGTACCAGGAGATCCGACTTGAAGTTCCTGCTGATCTTCCCGAAGTGGCCCAAGCTCGTGCACCAGACCCCGTTCAACCTGCCGCCGCATGGTTCGGTCGTGATGGCGGCGGCGATCCCGCCGGACGTGGACGTGACCTTCGTCGACGAGAACGTCCAGGCCGTGCCCTTCGCGGACGACTGGGACTTCGTCGGCCTTTCGGTGATGCTGTCGTCGCAGTTGCCGCGCGCGTTCGAGATCTGCGCCCGGTTCCGCCAGATGGGCAAGGACGTGATCTTCGGCGGGATCTCCACGATGCTGCATGCCGAGGAGGTCGGCCGGCACGCGACGTCGGTCTTCCTGGGCGAGGCGGAGGGGCGTCTCGAACAGGTCTTCGCCGACCAGCAGGCGGGCGCGCTGAAGCCGGTCTACGACTTCCTGGCGGATTTCGTGCCGATCGAGGCGGTAGGCCCGGCCCGGCGCTCGGTGCTGGACCGGTCGTGCTACGAGCACAAGGGCGTGCGGATGGCGGACCTGTTCCACGCCTCGCGCGGCTGCCGGTTCAACTGCTTCCCTTGCTGCACGCCCTACCTGGGCGGCCGGAAGTTCCGGCCGCGCCCGATGCACCGCATCGAGGAGGAACTGGCGCAGATCGAGAACGACCGGCTGTTCGTGGTCGACAACTCGCTGGCGCAGGACAAGGAGTGGGAGAAGGAACTCTTCCGCACGATGATCCCGTTCAAGAAGGTCTGGTGCTGCCACCCCGTCGAGGACGACGACCAGGTGCTGGACCTGGCGGCCCAGGCGGGCTGCTGGTACGTGTACCAGGCGGTCTTCGACACGTCGGACTTCATCCGGGAACGCATTCGCCGTTACAAGGCCCACGGCATCGGGGTGGAAGGCACCATCATCCTGGGCCTGGACGACCACGACGAGGACGCGATCAAGCGGTTGGTGGATTTCCTGCTGGAGATCGAACTGGACCTGGCCGAGTTCACGGTGCTGACGCCGTTCGCGCACACGCCTGCCCGTGCCCGGATGCAGGAGGAGGGGCGGATCCTGACGGACGACCTGTCGCTCTATAACGGCGGCAACGTGGTGTTCCAGCCGAGGCGAATGTCGCCCGGTCGGTTGCAGGAGATGTACCACTGGGCCTGGGAGACCTTCTACGCGGACGAGTCGCAGGCCTACAAGATGTACCGGCTGTACAAGTCCATCCAGGACCGCACGCGGCGCCCCGCTCCGGTCGGCCGGGCGCCGTTGCGCGAGCCCGGCGTCGCCTCGGAAGCCACGGTCGGCCTGCCCGGGCCGGTCGATCGGAACTGACCCCGGGACGGTCAACCCCGCCGCCGCCCGTCCCGCCGCATCGCGGCGAGGCCCAGCAGGGCCAGCCAGGCCCAGGCCCCCGGTACCGTGCCGGCCCCGGCGCTGCAGCCGCCGCCCGACCGTCCGCCGTTCCCCGCGTCGACGTCCTTGCCGGCCGTCGGGTCCCCGTCCCGCAGGTCGGTCGGAGTTGCGTCGGGGGGGGCCGTGTCCCGGCCGCCCGGGTCGGTGGCACCGGGATCCGCGTCGGTACCCGGGTCGATGACCGTCCCCGGATCGGTGTCCGGGCCTTCGTCGCTGCCGTTGCCCGGGTCCTCGCCCGCGCCGGGATCCTGCACCGCCCCCCGATCCTCGCCTTCGTCGGTAGCGACCGCGTCCGCACCCATCGCGTCCTCGCCGCCCGCGACGTCCTCCGCTGCCGCCACGTCCTCCCCGCCGCCCGGGTCCCCCGTGCCGCACGCCGCGATCGGGACGTGCCAGTCCTGTCCGCCGTTGTTGTCCCAGGACCCGTCCGCGTGGTGGACCACGAAGTCGATCGAGGTGATCCCCTCGCCCACGGCCGGGATCGTGACGCAGAACCCCGCCTCGCACGCCGCGAACGGCGTCTCGACCGCCTTGCCGTCGGTCCAGGGCGTCGATCCGGCAGGCCGGATGGCCTCGGGAGGCAGGTTCCAGCCGTTGACGCCCCAGTGCAGGAAGCCGCCCGTCTTGTCGGTCACCGTCACGGGCGTGCAGGCGGTCGGGTCCGCGGGAGTCCACTTGCCCGTCGTCGTCCCCTGCGAGGCGCCGATGTACAGGTGCCGGATCGCCGTCCGGGTCACGTGGCCCTTCGCGTCCTGCGCCTCGACGTACCAGTCCAGCAGCGCGTCCCGGACCCCGGTCAGCCGCACCCAGTACTCGTCGGCGATCTCGTCGGGCAGCACGGACGTGTCGATCTCCGGGTCGTTGTACGGGTTGCCCTTCGGGAACTCCCGGCGCGCCATCGCCAGGGACTGCCACCCGCCGACGTCGGCGCCTCCCGCGTACGTCTCGTTCTGGTCGTTCGCAGTGCTGTTCGTCCCGTCCGCGTCCACGCGGTACTTCAGTGTCACCGACGCCACGCCCGACACGTCCGCCACGAAGGTCCAGAACCAGGTCTCCGGCCCCATCTCCGTGACCTGGTACCGGTACAGCGGCCCGAAGTTCGTCCCTCCCGGGTTGTCGGGGTAGTGCTGGGGCGCCCACACCGTCGGCGGGGTCTTGTCGGTGTAGGTCGCGCCCAGCGACTGCCTGGCCCGCTGGATCGCCTCGTTCGCCGCCACGACCGGCTTCAGTTCCATGTCCAGGGCCTTGCCGTAGTACATGTAGCCGCTGTTCAGCCCCCCCAGCAGGAAGTGCCACGCCTGCTCCAGCACGCCGCCCGCGTCCGGGTGCAGGATCTTCGCCACGTTCGCCGGCCCCTTCGCGTCCTCGGCCGTCAGCACCCAGTTCGTCGCGGCGGTCAGGAACGCGAAGCCGCGCTCGTCCTCGGCCCAGCCGTTCGCCACGTCCACCTGCCCGGACGCGCTCACCGGGGGCCAGTTCCAGTTCCAGAACGACGGCGACCCGAAATCCCCGTCGGCGTTGACCCAGGCCCCGTCCTCCACGTGGACCGTGTCGGTGGCTTCCACGGGGTGGTCCTTCAGGTACCCCGCGACCGTCGTCGGCACCAGGCCCTTGCCGGACGCGGCGCCCGCCAGGCCCGGGACGCACTCCATGTAGTAGCTGTACCCGCCCCCGAAGGCGTTGTCCCCGTCGTGGGCCATCAGGACCAGGATCGGGTGCTGCGCGCTGCCGGACGACGCGTAGGCCGAGGCCTCGTCCAGGCCGTAGCAGGAGTAGCCGTCCTTCCACGACTCGCCCATGGCGGCGGGGACGACCACGATGCGCGACACGACGCCCGAGGCCGGCTTCACGTATCGTGCGTAGTGCGGCCGGTAGGCGAGGGGATACGCGTTGGCGGGCGACACCCCGCGGTCGATGGAGATGCGGTTGTACGTCCCCTGGGCCGGGTTCAGCGCGTCGGCACGGTTCGGGGGCGGGATGTTGTCGCCGCCGCTGCCCGCGACCCACGGATAGTCGGCACAGGCCCGGCTGATGTGGGCGTTCGACACCACCACCCACTCGATCCCGGCCTCCACCAGCAGCGGGATCAGCCGCTCCGAGAACGCCATCTCGGGGGGGAAGAGCCCCTTCGACGTCACCGAGGCGTCCCAGGCCTCGCCGGCCACCTGCTTCCACAGGGCGATCTCCATGCGGTTCACCCGGTCGTCGACCAGCGGCATCAGCGGGTGGTGGAACGGGAAGACGACCATGTCCATGCGAGGTCCGCCCTGGCGGGTCTTCCAGCCCTGGGCGGTCTTGAAACTTCCGTTCCAGGACCCCGAGTACCCCCCCCACGCGTGGTCCCCCAGGGACTGCACGTTCTCGATCAGCCCGCCGGAGTAACTGACCTGCACCCCCGCCTCGTCGTGCCCCAGCAGCGTCGCCAGGCTGTCCTTGGGCCGCCACTGGTAGGCCGCGACCCGGTCGTCCAGGCCGAAGATCTGGTCCAGGTCGTTCTGGGGGTGCGCGGCCCCGCCCGCCTTCGACTGCATGGACTCCCAGGCCCGCTGGTACCGCACCCCGGACCCGTCCGGCGCCGGCCAGTAGACGGGCTGCTCCAGGTGCCACAGGTAGGTGTAGTGGACCTGGGCCCCGGCGGGGGCGGGGATCGCGGGCAGAGCAAGCGCCACGGCCAGCAGGAGGCCGGGCGCACGGGGGCACACCGATCCCGGAAGGCGATGAGGGGCGGACATGGCTGATCCCTCCGGGGAGGATTCTAGTTCAACCCGTTTCCCCGGTCGCGTCCACGGTCTCCCCGTCCGCGTCCTGCCTGCCCCACCGCACGATCCGCAGGTCCAGCACGAACACCGCGTACAGCACCGGCACCAGCAGCAGCGTGATCGCGGTCGCCACCGTCAGGCCGCCGATCTGCGCGTAGCACATCGGCTCCCACAGCGGCCCTCCGTGCCGCGCCAGCGGGATCAGGCCCAGCACCGTCGCGCCCACCGTGATCATCACCGGCCGCATGCGCAGGATGCCGGCCTCCGATAGTGCCTGTCGCAGCGGCACCCCCTGTTCGTGCAGGACCTCGACATAGTCGAACAGCACGATCACGTGGCTGACGATGACGCCGATCAGGCTGGCGCAGCCCAGGAAGGCCATGAACCCGAACGGCGCCCCCGCCAGCGCCAGGGAAGCCAGCGCGCCCACCATCCCGAAGGGGATCGCCGCGAACACGATCAGCGGCTTGACCGCGTTCCGGAACTCCAGCGTCAGCATCAGGAAGATCAGCAGGATGCTCATCGCCATCGTCAGGGCGACCTCCTTGAAACTCTTGACCTGCTCCTCCTCCTCGCCGCCCACCTCCAGCCGGAACCCCGGCGGCAGCGAGTCGCGGATCGCGTCGATCCTCGGCCGGATGCCCTTCAGGACCTCCGACGGCAGCACGCCCTCGGTGGGGAACGCCGCCACGGTGATGGTGCGGAACAGCCCGCGGTGCTTGATTTTCTCCGGTTCCATGGCCAGGGCCGGCGTCGCCACCGTCCGCAGGGGCACGCGCTGGGCGGTGCGGGCGCTGTAGACGTAGAAGTCGGACAGGTCGCCGATGCGGGCGCGGTCCTCGGGCCGCAAGCGCACGTACACCGGCACCTGCCGCCTGCCGTCTGCCAGCGTCGCGACCTGGAACCCGTTCACGCCGCTGACGGACGACAGCGCCACGTCCAGGTTCGTCAGGCCGCCCAGGTTCGCCCGGTCGGGGTCCACGTCCAGCCGCAGCGCCAGCGTGTCCGCGCCCCAGTCGTCGCGCACCCTCTCGGCGTTCGGGGCGTCCAGCAGCACCTGCTTCACCCGCTCGGCGGTCGCGCGCAGGGTCGCCAGGTCGTCGCCGCTGACGCGCAGTGACACGGGTACGCCGACGGGCTTGGCCGTTTCCAGCCGTCGCACGTCCACCAGAACCCCGGGCATCCGGGACGTCAGGGCCTTCTGCAGGGGTCCCACGAAGGCCTCGGTGTCGCGCTTGTCCCTCACCTGGACGACCAGTTGGGCGTAGTTCAACTGCTGCATCTCGGGCAGGATGCTGAACCAGAATCGCGGTCCCCCGCCGCCCACGAAGGTCGTCACGGAGTGCAGCACGTCGCGCGGCTGCCCGTCCTCGTCCGGGTGGCCCGCCGCGAACTCCGATGCCGCCTCGCGCACGATCCGCTCGGCGTCCCTGGCGGCCTGTCCCGTGGTCGACAGCGGCGAGTCCTCGGGCGTCCACACGTCGATGTAGAACAGGTAGCTGAGGTCGGTCGGGAAGAAGCTGGTCTTCAGCCTCCCCCCCAGGAGGCCCGTCGCCACCAGCACGACGGTCGCCGCCCCCAGCACCCGCCAGCGGTGGTCGATCGCCCACTCGACCACGGCCCGGTAGGCCCGCCCGACCCGTCCCTGCCGGGGGTCCCGCCCGCCGTCCCGCGGCCTTAGCAGGTGGTACCCCAGCAGCGGCACGAAGGTCATCGACACGATCCGCGACGCGACCAGCGCGCACGTCATCACGACGGGCAGGGCATAGATGAACCGCCGGATGTCCGCCTCGCCGATCATCAGCAGCGGCAGGTAGGCCGCGATGTTCGTCAGCGTCGCGAAGACGATGGCGTTCGCCAGTTTCGTCGGGCCCAGCCAGGCCGCGACCAGGGGCCGCCGGCCGGCCGAGACCTCGCGCTTGATGGCGTCCCCGGCGACCACCGGGTCGTCCACCAGAAGACCCAGTGCGATGATCAGCGTCGCGATGCTGACCTGCTGGATGTCCAGGTGCAGCAGGTGCATCATCCCGAACGTCATCGCCAGGGTCAGCGGGATCGACGCCGCCATCAGAGTCGCGGACCGCCACTCGCGGAAGCCCAGGAAGGCGACCGCGACGATCAGCAGGATCGCCTCCCACAGGCTGCGCATGAACAGGTCCACGTTCTCGCGCACCTGCAGCGGCTGGTCCGACGTGCGGGCAACGACCAGGTCCTCGGGCAGTTCGGCCTTCACGCGGGCCAGGGCCTGGTCCACGGATGCCCCGAAGTTCGCGATCTGCTGGCCCGGCTTCATCAGGATCGACATCGTGACGGCCCGCTGCCGCACCCACTGGCCGTTCGCGTCCCGCGCCGCGTACCAGTTCAGGAAGCGCGGCGGGCTCTGGTACTCGCGCCGGATGTCGAAAAGGTCCCGCAGGTACGTCGGCGCTCCCGCCGGGGACGCGCCGACCATCACGCCACCCAGGTCGGCCTCGCTGGCGAACTCGCCCGACGGCTGCACCAGCACGTTGCGGTCGCCGGCCTCGAGGATCCCCCCCGGGATCGTGTTGCTGCGCGCCTGCAGGATGGTCGGCAGGGCCGACGGCTGCAGCCCGTGCGCGGCCAGCTTCTCCTGGGCCCACTCCAGGTAGACCGCCTCGGGCAGCAGGCCGACGCGCGTCGCCTTGGCCACCTCCGGGACGTTCTGCAGCGTCCTGGAGATGCGGTCGGTGAAGTCGTCCAGGTCCCGGTAGGTATAGCGCGGTCCGGCCACCGCGGCCAGCCGCGCCTCGGCCCCGGCCGGGTCCCGGACGATCGCCGGCGCCCAGACGTCGGGGTGCAGGTCGGCGCGGCTCAAGCGTTCCCGCACGAACGTGTCGTACGTGGCCAGGAAATCCGCGTCCGACCCCGCGAAGTCCGCGTCCACGGCCACGAAACCCGGCCGACGGACCAGGCGCGCGCCGGTCGCCAGCCCGCGTTCCCGAAGGTGCGCCGGCAGGTCGGCCAGCAGCCGCTCGGTCTCGCCCGGGTCCAGGCTGAACGGGAACGACACCACGATCGCCGCCCGGGGTCCCGTCCCGCCCGCCCGGGCCTCGTCCAGCGCCCGCCGCAGCGAGTCGGCCCTCAGCGACACCTCGACCGGAGGCACCACCGGGCTGGCCACCGTCAGCATCAGCGCCGTCGTGTCCTTGAAGTCCTTCAGGAACTGGATCGGCCCGGCCCCGTCGGGCAGGTCGTGGATCTGGTCCAGCTTGCCCTGGATGTCGTCGAGTTCCTTGTCCACGTCCTCGATGCGCTGGTCCAGCACGACGACCAGGACCGCCACGCTGTTCCGCGTCGTCGAGAAGATGCGCTCGACGTTCCCGTTCTCGTGGATCTTCTCCTCCAGCTTCCGCGTGACGCGATCCTCGATGCGCGCCGCGGGCTGGCCCGGCCACATGCAGACGACGGCGCCGACCCGGATCGGGATCACCGGGTCCTTGCGCTTGGGCATCTCCCGGTAGCCCCAGACGCCCCACGCCAGCGTCAGGACCAGCACGACCCACGCGATCTGCCGGTTCTCCACGAAGAACCGCGCGGTGTTGCGCGTGCCGCGGATCCGGGACTCGTCGCTGACGTGCGCCACGGGCCCCTCCTACGGCACGACGGTGACGGCCTGGCCGTCCGCCAGGAACGACGCGCCCGGGACGACCACCCGGTCCCTCGCCGCCAGGCCCTCCTCGACCTCGACGCGGTCGCCGCGGACCTCGCCCAGGCGCACCCGCCTCGCCCGGGCCACGCTGCCGTCCGGGCCCGCCTCGACCGTGAAGACCGCGTAGCCTTCGGTCGCGCCCGGCGGCCGCACGATGGCGGCCAGCGGGACGGCCGGAACCGGCGACACGTCCCCCCCGCGATCCGTGACGGACGCGATCATGCCGGCCTTGATGCGACCGTCCCCGTTCGGGATCGTGACCTCGACGTCGAAGATGCGGGTCCGCGGGTCGGCGTAGGGCGAGACGCGCGTCACCCGGCCGGTCGCGTCCATCCCGATCGCGTCCAGGCGTACCGCCACCTCGGCCCCCATCGGGAACCGCGCCAGCCCCGCGTCCGGCACGCCGAAGACGACCCGCATCGACCGCGTGTCCGCCAGCACGAATCCGCCCACGCCCGGCCCGACCAGCGATCCGACCTCGACCAGGCGCTTCATCACCGTCGCGTCCAGCGGGGCCTTCAGCGCGGTGTCCGCCAGGAAGACCCGCGCCTCGTCCACCAGGCCGCGCGCGTAGGCCACCGCCGCCTTCGTCCCGTCCAGCTTCGCCTCGGCGCCGTCCAGCAGCGCCTTCGGGATCGCGTTGTCCGCGTGCAGGGGCCGCGCGCGGTCGTAGTCCCGCCGGGCCGCCAGCAGCGCCGCTTCGGCCTGCCCCAGCCCGCCCAGGGCCTGTTCCAGCTTGACCCGGTAGTTGTCGTCGCGCACCTGACACAGGACGTCGCCGGCGCGTACCTCGTCGCCCTCCTGGACGTTCCGCATCCGGCCGTCGACGCCCCGCACCTGCAGGATCTCGCCGATGTAGCCGGCGACCTTGAACGCCAGGTCCACGCGCACCCTCGGTTCGACGTTGCCGGAGTAGCGGTTGGCCGCCCGGCCTTCCGGCACCTCGGCCGCGACCAGCCGTACCGGTCGGGGCACCTTCACGGGCGCGGGCTTCCCGCCGCAGGCCGCGGCGGCCAGCAGCACTCCAGCGACGATCCGCGCGACCCGCCTGGTCGTCGTGTTCATCCCTTCCTCCCGACGCCGTCCAGCAGGCACCTCTCGGCCCGGGCGACCACGTCCTCCATCGCCTCGTCCGGCCGGAACTGCAGGTGGTACTGCAGGGACGACAGCATCACGTTCATCGCCAGCATCGCCAGGAAGCGCGGGTCCTCGCCGCGCAGGTCCCCCGTGCGGACGCCCTCCTCGGAGATCGACCGGACCCGGGCCATCTCCCGCAGGAAGCCGTCGCGCACCTCGGCACCGAACCGCGGTTCCTCGCTCCACTCGGTCTGGTTCTTCTCGCGCAGGAACATCGGGAAGAAGTAGGGGGCACGCTGGAACAGCCGGGCGAAGGTCGCGGCCATCCGCAGCAGGCGATCGCGCGGCCCCTTCCCGTCGCGCATCGCGGCCTCGACATCGGCCTCGAACGCCCGCATCCGCCCCAGGATCACCGCCTGGTACAGCGCGCTCTTGGACCGGAAGTGCCCGTAGATGCCCTGCATCCCCAGTTCGGCCTCGGCCGCGATCTCGGCCATCGACACCTGGTCGAAAGGCCGCCGGCCGAAGACCCTCTCGGCGGCCTCCAGGATGTGGGCCCTTCGCTGTTCGCGCTCCTTCTCCCGGCGGGGTTTCGGCATGTCTGGAATCTCCGTTCCGCGGCAAGAATATCCGTTCCGTAAACCGGATGGAAGAGGGCCGGGGGCCGGGAGGGCATGGCGGCATCGCGGGGCGGCGGGGGAAAAGAGTCTACGGGGCGCGGGCCAGCAGGTCGTCCAGCGCGTCCAGCGCCACGCCGCGGATCGAGTCGTCCGGGTCGCGGGCCGCCAGGTCCCGCAGGACGCTCAGCACCGCCTCCCTGCGGCCGCGCTGGCCCAGCCATCGAAGGGCGTGGACCCTCGCCTCGGGCGGTGCGGTCCGGTCCGTCGCGATCCCCAGGGCGCCTTCGAGGTCCCCGGACGGCGCAGGCCCGGAGCCGATCACGCGGGCGCCCCGGGACTTCAGGGTGACCAGCCTCTCGCCGGCGCCCGCCACGAGGCCCGCGGGGATCCGTCCCGCCTCCCAGTCCCAGGCCCCGATCGATGCGTCCATGCGGGTGGCGAATCCCCACCGGAACTTCGCGCGCCGGACCAGGTCGGCCTCCTCCGCGGTCAGCGAGCGGATCGCCAGGTACCGCTCGGAACTCGTGGCCTCGGTGGCGTACCAGACGAACCAGTGGACCACCCAGGTGTCCTCGGACATGCCATCCAGTCGCTGGGCGGCTAGAGGGCAGGGAACGCACGGCGGGTGCGGGCAGGTGCAGCCCTCGGGACCGCACACCATCCGGGTGGCCGCCCGGGCCAGGTCCTCCATCAGTTCCCGGAAGGTGGGCGAGCCCTGGGCCTGCGCCGGCGCGGGATCGACGGCCCGCGGGACGGGCAGTTGCAGGAACGCGCCGGGCTCCGGGACCTCGTCGATCTGCTCCACGACGAGGGCCGCCATCGGGGGCGGCTTCGGGGCCATCGGCAGCGCGGGCGGCGTGGCGGAAGGGGCGTTCGCGACGACGGGGGGCGGCCGGGGCCTGCGGGGCGGCCGGGCCTTGCGGACGGCGGCCACCCTCGGCGGCTCCGGCAGCCGGGAGGCGTCCGGCGGGTCCAGGATCAGGAACTCGTCCGGGCGCTCGTAGCCCTTCAGCGTGACGGTGCGCCGGCCGTCCTCGTCCTTCCGGATGCGCACCTCCGCGCCACCCAGCAGCAGGTCGACCACGCGACCGGTCCGCGCGCTGGCCGGGACGAGCGTGTCGCTCCCGTCCAGGCAGCCTTCGCCGGTCCCGGGCAGCGATACCAGCGCGGACAGGTCGTAGCACCCGGCGAAGGGCCGGTCGTCGCCGTCCCGGTCCGCCCCGCCCACGAGGATGGCTCCGGCGGTCGGCGTCGAGGCCCCGGCTCGATCGTTCGTCCCGCCCCCCGTCGTTCCCGTGCAGGCCGCCAGCACTGCCAGCAGGGCGGGCATCGCCAGGACGGCTCTCGGGTCCGGGGCGCGCGTGGTCCACCTCCCGGGGGTTCGGACGGTTTCAGGGTACGCCCGTTCCCCGGGGGACGGAAGAACGGTCAGCGAGGGGCCGCGACGGGGAAGGGGCCGATCGCCAGCTCGATGGGCACGTCCAGCGGCAGCCTCGCCTCGGCGGTGGGCAGCACCCACTCGATCGCCGCCACCGGGCCCGGCGCCGGCGCCGCGGCCTCCTGGCACCCCTCGATGGCCACGGCCCCCTCCGGGTCCAGCGGGCCTTCCGACAGCACCGACCCGTCCATGCCCTTCAGGCGCAGACGCAGGAACCTGGAAGCGGGCTCCCGTATTCCGTCGGTCGCGACGACCGGGCCGGCGCAGAACCGCGGGACGGCATCGGCGGACAGCGGGGCGGAAGGCTCGTAGCGCACCACGATCTCGGCGCCGGGACCGCCGTTGCGCGGGTGGCTCTTCGCCAGCGTCGACGCCGTGAAGCGCAGCGCCAGCCAGTCGGCCGGCATCGAGGGCGACCCCGCCGCGACCCGCGCCCAGCCGTCGTCGGTCATTTCGTCCATCGCGGCCGGCAGGGTGAAGCAGCCCAGCGCATCCGAGGCATTCGCGTACGACTGCGGGCAGTCCCGGGGGGACTCGAACCGCACCGGCACCGACGGGTCGGACGGGAAGGCCAGGCCGTCGTTGCGCGCGGTGACGGTGGCCCACCAGGACCCCGCCGCCCGCGGTATCGACAGGGTCCCGCCCGGGGCCTCCATGCGCTCCGTGGCGCCCGATTCCTGCCGGTCCGACGCCGCGACACCTGCTGCCCACGGGACGTCGACCGTCATCCACGGCACCGGCGACACGCGGACGTCGTACGCGACGGCACCGGGGACCGCGGCGAAGGACACCGCGGGCCTCCCGTCGTCTCCGTTTGCCACCCGCGCCTTCGGCTGCCCCAGCACCGGCGCCGTGCCGCCCAGCAGCCGGTCCGCGATCGCCGCGTGGTGCGACGCCATCGATTCCCAGACGGGACCGTACTTCCCGCCGTCGACCCCGATCAGCCCGTAGTTGCTGTCCTCGCCGTCCCAGCGTCCGGTCTTCGGCTCGTCCCGCCACTCGAACCAGTGGAACCCCACCACGAACCCGACGCCGCCGGCCCGGAAGCCCATCAGACGGTCCAGCGTGCGCCGGTAGTAGGTGCCCCGCCCGGACTGGGTCCCCACGACGAAGCCCGCGCCCCAGCCGTTCGGCATCATCGAGTCGGTGGCCCGCATCCCGAACTCGGTCATCAGCGTGGGCTTCGGCGTCGTGCCGCCTCCTGCCGCCAGCGCGAACCCCGTCCAGCGCTCCTCGGGGGTGGCCCGGAACAGGCCGGTCGTGAACTCGTCGTCGTCGGTGTAGTAGTCGTTGATGGACAGCACGTCGCACGGCGCCGCGGAGCGCGACACCTCGATCGGGGCCGTGGACGCGTACCGCACGCACAGGTTCAGGTGGTTCGGGTCCGCCGCCTTCAGCGCGTCGTTCACCGTCTCGAAGTAGGCGCGCGCGATGGCGTACACGAACTCCTTCTTGTCGGCCTGCCGCGCCGGCCACGCGGCATCGTTCGCCAGCGTCGTGGCGGCGGCGACCTCGTCCCAGGAGGCGAAGGCCGTGCCCCAGGCGGCATTCGCCGCGGCCACGTCCGCGTACCCCCGGTCCTGCTGCAGGAACGCGACCCACGCCTGCTTGCCGGGCGCGTCGGCGGCCAGGCGCAGGTAGTCGTCGGTCAGGCCGCGGTCGTCCGCCTCCCAGTACAGGTCCTCGCCCCACCATCGCAGTTCGTTGTCGGTGAAGTAGCCGATCAGGTTCGGGTCGTCCCGGAACGGCGCCGCGGCCGACGCGGCGTAGTCCCGGCACGCCTGCGCGAAGGCCGGGTCGAAGGTGTCCGGGAACCCGTTCTTGTTGACGGCGGTCCCGCGGGCCGCGAACTGCAGCGACACCGTGTACGGCATGTCCATCTGGCCGGCCGCGATGCGGTTGGCCACCTCGTTGGACCAGCCGGCGACGGTGTTGAACCCGGCGGCCTGCAGTTCCTTCAGCGCCGCCTCGTAGAAGGCCCGGCGCCCGGCCTCGCCCTCGCCCCAGCGGGCGCGGTTCGCCAGGCTCATGGACGAGTAGGTCATGCCCTGGCCCACGTCGCCGTCGAAGGCCACCGTCGTCGGCCCGATCGACAGGAACGCCAGGCCGCCGGGCGTCGCCAGCACCCACCGCCCGTCCAGCATCGCCGTGCGGAAGAACCCGGAATCGTTCGGGACCGGCAGTTCCTCGATGCCGAACCACTGGCCCAGCGTGGGGGCGCGGACCTCGGCCAGGCCCACGTCGACCGGGACGTCTTCGGCATCGACCGCGTCGGCCGTGTCGATGGCATCGGTCGCGTCCTCCGCGTCCGTCCCGTCCTCGTCGCCGGCGACGTCCTCCGGGGGCGCCGCGTCGGCGTCCTCTGCCGCGGGCAGGTCCAGAACCTCTTCCCGTGCGTCGCCCGTCTCGGGCAGGGTGTCCGCGACTTCTGCCACGACGTCGGGGCCGGCCTCGACCGCCGCGTCGGCATCGCCCGCCGCGTCCCCAGCCGTCCCGCTCCCGCCGCACGCGGCGACCGCGAACGCCAGCCCGATCGCCCACTTCCCGAACCGTCCCATCGACATCCCGTCCTCCGGTCCGAAACGAAACCGGCGGCAATCCTGCCAAAGACCCCGCGGGAACGCCAGCGACGAAACCGGGTGTTTCCGCGGGATTCCCGTTCGGACCAACGCCCGTTTCGGGGCCACCTGTCGCGGCTTCCGGTACGCGGACCGGGAAGGGGACGTCCCGGAGTTCCGGGTGGCGATGGACCGGGCCTAGAATCACGGCATGGCGACGTTCCCGATCCGCCGTCGCGTCCCGTGCCCGGCCGCCGCACCGGTCGTCCGGGTTTTCCTGTCGGTGCTCCCGGCCCTGCTGGCCGCGATCGCTATCCTGCTGCCCGCCGCGGCCGCCCGTGCCGCCACTCCCTGGGCCATCGAACTGTTCGCGTCCCCGCTGGGCGGGCTGGTCCACCGCCACGAGGCGTTCGGCTTCGACGCCGGGCTGCTGGTGGACGTGTCCTCCTTCCGGGCCTCGCTGCTGGCCCCGATGCGCTTCGACCGCGACGGCCTGCGCCCGCAGGACTGGGACGAACGCACCGACTACGGCCGAATCGTCGGCGAGATCGCCTGGGGCGCGCCCTCCGAACCCGTCCACGCGCGCCTGGCGCCGATCCCGTCCCTGTCGCTGGGCCTCGGGAACCTCGTCTGCCGGTACGCCTCGACCGTCGACCCGGACCACTGGCGCACCGGCCTGGTCGTGTCGCTGGACTTCCGGCAGGCCGGCGGCGTTGCGTTCATGGACTCGTTCCTGGACCCCCAGGTCGCGGGCGGTCGCGTGTACGTGCGTCCCTTCTACTGGGTGGACGACCGCGGCACCTTCGGGCGCCTTGAGGTGGGAGTGACGCTGCTGGGCGACGCCGCCGCGCCGCGCAGTTCGGAACTCGGTCCCCGCGACGCGCGGGGCCTGCCCGCCTCCGGCACGGCGTCGCTGGTGGCCGGCGGCATCGACCTGCGATGGCCGGTCTACCGGGTGCGCTGGGTGGAGGTCCTCCCTTACGCCGCCTGGTCGCACCTGGGCCGGTCCGGCGACGGCGCGCACCTGGGTCTGGCCCTGGATTTCGCCCCGCACGCGGACGTCCGGGTCGGCGTGCAGGGCGAGTGGCGGTGGCTGGGCCCGCACTACGCCGCGTCCTACTTCGACGGCCTGTACATGGCCGACCGGCACGACTTCGACGGCGTGCCGAAGCTGCGCGCCCTGGACCGGCTGTCCGGCTCCAGGATGGGCGGCATGGCGGGCCTGGTGCTGGCCTGGAAGCCCTGGGCCTCCTTCGGCGCCGCGCTGGACTGGGACCAGGACGCCGGCTTCCGCGCCGTCCGCGCCGACCTCGCCGTGACCGTGCCGGAACGGGCCCGGATCGCCGCCACGATCTCCTCGCGCGGGTTCGCGACCGCGTCCGACCTGGCGACTCCCGACCGCCTCGTCGCCGCCGTCTCCGCGGACGTCGTCGCCTGGCAGTCGATCGCCGTCTTCGCCACCTACGCCCGCGACCTCGCCGTCGTCGCGGCCGGCGCCTCCTCCTCCCGCTACCGCCCTTCCGACACGTTCCTCGCCGGCATCCGCCTATCCGCCCCCTTCCGCGGCGGCGACGAGCAGCAGAATAATGAGGGCCAGCCTCCAATTTCCGGCCGGTAACCCGACGATTCGAAACAACTGTGCTGAGGTCGGCACCGGTAAATGGCCACTGCAACAATTGGTGCCTGTCCCTCTTTTCCCGAAGGACCGCGCCGGGAGCGCCCACGGGAATATTGGTGACTGTCCCTGTATTTCGGGCGCGCGCCGCCCGACGCCTTGACCGGCCCCCGGACCCCGTGGACAATTCGCGCGTTCGGCACTGCTTGGTTCCCGGTTCCCCGGACCCCTTGGATGACGGCCCCGGCGGGAGCGTGTCGATGGCGCTGCTGGAATTCCGGAACGTGAGCAAGCGCTTCGGCAGCCTTCTCGCGGTCGACAACGTGTCCTTCGCCGTCGACAGCGGCGAGTTCTTCACGCTGCTGGGCCCCTCCGGCTGCGGCAAGACCACGCTGCTGCGCATGCTGGCTGGCTTCGACGCGCCCGACGCCGGCGACATCCTGCTGGACGACAAGTCGCTGGCCGGCGTCCCCCCCGAGAAGCGCCCCCTGCACACCGTCTTCCAGAACTACGCGCTGTTCCCGCACCTGACCGTGGAAGGCAACATCTCGTTCCCGCTGGAGATGGCCGGTCGCCCGAAGGACGAGATCCGCCGCCGCGTCGCCGGGATGCTGGCGCTGGTCCACCTGGAGGAGAAGGAGGACGCCTTCCCGCACGAGTTGTCCGGCGGCCAGAAGCAGCGCGTCGCGCTGGCCCGCGGGCTGGTCAACAAGCCCCGCGTGCTGCTGCTGGACGAGCCGCTGGGTGCGCTGGACGCCAAGCTGCGCGAGGAGATGCAGATCGAACTGATCGCCTTGCAGCGCAACGTAGGCGTCACGTTCATCTTCGTGACCCACGCCCAGCAGGAGGCGCTGGCCCTGTCGCACCGCATCGCGGTGATGCGCGCCGGCCGCATCGAGCAGCTGGACGAGCCCGACCGCCTGTACGGCTTCCCGCAGAACCGCTTCGTGGCGGACTTCATCGGCAAGATCAACCTGCTGGACGTGGACGTGCTGGAGTCGACGCCCGACCGCCTCTCCCTGGCCGCGAAGGGCCTGGGGACGCTGACCGCCCCGCCCGTCCAGGGCGTGCAGCCCGGTGCCCACGGCTGCCTCGCGCTGCGCCCCGAACAGATGCGCGTCGTGGCCGAGAACGAGGACACCGGCCTGCCCAACCATTTCCCCGGCGTGGTCCGCGACCTGCTGTACGAGGGCGACGTGACCCTGTACCGGGTCGTGCTGCGAAACGGCACCGCGCTGGAGGCGATGATCGCGAACTCGGCCCCCGGGCGTCCCCGCTTCTTCGAGGTGGACGACCGGGTGGAGATCGGCTGGAGGCCCGAGGCGGGGCGCTACCTCCATGACTGACCGCCACCGCCGCACGTCCGGCACGCCGCGATCCGAACGCGCGGTGAAGTGGTTCGTGACCCTGCCGCCCTCGGTCTACCTGGTCGCCTTCTTCCTGCTGCCCAGCCTGATCATGGTGGCCGCGTCCTTCCGGACCCCGGGCGCCTTCGGCGGCCTGGAGCCCCTGCGGGCCCCCGACGGCTCCCTGCAACTGTCCGCGGACACCTACCGTTTCCTGTTCGGCGACTGGATCTACCTGGAGATCGTCGGCAAGTCGATCCTCGTCGCCGCCGTCACGACGCTGCTGTGCCTGCTGCTGTCCTACCCGCTGGCGCTGCTGATCGCGAAAAGTCCCAGGCGCCACCGCGACTTCCTGGTCCTGCTGGTGGTGCTGCCGTTCGCGGCCAACTTCCTGATCCGCGTCTACGCCTGGATCCTGATGCTGGGCCCGATGAACGTGCTGTACAGCCCCGTGGCCGTGATCGTCGGCATGGTCTACGTGCACCTGCCGTTCATGATCCTGCCGCTGTACACGAACCTCGAGAAACACGACCCGGCCCTGCTGGAGGCGGCACAGGACCTGGGCGCGCCGCGCTGGACGCGCTTCTGGCGGGTCACCTGGCCGCTGTCCCTGCCGGGCGTCTGGTCGGGCACCGCGCTGGTCTTCATCCCGGTGCTGGGCATGTTCGCGATCCCGGAACTGATGGGCGGCACGGGCGACATCCTCATCGGCAACCTGATCAAGGAGCAGTTCCTGGACAACCGCGACTGGCCGCTGGGCTCGGCCCTGTCGCTGGTGCTGACCGCCGTGGTGCTGGTGCTGGCGGGGGGCGCGGTCCTGGCCGGGCGCCGCCGCCGCCGCCTGGCGAAGGGGGGCGCATGAAGCGCGGCGTCGGCCTGTGGATCGCGGCCCTGTCGGTCTACGCGTTCCTGTACGTGCCGCTGGCCGTGGTCGTGCTGTTCTCGTTCAACGACTCGGAGCTGAACGCCGAGTGGGTCGGATTCACGACGCGCTGGTACGCGAAACTGCTGTCCGACCAGACGATGCTGCAGGCCGCGGCCAACTCGCTGTTCATCGCGATCGTGTCGTCCACCGTCGCGACCGTGCTGGGCGCGATGGCCGGGCTGGCGATGCACCGGTACAAGGTGCGCTGGCTGGCCTTCCTGGCGCTGACCCCGGTGGCGATGCCCGAGATCCTGCTGGGCGTGTCGCTGCTGCTGTTCTTCCGGCAGGTGCTGGACCTGACGCTGGGCCTCGTGTCGATCCTGGTCGCGCACATCACCTTCTCGATCGGCTTCGTCGCGATCATCGTGCGCGCCCGGCTGGCCGGCCTGGACGAGAGCCTGTTCGAGGCCGCCCGCGACCTGGGCGCGACCCCGTGGATGACGTTCCGGCGCGTGCTGTTCCCGCTGATGATGCCGGGCCTGCTGGCCGGCTACCTGATGTCCTTCACGCTGTCCATCGACGACTTCGTGATCACCTTCTTCACGGCCGGCGTGGGCGTCACGACGCTGCCGCTGCAGATCTACTCGATGATCAAGGTCGCGGTGACGCCCGAGGTGAACGCCGTCTCGACGCTGCTGATGGCGCTGACGCTGACGATGATCGGGCTGGCCTCGCGGCTGGCCCCCGAGACGCTGCGAGGCAAGGGATGATCGCGGCCCCGCGCACCCCGGCTCGTCACCCGGCCCCGGCGGCCGCCCTCCCGTCGATCCCGGCCCTGGCGTGCGCCGTCGCGCTGGCCTTGCTGCCCGCCGCGTCCTGCACCCCGTCCTCGACCCCCGGCGCCGACGTCCTGTACCTGTACACCTGGAACAACTACATCTCCGACGAGACCGCGAAGCGCTTCGAGGAGTGGTGCGGCTGCACGCTGAAGCAGGACTACTACTCCGACAACGAGGAGATGCTGGCCAAGCTGGATGCCGGCGCGGTGGGCTACGACCTGCTGGTGCCCACCGGCAACGCGGTCGAGACGCTGATCCGGCAGGACGCCCTGCGGCCGATCGACAAGGCCCTGCTGCCGCACTTTGCCAACCTCAAGCCCGAGTACGTGGACCAGTGGTTCGACCCGGGCAACCGCTACTCGGTCCCGTACGCCTACACGGTCACGCTGATCGGGTACAACGAGGACCGCATGCGCGACCTGGGCCTGCCCACCGACACCTGGGCGCTGATTTTCGATCCGCGGTACCTGCAGAAGATCCGCGGCAGGGTCACCGTGCTGAACAGCCAGCGCGAACTGATGGCGGCGGCGATGATCTACCTGGGCCGCTCGCCGCAGTCCACCGACCCGGCCGACTGGGAGGCGGCCCGCGACGTGATCCTTCACGCCAGGCCGTACTGGGCGACCTTCTCGAACTCGACCTACATCAAGGACCTGGCGGTCGGGAACATCTGGGTCGCGCACGGCTACTCGTCCGACATGTTCCGGGCCCGCGAGGACGCGAAGGACGCCGGCCGCCCGTTCACGATCGGCTTCACCACGCCGAAGGAGGGGGCGGTGCTGGCGCTGGATTCCTTCGTGCTGCACAAGGCCGGCCGGCGGCCCGACCTGGCCCACCGGTTTATCGACTTCATGCTGGATGGCGCCAACGCGGCCGACGTGTCGAACCTGATCGGCGCCGGCAACCCCAACGTCGCCGCGCAGGAGTCCATCCGGCCCGACATCGCGGGCGACCCGGCGATCTTCCCGCCGCCCGAGCAGGTGCAGAAGATGGTCATGCTGCGCGACTTCGAACCGCACCTGCGCCGCGTGCTGTCCCGCCTGTGGACCGAGATCAAGGTCCGCTGAACCGGGAGTCCGCGATGAACGTCGGCGTCCTGCCGTCCCTGTAGCAAGGGCGAGGGCCTCGTCCCCCGCATCCGTTGAGCCGGGAACCCTTGTGCCTCCCGTGGGTTGCAGCCGTCCCGGAGGCGTGGTATCCGGTATCCAGCCCACTCCGGGAAGCCGTCCCCCGTGACAGCCGGATCAGGGAGGCGCGCCGACGCCGGCCGGGGCGGGTGTGGCAAATGCCTTGAATCGCAAGTGAATTGAAGTGGCACGCTCCCTGCATACCATCCGGGACGAAGGATGCCGGGGGAGCGTTGCCCGAAGGCGGGCCGATCCGGTAAGATAAGGTGGTTCAAGGAGGAATCGCGATGAACAGCACATCCCGCAGGAGCCGGGTTCCCGCCATCGCCAGCCTGCTGCTGATGGGCGTCCTCTTCATGGGCGTGGACGACGACGGCTGCGGCCCGATCGACCCGCCCGTCGAGTCGGGGGACCAGTGCACCTTGCCCGCCGACTGCGAGGGCCTGCCCCACGTGATGTGCCTGGGGGGGTGGGAGTGCGTCAGTGGCGCCTGCCAGTGGAACTGCGACACCACGCCTCCGGTCGAGTGCAGCACCGACGCCGACTGTCCCGACGGCCAGGAGTGCACCTTCACCATCGAGTGCCCCGACTGCGTGTACGCGGACCCGCCCTGCAAGGCGGCCTGCCTGCAGGTCGGCCACTGCACCGACATCGTGAAGCCGGTCGAGTGCGTGGTCGGCGGATGCTCGGGCGAACTGTGCCTGCCGAAGGGCCAGGACATGGCGTCGCCCTGCTGGTACCTCGAGTGGTTCGGTTGCCTGAAATACAGCACCTGCGGCAATTTCGGCGAGAACGGATCGTGCGGCTGGGAACAGACCGAGGCCTTCAAGGCGTGCATGGCCGGGCTGGCCTGCGGCGCGGGCAAGGACTGCGCGCCCGGGTACTCCTGCGTGGACGGCGTCTGCGTGAAGCCCAACGAACCGGTCGGCTGCCATTCGGACGAGGACTGCAAGGCGGGATACCACTGCTCGGTGTCGGACGGCGTCTGCAACAGCGACCCGAACTGCCCCGCGTGCGACGTCTGCTACGGCGAGTGCGTCGCGGACGTGCCGGTGGACTGCGTGACCGACGCGGACTGCGCGAAGGGCTACGTCTGCCAGGTCGTCGAGCAGTGCCCGCCGTGCGTCTACGCGGACCCCGCGTGCGACATGGCCTGCTTCGCCCGCAGCCAGTGCGTGCTGAAGCCGAACACGGACTGCACGACCGACGCGGACTGCCCGGAAGGCCAGTACTGCCGGCTGGACGCGTGCTCCATGGACGAGAACTGCATCGCGCCGGACGGGACCACGAACTGCCTGTGCACCGGCACCTGCCAGCCCAGGGAGGAGCCCGTGCCCTGCCTGACCGACTCGGACTGCCCCAAGGGCCAGCGCTGCTACTGGACCGGCGTGTGCCCGGTGTGCGAATGCGACCCGGCCACGGGCGATTGCGCGTGTCCCGACTGCGTCCCGGCCGAGAACGGCTTCTGCGGTCCGTACTGCGACCCGAACCTGGCCGAGGTGTGCGGCAACGGCCTGGATGACAACTGCAACGGCCTGGTCGACGAGAACTGCTCGACGCCGACGCCGTGCCTCCAGGACGCGGACTGCGCGGCACACGAGTACTGCGCGTTCGAGTACCCGGTCTACGACGAGGCCGGGAACCTGCTCTGCTGCCCGCCGTACGCGAAGTGCACCTCGGACATCCCGCCGTGCGGCCAGGGCGTGTGCCGGCTGCAGGCCGGGTACTGCTGGACGGACGCGGACTGCGGGTACGGCGAGCAGTGCGTCGGCGCCATCACCTGCCCCGACGGCGCGATGTGCTTCGCCGCGGAGCAGCCCGGCACTTGCCAGCCGGCACCGCGGATCCCCTGCATGACCGACGCGGACTGCCCCCGGGGCCAGGTCTGCCAGTGGGACTACGGCTGCCCGCCGTGCGACTGCGCGGCGGACGACCCGAACTGCGAGTGCCCGATGTGCATGCCGGCGCAGAACGGCTGGTGCGTGCCGTCCACGTGCATCGACCGGGACGGGGACGGCTGGTGCGCGACCGACGACTGCGACGACCTGAACGCGGCGGTCTTCCCCGGCGCCTACGACGGCTGTGACGGGCTGGACAACGACTGCGACGGGATCGTGGACGAGAACTGCCGTCCCCAGTGTTACAGCGACGCGGACTGCGCGCCCTACGAGACGTGCCAGTTCCTGTACGACACGACCGACCCGGCGTCGGGCGTCGCCTGCTGCCCGCCGAACGCGTTCTGCGACGAGACGATCCCGCCATGCGGCGGCGGCGTGTGCATGCTGCAGGCGGGATACTGCTGGACCGACGCGGACTGCGGGCACGGCCAGAAGTGCGAGGGCGCGATCGTCTGCCCCGAGGGTGCGGCGTGCTTCGTGGCGGACCAGCCCGGCAAGTGCGTGGACGCGGGGCCCAGGTGCACGTCGGACGCGCAGTGCCTGGACGGGATGTTCTGCGACTTCTCGCAGGTCTGGAACGGGACGTGCTGCATGCCGGGCGAGATCTGCCTGATGATCTACCTGCCGTGCGAGGGCATCTGCATGCTGCAGGAAGGTCGCTGCTGGACCGACGCGGACTGCCCGAACGGCGGGACGTGCCAGGGCGCCCGGGTCTGTCCGGAAGGCGCGCTGTGCATCCTGCCGGACGCCGCCGGCACCTGCATGACGCCCGAACCGACGAAGTGCAGCGCGGACGCGGACTGCGCGAAGGGCCAGATCTGCCGGCAGGTGACGGTCTGCCCGCCGTGCGCCGGGATGATCCCGCCCTGCGGGATGCCGTGCTGGCTGGAAGGGCAGTGCATGAACGAGTGCACGACGGACGACGACTGCCTGCCCGGGCAGTATTGCGAGATCCTCCGGTGCGGCTCGGCGGGCCAGCGCTGCCTGGGCCCGTACTACTGCGCTCCCTACGGCCTGGACTGAACCCCGCCATTCCCCTCGCCCGACAATTCAGGGACAGTCACCATTATTGGTGTGACAACCACTGGATCTGACAGGCGTTCCTGGCCTACGGATCCCGGGCCCCGTCCCCCGCCTGCCTCGCCAGCCGGCATTCCCACGCCACCAGGGCTGCGGACTCGCGGACGCGGGCGCAGGCCAGCCCGGAGGTCGCCTCGTCCCGCACCGGCGCCGTGCGGGCGTCGAAGTCGCCGACCTTCATCGCCACGTACAGGAACCCCGGCACGCCGTTCGCCTTCATCGAGGCCTGCACGCGGTCGAGGGCGGCGGCGTCCCGGACACGCAGCATCGGGCGGCGGTCCGCGACGTGGGCGATCTCCAGGGCGGTCCAGTCCAGGTCCACGACGATTGGCCGGTCCCCGTCGGCGCGCACGGTTTCCAGTACCGGGGCAACGCGTTCGGCATAGTCGGAGGCCAGCCGGACGGCGGACATCGAGGTGACCGCGACGCCCGCGATCACCGCCAGCAGCACCGTCGCGCGGATCGGCAGGCCCAGTCGCACGGGCAGCCCGGAGGCCCGGTCGAACCACTGCGCTGCGGCCAGCGCTGCCGGGACCATCGCGCCCAGCAGGTAGCGCGGCCCGATCTGCCGCCCGCCGTCGTTCGGAAGGACCAGGCACGCGGTCAGCGGGAAGAACAGGGCGATGGCGGCGAACGAGGCGGTTTCGGGGCAGCGGCGCCGCACGGTGGGGACGAAGGTGAGGACGGCCAGCACGCAGGCCACCGTCATGACCGGGGAGTGCAGGAAGGGCAGGGGCAGCAGCGACGCCGCGACCGTGCGGATCATCCACCAGCGGCCGGGCCCCTCGATCCCGGTCACCTGCGTGCCGTGCACGCCCGTCGGGGTGCCGAACAGCAGCAGGTTCGCGACGGCCCAGGCAGCCAGGGCGGCCAGCACGCCCAGAAGGGCGGCATCGAAGCGGTCCAGCCGGCGCCGGGTGGCGGTGGGCGCGCCCGTGCCGTCGGGGCCGGGCGGCGCCTCGCGCAGCAGCGGGCGGAAGGCCAGCAGCGACACCGCCGCCAGCACGAAGTGTTCCGGGCGCAGCCAGCCGGCCAGGCCCATCACCAGCCCCCACCCGAAGGCGTGGGCCCGTTCCGGAACGTCGGTCCGGGCCAGCCGCAGCAGCCCGGCTGCGGACAGCGCGCAGGCCGGCGCGTGCTCCCAGAACGTCACGCCATACAGGGCCAGCGGTGTCCCGGACAGCAGCATGGCCAGGCCCAGCCACCGGGGGACGCGCGGCACCCGGCGGCGCAGGTGCGCGTCGACCTCCAACGCGATCCACAGCACGGAGGCCGCCGGGATCGCGAACAGTCCCCGCCATCCGAACAGGGCCAGGAGCGGCGCGGTCAGCAGCGCGAACCAGGGGGGGAAACCGGGCATCCGGCGTCCCTGCGATTCGACCACGAACGGCGGGTCGAAGGGGTAGGCCCCCAGGGCCCACTCGGCCTCGACCCAGGCGGGGGCCGGCAGGTGCAGGTCGGTCGCGAAGATCCCCTCCGCGAACTGGCGCGCATGCAGGGCCTTCAGGCCGCCGTCGCCCGAGAAGAAGGCTCCCTCGGGGATGACCGTCACCGCCGCCGCAAGCGCCCAGGCCAGAAGCACGAACGGCACGGCATGGCGCCACGCGAGGTTCCTGGAGTCCATCCCCGGCACCTCACGAGAGGGTGCAGTCGAAGGCCGCGAACGTCGGTCCCGTTACCGCCTGCTCGCACTCCAGGCGGCCCCCGTCCGGCAGGCTCGAGGACCAGTGCGTCCGGTCCTGCCGGATGCGGTGCAGCACGATCTGGAAACGCGTCTCGCCCTGCTCCCGCAGCGCGCGTACCACCGGCTCCAACTGCCGTGTCGTCGCCATCCGGACCACGCCCTTCCGGGCGAACAGCACGGCCAGGTCCTGGGCGATCCACTGGTGGTCGACCACGACCAGGCGTCCCGGCGCATCGCGCACGAACTCCAGCACCGGGGCCACGCGTTCGCGATAGTCGTCGGCGACGTGCCGGGTGCCGAAGCCCGCGTTCCAGATCCCGCCGGCCAGCAGGGTGCCGCCGACCAGGACGGCCAGGACCGCCCGCGGGAAAGGCGCGCGTGCCTTCCACCCGTCCAGCAGCAGGCCGGTGCCGACCGCCACCAGCGGCAGCACGCACAGCAGGTACCGGGGGCCCCACTGCTTGCCGCCGTCGTTCGGTGCGATCAGCGAGACCGCGAAGGGCGCGACCAGGGCGACGACCGCCGGCAGCCGGAAGCCGGAACGCGCGACGGGCAGGCGGCCTGCGAGGTTCGCCAGGACGGCAAGCGCCAGGGCCACCGCAACCGGGGCGTACGCGGCGTACAGCGGGATCTGGGCGGCCAGCACCTCGGCGATCATGCGCAGCCGCCAGCCGGAGTCCGCCCCCGTGACCTGCGTGGAATGGAAGCCCAGCGGGTGCCCCGAGGTGGCCAGGTTCGCGGCGACGAAGCCCAGCAGCGTGACCAGCAGGCCCGCCGCGAAGGCGACGGCCGCGTGCAGCGGCGGGCGGCGGGTGGAGGCGTGGTCGCCCGTCCCTGCGTCCGGATGCGTCGCGGGCCCCTCGGGTTCCGGCCGCAAGCCCGGCAAGAACAGTCCCGTCGCGAACAGCCCGCCCAGCACGATGCACTCGGGCCGCAGCCAGCCCGCCAGGCCCATCATCACGCCGCGAGCGACCGCCCGCCCTGCCGCCGGCCTCGGATCCGACAGCGTCCGGCCCGCCGCCGCGGCGACCAGCGCGCACGCAAGGGTGTGTTCCCAGAACATCGCCCCGTAAAGGAGAAACGGCGTCGCGACCATCAGCGTCGCCGTGCCCGCCACCGTCACCCCGGTCCCGGCGCCCAGCCGGCGCAGGCATCGCGCGACCTCGATCCCGGCCCAGGCCGCGGCCGCCAGCGGGATCGCATACAGCCCGTAGTACCCGAACAGGCGCAGGAACGGCGCGGACAGCAGGTGGAACCACGGCGGGAACGCCAGCCAATGCAGGCCGTCCTGCGGGAACACGAACGGGAAGTCGAACGGGTACAGGCCCTGCGACCACAGGTCCGCCACCCACGGCGCGACCGGCGGGTGCAGGTCCAGCGCCAGGTCACCGCCCGCCATCTGCAGCGTGGCCAGGTACTTCAGCCCGCCGTCGCCCAGGAAGAAGACTCCTTCGGGCATTGCGAGCACCAGCGCGAGGTCGATCCCGACAGCCAGGCCGACGATGGCCAGCGGAAGCAGGAGGGCCGGGGAGGGACGCGCCACCAGGGATCCCGTCTATGGACGTGCCGATTCTACACCAGCGGCGCTCCCGGCGGCCTCCCGCGGCCCGCAGGGTGGCCCGCCGAGAATAGGCCCCCGACCTCCTCGTCGAAGGGCCCGGGTCGTTGAGGAGGGGCAACATGAAGACCTCGATGCGGATGCGGTTCCTGTCGATGCTGGCGATCGGCGCTCTCCCGTTCCTGGCCGGGTGCATCTGGCTGGACTTCGGCCCGGAGGGGTGCATGTACGACTCGGACTGCGGCACGGGCTATGCCTGCGGGTCGGACGGGGCGTGCTACTACGTCGGCCAGCCGCGCGAGTGCTGGCAGGACGCGGACTGCGGGATCGACTCCCGGTGCACCGCGGACGGGATCTGCGTGTACAGCCCTTCGGCCGAATGCCGGTACGACTCCGATTGCGGGTGGGGCGCCGCGTGCGACGCCTACGGCAACTGCGTGACGGTCGGCTGCCGGTCCGACCTGGACTGCGTGCAGGGGACCTACTGCGGCACCGACGGCGCCTGCTGGGCGCCCCAGGAGTGCCTGTCCGACCACGACTGCGCCGCGGGGGACTACTGCGCGACCGACGGGCGCTGCTACTTCGCGTCGGCTTGCCGGTACGACATGGACTGCCCGATCGGCCAGTACTGCGCGGGCGACGCGTGCGTGTCGTACTTCTTCTGCCAGTATGACGCGGACTGCCCGCAGGGCGAGTACTGCGGCGCGGACGGCGCGTGCTGGACGCTGCAGCGGTGCGAGTACTCCGACGCGTGCTCCTACGGCCAGACCTGCTCGGGCGACGGCCAGTGCCGCGAAGGGTGCATGTACGACACCGACTGCCCGATCGGGACCTACTGCGCGGTCGACGCCGTCTGCCGCTGATTCGGGAATTCAGAGAATTCAGGGACGAATTCAGGGACAGTCACCATTATTGCCAAGATAACCTACCGAAATAACGAGATTCCTGATACACGGGCCGGTCGAATCGGAAAGAGTGCGGCAAGAGTCCGGGGAAAAAGTGTCGGAAAGAGTGCCATCGGAAAGAGTGCCAGCCTCCAATTTCGCGAAGACAACCTAGCGTGAATCCAAGGTTTCCGGGAAGCGTCCCGGGGAAAAGTGGGGACGGAATAATTGGAGGCTGTCCCTATTTGTGCGACCACTCCCAGATCGACCAGGGGCCGTCGTGCCAGGCGAGCACGAGACCCGGGACCTCGGGGACCGGCCCCATCGCCGCCTCGCGCGGGCCGTGCAGCACGTACCGGATGCCGGCGTTGCGCAGCAAGCCCTGCCGCTGGTCGGCGGTCGCCGGTCCCGCAAAGAACCAGCGCACCAGGTCGGCCTTCTCGTAGTAGCGGGTGCTGAGGAACCACTGGCCGACGAAGACCGTCTTGCTGCCCTTCCACGGGACCTTCATGCCCGTCTGCGGATCGGACAGGACCCCGCCGGCAGGCAGCGCCCGCAGCGCGTCCAGGGCGCCCAATTCCGATGCGTCCGACTCGTTCGCCTGCCGGCTGGCGTCGTCCCGGTCGTCCCAAGCCAGGCCCAGGGCGCCGTTCACCGAGCACAGCGCCACGACCGCCGGCAGCACCGCGCGACGCAGGACGTCGGCGGGTCCCGGGACGCGCGTCGCAGCCCACCGCGCCACGCGCAGCAGCCCGCGCGCCTCGAGCAGCAGCAGGGCCGGCGTGAAGAACGCCTGGAACTTCGTGCCCGCGATGAACGGGTTCAGCGACAGCACCAGCCCGACGGCCGCCCACGCCTGCACCACCGCGAAGCCCCGCTCGCCGTCGCCTTCTCGATCGCGCCCCAGACCGAAAGCCGCCAGCACGACCTGAGGGCCGTACACGATGGGGAACAGGTACAGGGGCGTGAAGGCCATCCACAACGCGGTCTGGCGGTTCGTGGCGTCCACGACCGGGTCCGACGAGGACCACAGCAGGAACGTGCCGACCAGGACCGGGCCGGGCAAGGCCAGCAGCGCGTCGCGGGAAAGGCGGGCAATCGCGGCCTTCCGGGGGACGCCGCGACGGAACGCGCGCATCGCCAGCACCACCGCCAGCAGCACGCCCAGGCCCAGCGCGGTGTAGGGGTGCAGGGCGAAGGTTCCCGCGAACAGCAGGCCTCCCCACAGGGGAAGGCGGTCGTCCGGTGCGAGCAGGGGCCGGCGGGGCGAGGCGGGGGAGGTGGGGGAGGCCGACGATATTGCAGGTGGCTCGGCGTCTGGGGACGCGGCTTTCCGGGGAACGGCGTCACGGGGAAGGGCGTCGTGCGGCGCGTCCTTGGCCGCCAACGGCCGCGCGTCCCGGATGGCCCAGGCCACGACGACCAGTACCAGCAGCAGCGGCAGTACCCACGTCAGGATGCAGCCCATCCAGAAGACGCTGTAGTTCCAGGGGTTCTCGCCCCAGCCGGTGGCGGACGGCACGCCCTGCACCAGGTGCGTATACAGGCGCGGGTACAGCCAGTCGATGCCGCCCGCGAACAGCAGGAAGGCGTAAGCGATACGGGCGTCGCGCCGCGTGGCGAACAGCGTGCGGCACAGGCGCCAGGCCAGGAAGACCAGCAACGCCGCCGCCGCCAGCCGCAGCCCGTGCCACACGATCGCGTCCGGCAGGCCGGTCAGACGCTCGATCCAGCCGGCCGCGGTCAGGCCGATCATCAGGAACCGCGCGTCGTGGGGCTGGGTCGTGAAGGCGTTGGAATAGAAGGGGCCGCCGCCGTCGCGGGCCTGCTGGGCGACCATGCGGTAGGCGTAGTGGTCGGTCGGAAGGTGCGGGTAGCCCAGGAAGACCCGGTCGGGGGGCGTGGACAGCGCGGGCAGGATCACCAGCCAGGCCTGGCAGGCCACGAAGACCAGTCCGAGGGCCAGCGCGACGCGGTCGGGGCGTTTCACGGGACCCCCGCAAGGGCTGCAGCCGGGGACGCCACGGGGGGTGTGGCCGGCGCCGCCGCAGGGGGCGATGCCGGCGTCGGGGAAGCCGCGGAGCCGGTCGCGGGGGCGGTTGCCGCAGCGGCTGCCGACTGGGCCGTCGCGGGGACCGTTGCCGAGGCCGCGCTCGCCACCAGCAGCAGGGACGTGTCGTCCGCGTATGCGACCCGCAGGCCGGTCGCCGCCAGGAAGGCCTTCGTCGCCTCGGCGTCCTGGAACAGTTTCGTCCACGCCGGGAACAGCGCCGGTTCCCCGATGTCCAGTTTCGTGAACAGCACGGCGGAGACCGGGTGGCGCGCCCACAGCGGGCCGACCTCGTCCGGCGTCGTGGTCATCAGCAGTGCGGGCCGGTCCAGGTACCAGCCGACGTGGGCGGGCACGTTGGTGAAGACCGGCAGGTCGCGACGGATCGCGCCGTCCCGGTCCAGTCGGGCCAGCGCCTGCACCGCCGGGAACGCGTCGAACCGCCCCTGCGTGCGGTACACGTCCTGCAGCGGCCCGGCGTAGGCGAAGAGGTACGCCAGTTGCAGCGCCGCCAGCAGCGCCAGCGCCCCGACCCGCACCGCCCGCGCGCGCGCCGCCAGCAATTCGGCCGCCTCCTGCGCGCCGAACGCCACCAGGATCGGCAGGAACCAGATGTAGTACCGGAAGTTCAGTTCGCGGCCGCCCGGGGCGACCCAGTTCTCGAACCGGATGAAGCTGAGCACCCCCAGCATCGCGAGGAACGCGACCGTGGACACCGCCAGCAGCCGCGCCTGCCCCGCGGGACGGCCGCGGCGGAACAGCGCGACGACGAAGAACGGGAACGGCACGATGGCCAGCAGCATGCCGGGCAGGTTCCGGGCCGCCAGGAACGCCAGGTATGGGAACTTCTCGGCCAGCAGGATCCGCCAGGTGCCGTTCGCGAAGACGTCGTGCACCGACAGCGTGCGGTACTGCTTCCACGGGGCCTCGTAGCCGGGGCAGCCGTCCAGCAGGTTCCACAGGGACGGCGGGCTGTCGGTGCTACCGAAGACCCACGTGTGCCAGGCGTTGTAGGGCGCGCAGCCGAAGGCGAAACCCAGAAGCAGCGCGGCGGCGGCGATTGCACGGCGACGGTCCGGACGGGGCCACAGCAGTGCGGCGGCGCCAAGCAGCGCGACCAGGCTGAAGTTGAACCGGACCATCCAGGCGCAGGACCCAAGCAGACCGACCAGGAACCAGCGCCATGCGGGCACGGCCCCCGGGTCGTCGTCGCGGGTGGCCAGGTGCAGGAACGCCAGCACCAGCGCCGCGAACAGGATGTCCGCGAAGCCGCCGGGCACGAAGAACACCACAAAGGCGGGGTTCAGGGCGAGGAAGGCGGCGGTGGCGACGGCCGGCAGGCGGCCCAGGCGGCGGTCGATGACGAGGAAGGCCGCCAGCACCCACAGCCCGAAGAAGGCGGCCAGCCCGAAGTGCACGGCCGCGTCGGTGGCGCCCAGGGCCGCGACGAACGGTGCCAGGGCCAGCGCGAAGCCGGGGTGGCGGTTCATTTCCGGGTACGTGCCGGAGGGGTCGGCCACCGTGCCCGCCGCGTCCCCGTAGGCCAGCACCGACGGGTACAGCACGTGCGTCGCGTAGCCGTTGCCGCGGGCCAACTCGCGGGCGATGTCGGCGTATTCGGGGAACTCGAAGGTGCGGCCCATGCCGTCGCGGGTGGCCAGGAAGCCCGCCGACAGTCCGAACGCCAGCACGGCGAAGAAGGCGGCGGCGATCCAGCGCGACCTGGGCGTTCGCGGCATGCCCCGGGACTCCGGTTCGATCCCCCGCGATCCTGCACGCGGCGCGCGCGCGCCGCAAGATCCTGCCCGTCGGGGTCGTCGGGGACGGTCGTCGCGAAAAACAGGGACAGTCACCATTATTCATCAGGTAACCGATGGAAATCACTGCGTCTGACAGATGCGGGTCGAGGAATCCGGTTCCCGAAGTGTTCGTGTCGTGGTGGGTCGTCGTCTGGTGAAAGTGTAAAGTCTCAAGGATACAAAAGGTTACGTCACCAATAATGGTGACTGTCCCTGTATTGTTGCGGGGGAGGGCGCGACCCGGTACGCTCCCTGCGACGCGGACGACGGGGAGGCCGGGGTGGCGACGATGCGCGGCGGGATGAGCGGGATGGTGGCGTGCGGGCTGGGGATCCTGGCGTTGGCGGCGACGGGGTGCGGGGGCGGCAGCGGGAAGCCGCACGACGCGCTGCCGGATGCGGCGGACGTCGCGGAGGTGGCCGAGACGATCGCCGACATGTCCGAGGCCGGGCCGGACGCGATCGACGAGACCCTGGCGGACGTCCCGGAAACCGCCGACGGGACCGACGATGCCGTCGAGACGTCCGACGCCGCCGACGCCGAGACCGGGCCCGAGGTGGCCCCCTTCGCCGGCCCGAAGGACGACGTGCTGCGGCTGAACCACCTGCAGGTCAAGGGCACCCACAACTCGTACCACATCGCGATGGAGGGCGGGCTGCCGCAGTGGAACTTCACGCACCCCCCGCTGGACGAGCAGCTGGAGCAGCACGGCGTCCGGTCGGTCGAACTGGACGTGCACTGGGACCCGGACCTGCCGGGCTTCACCGTGCACCACATCCCGGACGCGGACCCTCTGACCACCTGCGCGACCTTCCAGGAGTGCCTGGGGATCGTGAAGGCGTGGTCCGACGCGCACCCGGGCCACGCCCCGCTGTTCCTGCTGATCGAGCCGAAGGACGAATTCGACCTGGAGCCGATCACCAGCCACTACGACGACCTGGATGCCGAGATCCTGGCCGTGTGGCCGCGCGACCGGGTGATCGTGCCGGACGACGTGCGGGGCGCCCATGCCAAGCTGCTGGAGGCGATCCGGAAGGACGGCTGGCCCACGCTGGCGCAGGCCCGCGGCAAGGCGCTGTTCCTGATGCTGGACAGCAGCACGCACCGGGACGGATACCTGGCCGGGCACGAGGACCTGCACGGCCGCGTCCTCTTCCTGCGCGGGGACGGCACCCAGCCGTGGTGCGGCTTCATCGAGATCAACAGCCAGCTGGACGACCCCGACAGGTTCCGGCAGGCGGTCTCGTCCGGTTGCCTGGTGCGGACCACCGCGGACGACGTGGAGTACTCGCAGGAGAAGGATCGCGCGAAGGCCGAGGCCTCGATGCGGCTGGGCGCCCACATCATCAGCAGCGACTTCGAGATGCCCTCGACGGACGGCTCGTACTGGTTCGACCTGACGCACGGTACGCCGGTGCGTTGCAACCCCGTGACGGCGCCGTGGGGCTGCCAGGCGCGCGCCATCGAGAACCTTACCCCCGACCGCTACCCGGCGCAGCGCGTGCACCCGACCGAGTGCCTGGCCGACCCGGGCTGCCCATTCGCGATGGTGTCCTGCCACCGGGGCGACCACCAGGCGCATCCCGAGAACTCGCTGGCCGGCGTGCTGGGCGTGGCGCAACTGGGCGCGCATGCGGCCGAGGTGGACGTGCGCGAGACGCTGGACGGCGTGCTGGTGCTGATGCACGACGCCGAGGTGGATCGCACGACCGACGGCACCGGCAAGGTCGAGGAGATGACGTTCGACCAGATCCAGGCGCTGACGCTGGAAGGGCCCGGGGGCGACGGCCCGGACGACCGGAAGATCCCGTTGTTCCTGGATGCCCTGAAGATCGCGAAGGCGAACGACATTGCGCTGTACGTGGACCTGAAGGACGCCGACCTGGACCGGCTGCTGGACGTCATCGCGAACGGCGAGGGCGGGCCGTACTACGCGCAGGCGTGGGTGCGCAACGACACGGACAACATGTCGGCCCTCCGTCAGAAGGACCCGAACGTCATCGTGATGCCGTACGTGCAGTCCGCGGACGACTTCGGGGCGGTGCTGGCGGCCATCCCGGACGTGAAGATCGTGGAGATGTGGGTGGGCGCGCCGGACCCGACGCTGGCCGGCCTGATCCGTGCGGCGGGCGTGAAGATCACGCAGGACGTGATGGGCACGGGCGACGTGTTCGCCTTGTACGGCGACTACTCGATGTGGGGGCAGTTCGTCGATTCCGGCGTGGACCTGCCCCAGACCGACTGGCCGGCGTTCCTGGTGCCGGCGGTGGCGGCCTTCAACTACGACGGCGTGTTCCCGGCCGAGGGGCCGCCGGCGCGTTGAGGCCGGGACCGAGATCGAGATACGTGACCCGCCGGGCCATGTAAGGCGGGGGCCCCGTCCCCCGCCCTGCATTCAGGTCAGCGGCCCAGCGTCGTCTTCAGGAAGTCGATGCGGGCGGTGATGTGCGCCTGGATGCGGGCGCAGTCCTTGTCGAACCGCTCCAGGTCCCCCGAGCTGCCCGGCTCCTCGCTGATGAAGGGCCGGAGTGCCTCGCAGTACCCCGCGGCCTGTTCCTTCAGCGGCAGGTACTTCGTGTCCAGCCACGCCACGACGTAGTCCTTCACCGCCTGGTCCCAGGCCGGCGTCTCGTGGATGATCCGGCACAGCGGGCTGGGCGCGTCGCTGAACTCGGCGTCGGCCTGGCAGGAGTCCGGTTCCTGGTCGGACGCCCCGTACGGCGCCATGCAGTCGTCCATGTCCCACGGCACGATCCGGAAACCATGGTCCGGTTCGTCGTACCAGTAGAAGTTGCCGCCTCCGTCCTTGAAGTTGTCGATCGTGGGCAGCAGGATCTCCACCGCCATGATCCTCAGGATCACGTCCATGTCGACCCAGCCGGCCATCCTCGCCACGAAGGCCGCGTGGGTGCCTCCCGGCGGCTCGCCCTCGATGGCCTCGTTCAGCAGCCACAGCCTTTCGATGCCGGGGACCGCCTCGTTGGTCTTCTGGATTTCGAACTCGTCGAACAGGTTGCCGTCGGGGTTCGCGAAGTGGTCCTCCAGGAACTCCCGGTCCAGCGGCTCGATGTTCTGGTACAGCCCGTACTTCGCGCCGTTCAGTTCCAGCCGCGCGAAGTTCACCCGCGACGCGTCGATGCCGGCGTCCCGCATCAGGTCCATCGCCAGCCGGTCCCGGATGGGCGCGCCGTGGTCGCTGTTGGCTTCCAGGTTCAGCCGGCGCATGCCCAGGAAGCGGGCGGTCGGGTCCCACTCGTTGAACTTGACGACGAACTGGGGCTTGGCCTCGACGTTCCAGGAAGCGGGGTTGCCCTTGGGTCGGCAGGCGGCTTCGATCGTGTCGGTTCCGAACACGAACGAGCAGTGCACCCACGGGCACTTGGCGGTCTGGGCCATCACGTCCGCCGGCGGGTTCCTCCAGCAGCCCTCGAACTTCGCCCACTCGGCGGGGGCGATGGTCAGCCGGAACTCGACGATCTGGGACCCGTCGTACAGCGACACGGTGTCGGGGTCGGGCCCGGGCACGAAGTCCGTGCGGGTGGCGTCGTGCAGGGGGGCGACGTCCGAGGCCGGGCCGGGGTCCTTCGCGTCGGAGGTGCCGGCGACGTCGCCGAACTCTCCGGGGGGCGCGTCGGTGCCCACGGCATCCAGGGCGTCGGTCGTTCCCCCGGAATTCCCGCAGGCGGCGGCGAAGGCAGCGATGCCAACCAGGGTCGCGATCGTCGGGAAGCGGAGCGCGCGCATGATCCCCCCAGGGCCGGATGGCGGATGGTAGCATGCCGGAAAGCCTGCCGGATCGCGAGGCCATGCAGGGCGGGGCCCCCCGTTTCCCGCCCTCCGGGAATCGCGGCGATCCTGCGCCGGGCGCACGACGCGGGATAGCACGACGCGCCCCTCCGGGTTCGTTGACAGCCCTTCGCTGCACGGGAAGAATCGGGCGGGGCCGGTGTGCCCGGCCGTCAGGCTCGTCGAGGGCAGCAGGAGCCGCCATGCCGGATGCGGACCAGCGTTTGCAGGACGAGATTCGACGCCGGTTGCTGGAAGCCACGGCCAGTCGCCTCCCGACCTC
This sequence comes from uncultured Myxococcales bacterium, assembly GCA_937975765.1. GTDB lineage: Bacteria > Myxococcota_A > UBA9042 > DTJE01 > DTJE01 > CAIZWN01. The sequence continues at coordinate 63,658 of CALJUR010000110.1, forward strand.
CGCGCTGGGAAGGCTGGGCCGCACCGCGATGGCGGCGCTGCGCAGCGGTCGAGCCATGGCTCTCAGCAACGGGGCCGCGCGCGGGGTCGAACCGGCCCTTCCCGATGTCGAGAAACTGGCCGCGATGGTCGCCTCCATCGGCGAACTGAAGGGCATCGCGATGAAGGCGGGCCAGATCCTCAGCTACATCGACATCGACGTGCCGCCCGAGTTGCGCGCGGCCCTCGCCGTGCTGCAGACGCACTCGCCCCCGATGCCGTTCGACCAGGTCGTGGCGATCCTCCGCGCGGACCTGCCGGATCGCGCCGACGCCCTGCTGGCCGGCATGGAACCCGTCCCCGCCGCCGCGGCCTCCATCGGGCAGGTCCACCGGGCCCGGTTGCCGGACGGCACCCCGGTGGCCGTCAAGGTGCGCTACCCGGACATCGAAAAGGCGATCGCCAGCGACTTCCGCGCGGCGGCCGTCGGCACGCGGATGGCCTCCCTGTTCTTCCCGGGCGCGCGGACGGAAGCCCTGGTGGCGGAGGCCCGCGAACGGTTCCTTTCCGAGTGCGACTACCTCCACGAGGCCGGCGCGCAGGAGCGGTTCGTGGACCTGTTCGCGACGCACCCCACCGTCACGGTCCCGTCCGTGCACCGGGACCACTGCTCCACCCGCGTCCTGACGACCACCTGGATGGCCGGTTCGACGTTCCAGCAGTTCCTGGACTCCCATCCCGGCCAGGACGATCGGGATCGGCTGGGCCAGTCGCTGTTCGAGTTCTACATCGGGACCCTGTTCCGGCACGGGCTGTACAACTGCGACCCCCATCCGGGCAACTACGTGTTCCTGGAGGACGGGCGGGTGGCCGTGCTGGACTACGGCTGCACCCGGGAATTCGACCCGGCGTTCCTGGCACGGCTGACGAACCTGACGCGGGCCGTCCATGCCGACACGCGGGACGATCTGCACCGGGCGTTCCTGGACCTCGGCATGGTCCGGGAGGGGCGGCGATACGATTTCGACACCGCGCGATCGCTGGTGCGTTCCTTCTACGGCCCCATGCTGCGCGACGAGGAGCAGGCCATCCACCAGGGCGAGGTCCTGTCGTTTCGCGCGGTGGCCCGCGCCAAGCTGGAACTGATGAAACTGTCCCTTCCCGGCGAGTTCCTCTTCCTGTTCCGCATCCGTTTCGGGCTGATGTCGATCCTCTCCCGCCTGCAGGCCAGGGCCAACTGGTACCGCCTGGAGCGGAGCTTCGCGGGATCGGTTTGATTGTGGCGTCGCGGGCGCGATTGCGGGCCCGGGAAGGCCACGTCCAGCGGCTTGCGCTTGAGACGCGGCCAGAGCAGGCGGCGTGCCGGAAGCGGGCCGACGATTCAACGTGCTGGCGGTGCAGCACCCTCGCCATCAGTTGGCCCATGTGACATGATCGACCTCGAACTCTTGCTGCGTCGAGCGGAACGTTCGGTCATCGCAATTGCGGTGGGGGCAAGTGGACATCAAGATCGTCAGCGAAGTCGATCAGGTCGAGGAAATCGCGGTCGGTCGGGCCATTCGCGAACTGGAGCGACTGACCAAGAGCTACGGCCCCGGGAGGTGGCGGAAGATGAAAGGTGTCGCCCGCGTCCGTCTTCCCGATGGAACGACGAAGATGGCTGAAGTACACTGGTACCAAGCCCATGGCGTGGGGCGGAAGGAGTTCAAGGTGAAGCGGTTCCTGGAGGCGGCGGGATGAAGACTCGGTCGGCAAAGAGGTCGTACGTCATCTGCCTGGGGAACCGGGGCTACAAGGCATCCCTGATCGTTCGTCGCCTCTACGAGATGATCGAGGATGGTGAGGCCGAGGCTCACGGGCTGATTCGTGTCATCGACGAGTCGGGCGAGGACTATCTGTTTCCTCAACGTCTCTTCGCGACTCTGTCGCTTCCCAAAGAGGTTCATCAACGTCTCGCATCCTGAACCGCGACGCCCATCCGCCTTCAACCTATCCGCCCAGTCCATGAATCCAGGTTCAGGAGAACCGAGGGCCTGGACCCATCCCGCCCCCAAGGATCGCTCCGGCTCCGTCACGGTGGCATGGGCTGGAGGAGTGTGCCTCGCCGGCCGGCGGGAGGTTGGCGCCGGCCGGCGAGGCGGTGGGGATCAGGCGGCCGACGGAACTGCCATGGGGGGGATCGCCGCATCCTGCGATCCGGTGTTCTCCGTCGGCACGCTGGGGGTGTCCTGGTGCCCGGCGCGATCGCGCGGCGCCGGGAAGAAGGTGTCGGCCATGCGCGGGTCGCCGTAGTGGAGCAGCAGCCGGCAGCGCGTCCGGTGCATTTCCGTCACGAAGGCCTGCCGGGCGACGTCCAGTTCGACGCGGGCGTTGCCCAGGGCGGCGGCCGCGGCGCGCTGGTCCTGTTCGGCGGCCTCGAAGGCCTGCCGGGCCTTCGCGATCGCCTCGGCCCGCGGCGCCTGCCCCTCCAGGGACTTCAGGCGCTCCTCCAGGCCGACGACGCGCGGCGCCCGGCGCGCCGCCACCAGGTCCAGCAGCGGCGAGAGGCCGTCCGGGAACGCGGTCGCGAACGGCGCCCGGCCCTTGTCGCCGCCCACCTGGCTCAGCAGTTCCAGGAAGGCCTGCCGCACCGCGGCGTCCAGGCCCTTGGCGGCCTGCCGGCGCAGCTTCTGCCGGGCCACGGCCGCCGCGCTGGCGTCCTGGCGACCCTTGCGCGCCGCCTCCACCCGGTCGCACGCGGCCTTCATCGGGGCCGCCAGCTCCCGGACCTCTGGCCGCGCCTCGATGGCCGCGACCACCCGGTACCCGATCCGCAGGAAGGTGTCCGCACGGGACGTCCGCTTGGGAGTGTTCATGATCGCCTCCGTTCGTCCAAGGAACCCTTTGCACCCACCCGGGGCCGTCGCCGGTCCCGGCGCCATCGGGAGGACAGACGGACGGGGGGCAAAAGGGATCAACGGGGGGCGAAAAAAAGTTGAAGGAAAATTGATCCGCGTGCGGGTACGGGTGGTTGCGTTGGGTGGGGGCGGCAGGGTCGGGGGGCATGATGGCGAGGCGTCATGTTTCCGGAAAGGCGAGGGAAGGGACCTCCCGGGGGCGAAACGGGGCGATTTCCGGGGATCGCGGTTGATCCACGTCGCGCGAGGGGACGAACGGACGGGATCCCGGGATGGCGGCGTCGCGCCGGGAGGCCACGAGGTGGCGAGGCCGGGGCATCCGCGGTGCGCCAAGGGACGATCGCGCGGGATTCGGGGATGGCGGCGTCGCGCCGGGGGGCTACGGGGAGGCGATCGCGGTTCGTCCATGTTGCGATGAGGACCGATCGCGCGGGATCCCGGGATGGTGGCGTCGTGCCAGGGGGCCAGGGAGTGGCGATCACGTTCCATCCGCGGTGCGACGAGGGATGACAGGCGAAGATCGGGCGTCGTCCGCGCCGGGCTGAAGGCGAGTCGGGTGGCGATCAGGAGTCATCCGCGCGGTGCCAACGGCCGATCGGGTGTCCGTGGCAGGGTATCCTGCGGGCGAAGGGACGCGATCGCCTGGCGGGGACGGGTTGGCGAACCCCGGCGGTGGCGAACCCCGACAGGATCGCCCGGTACCCGTGATCGCGTCGACCGTTCCATGCCGTGAACGTCCCGGGAACCGACGAAGGCGGCGCCGGCGATCCGGGGACCTGGAGGCGGTGGCGAACCCGGCTGACTGCCGCGCGCGATCCCGTAGAATCATCGGCGCGAGGTGGACGATGGGACAGGCCGGGGGGAGAGGGATGCCGAGAGCGGGCCGAGGGATGCAGGAGACGGGACGGGGGACGCGGGCGACGGGACGGGGGACGCGGGGCGCGCGGCGGGTGCTGGCGGGATGGGCCGGGCTGGCGGGACTTGCAGGGCGGGCCGGGCTGGAGAAGCGTGAGCTGGCGCGGCTGGCGGCGGCGATGCTGGCGGCGCTGGCGGTGGCCGGAGGGACGGCGGGCTGCGAGGCGACGGAGGAGGGCGGCCGGGACGCGACGGAGGGGCCGGCGACGCAGACGACGCTGTACTCGGAGGAGGCGATCCCGACGCTGGAACTGCGGTTCGCGTCGCAGGCCTGGAAGGACTTCCTGACGCACTGGACCCGGCGCGAGCCCGGCATCGAGGAGCCGTGCGACGTGGGGTACGGCGGGGTGTGGTTCAACGGCGCGGCCTGCCGGCCGAAGGGCAACGAGGGGGACTGGGACGAGGAGGCGCGGCCGCAGTTCCTGGTCACGTTCAACCGGACGGACAAGGACGCACGGTTCTACGGGTTGCGCAAGCTGGACCTGGAGGCGAACCGCAACCACGCGGCGCCGATCCGCGACCGGCTGGCGATGCGGATGATGCAGGACGCGGGCGTCGAGGCGCCGCGGGTGAACCACGTGCGGGTGCTGCTGAACGGGACGTACTACGGGCTGTATCAGAACGTGGAGTACGTGAACCAGGAGTTCGTGAAGGCGCGGTACGAGGGCGGCGTCGGCAACCTGTACGAGAAGGGCACGAAACTGACGACCCACGAGGACGAGGGCGACACGTCGGACCTGCAGGCGCTGCAGGCGCTGGTGGCGGGCGAGCCGCTGGCGGGCGACCACGCGACTTTCTTCGCGTCTCTGGCCACGATGGTGGACGTGCCGCAGGTGATCCGCGTGATGGCGGCCGAGGTGGTGCTGCCGTCGTACGACAACTTTTCCAACGGGTCGTGGAACTACTGGTGGTACCACGTGCCGGGGGGGAAGTTCGTGCTGATCCCGTGGGACCTGGACGACTGCCTGTCATCGCTGGCGCCCGCGGACGCGGACCCGTACACGTTTACCGGGCACGCGTCGGCGCCGAACCGGCTGCGGCAGTTGATCGACGCGAACCCCCTGTGGCACCAGGCGTTCGTGGACGCGCTGGTCGAGATCCGGGACGGGCCGTACGCGGCGATGCAGTCGCGGGTCGCGGAGGTGTGCGCGCAGGTGCGGCCGGCGTTCGCGACGGATCCGAACCCCAACGCGACGGTCGAGGCGTTCGACGCGGATTGCACGGACGTGGCGGCGCGGGTCGCGGCGCGGCGGGCGTTCCTGGTGCAGGCGCTGGGGAAGTAGGGGGAGGCGGGGGGCGGCCGGAATGTAGGGCGGGGCCCCCGTGCCCCGCCCAGGGCGTTCGATGTGCGGAAGGGGATCGCGGGATCGAGGAGGCGGGGGACGGGGCCCCCGCCCGAGCGGGTCGCGGACGTTCGGGCGGGTCACGAAGGGTCCAGCGGGTCGCGGACGGTCGAGCGGGTCGCGGACGGTCGGGCGGGTCGCGGACGGTCGGGCGGGTCGCGAAGGATCCAGCGAATCGCGGGCGTTCGATGACGGTTACTGCGTGTACGTGCAGGACTTGCCGCCGGGGGCGTCCCAGGTGCCGTTGCCGTCCACGTCCACGTAGATCGGGTTGGTCACGAACCGCGGCGACTTGGACGAGACCCACGGGAAGCCCGCCGGCATCGACCCGTTCCCGAAGCCCATCACGATGACGTGCGCGTCCGCCGTCACCGGCACCTGCACCGTGCCCTGGTACTTCACCGCCTGGGTCGGCGTCGTCGCCGGGACCTCCAGCACCTGGTCGCAGTTCACGTAGATCCGGATGACCGCCACGTCGATGGCCGGCATCCCCTGCACGTCCAGCGCCACGTCCACCTCGCCGTCCGTGTCGGTCACCGTGTCGCCGAAGGACGCCTCGCCGTCGATCGTCACCCGCGCGAAGGCGCCCAGGCTGATGACCGCGCGCCCGTTCTTCAGCGAGTCCACCAGGTCCGCCTGCACGAAGTCCGCGGGGGCGTCCGTGGACGACGCGAAGTAGGTGCGCGCGAACCCCGGGTAGCCCCAGTCGTGCACGTCGGACACCCCCACGGCGGTGATGCGGTGGCCCAGGTTCAGCAGGCCCGTCCAGTAGTCCCACATCCCGGTGCCCGACGCGAAGACCGGCCCCGTGCCGTTCATCAGTTCGATCAGGTCGATGTCCGGCGTGAACAGCACGGCGTCCTCCGGGAAGCCCAGCCGCGTCGGGTCCGAAACCTTGATGGCGCCCGTCTTCGGGTCCAGCCCGATTGTCCGCAGCCACGACCGCGGGTGGTTCATGCCGACCAGGGCCGCGCCACGATCCCGGATGGCGTCCACCAGTTGCTGCATGTCCAGGCCGTACCAGCGCACGATGCCGCCGCGGCCGTCGATGTCGGGCTGCGGCTGCACGCCCAGCATCGTCATGTGCTCGGGCATCGTCGCGGTGACCTCCTCGCCGACGACGGTGGCGACCCAGTCCTGCAACCCCGTCTCGACGACGCCGGGCGACCAGTCGGAGACCGCCTCGTGGTCGGTGGAGACGACGACCTCCAGGCCCTCGGCGGCGACGGTGCGGATGCGGTCGGCGATGGAGATGGTGTTGTCCGGGCTGGGCGCCGCGTGCTCGTGGGTGTCCACGGACATCATGCCGGTCGAGTCCACGACGTGCTGCAGCGTGGCCGCGAGAGGGGTCTCGACGCCGGCGGCGACCGTCAGCGAGCCCGCCCAGGAGGTGTACTCGAAGCCGCGCGTGACGGTGACGTCGTAGTCGCCCGGCACGACGGGGGCGCAGGTGCGGACGGCGGTGGCCGAGATGCGGGCTGACGCGCCGGACCGGGACAGCGAGACGCGGGCGGGCAGGCCGTGGCCGTCGCCGTCGGTGATGGTGGCGCAGACCGTGCCGCCGGGAGCCATCGTCAGGTCGTACGGGCCGGGGTTGGACGGGGTCACGGCCACCGGGTCCGGCGTCGGGCGGCCCTGGAGGCGCGGGACCAGCCGGTACTCCAGCGCGCGTTCGCCGAAATCGGGGACCAGGCCGTCGAATGTGCCGTCCGCGCGGCTGGCGAAGCCGTCCAGCACGCGCCAGGTGCCGTCGGCGTTCTTCGCCTGCAGGTCCACCAGCGCAGAGGCGACGGGGGCCGAGGACTGTGAGTCCCGCACGACGCCCGACAGCGGCTTCAGCGTGTAGGGCATGTCGGGGACCGGGGTGGGGTTCACGGCGTGCAGGTGTCGCACCGCGCTGTTGCGGTCGGTCGGGCCGGCAGCGAGGTAGTAGCGGACCTCGACGGTGTCGCCCGCCTGCCCGGCGGCGGCGATGTCCAGCGGCCCGCCGACCACCTGGGCCAGGTCGACCAGCGCGGTGATGCCGCCGATGTTGGTGGTGGCCATGTGGGTCGCGTCCATCGCGAACGCCCAGGCGCCGTCGCCCGCGGACGACATCACCCAGGGCACGCCGGACTCCAGCGTGAACCCGCCCACGCCGAGCTTCGCGTCGCTGTAGTAGTCGATCTGCGTGGACGGCCCGAACAGCACCTGGCAGCCGGTCAGCAGCGTCTTGGCGGTGGCGTCCAGGTTGGCGAAGGACACGCGGACGTCCAGCACGTTCGAGTCGGGCGCCAGCGCGTAGTCGATGACGGTCCGCAGGCCCAGCGGCTGGGACAAGGGCTTGGACCCGCCCGACTGGAACGCCGCCAGAGCCAGGGTCTGTTCCACCAGCCAGAAGAGGTCGTCGGTGCCCGTGGCGCGCACGATCGCGGGGCCGCCATCCGAGCCGTCCGCGACGACCTCGACCGTTTCCGCGCGGAAGGCCCGCAGCACCGACTGGTACAGGTCGTCCATGTACAGGTGGCCGGACATCACGCCCAGTTCCTGGAAGCGCTCGGGGCCCGCCTGCCGGCAGCCGTCCACCGCGACCGCGTCCACCAGGATGCCGCCATACAGGTAGTAGGCGTTGCGGTGTTCGGCGGACTCGATGACGAAGGCGGCGCTGGCGTTGGCCAGCAGGAAGTCGCCGGCCGTGCCGATGCCGTCGGGGCCGTCCACGCCGAAGGCCGGGTCGGCGACGAACCGGGCGAAGGCGCGGCCGGGGACGGGGCAGCCCTCGACGAAGATCGGGTCGCGCTGGTCCGGCGGGTAGTCGGGCAGTTCGAGGGCGTCGGAGGCGTCCTGCGGGGCGTCGTCGAGGTCGCCCGCGAGGTCCGCGCCCGTTTCCCCGATCGCGTCCCCGCCTTCCTCGCGCGCCGCGTCGGTACCGATCTCCTCCAGGCCATCCCCCGTGACCTCGGCCGCGACGTCGTCCGCCGTGCCCGTGTCCGCGTCGGCGCGGTGCGATCCGCCCGACCCGCAGGCCATCCCCAGCGGCAGGATCAGCACGAACGTGACGGGCAGCAGCGAGCGGGCGGACATGGCGCCTCCGGGGACGGTAAGTCGAACCGTACCAAAGGCAACCACGACCCGCAACCTCCGGGAACATGGGGCGCGCAGGGGTGCGGGGCGGCCGGAAGTAAACAGGGACAGCCTCCAATTTCCCGGCACCCAACTGCCGGATATCCTGTGAACAAGCCGTCTCGCGATCGCAGCCGGATGCCTCGTTGCGGCCGTCAGAGAATGCGAGGCTGGCACTCATTTCGGGCGGGGATACAATCGCGGGGCGAGACACGGAGGACGGGCATGGACTTCCAGGAACTGGTGCGGAAGCGGTACAGCGTGCGGGCGTACCGGGCGGACCCGGTGCCCGAGGAGATGGTCCTGAAGGTGCTGGAGGCGGCGCGGATGGCGCCGACGGCGTGTAACAAGCAGCCGGTGCGGCTGGTCGTGCTGCGGACCAAGGGGCACGAGGCCGAGTACGCCCGGATCTACCACCGGCCGTGGTTCGTGGCGGCGCCGGTGATCCTGGGCGTCTGCACGGTCGCGGGCGAGGGCTGGGTCCGCAAGGACGGCAAGAACCACGCGGAGATCGACGGCGCCATCGTGATGGACCACCTGGTGCTGCAGGCCGCCGACCTGGGGCTGGGCACGTGCTGGGTGTGCAACTTCGACCCCGCCGCCGCGCGCGAGGTGCTGGGCCTGCCCGCGGGCGTCGAGCCGATGGCCTTCACGCCGCTGGGCTGGCCGGCCGACCCGCCGGGGCAGAAGATCCGCCGCAGCCTGCAGGATCTCGAATCCTGGTGACCCCTTCCGTCCTTCCCATCCCCGCCCGAACCCGCTACCCTTCCCGCAGCCTGAACGGGGTCCTGGCATGCGTGGTCGAACCGGGCTCGCGGTCCTGTCGGTGCTGCTGCTGGCGCTGTCCGGCACGGTCGCCTGCGAAGGCGGAGGGTCGTCGAAGGACGTCCTGCCCGACGTGGTGACGGACCTGCCGCAGGAGGCATCGCCGGACGTGATCGCCGAGGTGCCCGCCGACCTGCCCCGCGAGGAGGCCCCGGACGTCGCAACCGACCCGTCCGCCGAACTGCCCGAGGACCTGCCCGCGGACGCCGCCGAGGACGCCATCCCCGAGGCCGCCGACCCGGGCGAGGACCCCGCTCCCGACCCGGCCGTCGATCCCGGCCCGGACCCGTTCGCGGACCCCGGCCCGTCGGTCCCGTCCTTCGCGATCGTGCAGGCCGGTGCGTCGTCCCACGTCATCGTGGTGGCCGACGACGCCAGCCCGTCGGAGAAGAACGCCGCGACCGAGATGCAGGCGCTGTTCCTGCAGGCGACCGGCCTGACGCTGCCCATCGTGGCCGCGCCGGAGTCGGACGCCACGCCCCGCATCGTGGTGGGGCAGGGCGCCGCCGCGAAGGCTCTGGGCGTCGATCCCGCCCCCGAGGCGATCGGCGAGCAGGGATTCCAGCTGAAGGCGATCCCGCCGCACGTCGTCATCGCGGGCACCCCCGGCGCCGGCACGATGTACGGCGTGCACCGCTTCCTGGAACAGGCGCTGAAGGTCCGCTGGACCGCGCCCGGCGTGACGATCGTGCCGACCGCGACCGACGTGACGTTCCCCGAGGCCGCCGACGAGACGGTGCAGCCGGCGTTCCACTGGCGGAACACCTACTACGCGTGGCCGGGCGGCGACCGCGCCTTCTGGACCCACCAGGGCGACAACAACGGCGGCGAAGGCCCGGACGCCGTCTGGGGCCTGCAGCACCAGAACCACGGCCAGGCCCATTCCTACTTCAGCTTCATCAGCCCCGACGAGTTCTTCGACACGCACCCCGAGTACTTTTCCGAGGTCGGCGGCGTCCGCATCCGCGAGGAGACGCAACTGTGCCTGACGAACCCGGACGTGCTGGACATCGTGACGGAACGGATGCTGGCCCTGATGGCGTCCCGCCCGCAGTACCGCCAGTACAACTTCAGCCAGATGGACCGCTACAACGTCTGCGAATGCGAAAAGTGCAAGGCGATGAACGAGCTGTATGGCACGGACGGCGGCACGCAGTTCTGGTTCGTCAACGAGCTGGCGAAGCGCACGGCCAAGGTTTACCCCGACAAGCAGATCGGCACGCTGGCCTACATGTACACCGAGGAGCCGCCGGTGGGCCTGGCGATCCACCCGAACGTCGCGGTCTGGCTGTGCCACATGTACCCGTCCTGCGACACGCACCCGATCCGCACGTGCGAGAAGAACGCCGAGTACAAGCGGCGCGCCGAGGCGTGGGGGCACCTGACGAACCACCTGTACATCTGGCACTACATCGTGGACTTCGCGCACTACTACAACCCCTTCCCGAACTTCCCCGCGCTGGCCGACAACCTGAAGTTCTACAAGGAGATCGGGGTCGAGGGCATCTTCCTGCAGGGGATGAACCACGGGGGGGGCGGCGGCGAGTTCAGCCTGCTGCGCCCGTGGTTCGGCGCGAAGCTGCTGTGGGACCCGCTGCAGGACCCGGCGCTGCTGATCCGGACGTGGCTGCGCGACTACTACGGTGACGCGTGGGGGCCGATCCACGACTGGATCGTGCTGCTGCAGGACAAGGTGGACCGCGACAACGTCCACCTGCACCTGTACTCGAACCCGGGCACGGGGCACCTGCCGGACGACGTGGTCGAGACGGGCGAGGCGCTGTTCGCGGAGGCGCTGGCGCTGGTGGGCGACGACCCGGTGCTGAAGGACCGCGTCGAGGTGGCGATGATGCCTCTGGCGTACGCGCGGTTCTTCCCGCGAAACGGGTACACGATCGCGGACGGCATGCTGACGTGGAACCCGGGGCAGGCCACCTTCGACGACGTGCTGGACTTCGTGGACAGGATGAACAAGCACGGCTTCACGATGGTGCGCGAGGTGCAGGGGACGCCGGACACGATGACGCTGCTGTACGCGATCATCGGCGTGGACCAGGAGGTCAAGACGATCCGCAACGCGGCGCTGGAAGTGGACGTGGTGCCGGCGCTGGCGGGGCGCGCGCTGCGGATCACGCACCGGGCGACGGGGAAGAACATCACGGCCTTCAACCGGCCGGCGGTGCAGTTCTTCCCGTTCGCGGGGGGGCTGGAGGACCGCATCGGCGAGATGTTCAACTTCATGGGCTGGGTCGAGCCGGGCAACGCCAGCGGGGTCACGGAGACGTCGGTGACGGTCAGCCTGACGACGTTCGACGGCCTGGACGTGACGCGGAAGTACGAACTGGACCCGACCCTGCCCATCCTGCGCGTGGCGACGACGGTGCGGAATCCCGGCACCGCGGCGCGCGAGATCCGCATCCGGAACCACCTGGAGATGGACCTGGGCGACACGGTCGGGACGCGGGTGGCGTTCACGGGCCAGGACGGCGTGGCGGTGGACCAGGACATGGCGGGCGTGGTGGCCGGGATGCGCGAGGGGCAGTACTTCCGGAAGGACAAGACGCCGGACGGCGAGTGGACCTTCACGGGGGGGAAGGGCCTGGCGATGACCCACCGGTTCACGCCATCCGAGGTCGACTTCACGTGGCTGTATGCCTACCCGGTCGAGCTGCAGGACCTGGAGATGGAGATCGTCGGCAAGCGCCTGACGGTGCAGCCCGGCGAGACGACGACGCTGCACGCGGAGTACGAGATCCGGGCGGCGGAGTAGGGGAGGCGGGGGACGGGGCGGAATTCATTGAAGGGAGGAAGGCCCGAACATGATGCACATCGAAAGGACGATAATTCCGGGAATCGTTGTCATCTCGGCAACAGCGATTAGCTGTGGTTCTGGGCCAAGCACGGCCGTGCCTTGCTCCGCAGGCGAGATCACGGAGTGCATGGTCGGCCTATGCGTTGGGAAAAAGACTTGCAGTGACAACGGTTGGTCTGACTGCGCGGTCTCACCAATAGCAGTCGACGACACCACCTGCGACGCGATCGACGACGATTGCAGCGGCGAGGCCGACGAGGACTACGTTTCGCAAGTCACGGCCTGCGGGGTCGGCGCGTGCGCCAGTGCCGGTGCCACTTCCTGCGTCGGCGGCGTGGTGAAGGATTCCTGCATGGCGGCAGCCCCTGCAGTTGACGACACCACCTGCGACGCGATCGACGACGATTGCAGCGGCGAGGCCGACGAGGACTACGTTTCGCAAGTCACGGCCTGCGGGGTCGGCGCGTGCGCCAGTGCCGGTG